>NZ_DATHOP010000102.1:0-21028 GCF_035484855.1 Bradyrhizobium sp.
CCTCGCCACCATGCGCAGGCTCGCCCTCAACATCCTGCGAACTCACCCAGATCGAGCCTCCCTGCGGCGAAAAATCAAACGCGCCGGATGGGATAACGCCTTCCTCATGGCTGCTCTCAGCCATATGCGATAGCCCTGCCGCACGCGGGGAGAGGTCGGATTGCGAAGCAATCCGGGTGAGGGGGACTCTCCACGAGTCGAGATCGTTGAGAGAGCCCCTCACCCCACCCTCTCCCCGCGAAAGGGCGGGGAGAGGGAGATCGACCACCGCGCTTGGATCACCTCTCCCCGCTCGCGGGAGATCGACCGCCGGAGCAAACCCCCCATCGGCCTTGAAAGCGTCAAGAAAACCCATCAAGTTGCGCGGCGCTGGCGTGGGTGGGGGACCCGGCCTGCACCTCGCAACCACAGCGACCCGGCGACGGCTGCCCGCGTTCGGTTCCAACCAGACTTGGATATGTCCTTGACGATGGCCCAGGCAATGAAGCGGCTGGGGACGCCGATTGCGGCGCTGCTTGGCGTGGTGCTGATCGCCCTGGTCGCGACCTCCTGGCTGATCAACCGCGACAGCTTGCGCGGCGCGGTGGAAGCGCAGATCCGCGCCGTGACCGGGCTCGATCTCGTCATCAATGGCGACATCGAGGTCTCGGTTTTCCCCGGCAGTTACGTGTCCTTTCATGACGTCGGGCTGAAGGGCGGCGCGGCTTCCGACCCCGCGCTCTCGGTCGACGTGCTGACCGCGAACTTAAGGCTGTTGCCGCTGCTCTTGCAGCGGTTCGAGATCGCCGATGTCATGATGCTGCGCCCGCATATCCACATCGTGCGCGACGGCGATGGCGGTAGCAACTGGACGCCGTTCATCGACACCATCGTCCGCACCATGAAGCCCGGCGCCGACAACCAGCTGTCGTTCTCCGAGATCAGGATCGAAGATGGCGAGCTCGACTACCAGGGCACTGGGGCCGGCGCCGCGGAAACATTGGGAAATATCGACCTGTCGCTGGCCTGGCCCTCGATCTCGCGTTCCTTTGCCGCCACCGGCCAGTTCGACTGGCGCGGCGAGCGGGTCGACGGCTCGATCTCGGCGAGCGATTTCGTCGCAGCACTGTCGGGCGACCGCTCCGGCCTGAAAGCGCGACTGTCGAGTGCGCCCCTCAAGCTCGCCTTCGACGGCACGGTCGCCGACCGCACCAGCATGATGATGGAGGGCACGCTCACCATCGACAGCCCCTCGTTGCGCTCAGCGCTGAACTGGGCCGGCCAGGCACCGCCCGGCGCCGGCGGTTTTGGCCGCTTCGCGCTGAAGGCGCGCGCCAACATGGTCGGACCGTCGGTCGCGCTCACCAATGTCAATGTCGAGCTCGACGGCAATGTCGCCGAGGGCGTCATGACCTGGTCCAACAACGGCCGCCAGACGCTGCAGGCGACGCTCGCCGCCGGCAATCTCGACTTCACGCCGTATATCCAGACCTTCCGGCTGCTCGCGAGCGGCGCGCATGACTGGAACCGGCAGGTGTTCGACCTCAACGCGCTATCGTCCACCGACCTCGACATGCGCCTGTCCGCCGCGCGCGTCACCGTCGGCGCGACAAAACTCGGCCGCACCGCGTTCGGCGCCAATCTGCGCGGCGGCGCGCTGGCGCTTTCGGTCGGCGAAGCGCAGATGTATGGCGGCGAGGCGAGGGGTTCGTTCGGCATCGCGCGCTCCGACACGATGGCCGACGTCAAGGCGCAATTTCAGTTCACCGACGTCGACCTGCAGACCTGCACGAGCGAATTGTTCGGCATCACAAAACTGACCGGCCGCGGCAATCTCAACGTCTCGCTGGTGGCCTCCGGCTCGAGCCCGTTCGGGCTGGTGTCCTCGCTCGACGGCACCGCGAGCCTGATCGGCCATGACGGCGCCATCAACGGTTTCAACGCCGAGCAGTTGTTGAAGCGGCTGGAGCGTCGGCCGCTCTCCGGCGGCGGCAATTTCCGGCAAGGCTCGACGCCCTACGACACGCTGACGGTCGCGGTGAAATTTTCCGACGGCATCGCGACTGCCGAAGACGTCCGCCTCGAAGGCCCCGCCGCGCACCTGACCATGACCGGCACCGCCTCGGTGCCGCAGCGCGAATACGACTTGCGGGGCGTCGCCAGCCTGAACACGCCCGCCGGCGGCGCGCCCGGCTTCGAACTGCCCTTCGTGGTGCAGGGCCCGTGGGACGACCCGCTGATCTTTCCCGACCCGGACATTCTGATCCGCCGCTCGCCGGCCTCGGCGCCGCTGCTCGATGCGCTGAAAGACCGCAAGACAAGGGATCAGGTGAAGTCGGCGCTGGAGCGGTTCACGGGCGGCGGGTTGAAGCCGGCGGCGGCGGATGATGCAGGAGCCGCGGCGCCGGCGGGTGGGGCGGCGAGGAAATAGGGCCTGCGGGCGTAGGTTCTGCGTCCGGTAAAGCTGCCTGTCATCATCGCCAACGCCGTCCATAGAGCGCCGGGGGAAACACTTCTCCAACCTGCTTCAACTTTTCGGTTTACGCCATGCTCTTGGTAGGCTGGAGCATTGGGCAGCTCGTTCATCTCCAATGATTCTTGTTAGTTGCGAAATGTGCTCAATTGGGACCCTCATGCGCCCAATCATAAGAGCACTAAAGATCGCATCTGCCTGCCCCTGTTTGCCGAGTGACGCCAAAACCGCGGAATGCATCAACAATTCGGCCGTTGAAATGACGATTAATCGAGGAAAGGAAGCGACGCAGAGACTCCTCGCCTTCCGTTCGTCGATGAGAGCTACACCGGATGTTTCATGGGCGTATGCGATCGTAGCAGCTTCACCATCGTCGAGAGTGAGTACCGCCGATCCGTCGATTAGCGACTCGTAGACGGTCAACGCCGATGCACCAAGCGTTACACGCTTCGCCAAACCGGCGGCAATCAGTCTTACCAGCTGCTCATAATCATCATGCCCTTTTTTTGAACCGTCCTTGATCTCTGTGTAAGCGTTATCAGTGATGGCAAAGGGATTGGGTAGCGCTCCAATAATTTCGCTGGCACGTCCCGTAGCAACCAAATTTATTACAACACTCGCATCACCAATCAGTGTAACTCGCGGATCAGTCGGAAAGTTTGACGAGCTCATTAGCTTCGCTTTCCTCCATTTCCGCGCCGTCAAGAATCTCTCTTATTTCATGACGATTTAATCGAAGGAGCCGAGCGAGCTGACCTTCACTGTACATTTCTTGTTTCCACACCTCACGCATGAGCAAAGCGAGGCGCGGCGGGACATACCCCTGCGCCCGGACTGGATTTAGCGAAGAGTTCGGGACTTCGCCAAGTACCTGCCGAGCCTGATCATCCGTGATCCCGCCATTCGCGGTAAACCAGTCCCACGTGCCCTCCCTCGCAAGAGACAGTTCCTCAAGCCTGCGAACCATGGCCTCACGGGAGATACCAAAAGCGTGGGCGAGCAGAATAATGTGTCGCCGCGTCAGATGTGATTGGCCGGCCGTTATCTGTGCAAATCGTTGCCTGACCGCCCGAGCAGGCATCAGAAAGCAACGTGCAAATGCGTCCGCATAACGTTCTTCCCGTGACTTGGGCTTATCAACATTGGTTAGAACTTCGGGCTGCTTGCGCGTCGATATAAAATGACCACCTTCATGCGCGCCAGTGTACGTAAGTCTTTCCAGCGGATGGTTTTGATTGAGGAGAACGCAGGCGCCCGCCGTATCGTCATAGGCGTACAATCCTGCGACCTTTGCATCAAGGCGTCGCACGTAAATGCGGATGCCGAGTTGCATATCAAGAATGGAAACGATATCGGAGACGGGTCCGGCACCAAGGCCGAGCCAATCGCGCAATTCTTGCGCATCTTGCTCTGCCTGTTCTCTGACGTTCCCAGGAAGGATCGGTCGCTCCGGCGGATAGTTGCGAACTCGCGTTATACCAAGAGCATTTTCAAGCTCGATTTCCGCGCGAACAAGGTCGTTGAGCAGCCTCGTTGCGTCTTCTACCGCTTTATCCTCACTTTGTGGAAGCTTTCGAAACCTCGGCACCATATCCAGATGAACAGCTTCCCGCCTGAGTATCGTATTAGCGGACGTGCCATACGCGGCCGCGAGCTTTTGCAATTCTTCGATCCGAACGCGGCGTTTTCCTTGCTCAATCGCAACGATCGTCGTTCTTGCTGCGTCGATAATCGTGCCTGCCTCTTCCTGCGTGAGTTTTGCAATCTCTCTCGCCAGGCGAAGCCGTTCGCCGATTTCAACATCCGAAAGTCTTTCCGCATTCCCAGTCATTGATTAGTCCGAGTCCATTTTCTGACAAAAGAGTTAGGGCCGAGGTCCCTGAGGTAGTTCTTCCATTCGAGCGCGTGGCGAGCGAGCAGCAAGCTGAGATTCTTCTCCACTCTATCGGCGCTGAGGTTCATTGCCGGCCCGAGGAGGACGGCATGACGGCGGACTGCCGCTTGTTCATCACCACCGGCCATGGCCGCAAGGTCATCAAGATACAAGACGCCACCAAGCGCGTATTGCTCGAAGGCCGCATTGCAATGCGTGAAACGCGGATCGACGGCCTCGCCAACGGACGCGGCATCCATGTCCATGCAAATATAGATATTCGGGTCTTCGGTAAGTCCGGCCGCGTGCACACTAAGGCGCCGCAGCAGGCAAGCCGCGCAGGCGCCGCATTGGCGGCGCTTTCCATCCAGCGAAACCCACTGGCTATTACGCCAGCAGGACCGCGTTGATATCCAGGCGCTACCGATGCCGAGGTCAACGAAGTCCCGCAGCGTTTCACCCTTGGTGTTCCAAATCCGGGGAAATTCAAATCGCACCGGCGTTCTTAGCAGCGCCTCTAAGAACCGCTCCATCCGCTTCGTAAACAGCGGGTGATTGCGATAGTCGGGGTAAGCATGACTGACCGTAACAAGGGCCGGCCCAAGCGATCCTTGCCCGCTTTCGGGGATCAATATTTTCTCCGCTTCCGCCAAATACGCAGCAAGACCGCTGATAAGCGTGAATTTGAAACCGCGGCTCCGAGCGCTCGTTTCGCCACGGCTTTTGACCTTATAGGGAACAGTCGCGAACGGCTCCTTTCCGCCGAGGTGGCTGGGATGGTCCACGGCGTTTGACCCCACGCGGACCCGGACAAGCTTGTCGCCAAGAGAGGCGCCCACAATTCCGGCGACCGCACGCGAGTCCATACCTTCGCTGTAAGCAATAACCGCCTCCGTCGGAACGCCAAGCTCAAGACGCTCCTGAGCCGGTGGCGACGCTTTACCGGATCGCTTCACGAAAGCAATCGTCCAGAAATCGCCGGTTAGAAAGCCGAGCGCATCATGCAAGGCAGTTGAAACGGCAGGAGCTCTCCACCGTCTTGGATCATGCACAGGTATGCGCAGGTTTCCGGCCATCGAGAATCTCCCGCATTTTCTCAATTGGAGTTTCTAGAATGTCGCGCTTCAACGCAAAAGTCAGCGCTTCGCAAACCTCCGATTCGGAATGGACCGGCCTCGCTGCTCGCTCTGCCGTGTCTTTCCAATGGCGCCGCATGGGCAAGGTTCGATGCGGACCGTCACTCATCTTGGTGAATCTCCATGTCAGATTAATATAAAAAATATTATGACAATGTCAAATAGTGATTAAGATACTGATTTCATTGTTATTCCTGGTCATGTGCCGACTCAGCGTGCAGAATCAGCGTGCAGAATACGAGGCGAATCTCCAACATTCTGCGCGCGCTCGATGATGCATCGCGACCCAGGGACATGAATTTGCCGGGTTCCGCTTTCATGCGCTGGTTGGCCGCAACAAGAGCCGCTATGCGGTCAACGCCAGCGGAAACTGGACGCCCGACGACGGGCAAATCACCATTATCCGCGCTGGGCTGTCCGCCTCCGGCTGTCAAGCCCCTATCGAAAAAATATTCTACTTTACCGAATATTCGGATTATCATATATTCCTCCCATCCCGTCCCACCAAAGGGGCGTTGCGCAACGTCAACAACGCGGGGCGGGATGCGGTGGACGCTGGCGGCGCGCAAGACGGGCGCGCGTGCCGGCGGACGGCCAAGCCGTGTGGTCCTGGCACCCCGACGCTGGTGTCAAGTTTGCGCTTAGGCGCGCAGGCGACGGTGGCCAACAAGCCCGGAGCACCGGGGAGATCACGGAGCAGCCGTTAACACCATCGCGTGCGGGAATGCCGGGTTTTCCGGTGGACTCGTGGTGACTAACTCGTGTGGTACTAATTTTTTCCCACGCGAGGCTGCGGGTGCATTGAGCGCCCGGCATTCCCCACGCCCTTTGATTGGAAAGGGCGGAGAATTTAGAGCAAACCTCGCGCATTGCATGCGGCGAGAATGCGGATCTCTATCTCAACGTCATCGCGAGCGCAGCGAAGCAATCCATGGCGCAGCAAGCGGAAAGATGGATTGCTTCGCTTACGCTCGCAATGACGATTTTGCTGTTTGCGCGTTACTTGCCCGACGAGTTCGTTGTGCTGAGGCACCCCCACCCCGCCCTCCCCCGCAAGCGCGGGAGAGGGAGCGCACCGCCGGTGCCAAGCTACGGCCGCTCCCCTACGCAAGATGTACCCCCGCCATCTGGATCAGGCCGCCGCAATGCGTTAGGCTTTCACCCAACCGGTTAAAAGATCGGCAGATATCAGGGAGAACGACGTGACACCAAAGGGAATTCGCACGCTTGCACTGGCGCTCGCCGCCGCCATCGGGCTCGGCCTCGTCGCGCCCGCGATGGCGCAGCAGAAGACGATCACGGTCTGGTTCGGCAAGGGGTTCTACAAGTCCGAGGACGACGCGCTGCTCGAGGCCATCAAGAAGTTCGAGGCCAAGACCGGCATCAAGGTCGAGCTGTCGCAATACGCCATCCAGGACATGATCCCGAAGACGGTGGCGGCGATGGATTCCGGCACCGTGCCCGATGTCGCCTATTCCGATAGCTACGATGTTCAGGCGCAGGGCAAATGGGCGTTCGAGGGCAAGCTCGAGGACCTCTCCGACATCCTGCTGCCGATGAAGGCGGCGTTCGCGCCGAACACGCTGGACACCGTGCTGCTCTACAACGACGTCGCCAAGAAGCGGGCCTATTACGGCTTCCCGATGAAGCAGCAGAGCATGCACGTCCAGATCTGGAAGGACATGCTGGCGCAAGCCGGCTTCAAGCAGGAGGACATCCCGACCCAGTGGAACGATTACTGGTCGTTCTGGTGCGACAAGGTGCAGCCGGCGATCCGCAAGGCGACCAACAGCCGCATCTATGGCGTCGGCCAGCCGATGGGCGTGGAATCCACCGACAGTTTCCAGTCGTTCTACACCTTCATGGACGCCTACCACATCAAGCTGGTCGACGACAACGGCAAGCTCCTGGTCGACGATCCCAAGACGCGCGATGGCCTGATCCACGCGCTGAAGGATTACACCGACACCTACATCAAGGGCTGCACGCCGCCCTCCTCCACCACCTGGAAGGATCCGGACAACAACGTCGCCTTCCACAACAAGACCATCGTGATGACCCACAACTTCACGATCTCGATCGCGGCAAAGTGGCTCGACGATGAAAACAACCCGGCGCTGACGGACGCGCAGCGCGCGGCCGGCAAGCAGGCCTATGAGCAGGACATCATCACCGCCTCGTTCCCGAAGGCGCCGGACGGATCGACCATCAAATACCGCTCCGACGTCAAGACCGGGCTGATCTTCGCCAACGCCAAGAACAAGGCCGAGGGCAAGGAATTCGTGAAATTCCTGATGCAGGAGGAGAACCTCCGGCCCTATATCGAGGGCGCGCTCGGCCGCTGGTTCCCGGTGACGACGGCGAGCCAGCAGAGCCCGTTCTGGCAGGCCGACCGCCATCGCCGCGCGGTCTATGCCCAGTTCACCGGCGGCACCCAGCCGTTCGATTTTACGAAGAACTGGAAGTTCACCATCCTGAACAACGAGAACGTCTGGGCCAAAGCGATGAACCGCGTGGTCAGCGAGAAGGTCCCGGTCGACAAGGCCGTGGACGAGTTGATCGCGCGCATCAAGGAAGTGGCGGGTTAGAATGAATACTCCCTCTCCCCGTTCTTCACGGGGAGAGGGTCGGGGTGAGGGGCTCTCTCAACGAGCCGGCTCGCGGAGAGTCCCCCTCACCCGAAATTCGCTGTCGCGAATTTCGACCTCTCCCCGCGAGCGGGGCGAGGTAAGGGAAATGCACGCGGGATGAACAACTGACCATGGCAATCACGCTCTCCACCTCCGACCACGTCCTCCCAACCGCGCCGTTGTCGGCGCGGCTGACGGTGCCGCAGGTCTGGGGCATCGTGATGATCGCGCCCTATGTCCTGGTGTTCGCAGCCTTCGTGGTCTATCCCGTCGGCTACGGGCTGTGGCTGGCGCGGCATCCGGCGAGCTATGTCGCGCTCTACCACGATCCGATTTTCGCGCGCGCCGCCGTCAATACGCTGATCTTCCTTGTCATCGGCATCAACATCAAGATGGTGATCGCGCTGTTCCTGTCGGGCTTCTTCATCCAGGAGCGGCGCTGGATCAAATGGCTGTCGGTGCTGTTCATCCTGCCCTGGGCGGTGCCCTCGATCCCGACCATCCTGTCGGTGCGCTTCATGCTCAATCCGGAATGGGGCGTGATCAACCAGCTGATCTTCCGCTTCACCGGCGACGACGGCCCGAACTGGCTCAACGATCCCACCGTGGCGCTGTCGATGGCGATCGGCGTGCATATCTGGAAATCGCTGCCGTTCTGGACCCTGATCCTGATGACCGGGCGGCTTGCGATATCAGCCGACCTGTTCGAGGCCGCCGACGTCGACGGCGCCAGCTGGTGGCAGAAATTCCGCTTCATCACCTGGCCCTCGATGCAGGCGCTCTATCTCACCTGCACGCTGCTGTCGATGATCTGGACGCTCGGCGACTTCAACAGCGTCTATCTGTTGACCGGCGGCGGCCCGGCGGACCTCACGCATGTGCTCGCAACGCTAGGCATCCGCTATCTCCGGCTCGACCAGCTCGACCTCTCGATGGCCTCGATCGTCTGCGCGCTGCCGCTGGTGCTGCCGCTGGTCTATTTCATGATGAAACGGTTGTCGCGATGAAGCTGCCCGGCATGCGATTCCCGACGCTGCGCGAAGTCGGCACCGAGGCGTGGCTGCTGCTGATCGGCATCCCCGTGCTGATCTGGACCATGGTGCCGATCTACCACATGTTCCTGTTCGCGATTTCGCCGAAGGAGGACGCGTTCTCCGGCAAATTGTGGCCCACCCATCCGACGCTGCACAATTTCCACATCGTGTTTTACGAACAGCATTATTTCCTGCGGGATTTCTGGCTGCAGCTTTGGAATTCGATCGTGATCGCAGCCGCGACCGGCGCGCTGACGCTGTTCATCGCGACAGCTGCGGCGTTCGCGATCTCGCGGCTGAAAGTGCCGGGCGGCCGCTGGGTGATGAATCTGGCGCTGTTCACCTACTTCATCCCGGCGGCGTTCCTCGCCGTGCCGATGTACCGCACCATGGGCAATTACGGCCTCTTGAACAATCACTGGGCGCTGATTCTGGCGATGGTGACGATCGCTTCGCCCTACGCGATCTGGGTGCTGAAACAGGCCTCCGACAAGCTGCCGGTCGAACTCGACGAGGCCGCCACCATGGACGGCGCCACCACGCTGCAATTGTTTCGCCTGGTCTACATTCCCCTGATGATGCCCTCGCTGGTCGCGATCGGCACCTATGCCGTGTTGCTGGCCTGGAACGAATATCTCTACGCCTTCCTGCTGCTCTCCAACGACAAGGACATCACGCTTCCGGTAGCCCTCGGCAATTTCCTCTCCGCCGACGATTCACCCTGGGAACTCTTGATGACCACCGGATTCATCTACGCCCTGCCCCCCGCCGCGATCTACTACGCCTTCCGCCGCTACATGGTCGGCGGGCTGACGGCGGGCGCGGTGAAGTTCTGACCGAGATGATCGGCCACAACAAATGCTGTCGTCATCCTGAGGTGCGAGCCTCTTCAGCGAGCCTCGAAGGATGCGGCCACAAGCGCCGTCGGCACATCCTTCGAGGCGCGCAAGAAAGGGCGCGCACCTCAGGATGACGACGGAGTTTGCGGAGATACGCCAATCGCTACAGCGGCGCAGCGCTCTCAGCCTTCGCGTTCGACAGCTTCGACACCAGCGAAGCCACCACGATCAGCACCGCGATCAATGCGACGATCAGCGTGCAGATCGCGTTGATCTCGGGCTTCACCCCGAGCCGCACCTCCGAATAAATCCGGATCGGCAGCGTCGCCGAGCCGGGGCCGGTGGTGAAACTCGCGATCACGAGATCGTCGAGCGACAGCGTGAACGCCAGCATCCAGCCCGCCGCGATCGCGGGCGCGATCAAGGGCAAGGTCACCGCGACGAAGGCGCGCAGGGGATCGCAGCCGAGGTCCATCGCCGCTTCCTCGAGGCTGCGGTCGAGCGCGCCAAGACGCGACTGCACCACCACGGCGACGAAACACATGGTCAGGGTGGTGTGGGCGATGGTGACGGTCCAGAAGCCGCGCTCGGCGTTGAGGGCGACGAACAGCAGCAGCAACGACAGCCCGGTGATGACTTCGGGCATCACCAGCGGCGCATAGAGCATGCCGGAAAACAACGTGCGGCCCCTAAACCGCTCGCCTCGCGACAGCGCGATCGCCGCCAGCGTGCCGAGCAGGGTCGCGATAGTGGCCGAGGTCGCGCCCACCCGAAAACTCATCGAGGCGGCTTCCAGCATGGCGCTGTCATGGAAGAATTCGCCGTACCATTGCAGCGACCAGCCGGCCCACACCGTCACCAGCCGCGAGGCATTGAACGAATAGATCACGAGGATCACGATCGGCAAATAGAGAAACGCCAGCCCCAGCGCCAGCGAGGCCACATTGAAGCGCGACAGCCGGTTCACTTGGCGCTCCGCCATCACGCGCGCTCCAGCTGGCGGCGCTGCATGCGGTCGTACAGGATCAGCGGCAGCACCAACAACAGCAGCAGGACGACGGCCGCGGCGGAGGCCACCGGCCAGTCCTTGTTGGTGAAGAATTCGAGCCACAGCGTCTGGCCGATCATCAGCGAATCGGAACCTGCCAACAAATCAGGGATGACGAATTCGCCTGTTATCGGGATGAAGCACAACAGCACGCCGGCGGCGACGCCGGGCAGCGACAGCGGAAAGGTCACGAGCCAGAACGCCTGGCGCGGCGAACTGCCGAGGTCGCTGGCCGCTTCCAACAGCGCCGGATCCATCTTGGCGAGCGTCGCATAGAGCGGCAGGATCATGAACGGCAGATAGGAATAGACGATACCGAGATACATCGCGCCATCGGTAGAGAGCCAGACCACCGGCGCGGAGACCAGATGCAGCGCGAGCAGGATTTTGTTGAGCAGGCCGTCATGCTGCAGGATGTTGATCCAGGCATAGATGCGGATCAGGAACGAAGTCCAGAACGGAATGATCACCAGCATCATCGCCACGCTCTGCCATCGCTTCGGCAGACGCGCCATGCCATAGGCGATGGGATAGCCGATCAGAAGCAGGATCGACGTTGAGACCGCGGCCACCACAAGGCTGCGCAGATAGGAAAGGATGTAGAGATCATCGGAGACGAGCAGCTTAAAATTATCCAGCGACAGCGCGGCGAACGCCGCCTTGATCGCGGCAAGCCCCTGCGTTACGTCGAACACCGGCAGATAGGGCGGCTGGGCGATCGCGGTCTGCGACAGGCTGATTTTGAGCACGAAGCCGAACGGAACCAGGAAGAACAGCACCATCCAGACGTAGGGCGCGATCGCGGCTGTTCGCGCCGGGCGGGTGAAGATGCGGCGATTGCTCATTGCTCCAGCACCACGCAATCGTCGGGCGTGAACCAGGCCACTACGCGCTGGCTCGGGCTGTAGGCATCGATGTCGATCCGCGCCGTGTTCGCCATCGAGGAGCGCAAGGTGGCGCCGGAGTCGAGCTTGACCTTGTAGCAGGTGACGCCGCCGAGATAGCTGACGTCGGTGACGATGCCCTCCAGCCGGTTGATGGCATGCGCACTGCTGGCGTCCGACACCGGCCCGCGGCGCGACAGCTTCACTTTCTCGGGGCGGATCGCGACGCAGACCAGCGATTTGGTGACTGGCTGGCGCGGTTCGGCGACCGCGATGGTGCCGGCGTCCCTGGTCGCGATCATCATGCGGCCGGCCTCGCGGCTTTCGAGCTGGCCTTCGAAGATGTTGATGTCGCCGACGAACTCGGCGATCCAGCGCGAGGCGGGCGCCTCATACAGCTCGCGCGGGGTCGCCACCTGTTCGAGGCGGCCCTGGTCCATCACCCCGATCCGGTCGGCGACCGTCATCGCCTCCTCCTGGTCGTGGGTGACGATGACGAAGGTCATGCCGAGCCGACGCTGCAATTCCATCAGCTCGAACTGCGTACTCTCGCGCAGCTTCTTGTCGAGCGCCGCCAGCGGCTCGTCGAGCAGCAGCACCTGCGGCCGGCGCGCCAGCGAGCGCGCCAGCGCGACGCGCTGCTTCTGGCCGCCGGAGAGCTGGTCCGGCTTGCGCCTCTCCAGCCCGTCGAGCTTGACCAGCGCCACCATCTCGGCGACGCGGGCATCGATCTGCGCGCGCTCCATCCCGGCGCGCTTGAGCCCGAAGGCGATATTGTCGCGCACGGAAAGATGCGGAAACAGCGCATAGCTCTGGAACATCATGTTGACGGGGCGCTGATGCGGCAGCACCGGCGCGATATCCCTGCCCTCCAGCAGGATGCGGCCCTCGTCCGGCGTTTCGAATCCGGCGAGCATCCGCAACAGCGTGGTCTTGCCGCAGCCGCTCGGACCGAGCAGCGCGAAGAATTCCCCGGCGCGGATGTCGAGCGACAAGCGGTCCACCGCGCGAAAACTGCCGAATTTCTTCACCACCGCGTCGATGCGCAGCAGCGGCATGTCCGGCGCGGGCGCAGGCGGCGGCGCGGGCTTCACGGCCAGCGGCGGCGCTTCCGCCTGCGGTTCGGGTGTCGTCGGTTCGTCGGCCATCTTCCTCGCCAGCCCAAATGGTGGCCGCACGCTAGCGGCGGAAATCGATGATGCGCAATGGCAAATTCAATCGCCGCGACCATCTTCGGACTCCCATTGCCGGATGGCAGCCGCTAGCATCGCCGGCAAGCCGGAGCGATTTCGGCGGATTGGGACCGGGAAATTGATGCGCCGCCGACAATTCGTGCGAATAGCCTCGGCTGCGGCAGCCACCGGATTGCTGGCCAGGGCGCGGCCCGGTGGCGCCCAATCATTGGCCGGCAAGCAAATTCGCCTGATCGTTCCGTTTCCGGCCGGCGGCCCGACCGATATCGTGGCGCGGCCTCTGGCGCAGATGCTGGGCGAGGCCCTCAAGGCGACGTTCATGATCGACAATCGCGCCGGCGCGGGCGGCTCGATCGGCACCGAGGCCGTGGCGAGGTCGGCGCCCGACGGCCAGACGTTGCTGATGGGGACGGTGGGGACGCAAGCCATCAATCCCGCGCTCTACAGGAATCTGCCTTACGACCCCGTCCGCGATTTCACCCCCGTTGCCCTGGTGGTGCTGGCGCCGGTCGCGATCGTCGTGCACCCCGCGCAGCCCGTGAAAACACTTGCCGAACTGGTCGCGCTCGCCAGGCGCTCGCCCGGAAAACTCAATTACGGCTCCGCGGGCGCCGGCACGCCGGGGCATTTGACCGCCGAAATGTTCAAGAGGGCGGCCGGCATCGATATCCAGCACGTGCCCTACAAGGGCAGTGCGCCGGCGATCATCGACCTGATCGGCGGGCAGATCCAGATCATGTTCGATCCGCTGCAGTCGGTGCTGTCGAATGTGCAGGCGGGCAAGCTGCGGGCGCTGGCGATTTCGAGCAAGGCACGGTCTTTGGTGCTGCCCGATGTGCCGACCATCGCCGAGTCCGGCTACGATGGATTTGAAACCACCGCATGGTGGGGCGTGTTTGGGCCTCGCGGGATGTCCGAAACCGTCACCGTGACCCTGGTCGGTGAAATCGAGCGGATCGTCCACAGCGATGCGTTCCGGAACAAGCTCGAGCCGCTGGGCGTGATCCCCACTGCCCTGGCTGGTGCGGCCCTCGCGAGCTTTCAGCAGAGTGAACTGGCGAAATGGGGTAAAGCGGTGCGGGACGCTGACATCAGGATCGATTGATCGAATGAAACTCAACGACGAAGAGAAGGATATCCTCGCCGGCCAAGCCGGCCCGGTGCCACAGCAGGCATTGCAGCACCAGATCAAGGTCGGCGAATTCTTCGGCGCCGAGGATCTGGTGCCGGTGACGCAGGCCCATTTGATGGCCGATACCGAAAGCCTCGGCGAAGCCGGCGTGCGCTGGCTCGAGGGCCTCGCCGCGACCACGGCCGGGCAGCGGCGCGTGCGGATTTCCACTATCACCGATCCGCGCGGCACCGATTTCGCCAAGGCCGACCTGCTGGGCCAGACCTCGGCGATGCTCGATCTCGAGCGGCGGACGATCGTTGCGTTCGAAGCGCTTGGCGTCGCCATGACCAACACCTGCATCAACTATCAGACCATCCAGGCGCCGACCCGCAACGAGCATGTCGCGTTCGGCGACACCGGCGTCGTGATCTATTCCAACTCTGTCTGCGGCGCGCGGTCCAATTTCGAGGGCGGTCCCTCGGCGCTGGCGGCGGGCCTGACCGGACGAACGCCGCGCTACGGCTTTCACCTGCCGGAAAAGCGGCAAGCCACCTTGCGCTTTCAGCTCGAGTACACGCCGACCTCGCTCAACGATTGGGGCGCGCTCGGCGGCGTGATCGGGCGCATCGCCGGCAACTACTGGTCCGTTCCCGTCATCGAAGGCATCGAGGGCGCGCCGAAGTCCGATCAGCTCAAGCATTTCGGCGCGTCGATGGCGAGCTTCGGTTCGATCGCCTTGTATCATCTGGTGGGGCTGACGCCCGAAGCCGGCCAGTTGAGCGACGTGGCCTCGCCCGATTTGCCATGCCACCGGATCACCCGGGCCGAGGCCGACCAATTGCAGAGATCCTATCACACCGACGATGCGGTCGATGTCGTGGTGTTCTCGGCGCCGCAGCTCAGCCTCTATGAGCTGTCGGACCTGGCCGAACTCTGTGACGGCCGGCGCTTCAAGGTGCCGATGCTCGCGGTGACCAGTCCGCAGGTCAAGCCGGACGCCGATCGCATGGGCTATACGGCGCGCATCGAGGCGGCCGGCGGCAACGTGCTGTCCGGCATGTGCTTCTATCAATCCTATGCGCGCGAAATTTCGGAAGCCCGCGGCTGGAAGCGCCTCGCCACCAACAGCGCGAAACTGGTCAATATCCTGGGCGGCTACGGCTACCGGCCGATGCTGGCATCGATGGAGGCCTGCGTGGACGCGGCCGCAAGCGGAAAATTGGCGCGGCCATGAGCAGCAAAATCTTTCGCGCGCGACATGCGATGGGAACGACCGTTCGCGGCCCTGCGCTGGTGGCCAATGACGGGTTTTCCGCACGCTACGACCTCGACCGCATCAACGGCGTCTTCAGCCGTCCTTCGCACAGACTGGCCGGCCAATCCTATGTCGGCAAGATCCTGGTGCTGGACACGGCCAAGGGCGGCGTCGCCACGGCCTGGATGCTGCACGAGATGAAATCGCGCGGCATCGTGCCGCTGGCGCTGGTGTTCAATTCCGTCAACCCCATTCTCGCGCAGGGCGCAGCACTCGGCGATGTCTCGATGCTCGCGGGATTCGACGAAGACATCACCGCCGCGATTCCCAATGGGGCCGAGGTTGAAGTGAATCCGCAGATGGGCGTGATTACGGTGGTGGGATAGCAATCCGCGAAGTCAGGACGCCGCTGTCGCCATGAACGTCGTCAGCGCCTCGCGCTCCGCAGGCGCCATGGTCAGGCCGAGTTTGGTCCGCCGCCAGAGGACGTCGTCGGGAAACCGCGCCCATTCCTTCTGCATGAGATAGCGCACCTCCGCGCCCGTCAGGTGCGGACCGAAGGCCGGACCGAGATCCGCGCGGCTCTTGGCCTCGCCGAGCACGGCCACGATACGTGTGCCATAGGCCGAGACCAGGCGTTGGGCCTCAGCCTCATCGAGGAACCGCCAGCGCGCGCGGGCACGGTCGACTTCGTCATCGAATTGGGCCCACGCAAAGTCGCCGCCCGGCAGCGGCGTCCTGGCGCTCCAGCGCGGCGACATCGGATAGAATGGCGTGAGATTCGATACTGCCCGCTCCGCGCGCAACCGCGCGGTGGTGACGTCGCCGCCGAAGATCGTCAGCAGCGGGGCCTTGCCGCGCCGCGCATCGAACGTCATCGCGCCATCCCACGCGCGGGCCCTGCCCGATCGGTCCCAGACCATATTGGCGCCGGCGACCGTCCTGATCACGTCCGAGGGTTCGACCCGCTCGCGAAAATAGCGGTTGGCGGCGTCGCAGAGGTAGGCGACGTCGGCGGCCGCCATCGCCACCGCGGCAGGATCGCCCTTGAAGGCGTGCCCAACGGTGCCGAGCAGCGTGAAATCGCGCTCATAGGGGCTGGCGAAAATCAGCTGCCGGTCGGCGTGCTGGAAGACGTAGACGTTGTCGATATCGAACAGTCGCCTGACGACGATCTGACCGATCTGGATCGTTGAGGTCTCGGGCGGCGGCATCCGCAATATTGTTTCGGCGACCGAGGCGGTCCAGGCGCCTGACGCATTGGCGAGCGCGCGCGCCGTGACCACCCGGCGATGGCCGCGGTCGATCACCGCCAGCCGCCAGACATCGAGCCGGTCGGCGCGCACGCAGCGCGCCCCGGTGCGGATGTCGGCGCCGCGTTCCGCGGCGTCGACGGCATGGGCGACCACCAACCGCGAATCGTCGACCACGCAATCGGAATACTCGAACGCGGTGCCGAACGGCCGCTTCAGCGCGTTGCCGATCGGGTGGTGGGTGACGTCGACCGTCACCGACGCCGGGAGCCGCGAGCGGGAGGCCAGCCGGTCATAGAGCAACAGGGCGAAGCGCAACAGCCATGGCGGACGCTCGTCGGAATGGGCGGGGATCGCAAAGCGCATCGGCCGCACCAGATGCGGCGCGATGCGCAGCCAGGTGTCTCGCTCGGCGAGCGCGGTACGCACCCGCAGGAACGCCCGGCGCTCCAGCACCGCGAGGTCGCCATGGATCAGCCGCGGCGAGGCCGAGGAGGCCGCGGAACCGAGGTCGCCCTGCTCCAGCAGGATCACCCGCAGGCCGCGCCCTGCGGCGTCGCGCGCTACGCTGACGCCGTTCAGGCCGCCGCCGATGATCGCAAGATCGTAGTCCGCCATGGGCAGACATCTAGAGCATGATCGGGAAAAGTGGAAACCGTCAGCCGGTCTTGCGCTCGGGCTGCATCATATTGCCGTCGCCGCGGCCGACCAGCGCGGCATACTGCCCGATCGGCAGCGGCTTGCCGAGGAAATAGCCCTGCACCGCGTCGCAGCCTTCTTCGGCGAGGAAACCGAGCTGCTCCTGGGTTTCCACGCCCTCGGCCACGATCGACATTTCGAGGCCGTGGCCAAGCCCGATCACCGCCCGGACGATCGCCGCCGACTGCGGATTGCGTCCGAGATTCATGACGAAAGCGCGGTCGATCTTGATCTTGTCGAACGGGAACGCCTGCAGATAGGAGAGCGAGGAATAGCCCGAGCCGAAATCGTCCATCGAAATGCGCACGCCGAGCGCCTTCAGCCGCCGCAGCAGCGCCAGGCCGCGGTCGAAATCCTCGATCAGCACGCCCTCGGTGATCTCCAGTTCAAGCCGGCCCGGCGAGAGCCCGGTTTCGAGCAGGATCGAATGCACGAGGTTGACGACGTCGCCGTGCATGAACTGCGCCGGCGACAGGTTGACCGCGACCTGCAGCGGCTTCGACCAGGAGGCGGCCTCGCGGCAGGCTTCGCGCAGGATCCATTCGCCCATCGAGACGATCAAGCCGCTTTCTTCCGCGAGCGGGATGAAATCGGAGGGTGGCACGAAGCCGCGCACCGGATGCAGCCAGCGCGCCAGCGCCTCGAAACCGATCACTTCGCTCGCGGCAACCGTCTGCCGCGCCATCGCCTGCGGCTGGTAATACAGCGACAGCTCACCATTCTTGATCGCGACCGAAAGATCCTGGTGCAGCACCCGGCGGTCGCGGATCTGCTGGTCCATCTCGGGCTCATAGATGCTGATGGTGCCGCGCGATTTCGCCTTGGCGCGGAACAGCGCCGCGCCGGCATTGGCGAGCAGCGAGGCGGCGTCGGCACCATTGTGCGGGAACACCGAGATGCCGGTGGTGACGCCGGTGCGGACCGACTTTCCGTCGATGATGAATTCGTTCGACAGCGCCTCGGCGAGCCGCTCGGCCAGCAGCATGCCGGCGACCGGCTGCTTGCCGTCGATGATCAATCCGAACTCGTCGCCCGAGAGCCGCGCCACCACGCCGCCGCGCGAGGAATTCTGCAGGCGGCGCGCCACCTCGATCAGAAGCTTGTCGCCGGTGGCATGGCCGAACACGTCGTTGATTTCCTTCAGCCCGTCGAGGTCGAGGGAGAGCACGGCGAATTCCTCGTCGGTACCCTCGCAGGCCTCGATCATCTGCGTCAGGGCCTGCAGGAACGCCGCGCGGTTCGGCAGGTCGGTGAGGCCGTCGTGATAGGCCATATGCGCCATCCGCGACTCGGTCTGGCGCCGATCGGTGACGTCCTCGTGGGTCTTGATCAGATATTGCGGCTCGCCGGCCTCATCGAGCACGGTCATGCGGCGCGTCAGGAACAGCCGCAATCCGTCCTTGGTGCTGATCGGGTGTTCCTCGGTGAGGAGCCCGCGTTTCTTGATCGCCGCCTCGTCGCGCGCGATGATCAGCTTGGCTTCCCGCGGATGGAAGATGTCGGCGGCGGTCAGCCCGGCGGCGTCTTCGCGCCGACGGTTGAGAATGGTTTCGGCGCTGCGGTTGGCAAGCAGATAGCGTCCGTCGCTGACGCGCTCGACGATCAGCGAGACCGGAATGTTGTCGACGATCAGCTCGAGGAACTTCTTGGTGTTTTCGAGCTCCTGGGACAGCGATTTGCGTTCGGTGACGTCGTCGAACAGCGCAATCAGGAATTCCGGCTCATTCTTGTCGTTGCGCGCGATCACCCGGTTGCTGGCGAGGACGCGCTTCTCCGGGCCGCGCTCGACCACGAATTCGTTGCGGAACTGGCCCTCCGGCGCGTCGATCGCGGCCTGGTCCGCAGCTTCGATGCCCGCCGTGGTCTCGGGGCGAAAAATCTCGTCGGCGCGCTTGCCGACGATGGTGTCGCGCGAGAAGCGCGAGAAACGCTCGAACGCGCGATTGGCGAAAATATAGCGGCGGTCATCGATGCTCTTGGCAGCCACGCAGACCGGCACGTTGTCGAGCACCGATTCCAGGAACTGCTTGGTGGAGGCAAGCTGCTTGGAAAGCTTGCGTTGCTCGCTGTAATCCTCATGCGTCGCCACCGACCCGCCGTTCGGCAGTCCGAAATACCTGACCAGCACCGACCGGCCGTTGGGTAGTTCGGTGATCAGGCCCTCCGGCCGCCCGGCATATTTGTAGAAATCCTCGGTGCTGACGTCGAGCACGCCGCGCGCGCGCCGCAACTCCAGCAGTTCCGACCCGGTCATGTGCCGCGGAATATCCGAACGGGCCAGGCCGTAGATCTCGAGATAACGGTCATTGCAGAACACGATCCGCTTCCGCGGATCGGTCATGACGACGCCATGGCTGAGGTGGTCGAGGGCGGAACTGACGAACGCATTGCGGCGCAATTGCGAACGCTTGACCTTGCGCAACGCGGTGTGAATCCAGAGTGCGAGGGCGGCGAGAAAGGAGCACACGACGATGCCGCCGATCAGCGCTTCCCAGACCATGTTGGGATCGACGGTGCCGAGATAGCTCGCCGGCGCGAAGTTGCCGGACAGCCCAAAGGCCGATCGAACCGGCAAAACGGTGACGACCAGGCATGCGACGGCCTGCGCAGGAATCAGATTCTTGCCGCCTGCCTGCCAATTCTTGCCAGCCATCAGTCACCCGCGGATTTCAGGGGCGGAGTGTCTGGCTTCACCGGTTTTGATCGGGTAAATACCTACCCCTGCGACGCAATAATGTGACTTAAATTACGGCAATTGCCCTGACATGATTAATGCTTCCCTAACGCGAACCGGTCCGGAAAGCGTTCCGAAACGAATTCAACGGGTTCGTCGGCAAGATCATCCTCCAACCGAGCGATCATCTGCGCACGATTGACCCCAAGCGAGCGCCAATTTAACGAGGCGCGCGGCATCGCCAGCAACCTTCGGATTCGAACTGCAAATGGACAAGGTCGAGTGTGTCGTTATCGGGGCCGGCGTGATCGGTCTTGCCGTGGCGCGGCGACTGGCGCAAAGCGGCCGGGAAGTCATCGTGCTGGAAGCCGCCGAGGGCATCGGCACCATTACCTCCTCCCGCAACAGCGAGGTGATCCACGCCGGGATCTACTATCGGGCCGGCAGCCTGATGGCGCAGATGTGCGTTGCCGGCAAACAGGCGCTCTATCGCTATTGCCGCGACCAGGGCATCCCGCATCGCAATTGCGGCAAACTCATCGTCGCGACGACACCGGCAGAGACCGAGAAGCTGCAATCGATCAAGGCCCATGCCGAAGCCAATGGCGTCGACGACATGCAGGTGCTGTCCGGCGAGGCCGCGCGCAACCTCGAGCCGGCGCTGAACTGCGACGCCGCGCTGCTCTCGCCTTCAACGGGAATCATCGACAGCCACGCCTATATGCTGGCGTTGCGCGGCGAGGCCGAGGATGCCGGCGCGGCGTTCGCATTCCACACGCCGCTGTTGCGCGCCACCGCGAAGGACGGCGAGATCGTGATCGAGACCGGCGGCGATGCGCCGATGACATTGGCGTGCGGCCTGCTCGTCAACGCCGCCGGACTTGATGCGCCCAATGTCGCGCGCAACATCGCTGGCCTGCCGGAGGCGCTGATCCCAAAGCCGT
>NZ_DATHOP010000103.1:0-11299 GCF_035484855.1 Bradyrhizobium sp.
GCTGTCGCCGGTCTTCGTCTATTTTGTCATTTACGGCATTGCGGGCGGCGGTGCGGCCGGCAAGTCGGCGGCGTTCTCCGCCGTCGGGGCCATGCTGCTAGGGGTGATCGTGACCGGCCTGTTTGTCGCGATCTCCATGACCTCGGGCGGCGGCGCCTGGGACAACGCCAAGAAATACATCGAGGACGGCCATTACGGCGGCAAGGGTTCCGACGCCCACAAGGCTGCCGTGACCGGCGATACCGTCGGCGATCCCTACAAGGATACGGCCGGTCCCGCGGTCAACCCGATGATCAAGATCACCAACATCGTGGCGCTGTTGCTGCTCGCGATTCTCGCACACTGAGCCGGGATACGATTCGAGACAAAACCCCGCGGCGCAAGCCGCGAGGTTTTTGCTTGAAGGACGCGCTATCCGAGGTCTGGCGGCGAGGTCGTGAGGCGATCAGGCCAGCGCGTCGGCGTTTTTCGCAAACTCCTCGTCAGTGGTGAATGCGATCTCCTTCACCTGGACGATCTCGTGCTTGTTGCTTCCGATCACCACGATCTCCTTGAGGAAGGAGCCGGGGAAGGACCCGTGAACCTTATAAGGCTTGGTGCCTTTGCCCAGTGGTCCCGTCCACCCCATCACCCGGATGGCGAGGCCGCCGACCCACTGCGGGTCGCGGACCAGCTTGATCCCGGAGGTGAAATTCGGCGCATGGCCCTCGACGGTGACGGAAAAGAATCCCGGCTTGCCCTTTCCGGTCCAGACATAAGTGGCTTGCGCGGTATCGAACGGTTCTGGTCCATAGAAACCCATGACGTTAATCTCCTGATGATTTGGCGGCCGTGAGAGCCTTTAAAAGAGCCGATGACTTGATTCAGCCCCGCGCTGGTCGTAGCGCCGTCCGCAAAATCCACGTGTGAAGTGGATCACAAGTAACCAGAACGTGTGTTGCGCGGCATCGCGCTTGCGACCTGGTGCGCCGCTGATGTGCACCACCGCGTCCGGGACACGAATATTCAGTTGGCCCTAATTGAAGCTGATCAGCCGGAACAGCGGCGCCAGATAGCTGAGCTCCTGGCCGGAGGTCGGCGTGGTGCGGCTGATGAAGTCGAAGATCTTGCCGTCCTGCAGCCCGTAATTGGCGAGCCGCTTGACCTGGCGATTCCTGTCGAAATAGATCGCGATCACGCGCTGGTCGATGATCTTCGGGTTCATGAAGGCGACCGGGCGGTCGGCGCGCTGGGAGATGTAGTAAAACACCTCGCCGTTGAGGGTGGCGACTGTGGACGGCGTCCCCATCACGATCAGCACCTGATCCTGGCTCGCCCCGATCGGAATCTGCTCGAGCGCGCCGGGGGGCAGGATGTAGCCCTTCTGGAACTGCTCGCCGGTGCAGCCGCCGAGCACCGCGCACAGCAATGCCATGGCGGCCACCGCGCGCACGCCACGCGCCCGCGCGGTCGATCCGCGTGGCGCGAACAGGCGCTGACGTATCTGGCTGATTTGCCTCATTCCGGAACTGATCCCGTCCCCTTGCATCGCGCGAGGTGTTGACGTACGGCCCAGCACGCCGGATTGCAACATGCGCGAACCCCTAGGGTTCGCTTGAAGGCTCGCTTGCGGAACCCACAATGCTTTGGCCGTTCAATCACTTCTGGAAACCCCGGATAGCCCCGCGCGGCACCATCGAGGCCATCTATGGCATGATCGTGACGCAAGCGCGAGAACCCCTGTTCTATCGGGACCTGACGGTGCCGGATACGGTTAACGGCCGTTTTGACCTGTTGGTACTGCATTTGTGGATGGTATTGCGGCGGCTGAGGCTGCTTCCGGGCGGGCAGGCGTCGTGCCAGGCGCTGTTCGACCGCTTTTGCGACGACATGGACGGCAACTTGCGCGAGATGGGGGTTGGCGATCTCACGGTCCCCAAACGCATGCAGGCCTTCGGGGAGGCGTTTTACGGCCGCAGCGCGGCCTACGACCTGGCGCTTGGCGAGGGTGTCGAGCCACTGGCGCAGGCGCTGAACAAGAATATCTTCAATGGCGGGCATGACGAGAACGCGCGGCGGCTTGCCATCCATGTCGAGGCCGCGATCGCTGCATTGGCGGCGCTGGACGACGCGACGATCGAGAGCGCATCGTGGCGTTTTCCCTTGCCTGCACAACCGAGCGCATCACCATGAGCCGACCCAAAGCCACCGCCGACAAGCCCGATCCCTGGCGCGTTCCCGTCGTGGTGGCGCAGATTCCGGAGGCCGGATCGCATCACGACATCGAAGCCGGTCAGCAGGCGCGCCAGGCCATGGCCGATCTAGCGGGCCTTCGCGAGATTGGCTTTGCCAGCGCTTCGCTCGACGTCACGCCCAGGGGCAGGGGCCGCTTCCATGTCGGAGGTCGCGTGCGCGCCCGGGTCGGACAGACCTGCGTGGTGACGCTCGAGCCGATCGAGAACGACATCGACGAGGAGGTCGATGTCATTTTTGCGCCGCCCGATCAAATTCCCGTTCTTGCCGATCTCGTCGATGAGGCGCTGGAGAGCGACGAGGCGATTCCCGATCCGCCGGAGCCGATCGAGAACGGCATCATCGATCTCGGCCGCCTCGCAACCGATGCGCTGTTCCTCGGGATCGATCCCTATCCGCGGCGGCCGGATGCGATTTTCGAGCCGCCGGTGGAGGCCGCCGATCCCGAGGCCCATCCGTTCGCCGCACTGAAGGCGTTGCAACTCGATTCCAAACCGGCCGGGACGAAGAAGCCCGGCAAGCGCTGATGCGGCGCGGATGCGCCGGCAAGGCGCGCTGGATGCCGGCGCGGCGTTCGGATTCGATTCAGAGCCGGATCCGAGTTTGGTTCCGAAATTTGGCCTAACACGCTGAATTGTCAGGGTATGTTGGCATGTTCCGAATTCGCGCCGCGACCCTCTGGACGCCAAAAGACGGCGGTCAAGAGGTTGTGTCGGGACGCGGAAACGCTATTGTCCCGGCCCGGCTGGGGCGCATCACTGCACCCGCCGATCGCCGCTATCCGTGGCGATTTCAAAGTCCGCGGCCGAAGGCGCTTCACGACCGCAAGATCAGGTTTCCGGGACGTTCATGCCTCAAAAGGTTCGAATCGCGCTTGACGCCATGGGTGGCGATGTCGGCGCATCGGTGGTCATTCCCGGCGCCGCGATTTCGTTGAGCCGGCATCCCGATTCGGAATTCCTGCTGTTCGGCGATGCTGCGCTGATCGAACCTGAACTGGCCAAACACCCTTCGATGAAAACGGTCTCGCGCGTCATCCATACCGATGTCGCCGTCTCCATGCACGACAAGCCGAGCCAGGCGCTGCGCCGCGGCCGCAAGAACTCCTCGATGTGGCTCGCGATCGAGGCGGTCAAGAAAGGCGAGGCCGACGTCGCGATCTCCGCCGGCAATACCGGTGCGCTGGCGGCGATGGCGCGGTTCTGCCTGCGCATGCTGCCCGGGATCGACCGGCCGGCGCTGGCGGCGATATGGCCGACGGCGCGCGGCGATTCGGTCGTGCTCGATCTCGGCGCCACCATCGGCGGCGACGCGCATCATCTGGTGGCGCTGGCGGTGATGGGCAGCGCCATGGCGAGCGTGCTGTTCCATCTGGAACGGCCGACCATCGGTCTGCTCAATATCGGGGTCGAGGAAATCAAGGGCCGCGAGGAGATCCGCGAGGCAGCCGAACTGCTGCGCGCGATGAACTTGCCCCAGCTCGAATATATCGGTTTCGTCGAGGGCGACGGCATCGGCAAGGGGGCAGCCGACGTCATCGTCGCCGAAGGCTTTTCCGGCAATATCGCCCTGAAGGCCGCCGAAGGCACGGCGCGGCAAATCACCGACTTCCTGCGCAGCGCCATGTCGCGCAGCTGGCGCGCCCGGATCGGCTATCTGTTTGCAAAGAATGCCTTCAAGGCGTTGCGCGACAAGCTGGACCCCTCCAAGTCCAATGGCAGCGTGGTGCTCGGTCTGAACGGCATCGTGGTCAAGAGCCATGGTGGAACCGACGCCGAAGGCTTTGCCTATGCCGTCGATGTTGGCTATGACATGGTCCGTAACGATCTCCTCAACAAGATCAATCAGATGCTCAATCGCGACGGCAGCACGCCTGGATCGGTGCCGACCGCGCAGGAGGCCGTCTCGTGAGCTCAATACGTTCGGTGGTGCTGGGTTGCGGCTCCTATCTGCCGCGGCAGATCCTGACCAATGCCGAACTGGCGCAGCGGATCGACACCACAGACGAGTGGATCGTGCAGCGCACCGGCATCAAGCAGCGCCATATCGCGGCCGAGGGCGAGTTCACCTCGCATCTGGCCGTGCACGCGGCGCGCGCCGCGCTCGCTCACGCCGGCGTCGACGCGCAGTCGATCGACCTGATCGTGCTGGCGACCTCCACGCCGGACAACACCTTTCCCGCCACCGCCGTTGTCGTGCAGAACGAACTCGGCATCCACCATGGCGCGGCCTTCGACCTGCAGGCGGTCTGCTCGGGTTTCGTGTTCGCGCTCGCCACCGCCGACAATTATTTGCGTACCGGCGCCTTCAAGCGGGCGCTGGTGATCGGGGCGGAGACCTTTTCGCGGATCCTCGACTGGAGCGACCGCGGCACCTGCGTGCTGTTCGGCGACGGCGCCGGCGCCGTCGTGCTCGATGCGCAGCAACAGCCCGGCAAGATGTCCGACCGCGGCATATTGACCACGCATCTGCGTTCCGACGGCCGGCACAAATCGAAACTCTATGTCGATGGCGGGCCGTCCTCGACCCAGACGGTCGGTTATTTGCGGATGGAAGGCCGCGAGGTGTTCAAGCACGCGGTCGGCATGATCACCGATGTGATCGTGGCCGCGTTCGAGGCCACCGGCACGAGCGCCGACGACATCGACTGGTTCGTGCCGCACCAGGCCAACAAGCGAATCATCGATGCTACGGGGCACAAGTTGCATATTGCACCGCAGAAGGTGGTGCTGACGGTGGACCTGCATGGCAACACCTCGGCGGCCTCGATTCCGCTGGCGTTGTCGGTTGCGGTCGCGGACGGACGCATCAAACAGGGCGATCTGGTGCTGCTGGAGGCCATGGGCGGCGGCTTCACCTGGGGTTCGGCCCTGTTGCGCTGGTAAGCGCCATCTTAAAAAGTCTGTGTACTTTGCTGACTTCTTTCATGCTTTTGCATTGATGAGCGCTGTTGACCGTCGTAAGCTAACCTCATAATTTCGCAAATAGAAATTGTTCGCCGGAGTTGGGGCAGGCGATGACCGCAAGCGGAAAGACAGTGACACGCGTCGATCTGTGCGAAGCCGTCTACCAGAAGGTAGGGTTGTCGCGCACGGAATCGTCTGCCTTCGTCGAACTGGTGCTGAAGGAGATCACCGACTGCCTGGAGAAGGGCGAGACGGTGAAACTGTCGTCGTTCGGTTCCTTCATGGTGCGCAAGAAAGGCCAGCGTATCGGCCGCAACCCGAAGACCGGAACCGAAGTGCCGATCTCGCCGCGACGGGTGATGGTGTTCAAGCCGTCGGCGATCCTCAAGCAGCGGATCAACGGCCACCAGGCCAACGGCGAAGGCAAGGCCGAATAGAGCGTTTTCAAGCGAAGTGGAAACCGGTTCGCGTGCAGAAAACGCGTCAAGACAACAAATAAGCCAGGGCCGGCAGAAGCGATCATTTGACCAGCGAGCGAAAAAGGAGCGGGCATTTGGACAAGGCGCCGGATGCGTTCCGTACCATCAGCGAGGTGGCGGCCGACCTCGACATTCCCCAGCACGTGCTGCGGTTCTGGGAGACCCGGTTCGCCCAGATCAAGCCGATGAAGCGCAGCGGCGGCCGCCGCTACTACCGCCCCGACGACGTCGACCTGCTCAAGGGCATCCGCCGCCTGCTCTATGGCGAGGGCTACACCATCCGCGGCGTGCAGCGCATCCTGAAAGAGCACGGCATCGCCTCGGTGCAGCGGCTGGCTGACAGCTCCGCGGTCGCCTCGTTCGGCGCGATCGAGGAGGCGGTCGGCCAAAGCATCCTGGAGGACGGGGACGACGCCGCTCCCGGCATCGACATCGACGACGACGATTACGAGACCGCCGACGGCATCGATTTCCGCCTGCTCACCGACGAAGACGAGGACGGCATTCCGGGCGTGGTCGAGAATGGCTCGCTGTCCGGCTTCGGCACCGCGCCGCGGCTGCTCGACACCACGCGGCTGGAAAGCGTGCTGCAGGACCTGATCGCCTGCCGCCAATTGCTGGATACCGCGCTGAAGGGCTAGCCATCGTCTTCTTCTCCCTCGCCCCGCCCTTGCGGGGCCGAGACGAGCGAAGCTCGCTCTGAGCCGAGACGAGCGAAGCTCGCTCTGAGAGGGCGGGTGAGGGGCTCTCCCAGCGAAGTTTGGTGTTGGCTGCGATCAATGTCCCCGTGGACGGGGGGTTCCAGCATAGCCCGTCGCCTGGCCGATCCCGCGCCTTGCGCGCAAGGCCGATCGAAGCTAAGGGAACGGCATCGGAGCGTGGCGCAGCCCGGTTAGCGCACTAGTCTGGGAGACTAGGGGTCGGAGGTTCAAATCCTCTCGCTCCGACCAATAATTCCCTCAGTTCTTGCCGGTGGTCCCCGGCACCGAGCCGCCAAACTGCGAGGAGCCGGTCCCGCTCAAGCTGGTGCGGCCTCCCGCGGTGCCGTTCGGATTGTTCGAGCCTGCCGAGCGATGCATCATGTGATGGTCTCTCATCCGATGGCTTGAGTGCGCGAATGCGCAGGTGCTCGAAAACGCGAGCGCTGCGGCGAGGGCAAATGTCATAATCTTCATGGTCGTTCCTTCTCAGATCCAACGAGCTCGGATAATCCGCCATGATCCAATTTGTTTCCTCCTCGCGCACGGCAGCTCAAGCGCCTTCGGCTTGACGAACAAAAAGCGACGCGCAAACCGCATTTGCGTTGTCTGAACAAATATTCATCCGGAATGAATCTGGCGCGTTCCGCCTCACCGTTAGTTGACCGCGCCGCTTGTTTCGTCGCCGAATAAACCTCCGGCAACAGTGTCCCATACTTGACGGGCGACTTCATGTAACTGGAGGGAAGCATGGCGCGGAAATTGATGATGGCTCTTTTGGCAATGGCCGCGATCGGACTGGTTCAGCCGACGATGGCGCTGGCTCGCGGCGGTGGTGGTGGCGGCGGAGGTGGCCACGGAGGAGGTGGCGGCGGCCACGGTTTTGGCGGAGGTGGCGGCGGTGTTCATAGCTTCGGTGGCGGCGGAATGGGCTTTCGCAGCGCTGCCGTCCACGGAGGTTTCGTCGGTGGCGGCTTCCACGGCTTTCACCATGGCTTCCACCGTCGTGCGTTCGTGGGATTTGGCGTCGGGCCCTACTACGCCTATGACGACTATCCCTATTATTACGATGACTACTATGATGACGGTTGCTACCTTGTCCGCCGCCGCGTGATGACGCGCTACGGCTGGCGCATCCGCTCCATGCAGGTCTGCGGTTGAAAGCGCGGGATCGATAAAGGCGACCGCCGGCTCGGCCGGCGGTTCCGCAGTGCTACGCCGACGCCGTGAACAGCGCCATCGCGCGCCAGCGTTCCAGCCATGGCCGGGGATAGACTGATGTCTTGAGCCGGGATTCCCAGCGGCCGGGGGAAAAGGTTTCGATCGCCACGCGCCAGGCGTCGCCGTCGTTCCATTCGATGTCGAGAACACGCGTCGTGCGGCCGTGGGCGTCCCCCGCAACGTCGACGGCGAGCCATCGGGGCCTTCGATGGGGATAATAGGTCACCTGCAGGCGGTTGCGCTCGGCGACGCGGCAGGGTTCCGCGCCCTGTTGCCAGCGGCCGTGCTTTCCGACCAACCGTATCGCCAGCGCGCGCGCCTCGTACAGTTTGGGTGCCCAGTCCGGATCGTCGGTCACGGTTTTCATGCGAGCGGTCCCGGGAAATGTCTGGGCCAGTCAGCGGGTCGATCCTAGGCGAAATTCAGGTCGGAGAAAATACGCTTCTCAAAATGGGGCAAACTGACTGCCACGTCGTGGCGGCAGTGCGAACCGGTGCTTTTGTTTTATCGGAACGAGGCGGGGGGCAGAGCCGTTGTCACCAGTTCCCATGCAGGGAAACAAAGGAATCAACATGTCCCGTCACAATGAAATGCCGCCCGTGCCGCCCGCCAACCGCAGTCACAAGGGCACGGGTGACAACGCCGAAGCGAACAAAGACACCTCGAAGACGAAGGGCGAAGTAAATACCGCCGAGCAGGGTGACACCGCCAACATCCGGCAGAACACGACCAATGCCGGGTTCTTCAAGGGGCGGCGCGTCAAGTAGCGCGGCTCTCGCCGCGCATGCGGCCCCGCGTCTAGCGCGACAGCCGCTTCGCGTTCGCCGCGACGTGTTCCCGGTAGCGGTCAACCACGCTGCTCGCGGTGCCGCCGGACATCAGGCTTGCGCCGGCCTCGAGCATGGCATGCAGCTTCTCCGTCACCATCAAATTCGCTTCGTCGTGCGAGCCTCGGCCGCCCGACATCATCTTCATCATGCGAAGGCCGATGACGTTACCCGACTCAAATGCCAGAAACACGGTCGAATAAAAAGGGCCAAACATCGTGCGGTCGCTCCCACACAGCGAAATGCTGCAGGGAACAAATGCCGGGCGCGATGAAAAGGTCCCCGCCAATCGGCTGGTTTGTGAACAATCCGCGCAAGGTGAGCGGTTTCGCTCATGGCGTCGCTGATTATCGGCAACGTCGCATAGGCGTGCAGCAATTCGATCCGGCGATATCCGTCCCGGAAGGGAACTTTAGGGATCGGCCGCCGTTCATGCCCGATGACACCTCGGGAACTCTCATTGGCGTTTGCCTTCCTGGCCCTGGCCATTTGTCCGGTGCGCGCTGAAAGCGGCATGGCCGCGTTCTATGGCGGCGGGCGCACGGCGAGCGGCGAAGTAACTACGCCATCGGGACTGTGGGCGGCACACCGCACCTTGCCGTTTGGCACCATGGTGCTTGTCACCAATGTTCGCAACGGCAAGACGGTCGTGGTGCGGATTGTCGATCGGGGCCCGTATGGCCGCGGCCGAATCATCGACGTCAGCCGCGCGGCGGCGCGCGAACTCGACATGATCGAAAGCGGCACGACCATGGTGAGCGTGGTGCGGCAGTAATTCCTGAACTCACGCGGGATGTTCGCGGAAATTCTCCTTGCAGCGTTCGGCCGGCGAGTGCCGGTGGCGATTGCCGCGGCTTGCGCCGTGGTTTGAACGAAGCTAGAGACGGAGTTAAAGGTCAGCCAATAAACGGGGGGCAGCGCTCATGAAGGATTTTGCCGGCAAGATCGCTGTCATCACCGGAGGCGGCACGGGCATGGGCCGCGAGCTGGCGCGGCAGCTGGTCGCCGAGGGCTGCAACGTCGCGATGTGCGACGTCTCGGCTGCCGCGATGGCCGAGACCAAGCGGCTGTGCGAGGTCGAAAGATTGCCGCAGGGCTTGCGCGTCACCACCCACGTCGCCGACGTCTCGATCGAGGACCAGCTCAAGCGCTTTCGCGACGAGCTGGCCGAGCAGCAGGCGACCGACAAGATCCATTTGCTGTTCAACAATGCCGGCATCGGCGGCGGCGGCAGCCTGTTCACCAATACGCGGGAGCAGTGGGAACGGACCTTCAACATCTGCTGGGGCGGCGTCTATCTCGGCGTGCGGACCTTCCTGCCGATGCTGATGAAGGCCGACGAGGCCCACATCGTCAATACCTCGAGCGTCAACGGGTTCTGGGCTTCGGTCGGCATGGGCGTGGCGCACACCGCCTACAGCGCCGCCAAATTCGCGGTGAAGGGATTTACCGAGGCGCTGATCAACGATCTCCGGCTCAATGCGCCGCATATCAAATGCTCGGTGGTGATGCCCGGCCATATCGGCACCTCGATCGTGTCCAATTCGCGCAAGATCCAGAGCGGCACCGAATCGGACGCGCTCAGCCCCAACGAAATCCTCTCCGCCCGCCAGCGCCTCAAAGGCATGGGCGTCGATACCGCGCCGATGTCGGACGACGATATCCAGAAGATGGCCGCCGATCGCGCCCGCAGCTTTCGCGACGAGGCGCCGATGACGGCTTCAGCCGCGGCAAAAGTCATCCTCGACGGCGTCAAGGCCGAGCGCTGGCGCATCCTGGTCGGCGATGACGCCGAGCGCCTCGACCAGCGGGTGCGGCAGGCGCCGGAACGCGCCTATGACGGCGAGTTCTATCGCAGTTTTGCCGAAGAGGTCGGCTGGCGGGTCGGGTGAGGCACCCGCGAAGAACCCGTAGCCCGGGTGGAGCGAAGCGAAACCCGGGGACCGGTCGTGGGGCGGCTTCCCCGGATTGCGTTGCGCTTCATCCGGGCTACGGCACCGTCCTCACCCATGCACCACCGACTTCGCGATCATGCAGTGAATGCCCTTGGAGCCGTTCACGGTCTGCGTCACCCGCAGATCGGCGGCGAGGCTGCACAGCGTGTAGGCGTCCTCGCGCGACAGATTGCGCTTTTCGCCGAGCAGCACGATCATGTCGCGCAACGCGCGCACCACGCATTGATCGAGGTCGGGGTCCATCGCCATCGTCATGTAGTGATCGGCGGTCTCGGCGCGGGGATAATCCAGCCGCAAATCCGCTCGCAGCGTCAGCTTGAAGCGGCCGCGCAGCGCGGTCTCGATCGCGGTGACGCAGACCTCGCCGTCGCCCTGCACGCCATGGCCGTCGCCGCAGGAGAACAGCGCGCCCGCCACGAACACCGGCAGATAGAGTTTGGCGCCGGCGCCGAGCTCCTTGTTGTCGAGATTGCCGCCAATGGCGCGCGGGATCAGCGAGGTGATGCGGCCCCAGGCCGGCGGCGGCGCCACGCCCATCACGCCGAAAAACGGTTTCAGCGGCAGGTCGAGCCCCCAAGGCAGCCGCCCGACCATCTTTTCGCGATCGAGCGGAATGTTGATCAGGCGGGTTTCGTGGAAATCGTCGGGCAGGGTGCCGGCGAGCGGCCGGATCAGATTGTAACCCCAGTCCTGCCGCAGGCCGACCTCGAGGATCTCGACTTCGAGCACGTCGCCCGGCATGGCGCCCTCGACCGCGACCGGACCGGTCAGGATGTGGCCGGGCACCATGCGCTCGTTTTTCGCGTGCACCTCGTCGAGCTCGGGCGGGACATGAAACCGCTTGCGGTCGGGCACCACGTCAGGGCCGCCGCTGATGGTGTCGATGGTCACCTCATCGCCGCTTTTGATGGACAGGACAGGTTTCAGTTTCGCTTCGAAGAATCCCCAGTGGCAGGTTTCGGGGCTGGAATGCAGGTGATG
>NZ_DATHOP010000104.1:0-27512 GCF_035484855.1 Bradyrhizobium sp.
GGTGCCATTCGGCCCGGGCGCACCGATCCGCAGATTCTGGATTGCTTCGGCGCTCTTGCGATATTCCGGCGCGAGGCGAACGATGATCGGAAAATGCCGGTCGCTGCCGGGCTCGTAGAGATCGCCGGCGGTGTCGCCGCCGATCGCCACCTTGATGGTGGCGTTGATATCGCCCGGCGCCAGCCCGTAACGCGCCGCCTTGGCGCGGTCGATGTCGATCTGGATCGTCGGCTGGCCGAGCGAGGTGAAAACCGCAAGGTCGGTAATTCCCTGCACCGTCGCCAGCTGGGCCTTGATCTTGTTGGCGGTGTCGGTGAGCGCCTGCAGGTCGTTGCCATACAGCTTGATGGAATTCTCGCCCTTCACGCCCGAAACCGCCTCGGAAACGTTGTCCTGCAGGTATTGCGAGAAGTTGAACTCGACGCCGGGAAACTTGTCCTGCAACTGCGCAAGCAGCTTGGCGGTCAGTTCGTCCTTGTCCTCGCGATCCGGCCATTCCCTCGCGGGCTTGAGCGGCGCGAAGAATTCCGCGTTGAAGAAACCCGCCGCATCGGTGCCGTCGTCGGGCCGGCCGTGCTGCGAAACCACCGACTCCACTTCCGGCCGGCTCGCGATCAGCTTGCGCATCTCGTTGACATAGCCGTTGCCTTCCTGCAGCGAAATCGTCGGCGGCAGCGTCGCCCGGATCCAGAGGTTGCCCTCCTCCAGCTTGGGCAGGAATTCGAGGCCGAGCAGGCGCACGGCAATGATGGTCATCACGATCAGCGCCGCCGCGGCCGCCAGCACGATCCGGCGGCTGGCGAGCGATCTTGCCAGCACCGGCATGTAGATGCGATGCAACAGCCGCATGATGAAGGTTTCGGTCTCCTGAACATGTACCGGCAGGATGATCGCGCTCAGCGCCGGCGTGACGGTGAACGTCGCGAGCAGGCCGCCGGCCAGCGCATAGGCGTAGGTCCGGGCCATCGGGCTGAAGATGTTGCCTTCGACGCCGCTGAGCGTGAACAGCGGAATGAACGCCGCGATGATGATGGCGGCGGCGAAGAAGATCGACCGCGATACGTCGGCCGCGGCGGTGAGAATGGCATGATGCTTCATGTCCATGATGGTGTGCGAGGAGATCGCGGCCTGCTCGCTCTCGGAAAGCTGCTCGGTATGCGACAGGCGGCGGAAGATCGCTTCGACCATGATGACGGTGGCATCGACGATCAGGCCGAAGTCGATCGCACCGACGGACAGCAGGTTGGCGGATTCGCCGCGGATCACCAGGATGCAGACAGCAAAAAACAGCGCAAACGGAATGGTCGCACCCACGATGAAGGCGCTGCGCAGATCGCCCAGGAATATCCATTGCAGCAACACGATCAACCCGATGCCGACCACCATGTTCTCGAGCACGGTTCTCGTGGTGGTCTCGATCAGATCCTTGCGGTCGTAGATGCGCTCGATCCGCACCCCGGGGGGAAGGATGGTGGAACCGTTGATGCTTGCGACCAGATCCTCGACGCGGGCGATGGTCGGCGAACTCTGTTCGCCGCGCCGCATCAGCACGATGCCCTGCACGATATCGTCGTCCTGGTCCTGCCCCGCGATGCCGAGCCTCGGCTGCTCGCTGACCTCGACCTTCGCCACGTCCTTGACGAATACCGCCGTTCCGTTGCTGGAGGTGATCATGGTGTTGGCAAGGCTGTCGATCGAACGGATCAGACCGACGCCGCGCACCACCGCAGCTTGCGAACCGATATTGACGGTATTGCCGCCGACATTGATGTTGGAATTGTTCAGCGCCTGCAACAGCTGGGCGAGCGTCAGTCCGTTCGCCACCAGCTTGTTGAAATCGACCTGAAGCTCATAGGTCTTGGTCTTGCCGCCCCAGCCGGTGACATCGATGACGCCCGGCACCATCTTGAACCGGCGCTGCAGAACCCAGTCCTGCAACGTCTTGAGATCCATCACCGAATAATTCGGTGGCCCGACCAGGCGATAGCGGTAGATTTCGCCGATCGGGCTCAACGGGGAAATCTGCGGCTGGGCGTTGTTCAACAGCGGCGCCAGCTGCGACAGCCGGTTCAGCACCTGCTGCAGCGCCTGGTCATAGGTGTAGTCGAAGGAAAACTGCAGCTTGACGTCGGACAGGCCGTACAGCGAAATCGTGCGGATCACCTTCAGATTCTTGACGCCGGCGATCTGCGTCTCCAGCGGAATCGTGATGTAGCGCTCGATCTCCTCAGCCGACAGTCCCGGGCTCTGCGTGACGACATCGACCATCGGCGGCGTCGGATCGGGATACGCCTCGATGTTCAATTGCTGGAACGCGACCAGGCCTCCGATCAGCACGGCCGCAAACAGCCCGACCATCAGGAACCGGCGGCTGACTGCAAAGGCGACGAGACGATCCATTCGATCCGGTTTTCGTGAGAGACACTTCGATGCGGGTTAGCTGCCGGTGGCCGCCCGGTCGATGAAAAGGCTGCCCTTGGTAACGACTTTCTCTCCGGGATTCAGGTTGGTCTTGACTTCCACGAGGTCGTCATTGCTCAACCCGGTCTGGATTTCGCGAAGTTCGATCGACTTGTCGTCATGGGCCACCCAGAGGCGGACATGATCGCCTTCGTAGATCAGCGCCTGTTTCGGCACGCCCACCCCCGGACTGTCGCCACCGGAGTAGATCGTCACATTCGCAAACATTTCCGGCTTGAGCATTCCGTCCTTGTTGTCGATCGTGGCGCGCACCAGCAGCCGGCGGGTGGTCGGATCAATCGCCGCGGCGACGTAGTCGATCCGCGCCTTGAACTGCCTGTCGGGCATGGCGAGCAGCGAAAACGCCATTTCCTGGCCGACCGCCACCCCGGTCGCTTCGGTTTCCCGAACGAACGCCAATAGCCACACCGTCGAGAGATCGCCGATCACGAAGACCGGATCGCTGGCGCCGCTGTTGATGAATTGACCGGGCCCGACCTTGCGCTGGACGACGGTGCCGGCAATCGGCGAATGGATCGGGGTATCGGCACTGATCTGCCTGGTTCGCTCGAATGTCGCGATCTGCTCTTCCGAGCGGCCGAGAATTCGCAGCCGGTTGCGTGCGGCCTCGAGCGCGGTCTCGGCCGAACGCATGTCGTTCTGGGCCTGGACCAGATCGGACTGCGACTGCTGCCAGTCCTTCAGCGGCACCGCCTTGCCCTCGTAGAGATCGTTGGCCCGGTGCTCGACGATCTGCGCCAGATTGAGCTTGGAGCGCGCGCTGTTCAGCGCACTCAGCGCGGCGACGAAATCGTTCAATCCCTGCACGGTGTCGGTGGCCTCGACAATGAACAGCGCCTGCCCCTTTTCGACGGTGTCGCTCGGCTTCACCAGAAGCTTGGTCACGCGACCCGCGTAAGGCGAGAAGATCGGCGTCGAGCTCTCTTCGTTGACGGCGATCTTGCCTTCGGTCACGTGCTCGGCGCGGAAAACCCGTTCCGTCACCGGCTCGACCGTAAGGCTCGCCCACTCTGCCGCGGTCGGCACATAGCGCGGAAGACTAGCCTTCGATTGACTCGACGCCTCGGAGGGCGTGGCGCGCTGGACGAACATCCGCGTGGCGGCAAAGATTCCCAGGCCGGCCACGGCCGCTATCGCGACGGCGCCGGCCAGCCTTCGCAAAGCTGGATTTGCAGGAATCATCATGTGGAGAGGGCATACATTGATTTACGCGACCTCGCTTGCCCCCCCGGGGCGGGGCCGACAATCCCCTTGGGGAAAGCATTGGGCAGGTTGCGCTCAATTCGTTTTCTTGCAGAGCCGTCGGGAGTCTCGCGCCCCTCTCGGCCGAGTGCCGCCGAGACCGCAGCAAATGTCCGAAAACGCCGCCGCAAGTTCTTGAAAACCTTCACGTTGACGACCCCCGGCGGCGGACCTCTTCTCGACCGACAACACCTCATTTACCGATCAGTCCTGCGATGTCACGGACTTTAATCCTGCGCGCACCCATCAAAGACTTACACCAAGCTTACATGGGTTCGAATGCTGATTTTGATCGCGATTCATATATTGAAAATAGCCAAAACTACCACAACATTCGGGACTTGCTCTGATATTCTCATGTCGTCGAAGACCTGGGGCAAATTTGTCGTTGAGTTATCAACAGCGGCGGTTCCTGCCGCCAGTCGGTGCGATCTCGCCACATATCGAAATTCAATGATGAGGATGAGACCTCCGGGATAGGTCGAACGGCACTCATGGCGGCAAGGACGGCTTGACGCCCGGCGGCAAGGATGGCCGGCGTCTGCTTGACCTGTTGGTAAACCGATCGTTAACGCACAGCCGGAACCGCCTCGCGCGGAACGATCGCAAAAACCGCCGATTTTCAGGCAGAAACCCAAGCCGATGGGTCCCGGGTCCTGCGCCGAAGCCAACCGGCGACCCAGATACCGCGGATTTGACCGATCGCGGACCGCCCCGGCTTAACCGTTTCTCCAGTCACCATGGGCATAGTGAGGCCCTGACCCAGATCCATGACATGCCAGGTCCAACCACTGTGACATCCTTCGGACGCGTGATTTCGGTACGTGGCTCGCTCGCCCGGGTCGGACTGCTGGCGGCGAGCAAGTTGGGGCTTTCCGAAGTGCGGGCCACCGTCGGCCGCTTCGTCTCGATCCGCTGCGCCAATTCCACCATCGTCGCGATGATCACCGACGTCACCAGCGAGGACCTGCCGACCTCGGACAATTATATCGCCAGCGCCGGCGTCGACCTGCTCGGCGAAATCCTCGGCGGCCCGGAGCGCCCGAAATTCCAGCGTGGCGTCACCAATTATCCGACCATCGGCGATGCCGTCGAGCTCATCAGCAACCAGGAGCTCCGCACGGTTTACGCGCCCACAGGCTCCGATCAAATCAATGTCGGCACCCTGCAGCAGGACCCTTCCGTCATCGCCTATGTCGATATCGAGGAAATGCTCTCCAAGCATTTTGCGGTGCTCGGCTCGACCGGCGTCGGCAAATCGACCGGCGTGTCGCTGCTGCTGAACGAAATCCTGAGGTCGCGGCCGAACCTGCGGATTTTCCTGCTCGACGTCCACAACGAATACGGCCGCTGCTTCGGCGACCGCTCGCTGGTGCTCAACCCGCGCAATCTGAAGCTGCCGTTCTGGCTGTTCAATTTCGAGGAAATCGTCGACGTGCTGTTCGCCGGCCGGCCGGGCGTGCCGGAGGAACTCGACATTCTCGCCGAAGTGATTCCGATGGCGAAGGGTATCTACACCCAGTACCAGAACGCCGACCGGGTCGGATTGAAGCGCATCGACCCCAAGGCGATCGGCTACACCGTCGATACGCCCGTGCCCTATCGACTGGTCGACCTGATCTCGCTGATCGACGAGCGCATGGGCAAACTGGAAAACCGCTCCTCGCGCATCATCTATCACAAGCTGATTTCGCGCATCGAAACAGTGCGCAACGATCCGCGCTACGCCTTCATGTTCGACAACGCCAATGTCGGCGGCGACACCATGGCCGAGGTCATCAGCTATCTGTTCCGCCTGCCCGCCAACGGCAAGCCGATGACCATCATGCAGCTCGCAGGCTTCCCCGCCGAAGTCGTCGACAGCGTGGTGTCGGTGCTGTGCCGAATGGCGTTCGACTTCGGACTGTGGAGCGACGGCGTCTCGCCGCTGCTGTTCGTCTGCGAGGAGGCCCACCGCTACGCCTCCGCCGACCGCAATATCGGTTTCGGCCCGACCCGCAAGGCGGTGTCGCGCATCGCCAAGGAAGGCCGCAAATACGGCGTCTATCTCGGCCTCGTCACCCAGCGTCCCGCCGAACTCGACGCCACCATCATCTCCCAGTGCAACACGCTGTTTGCGATGCGGCTTGCCAACGACCGCGACCAGGCGCTGCTGCGCTCGGCGGTGTCGGATGCCGCCGCCAACCTGTTGTCGTTCGTGCCCTCGCTCGGCACCCGCGAGGTGCTGGCCTTCGGCGAAGGCGTCGCGCTGCCGACGCGGCTGCGCTTCAAGGAAGTGCCGCCGCATCAATTGCCGCGCAGCGAGGCCGCCATCTCCACGGTGCCCTCGGTCGCCGCCGGCCACGACATGCATTTCGTCAGCGCCGTGCTGGAGCGCTGGCGCGGCGCCACCTCGCATCGCGACGTGCCCAACGACCCCACCATCAACGAGCGTCCCGCCGCGCGCACCCTCTCGGTGGAAGCGCCGATGCTGCAGCCCTCGATGGGCCTCGATCCCGACCGCTTCTCGCTGCTGAAGAAGCCGCTGCGCTGAGCGCGCCGGCGGCCGGTTGCAGCCTGGCACCCGCTGCCATCAAAAATATCGAAAACAACCCCATGCAAAGTAAGGGGGTAAGCGCTGACGGCTTTGAACGTCCGTGAAAACATTTTGACACGTCGGGCAAATCAGCGGCACAATTGCATCATCACGCAATCTGCATATGCTCATGGCCCCGCCCGACAACGGTTCGGATTGGATGAGCAACCGCGCCCGCAGAAGCCCATCCCGGCGAAGGTGAAAGCGAACCCATCGAGGCAATCGTTCAAATTGGACTTTCAATTCGAGGTCTTACGTACCAATGCCGATGAAGTTGGAGGGCGTTCTACTTCGCGGCGGCAGGTCGAAAAGGCGGGTACTCGTGCCGGTGAAGCTCCATAAACTTCAAACGTTCTTTTCGGAATACGTCGAATTGCTCCTGAGCTGCCGCAGCCACAGCGAACATCTCTGTCCATTCATCGACCGGCACCACGAGGTCATTTGGGGACTTGCACTGCCGCCGGTCGCGCCTATCGTCATTAAAAGGCATCCCCATGAGATAGGAAGAGGGGCAGTCATGACAAGAAAATCGGAAGTTCTCAGAAAGTGGCAGTTCCTTAGTCCTTACCTGCACCGAAAGCAGCGGACCGTGTGGGCAGCAGCAGAAGCTGAGGCGATCGGTCCTAGAGGATACCTGATTTTGGCCAGTGTAACGGGTATCTCGATCCCGACGCTAACGAAGTGGGTCGGTCGACTTAAGCTGACGGAAGCCGCCTGCGCGGGAAGTCTCATACCTCCTAAAGGATCTGTTGGTTCGGGTAGAAAGCTAACCGAGGTAAACAATCCGAAGATCGAGCCCGCTCTTGAAAAAATGCTATCCGAAGAGATTGCTGGTGATCCGATGGGGCCTCAAAAATGGGTGCGCAGCAGCTTGCGAAAGCTCAGCAAGCGCCTCGGAGACCAGGGCCATCAAGCTTGCACTCATACGGTCGCGCGTCTGCTCCGTAAAATGGGGTACTCATTGCAAGTTGCCAAGAAGAAGCAGGCAGGAGTGCACCACCCTGATCGTGACGAGCAATTCAAGTATATCGCTGCCCTGAAGGCCCAGTTTCTTGACGAAAATCTTCCGGTCATCAGCATTGACACAAAAAAGAAAGAGCTAATCGGGAATTACCGGCGGGAAGGAAAAACTTGGCGCAGAGAGCCTCTGGAGGTCGACTCCTACTTTGCGAGTTATGCCCAATGCGTTGCGGTCCCATTTGGAATTTATGATGTCGCTCAAAACGTCGGATACGTCACCGTCGGAATATCGCACAACACCGCCGAGTTCGCAGTCAACTGTTTAGTAGGCTGGTGGAAGCTTCATGGTCGTTCGGCATATGCACATGCCGACCGGGTACTAATTCTCGCCGACGGAGGTGGCGGGAACGGATACAATCTTCGAACTTGGAAAACGGACCTGCAAGATAAGTTGTGTGACGCCTTCGGACTAACGGTCACTTTGAGTCATTACCCTACTGCGTGTTCCAAATGGAACCCGGTAGAATACCGGCTCTTCAGCCACATCAGTATGAACTGGGCAGGCCAGCCTCTGCGCGATCTCGATGTGATGCTCGCGTTCATCAGGGGCACGACGACAACTACCGGCCTTAAGGTTGAAGCTTATCTCGATCAGGGAATTTACCGAAAGGGTCGGAAGGTTACAGAACGGCAATTGAAAGAACTCGCATTGTCTACACATGACATTTGTCCGCGTTGGAACTACAGCCTCTCGCCACGGCTACCATTCGCGACCGGGGTCGGTCAGAAGTAAGACCGGCCAAGTCCGCGTCAGCGCAGTTCGTTATCGGCGCATTCGCGTCCACCGCCCCCCGCCCCGCGGCCGTGACGATCGCGACAAGCCGCTCTGTGGGATGGGACGGATCGAGTGAAATATCGGATAATCCAAATATTCTGGTAAACAGAATATTTTTTGCGAAAGGGGCTTGACACGCAGGCCGGGAAACGACGTTAGCGGAATACGAAGAGGCGGGTTACACCTTCGGCTCCAACCCGCCCTACACGCTGTTTGACGGCTTTCGCGCCATCGCTACCACCTGTGATTATGGCTCGGAGGCCGGGACGACGCGGAGGGTGGTCGTGCTCCGAATACCCCAGCGCCAGTCCGGTGCCGCGGCGCGGATCGTTGGCGCCGTAGTACCGGTTTCGGCCGATCGGCGTTCCCCCGAGACGCGGTGCGCCGACAAGGATCGCGGCCACGTGGTTGGCCGGCTGCGCATCGCCGAACCGGTACCCCATGCTCTCCAGCACTTTTCGGGTATCAGGCGAAAGCGCGAACCGCTCTGCATTCGTCACGTCCGGCAGCCACTGATGATGAATGCGAGGGGCATCGACGGCTTCCTGAATGTCCATCTGGAAATCGACGACGTTCAGGATGGTTTGCAGGACGGTCGTGATGATCCGGGCGCCGCCGGGCGTGCCAAGAATGAGTACTGGCATTTTGTCCTTCGTCAGGATCGTAGGCGTCATCGAACTCAGCGGCGTCTTGCCTGGCGCAATGGTGTTCGCATCTCCCCGGACAAGCCCGTCGGCGACACTCGGATTCGCGACGAAATCGTCCATTTCGTCGTTCAGCAACACACCGGTGCCGGATGCAACGACATGGGCCCCGAACCAGTCGTTGAGCGTGTAGGTCATCGAAACCGCATTGCCGGCATTGTCGATGATCGAGAAGTGCGTCGTGTTGCTGCCTTCGTGAGGCGCGATGCCCGGCCCGAGATCCCCGGAGATTCCGGCCTTGTCCGGCTTGATGGCATCCCGGATTTTCGCAGCGTAACCCTTGTCGATCAGCTCGCGGACCGGATTTTTGATAAAATCCGGATCGCCAAGACTGTTCCGATCGACAAAGGCGTGACGCATCGCCTCGATTTCGTCATGCAGCACTTGCGCCGATCCCCAGCCCAGCTCCCGCAGCGGATAGCCTTCCAGAATGTTCAGCATCTCGCAGACGGCAACGCCGCCTGAACTCGGCGGCGGCGCCGAGATCACGTGATAGCCGCGATAATCGCACTCAATCGGCGCAAGCTCCCGGGTCTGGTAGCGATCAAGATCCTCCTGCGCGATGATTCCGCCGCCGGCCCGGCTCGCCTTGACGATGGCCGCTCCCGTCTTGCCCCGATAAAAGCCGTCAACGCCCTGCGTCCTGATCGAACGCAACGTGCCTGCGAGATCGCGCTGCACCAGCCTTTGGCCGGCGACAAAGGGCAATCCCTTGTTGAGGAAGATTTCGGCGGTCGCCGGAAATTTTTTGAAATCTTCGGTCGCCGAAGCGAGCATGTCGACGTCGCCTTGATCGAGGATGAATCCATCCTCGGCCAGTTGGATCGCCGGCCCGATCAAGGCTGCCCGATTCATGGTGCCGTATTTCATCCGCGCATATTCCAGACCCGACACCGTGCCCGGGACGCCGACGGCGAGCCAGCCGTTGGTCGTCAGGCCCTTGATGACGTGTCCGTCCTTGTCGAGGTACATGTTCCGGGTCGCCGCACGAGGCGCCTTCTCTCGAAAATCGAGGAAAGTCTTTCGTCCATCGGCAAACCGGATGGTCATGAAGCCGCCGCCGCCCAGATTGCCGGCGGCCGGATAGACCACGGCCAGCGCATATCCGACCGCGACCGCCGCATCGATCGCGCTGCCGCCGCGTTTGAGAATATCGACGCCGATTTGGGTCGCGAGATGCTGTGCGGTGACCACCATGCCCTTTTCAGCGGCCACGGGTCTCGCCGAGGCCGCGTTGGCGACTGGGCCCACAAGCAGTGACCAGACGAAGACGACCAATGCGCAGGCGCCTAGTACAGCGTTTCCGAAGTTCGAATCATATCGACACTTGCAATGCTGCGCTCCCTCTCCCGCGTCTATCGCGGGGGAGGGTTTGGGGTGGGGGTGTCTCGGCATCGGCGCTGCCCGAGTAATTCCCCCACCCGCCGCGCTCCGGACGATGCTGCGCATCGCTCGGCGCGCGTCAACCTCCCCCGCAAGCGGGAGAGGTACACCGAGCCCGAAATCCAAAATATCCTCCCCGCGATAGACGCGGGAGTGAGAGGATGGCTTGAACTGACAGGTTTCATGGAATCGATCTACTGGCAGCCTTCCAGGGACCGACCAGCCTGAGCGAATTTTCGCTTCATCGCTTGAAACCGGCAACGACATGAAAATCCTGTCTCCTTTTCGGTGTCGCCTTGCGGTTGCGAAACGCTATTGAAGTCTGATGCCGAGGTCGAAATCGGCTTTGGAGCCGCGGCGGAGATCGGCCGCAAACCTTATCTGCCATCGGCAGCTTATTCTATCGGGAACAGGAACCGTTGCGACCAATGGCGGGGCGCAAAATCGGACTCAATTCCGCTGACTTGTCCCGGCTAATTCGGTATCTTGCGACCGGGCTCGCCGAAGGGGCCGAATGCGGGTTCCGGGTAGCTTGGCAGGGTTAGGATCAAAATGCTTGTTGCGCGCCGTTTTGCTGCCGCTGCGATTGTCTTCGGGCTGATCGCAGGCGGATTCTTCGTCCTGCTGTTCTCAACGGCCGCTTCACCGGCCGCGGCGGCATCCGAAAGCTGCGCGAATCCTGCCGAGGTGACGGTCTTGCCGTCGCCGCTGGCACCCTGGAGCGGCGCGCCGCTGCGCGTCATGGTGGTCGCCGAGAAGCCGGTCGAGGGCACACTCTCGCTGATCGCGCCCAATGGAAGCGTCGCGGTCAAATCGTCCGACCGGCACGAAGGCCCGCCTTATTCCTGGTTCGCCGAGGTCGCCTCTCCCGCCGCCGGCACCTGGCATGCGAAGCTGGAGCGCGAGCCTGCGTCGGCGGATTGCAGCCCGGTCACCCGCGACATCCCCGTCAGCGCCCGCAAGCCGGAGCCCTTGCGCAACCCGCCGGGCAGCATCTGGCAGGTGCGAAACAGCTGGAACAGCACCAACGAAGCGCTGTTCTCGGCATGGATCGAAAAACTGTTCGACGCGCCACCCGACCAGGATCTGAACTGGAAGGTCTGGTACGAGGTGCTGCGCGACCAATCCCGCAATTTCCTGTTCAACTATCTGGGACGCGACGAAGACAAAACGCAAACCACCCAGCGCCCCGACTGCGCCGACTTCGTCTACTTCCTGCGCGCCTATTTTGCCTTCAAGATGGGGCTGCCGTTCGGCTATTCGAATTGCTCGCGCGGCTTCGCCGGCAAGCCGCCGAAGTGCTATCAATGGTTCGACGTCGAGCATCCCGAGGTGACGCGGCCGCCTCCGCCGCCCGAACAGGAGGTCGCGCCGGCCGAGGCCGCGGCTCCTTCGCCCACGCCGACCCCAAGCCTGCTGAGTTTGTTTACGCGGACGCCGCCGCCGGCCGAGACGCCCGCAGCCACGCCTGCGAATCCTCCTCCGCCGAAGCCGAAGCGGCCGACGAATTTCAGCGAATATTTGCGCGACGTCGGCGATGTCGTTCATACCGGCGCGGTGCGCGCGGGCGACGACAACGCCGATTTCTACACGGTATCGCTGACGCAAGAGGCGTTGCGCCCGGGGACGGTGTACGCCGACCCCTACGGCCACGTGCTGATGCTGGTGCATCGCGTGCCGGAAGTGAACGGCACGCCGGGGGTCTTCCTGGCGGTCGACGCGGAGCCCGACGGATCGATCACGCGGAAGCGCTTCTGGCGCGGCAATTTCCTGTTCGTGCACGATCCCTCGCTCGGCAGCCCCGGCTTCAAGCATTTCCGCCCCATCATGCGCGAAAAGAACGGTCCGTTGCGGCGCCTGACCAACGCGGAAATCGCCAAGAATCCGCAATACGGCGATTTCTCGCCTGCGCAGTCGCAAATGGCCATGGAGGATTTCTACGATCGCATGGATGACGTGATGTCGCCGGAGCCGCTCGATCCGATGCGCGCGATGACGGACGCCATCACGAGCCTCAGCGAACAGGTCAAGGTGCGCGTCACCTCGGTGGAGAACGGACGAAAATATCAGGCCAAGACACCCGGCGACGCCACCATGCCGGACGGCGCTGCGATCTTCGAGACCACCGGCGCCTGGGAGGATTACTCGACGCCGGCACGCGATTTCCGTCTGTTGATCGCGATCGACGTAGTGCGCAATTTTCCCGAACGCTTCGCGCGCCGCTCGGACCGCTACGCGCTGCCGGCCGGCAAAAGCGTGGCCGACATGAAGAACGAACTGCAAGGCGTGCTTAATTCGGAACTTGCCGCGCGCAAGATAACCTATACCCGCAGCGACGGCTCGCAGTGGACGCTCTCGGTCAAGGACGTCGTCGATCGGGCCGTGGATTTCGAGATGGCCTACAATCCCAACGACTGCGTGGAGCTGCGGTGGGCCGCGCCCGAAAACAGCGACGAGGCCTCGACCTGCAAGCGTCATGCGCCGCAGGCGCAGCGCGCCAAGATGTCGGACTACCGCGCCTGGTTCCGCGACCGGCACTGGCCGACGCACAGCTGATGGTCCGGGCTTGCCGATAGACTTGTGCCGACAGCCCAAGGTCATTTCGCGTCGCTCTTTTTTCAGTCCGCTTTGCGCTGATGCCGCCATGGATTATGGTCCCGCCCGGCCGCATCACGCGGCGTCAGCCGGAACCTGCCATGACCCAGCCCATCGCAAAGCGTTTTCCCACCCCCGCCATCGCCAGCCTGCCGGACGACATACGCACCCGGCTGCTCGCGGTGCAGGAGAAATCCGGCTTTGTCCCGAACGTGTTCCTGACGCTGGCGTACCGGCCCGACGAATTCCGCGCATTCTTTGCCTATCATGACGCGCTGATGGAGAAGGACAGCGGCCTGTCCAAGGCCGAGCGCGAGATGATCGTGGTCGCGACCTCGGCCGCCAACCAATGCCATTACTGCGTGATCGCGCATGGCGCGATCCTGCGCATCCGGGCGAAGAATCCGCTGCTGGCCGACCAGATCGCGGTCAACTACCGCAAGGCCGACATTACCGAGCGCCAGCGTGCGATGCTCGATTTCGCGATGAAGGTGAGCACCGCGGCGCACAGGATTTCGGAGGCCGATTTCACCGAGATTGCCCACCACGGGTTTTCCGACGACGACATCTGGGACATCGCCGCGATATCAGCGTTCTTTGCGCTGTCGAACCGGATGGCCAACGTCACCGCGATGCGGCCGAACGACGAATTCTACATGATGGGGCGTTTGCCGAAATAGCCGCGAGAAACCGGTATTCAATTCTGCAATTGAGGAAGGTGCAACATTGCCCTATCGTCGAGGTCCCCGTACCGCGGAGGACTTCGCGTTGCTCGACTGGACGGACATTTTGCAGCGGCTGGGCGCTGCGACGCTCGCAGGCGGCCTGATCGGTCTCAATCGCGATCTTCTGGGCAAGCCGGTCGGTCTGAAAACCCTGGGTGTGGTGGGACTGGCGACTGCGACGGTGGTGTTGCTGGCCACCGCTTCCGGCGATCCCGAGACGATCTCGACCGCCACCAGCCGGATCATTCAGGGAATCCTGACCGGCATCGGCTTTCTCGGTGCCGGCGTCATTATCCGTACACCGCACGGCTCCAATGTTCACGGACTGACGAGCGCCGCCTGCACCTGGCTCGCAGCCTGTGTCGGCATTGCCTGCGGCCTCGGGCAATGGCGCATTTTCCTGGTCGCACTCGCGATTGCATTCGTCCTTCTGATCGTGGGCCGCCGGATCGAGCGCTGGCTGCATCGCATGCTCGGCGGCAAGAGCGACCCGGATCACGCATCACCGGCGCCCGCTTCACCGGGCGATACCACGCCGCACTAGATTCTTGATTTGACGCGCTTTCTCAAGGCGAACCGGTGAGCACCCCGGATCGTGTCCGGGGCAGGCTTTTGCTCGAAAACGCGCTAATCGTCCGACGCGGGTCCGCACCAGCCCGGCAGATAAATCGCATCCCTGCCTTTCGCGAGCGCCAGCGCTTCCTTGATCGCCTTGTTGAAATCGGCTTCCACGCTCTTGCGCGATATTTTTCGGCGCAGGAAATCCGCCCACAGGAATTCGCTGAACGGTGTCGTGTCCTTGGCGAAACCGCCGGCGCGCCGCAAATCGCCGGCGAGGCTGCGGAACGGGTCATCCTTGAGGCCCGCGATCGATGGCGGAAGATCCTTGAATGGCCGGCGTTCGCCCTTGGCGTCGTACGGATAGACCCACCTCTTATTGTCCATCACGCCCCAGAATGCGTCGGGCTCGACCATGGTGAGATCGGCGACGACGGAGACGATCGCGTTCTCCACCCCTTCGTCGTGCAGCGCGCGCGCCAGATGATGATGGTCGATCACGTAGTGCTGCTTATCCCTTCCCAACACGACCGGGATCATATGCCTGCCGAGAAATACGCCCTGCTTCTTCTTCGAGTGCGCTTTCAAGTATTCCCGCACGCGCTTGCGCTTTTCCTTGACCTCGTGCATTCCGACCGTCATCTGGGTCGGGCGTAGCGAAAGGATGGGTACGGGCTGCAGGATCGGTTCGCGCGTATTGGCCATGACTGGACCCCCCACGTCTTGCGTCAAAATTGCCTCTGAAATCGCGGCGATTATGGCATGATGGCCCGGCGGAATAAATGCCCCTGGCAGCCGGTAGAGAATAGAAACAGATGGCCGACAGCGCGAGCGAGCGAACACCGAAGACGCGGGTCCTCCGGCTTGGCGGCCGCGAGATCGTGGTCGCCGAAGGCCAGCGCCTCGGCTTCTGGGCCGACATCAGCCATCGCTGCATGACCGCCTCCTGGCCGGCCTTCATCGGCGGCGCCGTGCTGGTGTTCGTGGTCTTCAACGCGATCTTCGCTGCGTTCTACTGGATCGGCGATCAGCCGATCGCCAACGTGGCTGGCGGCGCCTATATCGATTATCTCTATTTCAGCATCGAGACGCTTTCGACCGCCGGCTACGGCGACATGCATCCGCAAACCCATTACGGACATTTCGTCTCCGCGGTCGAACTGTTCACGGGCATCTTCTCGATGTCGTTGATGACCGGATTGATCTTTGCGCGGTTCTCGCGGCCGAATGCGCGGATCCTGTTCGCCGACAATCCGGTGATCTCGAACCATGAGGGCAAGCTCACCCTGATGATCCGCTTCGTCAACGAGCGTCACAACATCATCGGCAACGCCACCGCCAAACTATGGCTGCTCCGCAACGAAGCGAGTTTGGAGGGCGGGTCCTTCAGGAGATTCTACGAGCTGCCGCTGCTGCGAAGCGAGCACCCCGCGCTTGCCTTGAGCTGGACCATCTATCATCTGCTTGACGAGCAGAGCCCGCTCTACGGACTCACCGCGGACGATTTCGCGGCATCGGGTGTCTCACTAGCGGTCGTGGTAACCGGCTACGATGTTGTTGCGGCGCAAGCCATCCACGCCCGAAAGTCCTACGATTATCCCGCGATTCGTTTTGGCTACCGCTACGCCGATATCCTCGACCGCACCGAAGATGGCCGGCTCCGGATCGACTACAGCCGGTTCCATGAGACTATCGAGGAATAGATTCTCGCATCCCGATCATGTGAACATTATTTTCTGCAAGACGCGGCGGACGTGCTAAATATAACATCCAGGATGTCCCGGAGCTGGCAGCCGTGAAAACCCAGCGGCCTATCATTTCGGAAGTGAGGGATGACGAGCACCGCGTGCTCCAATTCCGGCCGCGCAACCCGGCCCATCCACCGGGCCAGCGGGGACACCCCGGCTTCCAGGCGCTCAAGGACGAAGACCCGCAAGAGCCGAACGACCTGTCGCGCTACGAGCGGGCCCGCGAGGAGCCCGACGATTTTCGTCATCGTATGCTGGCCAATGTCGCGGCCTTCGCCTTTACCGTGGCGCTGACCGCGGTCGCGCTGTGGCTCGCCATGAGCATCTCGGACATGCGCCGCATCCAGGATTGCGCGCTGATGGGGCGGCGCGACTGCGCGCGGATTGCGACGCCGAATTTCTAGCCTTTTGAAGGCCACAGCCCGCCTGTTCCACCGCCTGATCCGGCCGATCCCACATTGCCCGCCTCCATTGAACTAAAGGCGGCGCTCCGATATACGGGCACTCGACATCCGGGCGGCAGATGGGGCATTTGCGGGGCGCTGCGCCCGCCTGCCGTGCTATCTCCGAATTTATCTCCAATATATCAAAGGCTTAAGTATGTCCTCCACATTCGATCAGATCGCCACGATTATCGCTGAAACCTGCGACATCCCGCGCGACACGATCACGCCGGACAGCCACGCGATCGACGATCTGGGGATCGACAGCCTGGATTTTCTCGACATCGCTTTTGCGATCGACAAGGCGTTCGGGATCAAGCTGCCGCTGGAAAAATGGACCCAGGAAGTCAATGACGGCAAGGCGACCACCGAGCAGTATTTCGTCCTGAAAAACCTTGCCGCGCGCATCGACGAACTGGTCGCGGCCAAGGGCGCCGGCACGGGCGCGGGCGCCTAAGCGCCCGCCATGCAGCTTGAATATTTCACGCTGATTGACCGCATCGTCGACCTCAACATCGGCGAGAAGACCATCACGGTCGAGGCCCAGGTTCCCGAACACAGCACCATTTTCGAGGGTCACTTCCCGGGCTTTCCGATCATGCCCGGGGTGTTGCTCACCGAAGCCATGGCGCAGAGTGCCGGCTGGCTGTTGCTGGGCGTGATGAAGTTCGAGCGCATGCCGTTCCTGGCCATGATCAAGGAAGCCAAGATGCGGGGTTTCGTCAGTCCCGGCGAGCTGCTGACGATCGATGCGAAGATCGAGCACGAAGGCTCGGGCTTTGCCGTCACTTCGGCCAAGGCGCGCGTCGGCAAGGAGTTGAAATGCAGTGCCGATCTGACCTTCCGCCACATCGCCTTCCCGGACCCCGCCCTGCGCGTCCACATGGATGCGATGGCCCGCAAGATCGGCTACCCGCTAGAACTGATCGCCCATGACTGAAACCACATCCTCGCATCCGGGGCTTACGGAAGTCTGGATCACCGGCATCGGCATGGCGACCTCGCTCGGCGAGGGGCTGGATGCGAACTGGGACGCGCTCAACGCGCGCCGCCTCAATGTCGATGAAAAGGGGTTTGCGCCCTACATCGTGCACCCCTGGGCGGGCGTCAATCTCGACAGCCAGATCCCGAAAAAGGGCGATCAGCGCCAGATGGAAGCCTGGCAGCGGATCGGCACCTATGCCGCAGGGCTGGCGCTGGATTCCGCTGGCGTCAAGGGCAACAAGGAAATCCTGGGACGGATGGACATGATCGTCGCCGCCGGCGGCGGCGAACGCGATCTGGCGGTCGACTGCAACATCCTCAATCTGGAGGCCAAGGGCAATTCCGCGCCCGGCTTTCTCAACGAACGGCTGATGAACGATCTGCGGCCGACGCTGTTTCTGGCCCAGCTCTCGAATCTGTTGGCCGGCAACATCGCCATCGTGCACGGCGTGTCGGGCACCTCGCGCACCTTCATGGGCGAGGAAGCCGCCAGCATCGACGCGGCGCGGATCGCACTGGCGCGGATTGCCGGCGGCCAGAGCGACATCGCGCTGATCGGCGGTTCGCAGAACGGCGAACGCAAGGACCTGCTGGTGCTCTATGAATTCGGCGGCTTCAATCTCAGGGACAGGTTCGAGCCGGTATGGGCGCGCAGCCAGCACTCAGGCTTTGCGCTCGGCTCCGCCGGCGTGTTTCTCGTCGTCGAATCCCGGGCGCATGCGGAAGCGCGCGGGGCAAAACCCTATGCGCGGCTGACCAACGTGGTCGGCGACCTCGCGAGGCGCAAGCGTCCCGGCGAAGTGACGGCGACGCTCGAAGGACTGTGGTCGAAGCTCGGCAAGCTCGAGGGCCATGGCGCCATCATTACCGGGGCGACCGGCGTCGAACCGGTCACCTCGGAGGAACGCGCGTTCCTGGGTAAACATCGGGATTTTCCGGTGCGGGCCACCGGCACCATGTTCGGCCACACCATGGAAACGCAATTTCCGCTGGGACTTGCGCTGGCGGCACTTTCGCTCTCGCGCGGCGCGCTGTTTCCGCCGAACGATCCGAGCGGATTCGAGGTTGAAATGTCGCAAACTCCGACCCAGATTGTGGTGATCGGGGCCGGCCATTGGCGGGGCGAAGGCATGGCCCTGGTGGAAGCGATCAAGTGAGTCTGATGGGACTCGAGCGACGGGGAAAACATGACAGCACCACGCGATAAATCCGGCAGGCCGATCGTCGTCGTCACCGGCATGGGCGTCGTGACCTCGCTCGGCGCCGGCAAGGCCGACAACTGGAAGAAGCTCACCGCGGGCGAATCCGGCATCCGCACCATCACGCGTTTCCCGATCGACGGCTTGAAGACCACGGTGGCCGGCACCGTCGATTTCATTGCCGTCGAGCCGTTCTCGTCGACCGGCCTCACCGAGCGGCTCGCCGATGTCGCGGCCGAGGAGGCCATCGCGCAGGCTTCGATCGGAAGCAAAGGCGATTTCCCCGGACCGCTGTTCCTGGCGGTGGCCCCCGTCGAGGTCGAGTGGCCGCAGCGGCTGGAGCTCGGGCGGGCGATCGAGGAAAAGGATTTCAACTACGACGCCATCCTGCGCGCCAGCGGCGGCGGGCGGTTTTCCGAATATCACCATCGTTTCCAGTTCGGTTCCGTGGCCGATCATTTGGCCGAGACCTGGGGCACCAAGGGATCGCCGATTTCGCTATCCACGGCCTGCGCATCCGGCGCAACCGCGATCCAGCTTGGCGTCGAGGCGATCCGCCGCGGCGAGACCGACGCCGCGCTGTGCGTTGCCACCGACGGCTCGGTCAATCCGGAAGCGCTGGTGCGGTTTTCGCTGCTGTCGGCGCTGTCGACCCAGAACGATCCGCCGCAAACCGCGTCCAAACCATTTTCCAAGAACCGCGACGGTTTCGTCATGGCGGAAGGCGCCGGCGCCCTGGTGCTGGAGAGCTACGATGCCGCGGTCGCCCGCGGCGCGACGATCCTGGGCGTGGTCGCCGGCTGCGGCGAGCTGACCGACTCGTTTCACCGCACCCGTTCCAGCCCGGACGGCAAGCCGATCATCGGCTGCGTGCGCAAGACCCTGACCGATGCCGGCATGGCATCCGAGCAGATCGACTACATCAATGCCCACGGGACAGCGACGCCGGAAAACGACAAGATGGAGTATCTGGCGATCTCCACCGTGTTCGGCGACCGCGCCACGCAAATTCCGGTATCGTCCAACAAGTCGATGGTCGGCCATACCATCTCCGCGGCGGGCGCGGTGGAAGCGATCTTCTCGCTGCTGACGCTGGAGCATCAGCGGATTCCGCCGACCATCAATTACGACGTCCCGGACCCGGCGATCCCGTTCGACGTGGTGCCCAACCAGGCCCGCGACGCCCGCGTCACCGCCGTGATGTCGAACTCGTTCGGCTTCGGCGGCCAGAACGCCTCGCTGATCCTGACGCGCGAACCGGTCTGACGATTCGTCAACGAGCGTGATCCGGAAAAGTGGACACCGGTTTTCCGAAAAGATCATGCTCAATCAAAAGATAGAGCGGGATGACGCTTCGAAGAAGAGTTATCCCGCTCACGTGTTCGGCAACACCGTCGTTGGTTCCTGATGCACAAGCAGCTCGCTCGCGCCAAAGCCCGCCTTCGCGAGGCCGCCAAGCCGCTCGGCGAGGCGGCGGTCGGCGCGGCGACGATCGGGATGTTGCGCACCACCCGCTATTTCGATCCGGTCAAGACCGCTAATCTGTTCGGCCGCGTCACGCGCTTCATCGGCCGCCGGCTGCGCGAGGACCGGGTCGGCCGCGAGAATCTCACGGCCGCCTTCCCCGAAAAATCTCAAGAAGAGATCGAAACCATTCTGGCCGGCGTCTGGGACAATCTCGGCCGCTTCGGCGCCGAGTTCGCTCACCTCGATCACATCTGGGACTACGACGTCGATCATCCCGAAAAGGACAGCCGCGTCGAATTCGGGGCGCGGACAAAGCAGCTGTTCGATCAGCTCAGGGATGACGGCAAGCCTGCATTGATCTTCACCAGCCATCTCGGCAGTTGGGAACTGCCGGCGTTGGGCGCGGTCGCGCACGGACTTGATTGCGCCATCCTGTACCGGCGCCCGAACAGCGAATCGGCTGACCGCGCCATTGAGCGGATACGCGCGGTCAATATGGGGACGCTGATTCCGGCCGGCCGCGACGCGCCGCTCAAGCTCGCCGAGGCCCTGAAAAACAACCAGCACGCCGTCATGCTGGTCGATCAATACCTGACCAATGGCGTCGAGGTCACCTTCTTCGGCCGCAAGACCAGGGCCAATCCGATGCTGGCGCGGCTGTTGCGTCAGATCGAATGCCCTGTTCACGGCGTGCGCGTCATCCGCCTGCCCGGCCATCGCTTTCGCGCCGAACTGTCCGAGGAGGTCAAACCGGTGCGCGATGCCGCGGGGCAAATCGACATTCAGGGCACGATGCAGGCGGTGACCTCGGTGGTCGAGGGCTGGATCCGCGAATACCCGGATCAATGGCTGTGGCTGCACCGAAGGTGGCGATAGCGCCGCTTGTAGCGAAGCGCAATCCGGGACAGGCTGGCGCAATTGTCGAGACCGCCCCGGATTTCGCTCCGCTCCATCCGGGCTACGGGAGAAGCTACCTTCCCGTCTTCACCTTGGTCCACAGCCGGTTGATGATGCGCTGGGTCGCCGGATCGCGCGCGGTGATGACGAACAGTTTTTTCAGCGTCGCCTCGTCCGGATAGATGTTCTTGTCGTCGAGGATCTTCGGATCGACCAGCTTCTGGCTCGCCAGATTGCCATTGGCGTAGGACAGGAAGTCGGAATTTTTCGCCGCCACCTCGGGCCGATAGAGATAGTTGATCAGCTCATAGGCCTCCGCGACGTGCTGCGCGTCCGCAGGAATCGCCAGATTGTCGAAGAACATCTGCGCGCCCTGTTTCGGGATGGTGTAGCCGATCTCCACATCGCTCTTTGCCTCGGCGGCGCGGGCGCGGGCCTGCATGACGTCGCCCGACCAGCCCACCACGAGGCAGATTTCGCCGGTCGCCAGCGCGCTCAGATATTCGGAAGAGTGAAACTTGCGGACTGAGGGCCTGATCTTCGAAACCAGGTCGGCGGCCTTTTCGAGATCGACCTGCTTGGTCGAGTTGGGATCGAGCCCGAGATAGCCGAGGGCCGCGGGGAAAATGTCGTCGGCGGAATCCAGCATGTGGATGCCGCAATCCTTGAATTTTGCGAGATTCTCCGGCTTGAACACGATGTCCCAGCTGTCGATTTTGGCGTCGGGGCCGAGAATTTTCTGCACCATCTTGACGTTGTAGCCGATGCCGGTGGTGCCCCACATGTAATTGGCGGCATATTGATTGCCGGGATCGTAGATCGCGAGTTGCTTGGTTACGACCGGCCAGGCGTTGGCGAGGTTCGGCAGCTTCGACTTGTCGAGTTTTTGGAAGATCTTCGCCTGGATCTGGCGCTGCAGGAAATAGGCGGTGGGAACGACGACGTCATAGCCGGATTTGCCGGCGAGTAGCCGCGTCTCCAGCGTCTCGTTGGCGTCGAAGGTGTCGTAGACCACCTTGATGCCGGTTTCCTTGGTAAAATCCTCCAGCACTCCTGGCGCCATGTAGTTCGACCAGTTGTAAAAATTGACGACGCGCTCCGCGGCCTGCACAGGCGACGACAGCGCTGCAACGAGCGCGCCGATCGCCATGACAAATCGAATTCGAGTGTGGCTGAAATTGCGCATCCTGGGCCTCTTATCGGCGATGCACCGCATCCGACAGCCGCTCCAGCGCGGTGTCCAGCGTTGCGTCCTTTTTCGCAAAACAAAATCGCACCACCGACGTCACCGGATCCTTCTCGTAGAAGGCCGACACCGGGATGGCAGCGACCTTGTAGTCGGTGACGATGCGCCGGCAGAAGACCTCGTCGGTTTCGTTGAGACCGAGCGGCGACAGGTCGACGGTCAGGAAATAGGTGCCCTGCGAGCGCAGCACCGGAAAGCCGATGCTCTCGAGCCCCTTGGTCAGGCGGTCGCGGCTGCGCGCGAGATCCGCGCGCATCTCGTGGAAATAATCATCCGGTTTTCCGAGGCCGTAGGCGACCGCGGCCTGCAAGTTCGGCGCGGTGGTAAAAGTGAGAAACTGATGCACCTTGGCGGCGACCCGAAGCAGCGGCGGCGCGGCGCAGACAAAACCGATCTTCCACCCCGTCAGCGAAAAGATCTTGCCGGCGGAGCCGACCTTGATGGTGCGTTCGCGCATGCCGGGAATGGTGATCAGCGGAATATGCTCGCGGCCGTCGAAGATCACATGCTCCCAGACCTCGTCGCAGATCGCAACCGTGTCGAACTCCTGGCAGAACCGCGCCAAGAGTTCGAGGTCCTCGCGCGGATACACGACCGCCGCCGGATTGAGCGGGTTGTTGAACAGGACCGCCTTGGTCTTGTGGTTGAAGGCGCTGCGCAGCATCTCCTCGGAGAGCCGCCAATGCGGCGGCTCGAGCCGCAGCAGGCGCGGAATGCCGCCGGCCTGGCGGATGATCGGCAGATAGGAGTCGTAGACCGGCTGGAACACCACGACCTCGTCGCCGGGCTCGACCACGGCAAGGATCGCCGATGTCAGCGCCTCGGTGCCGCCCGAGGTCACCATCACCTCGCTCATGGGATCAAGCTTGAGCCCGTGCCAGCGCCCGTAATGGGCTGAGATCGCCTGCCGCAGTTCCGGAATCCCCATCATCGACGGGTACTGATTGTAGCCGTTGACCGAGGCGTCTGCAGCCGCGCGGCGGATGTCCTCCGGTCCGGGATCGTCGGGAAAACCCTGGCCGAGATTGATGGCATTATTGTCGCGCGCGGCTTGCGACATCGCCTCGAAGACGGTGACCGGAAGGTCGGCGAAGACCTTGTTCATCGAAGTCATGAGGGCTTCAGCCGCCGCTCTTGGTCGGCAATCCCGCAGCCTTCCAGGCCAGCATGCCGCCCGCAAGGTGCTTGTCATAGGCCAGTCCCGCGGCCTGGGCGGCGAGCGAGGCCGTCACTGATCGCTTGCCCGAGCGGCAGGCAAACACCACCTGCTTGCCCCCGGGATCGGGAATATCCTTCGGCTCGAAGCTCGACAGCGGAACCACGACGCCGCCGGGATAGGCTTCCACCGCAACCTCATTGGGCTCGCGGACGTCAACGAGGAGATAGCGCCCCTCCGCCATTCCCTTCGAGACGTCTTCCGGCGTCAAATCGTGCACCTGATGGGCCACGCTTATCCTCCTCAAAACCTGCTTCAAGAGCGCCCGGTCCGCCCCGACATTCGGGGCGCAAAGTCGCCCCTTGCGTCGAGAAAATCAAGCGCCGCAAACGGCTTAAAGCGTCATCCAAAACTTCAGCCTCAGCTTCAAGGTGGACCTCGTGCGGCCGCTTCTATCGAAGTGGCTTTGTTATCGGCCAAGCCCCTTTGGGCGTTTGAGGGCCGTCGGTTCGGTATCCGCGCCGAAAATAGAACTCCCGGGCGTTTGAGCTGGCTTCCGCGCGCACCGCCTCAACGCCCCGTTCGCGCATCAGCCCTTCCAGCATACCGAGTAATTCTGCACCAACGCCCCGGCGGGCAAATTCGGGGGCCGTATACAGCCCCTCCAGACAGTCAGCGCGAATGGCCCCCCATCCGGCCACCGTGCCGTCGAACTCGACGATCCATATCTCCAACTCGCGAAGCTTTCGCGTCATTCCGAGAAGTGTGAGTTGCGCCGCCCAGGTCCCCGCCTGTTCGGCGGGCATCTTTGGCGGCGCCAGTTCGAGGATCGATCGCCGTCGAACGTCGTGGAGGCGGCTCGCATCACCGGGCATCGCCAGACGGTGAACGGCGCCCATCTCGAAGTGCCTCCGCTAGACGGTCACCTGCGTTCCCACCTCGACCACCCGTCCGCTCGGAATCTGGAAATAGTCGGTGGCATCGTTGGCGGTGCGGCTGAGCGCAATGAACAGGTGGTCCTGCCAGCGCGGCATGCCTGAATGCGCGGCCGGCTTGAGCGCGCGGCGCGACAGGAAGAACGAGGTCGACATGATGTCGAATTGCCAGCCCAGCTTGCGCGCGATGGCGAGCGCCTTCGGCACGTTGGGCGATTCCATGAATCCGAACCGCAGCGTCACCTTGGAGAAGGTCGCGCTGATCGGTTCCAGCCTGACCCGCTCGGCCGGATCGATGCGCGGCGTCGGCGCGGTTTCGATGGTGAGGATGACGTTCTTCTCGTGCAGCACCTTGTAATGCTTGAGGCTGTGCATCAGCGCGGTCGGGGCGCTGACGGGATCGCTGGTCAGGAATACGGCGGTGCCGGAAACCCGCTGCGGCGGCCGCTTTTCCAGCATCGTCACCAGGTCGGCGAGCGGAAACTCCAGCTTGCGCGATTTCTCGAACAGAAGCCGGCTGCCGCGCCGCCAGGTGTACATCAGGAGCATCACCACCGAGCCCAGCGCCAGCGGCACCCAGCCGCCCTCGAACACCTTCAGCAGGTTCGCCGCGAGGAAGGTGAGATCGAGAAACAGGAACGGCGCGATCAGGGCGGCGGCCGCGAACGGCGACCATTTCCAGACCCGCCAGATCACGACAAAACCCATCATGCCTGTGACCACCATGGTTCCGGTGACGGAAATGCCATAGGCCGAGGCCAGCGCGCTGGAAGAGCGGAACATCAGCACCAGCAACATCACGGCGATCAGCAGCAGGGTATTGACGCGCGGAATGTAGATCTGGCCGGAATGGGATTCCGAGGTGTGACGGATCTCAAATCGCGGCAACAGGCCGAGCTGAATGGCCTGGCGGGTCAGCGAATAGGCGCCGGTGATCACCGCCTGGCTCGCGATCACGGTCGCAAGCGTCGCGAGCGCAACCATCGGCATCAACGACCAATCCGGAAACATCAGGAAGAACGGGTTCTCGACCGCCTTGGGATTGCCGATGACGAGGGCGCCTTGGCCCAGATAGTTCAGCGCCAGCGACGGCAGGACGATGAAGAGCCAGGCGGTCTGGATCGGCCGCTTGCCGAAATGCCCGAGGTCGGCATAGAGCGCCTCGGCGCCGGTCACGGCGAGAAACACCGCGCCGAGCGTGATGAAGCCGATGATGCCGTGATGCAGCATGAACGAGACGGCAAGAATGGGATTGAGCGCCAGCAGCACTTCGGGCTGGTGCATGATCGGTGAAATCGATGCGATCGCGATGATGCCGAACCAGACGCACATCACCGGGCCGAAGAAAGCGGCGACATGTGCGGTGCCGCGCGACTGGGCCGCGAACAGCACCAGCAAAATGATCACCGTCAGCGGCACCACATAGGGATCGAACGCGGCGGTGACGAGCTTGATGCCTTCGATGGCGGACAGCACCGACAACGCCGGCGTGATCACGGCGTCGCCATAAAACAGCGCGCCGCTGATGATCCCGAGCAGCACGATGGTGCCGGCGTAGCCGCCGACCGCGCGTTGGGCCAGCGCCATCAGCGCCAGCGTCCCGCCCTCGCCGTGATTGTCGGCGCGCAGCAGGATCAGCACATATTTCAGCGTCACCACGATGATCAGCGCCCACAGGATCAGGGACACGACGCCGAGCACCGCCTGGGTGGTCACGACGCCCGAGGGCCCGCTGGCCGCGACGACGGCTTCACGCAGCGCGTAGAGCGGACTGGTTCCGATGTCGCCATAGACGACACCGATGCTGCCGATCATCAGGGCCTTGAAACCGGCCGTGGAATGGGCGTCGCCATACCCTTTAGCCGCCATCGTTTCCGCGGCGGGAGCTACAACATCACTGGTCATGGGAGCTTGGGCCTCAAAAAGCTTCACTGCACCGATAGCAAAGCGAGGCGGCTTATAGCCCTGCGCTTGGAGCGAAGCCTAGCCTGAATCTGGGTTCGGGCCATGCAAAAAAAGTAGCTTGTAGCTATCGCCTGCGGATCGGGCTCGCAAGCCGGCGGAATATGAAAATGTTGCCTCACCGTTTGCGCCCAGACCGCACCAGTCCGGCAGAAGGTAAAATGGTAGCGTCACCCGGTTACGGCTTCAGCCCTGGCGGCAACGGCGGGTCTTCGCGCATCAGCGTGATGGTGACGCGGCGGTTGGCCGACAGTGAGGGATCGTCGGGAAACAGCGGCTGGCTGTCCGCCTTTCCGGAGACCGCAAAGATATGCGAGGACGGCAGTCCCTCGCGTTCGAGAATCTGGCGCACCGCGTTCGCGCGGTCCGCCGACAGGTCGAACGCGCCATAGTCGCTTCGTGCCGGCACGAAGCCCGCCGCGGTGTGACCGATGATGGAGACTCGCAGCGGCGTGGCTTTGAGCGGCGCGGCAAGCTTCTCGATCAGCCGCCTTGTGCGGTCGTAGGGCTCCTTGGAACCGTCGGCAAACATCGAGCGGCCGTCCTGGTCGACGATTTCCAGATTGAGGCCCTGCTTGGTTTCCTCGAACATGATGTGCTTGGAGATTTCGGTCAGTTCCGGCATGTCCTGCAGCGCCTGGCGCAGCGATGCCGAGGCCAGCATGAATTCGCGGTCGACTTTCAGCTTCGCGCCGGACTCCAGCTTGTCGTCCTGCTGATCCGGCGTCGGCGTATTGGACGCCTCGTCGGGATTGATGTGCGCGAGGTTTTTCAGCTTCGGCCGGGTCGGCAGGCCATCGGATTCGATGATGCCGGAATAACGCACGTCGGTTTGCACGCCGAAGGCGTCGCGCATCGAGCCGGCGACGATCTTCAGCTTGTTGTTGTCCATGGTCGAGAAGGCGACGAGCATCACGAAGAAGCTCATCATCAGGCCCATCAGATCGGCAAAGGTCACGAACCAGCCGTGCCCTCCTCCGTGCGCGTCGCCACGTTTCTTCTTGGCCATGGTTGGGTTTCCGAAACCGGGTTCAGCCGCTTTTTACGCTGGGACCGGTTCGCCCTCTTCGTGGCGGTGTTTTTCCGGCAGATAGGCCAACAGCATTTCACGCACCAGCGTCGGGCTCTTAGAATCCCGGATCATCAGGATGCCGTCGATGATCAGCGTGCGATTGGTTTCCTCGTCAAGCAACTTGCCATGCAGCTTGTCGGCGAGCGGCAGACAGAACAGGTTGGCGACCAGCGCGCCGTACAACGTCGCCAGCAGCGCGGTTGCCATGAACGGGCCGAGTTTCGACGGGTCGGTCATGTTGGCGAACATCTGCACCATACCGATCAGGGTGCCGATCATGCCGAAGGCCGGCGCGCAGTCGCCGACCGCGCGATAGATCTTCTGGCCTTCGTCGAGATGGGTGAG
>NZ_DATHOP010000105.1:0-27116 GCF_035484855.1 Bradyrhizobium sp.
GCCGCCAGGGGTGATGGGTCCCGGCGTTCGCCGGGACGACCGCAGGTTTCATCCCCCAAGCCGCTTCCGATGCTTGGCTTGTCCCCCTATAATCCCGGCGAAAAGGAACGCCATGATTCACGTCTGCTCGCTTGCCGCACTGCCGGAGACCGTCAAGGCCACCGGCGCCAGCCATGTCCTGACCGTGATGGCCAGGGTCGATCAGGTGCAGCGGCCGGAGACGGTGCTCGAGGCCAATCATCTGCGCGTGCAGGTCGACGACATCGTCGAGCACATGGATGGCTTCGTCGCGCCCTCTGAAATCCATGTCGAGAAGGTGCTGAACTTCGTGCGCGGCTGGGACCGCCGCGCGCCGCTGGTGGTGCATTGCTATGCCGGCATCAGCCGCTCGACCGCGAGCGCCTTTGCCGCCGCCTGCATGCTCAATCCGCATCGCGACGAAATGGCGATCGCCCGCCAGATCCGCGCCGCCTCCCCGATCGCGCAGCCGAACCGGCTGATCGTCAGCCTCGCCGACAAGGCGCTGGGGCGCGAAGGCCGGATGCTGCGCGCGCTCGACGAAATGGGGCCGGGCAGCATGACCGTCGAGGGCCGCCCGTTCCGCATCGATCTCGACTGATGCTCACAAACGGCGCCAGATGAGCGACAAGCTGCTCACGCCGATCGAGATCGGCCTGACCGCCGCCATCGTCGCGATCGAAGGCAACGAGCCCTTGATCCTCACCGCCTCCGCCCGCGACGGCGACAAGCTCGCCGGCCTGCCGTTCGGTCCGTTCGACGCGGTGTCGCATCGCACCTTCGAGATCGGCCTGCGCGCCTGGGTGGAGGAACAGGCGGGATTGCGGCTCGGCTATGTCGAGCAGCTCTATACGTTCGGCGATCGCGGCCGGCACACCGAGGCTGGCGACACCCATGTCGCCTCGATCGGCTATCTCGCGCTGACGCGCGCGGCCGACAATGCCTCGCGCGCGCCGGGCGCGACCTTCGAGCCCTGGTATCGCTTCTTCCCCTGGGAAGACTGGCGCGAAGCGCGGCCCGAGATGATCGAGCGCGACATCCTGCCCGAATTGACGCGCTGGGCCGGCGAGAGCGAACAACCCGATACCGCCCGCGCGCTCGGCCGCAAGGACCGCGTGCGGCTGTATTTCGGCACCGAGGGCGCGCATTGGGACGAAGAGCGCGTGCTCGACCGCTATGAGCTGCTCTATGAAGCGGGATTGACCGAGGAAGCGCGGCGCGACGGCCGGCCCGCGGCGCTGGCGCGCAAGAAGATACCTGTGCTCGGTGTTTCCATGCGCTTCGACCACCGGCGGATTCTGGCGACCGCGATCGCGCGGCTGCGCGCGAAATTGAAATACCGCCCCGTGGTGTTTGAACTTTTGCCGCCCGAATTCACACTTACTGAGTTACAACGCACGGTGGAAGCGATTTCGGGGCGGCATTTGCACAAGCAGAATTTCCGCCGACTGGTGGAAGCCGGCGCCCTGGTCGAACCGACCGGCGTGATGTCGACACAGACCGGCGGCAGACCTGCCGCGCTGTTTCGCTTCCGCCGCGAAGTGTTGCAGGAACGGCCCGCGCCGGGCCTGCGGGTGCGCGGACGGCGCTGAAGGCCGGTCGGCGCTAACGGCCGGACGGCGCTTGGCAGGTGGCGCGGAAGATTTTAACGCGGTAGCCCTCGAGATCGGGCGAATCGCCTGGAGGCTCGATGTTCGCGCCATTCGATTTTTTCTCGCTCGTCATTGCCATCGCAGCGTTGATCTTCGCGCGCAAGGCCTTCAATCAGGCGGCCGCGTTGCGCGCGCGACTGGATTTGATGGAGCGGCTCGCGTCGGCGCGGGACGAGACGAGGACCGCGCGACCGCCGCTCGCGGCACAGGACAGGCCGATCGCGCCACCGCCCGAAAGCGAGATCGGGACCGCGGCCGCCAGCGAAGCAGCGCCGCCGCCGCTTGAAGTTGCCGTGCCGCCGGCAAACGCCGCTATTCCGGCGCCCGTGCCTCCGCCGCTGCCGCCGGCAGAGCCCGGTTTCGAGGAGCGCATCGGCACCCGCTGGGTGGTCTGGATCGGCGGATTGACGCTCGCGCTCGGCGGCTTCTTCATGGTGCGCTATTCGATCGAGGCGGGCCTGCTCGGGCCCGGCGTGCGCACCTTGCTGGGCGGCGCGTTCGCGCTCGCGCTGCTGTTGGCCGGCGAATGGACCCGCCGCAAGGAGAGCATCTCGGCGATCGCGACACTGCCGATCGCCAATATCCCGGCGATCCTCACCGCCGCCGGCACGGCGGTGGCGTTCGCGACCGTCTATGCGGCCTACGCGCTGTATGGGTTCCTCGCGCCGCCCGCCGCGTTCATCCTGCTCGGGCTGGTGGCGCTGGCGACGCTGGCAGCCGCCCTGCTGCACGGTCCGGCGCTGGCGGGGCTGGGCGTTGCCGCCGGCTTTGTCACGCCGCTCCTAGTGTCTTCGCAAGCGCCCGACTACTGGGCGCTCTATATTTATCTCGCCATCGTCAGCGCGGCGGCATTCGGCCTGGCGCGGATTCGGCTGTGGCCCTGGCTCGCGGTCACCACCATTGTCTTCGCGCTGCTCTGGACCGTGCCCTGCCTGCAATGCGGCCCGCCGATGGTCGCACCGCATGCGTTTCATGTCATCGCCGGATTCGCACTCGCAGCCCTGCTGGTGGTGTGCGGCTTCCTGTTCGGGCCGCCCGCGGACGAGGGCCGGATCGAGCCGATCTCGTCCGGATCGCTCGCGGCCTATCTGCTGGGCGCGACCATGATCGTGCTCGCGAGTTCTCACGCCGACGCCACGATCGTCGTGCTCGCGGCGCTGGTGGCGGCCACGCTGGGCATCGCATGGTTCGCGCAAGCGGCCACCGGCGCGGTCGCCGCCGCGGCCGTATTCGTCTTCGTGGTGTTCGCCGAATGGGCGGTGCGCGGCAATTCGGACCTGCTGGTGCTGCCGGGCGGTCCGCTGCCCGGCATCGGCGGACCCGCACCCACCGAGGCCTCGATAAGGTTGCATCTGGTCGCGGCCGCGCTGTTCGCGGGCCTATTCGGCGCCGGCGGATTTCTGGCGCAGGGCCGCTCCGTCAGCGCCATCATCCCGGTGGTATGGTCGGCCGCTGCCGTGTTCACGCCGCTGGCGCTGTTGATCGCGCTCTATGCGCGCATCGCCCATCTCGACCGCTCGATCCCGTTTGCGATCCTGGCGGTGGTGCTGGCGGCGGCCTATGGCGCCGCGACCGAAATTCTCGGCAAGCGCGAGGCGCGGCCGGGACTTTCGATTTCGATCGCGCTGTTTGCGACCGGCACCCTCGGCGCGCTGGCACTGGCGTTCACCTTCGCGCTCGAAAAGGGCTGGCTCACGATCGCGCTGTCGCTGATGTCGATGGGCACGGCGTGGATTTCGATGCAGCGGCCGATCCCGTTCCTACGCAGCCTCGCCGCGATCCTTGCCGGCATCGTGGTGCTGCGGATCGGCTACGAGCCGCGCATTGTCGGCAACGCGGTCGGCACCACGCCGATCTTCAACTGGCTGTTGTTTGGCTACGGCATTCCGGCACTCTCGTTCTGGGTGGCGAGCTATTTCCTGCGCCGCCGCGGCGACGATGCACCGCTGCGCGCGGTGGAAGCGGCCGCCATCCTGTTCACGGTGCTGCTGGCGTTCCTGGAAATCCGCCATGCCGTCAACGGCGGCGACGTCTACCGCGACAACGCCGGTCTCACCGAAACCGCGCTGCAGATCTGCGTCGCGCTCGCCATGGCGATCGGCCTGGAGCGCCTGCGGATCCGCTCGGGCAGCATCATCCACAATATCGGCGCCATCCTGCTGACGGCGTTTGCCGGCCTTGCAGCCGTCTTCGGGCTTGCGTTCCTCGACAACCCGGCGATCTGGCCGATCGAGATCGGCGGCCTCTTCATCAACCCGGTGCTGCTCGGCTATGCGATGCCGGCGGTGCTGGCGCTGCTGTTGTCCTATGCGGTGGCCGGCCGGCGCCTGGCAGCCTACGGCAACACCATCGCGGGCGCCGCGTTGGCGCTCGCGATCGCCTATGTGACGCTCGAAATCCGCAGGCTCTATCACGGCCCGATCCTGACCAGCGGCGCAACCGGCGGCGCCGAGCAATACACCTATTCGATTGCCTGGCTCGCCTTCGGGGTGGCGCTGCTCGGCATCGGCATCGTCGTCAATTCGCAGCGCGCAAGGCTTGCCTCCGCGGCCGTGATCGCGCTGACGATCGTCAAAGCGTTCCTGATCGACATGTCGACGCTGACTGGCGTCTACCGCGCGTTGTCCTTCATGTGCTTAGGGCTGGTGCTGGTGGCGATCGGCTGGCTGTACCAGCGCATCCTGTTCCGCCGGCAGGCGCCGCCTGCCGTACCGGCGGGGACATAAGATGACGGCAACACCGGGCCGACGCGGATCAGTCTAACCCAGTGATTCCGACACCAGGCGAATCCGGAACACGGGCTTGCTGGACTCGTCGAGCAGTTCCATGTGCCATTCGGCGTTCTGTTTCAGGCTGCGGGAAATACTGCCGACCAGGTTGGCGCAAACCCTGGTCATCTCGGCCCAGGCAGCCTCGCGGCTCTCGAATTCGGAAGGTTGATCGGAGGCCCCGGAATAGCGGCCATGGCTGATGCGAAAGAAATACAGCGACATCGTCGAACCCATTTGTTTGGGCCGCGCCCACAGCCGGTCGATCCTCGGCAAATTTGAACGGGATTCGCTACCAAGGCATGAAGTTCCCGGACCGTACGACTACGGCCGCCGGAGCCGGCTGAAGACATCAACCGACCGCTATCGCGTTCAACGCCAGGGCAGTTCCAGCTGCGCAGGGAAATTCGCGGCGCGTTCGCGGCTGACATCGTCGAGCCCGAAACGGAATGGCCGGCCGGATTGAGTTGCCTTGCCGCAATAGGTGCCGAACAGGCGGTCCCAGAACGAGAACACGTTGCCGTAGTTGCTGTCGGTCTCGGCCTGAACCGCGGAATGATGCAGGCGATGCAGACCAGGCGTCACCAGCAGCGCACGCGCATGACGTTCAGCCGCGTTGGGAATGCGGATATTCGCATGCGTCAACATATTGACGATGGCCTCGACGCTCTCGTAGACCGCCAGCACGACCGGCGACAGCCCGCCAAGCGCAACGACCGGAATCATGAACCCGGTGCTCACGATCATCTCGATCGGATGGTTGCGCAATGCCGAGGAGACATCGAGATGCACATCGCAATGGTGAACGCGGTGCAGCCTCCACAGTAGCCGACTGCGGTGAGAGAAGCGGTGAAAGGCATATTGGCCCAGGCTCTTGACCAGGAGCGTGCCGGGCCATGCGATCCACCACGGCGCCGCGATCCAGTTGAACAGTCCGGCGCCATGATCGGCAGCCCACTGCGCCGCCGCCACGTTCAGGACGGGCACCGCGGAAACGATCAGGCCATTGAGGATCCCCAGGCCGAAATTGGTTGGCCACCGCCGAGCGCGTTCGGCCGGTTGCCGAAACTGCGGAAACACAAATTCGATCGCGCCGAACAGCACGATCATGCCCCAGAACGTCAGGAACCAGGCATGTTCGCGGATCAGCGCGTCCATCATCGTCAGGTCCCCGCGGGTCCCGCGGCGCCGTTGCTGGCGTTGCGATAGCGATACTTTTCCCACACCGGCCGCCAGTCGATCGTCGCGGCGGGATGACAATCAGGGGCTTCGGCGAGAACCAGCGCCTTCTTCACCGGGACATATCGCGACGCGCCGAAGATATCGAGCACTGCGTACTTGGCCCATTCGAAGAACATCGAAACGCGGCTCTGCTCATCCCAGGCGCCGTCCATGTAGAAGAAGTGACGCTCGAAGTCCGGCCTGGTCACGCGCGCCAGCAGCGGCAGCGTTTCGGCATTGATGAAATAGGGCAGCACCAGCGAAACCTGTTCGCATTCCGGCCTCTGAAAATAGACGACGACCGAGAGCACCTTCGGCGGCTTGACCGGGTTTTCCCGCAAGGCGTATCCATGCTGGCGGATGACGTCGGCGACCGCCGCGCCGACGTCGAAGTCAGTCATCATCGCCTCGCGCGTCCGGCTGGCCTGAACCCGGACGGCGATCGATGCGATCAGCGCCAGCAGACAAAGGCTGCGAATGACCGCCTTGTTCATGCCGCGCGCCTCCAGGGGGCGGCGCCCCACCACGCGATCAGCAGCACGGCCATGCTCTGGGCAATGCCGAGTATTTGCGCGCCGTCCCCATCATGCCAATAATCATGCGACGGGCCGCTCCAGGCCAGCAGGCAGAGCCGGAGCGTGTTGACGAGGATCATCACGGTGCAGGCGATCAAAAGCGTCGCGAAATCGCGGCCAACCCACTCGGTTCGGATCAGCATGGCGACCGCGACGCAGGCCAGCACGGCGGTCGAGACGTTGTTGAACGAGGAGCAGCCGCCAATCAGCGCGATGGCGTGTCCGCCGGGAGCAAGGAAGCTGGCGCCTTGCCAGCTGATGTCCGGACGCAACGAGGCCAGCACTTCTCCGACCAGGGCCGCATCGGCACGAAGCAGTTCCGGCGTGAAGAGCTGGAAGACAATCGGTCCCCACACCAGCTGCGTCGACAGCGCCAGCAACACCCCTCCCGCAGCCTTCAGATTTCGGTCGCCGCCGCCGGCGGTCAGGAAATAGAAGGCGGTGACGGTCGCAAGCAGTCCCGTGCCAAACCGGTAGGGCAGGAAACTCAGGAAAAAGACAAGAACGCAGATTGCCAGCACCAGACAAACGTCGAGGCGGGTCGCGCGCGCCGCCTTGTCACTGACATTCAGGCGATAGACGACCACGTAGCAGGCGAGCCAATAGATATAGTTCTGGGCGGCCAGACTGGCGGCGAACGCCTGCAACGAACCGGTGTCGATGAGTTGCACCGCCTGGTTGGCGAGAAGGCAGATCGCGACCCAGAGATAGGCTTCGCGGCGGCCGATGGATGCGACAGCTGCAGGGAGCTCCGGCCGTTCCATTCCGCCGGCTATTGAAATGTGCAAATCTCACCCCCATCGCACGCGAATACGCCTGGGCATCTGCCATTCAAATGTAGGGTGCGGACTGCCCCGCCTCCGAAACCACGGGAGACGGAAACTTGGCTAGCCGCGATGCTTGAGGCGCTTGAAAAGCAGATATCCGCCATACGCCACAACTGCCGCCGCGAGCCCAACCGGTCCGGTCACGCCGACCATGGGCGCCGGAACCGGCAAGCCCGCCCAGCCCGGCGTGACACTGACGACAAGCACGGCCAAACCCGATGAGCCCACGCAAACAACCTGTGCAAGTCGGCGGCTCAGCTGGTTCATCCTCGAAGCCCCTTTTTCCCGATCGAGAATCGTAGCTGTTTTGGCACCTCGCCACAAGGTTGGCGAGGCGAGCGAACCGCCGAGCTAACGGAATTTTCCGAGAGGACCGCGACCGGTCAGTCGGTGGAGCGGCGCAACTCCGGTGCGCTTTCGGGTCTCGACGGTTCCGGTCGGGCCTCGGATTTGACCGGCTCGATTCCGGCGCTCTCGACGTGGGGCGTCTCGACGCGGGCCGAGGCTTCCACCGAGCCGGTGCGCTCGGGGTGCAGCGAATGCGGCCTTGCCACCGCCCGCGCCAGCAGCATCTGCGTGGCGCCCTGGTGATGGAAATCGCAATAGGCGAAAGACATGCCCGAGACCGATCCGCGGAAGCTGCGCTCGTCCTGCTTGTCGAGGTTGAAGCACGGCTCGAACGGCAGGCCCTTGATCGAGGCGCAAACGGCCTGGCCGCGGATCTGCAGCGTATTGCCGGGCAGCCGCAGGTGTCTGATCGGGCCCGAGCCCGAGAATTGCACCGCGCCGGTCGCCCCCATGTCGTCGAGGACGCGGCCTGCGCCGCGGGTGCCGTCGAAGCAGGTGAAGGCGAACACCTTGCCCGCCACGAACCTGCGCGCCTCTTCGGCATTCATCATCTGTCCGGCCAAGGCGGGCGCGATCACCGCACCGGCTGTGACCGCCCCCAACACGAAACGCGCAAGCATGCTGTAACTCCGACTTTACTAGAGCGCGGGCAACGCCTGGTAATCTTTACCCGCTGCTTACCATACCAACCGTGGCAACATTGGAGCAGCTTGGTTGGTAAAGTCTGAACATCGTTAGACAATTTTCACCACGTTGCGGCCCCGAACCTGGCCGGCCAGGATCTTGGCGCCGGCCTCGATGACTTGGTCGAGCCCGATTTCGTGAGTAATTTCAGATAGTTTACCGGCGTCCAAGTCGCTGGCAAGGCGGCTCCAGGCGATCTTTCGCGCTTCTATCGGGCACATCACCGAATCGATGCCGAGAAGGCACACCCCGCGCAAAATGAATGGCGCCACCGAGGACGGCAGGTCCATGCCGCCGGCAAGGCCGCAAGCGGCAATCGCGCCGCCATACTTCGTCATCGACAGCAGGTTGGCGAGCGTGGTCGAGCCGACGCTGTCGATGCCGCCTGCCCAGCGCTCCTTGGCCAGCGGCTTGGCCGGGCCCGACAGTTCATTGCGATCGATCGCTTCGGCCGCGCCGAGCGCCTTCAAATACGGCGCTTCCGACAGGCGGCCGGTGGAAGCGATGACGGAATAGCCGAGCTTCGACAGCACGGCGATCGCGACCGAGCCGACGCCTCCGGCGGCGCCGGTGACCACGATGGGACCATGCTTGGGGGTCAGGCCATGTTTCTCCAGCGCCAGCACTGCCAGCATCGCGGTGAAACCGGCGGTGCCGATCGCCATGGCGCCGCGCGAGGTCATGCCTTCCGGCAGGCGCACCAGCCAGTCGCCCTTGACGCGCGCCTTCTCGGCATAGGCGCCGAGATGGGTCTCGCCGAGGCCCCAGCCGGTGCAGATCACCTTGTCGCCGGCCTTCCACTGCGGATGCGAGGAGGTCTCGACGGTGCCGGAAAAATCGATGCCGGCGATCATCGGAAAACGCCGCACCACCGGCGCCTTGCCGGTGACGGCAAGCCCGTCCTTGTAATTGAGCGTCGACCATTCGACTGTTACCGTGACGTCGCCCTCCATCAGTTCGGCTTCGTCGAACTGGGTGAGCGCTGCGGTAGTGCCCTTCTCCGCCTTGTCGATCCTGATCGCCTTGAACGTTGCCAACCCGAAAACTCCCTTTTTTCGCCCGGGATATTTACCGGATCACGCCGGTTGCGCAACCGGGCGGGCTACCGGCGCCTCGACGATCGGCAGGTTGATCAGCGCCGACAGCACGCCGAACAATACCGACAGCCACCAGATCGGCGTGTACGATCCGAACTTCTCGAACACGACGCCGCCGAGCCAGACACCGAGGAAGCCGCCGACCTGATGGCTGACGAAGGCAAAGCCGTAGAGGGTCGCAAACCAGCGCGTGCCGAACATCAGCGCCACCAAAGCCGAAGTCGGCGGCACGGTGGAGAGCCAGGTCAGGCCGGTGACGGCGCCGAAGGCGATCGCGGAGAAGCTGGTGATCGGCAATGAGACGAAGGTCGCGATCGACAGCGCGCGGGCGAAATAGAGTGCCGACAGGATGTAGCGCTTCGGGAGCCGGTTCTGCAGCCAGCCGACGCTGAGCGAGCCGATGATGTTGAACAGGCCGATTGTGGCGATCACCCAGCCGCCGGTTTGCGCGGGGATGCCACGATCGACCAGATAGGCCGGCAAATGCACGGTGATGAAGGCGAGCTGGAAGCCGCAGGTGAAGAAGCCCAGCACCAATAGTACATAGGACCTGTGGCCGAACGCCTCCGCCAGCGCGGTCTTGAACGACTGATCATCCGCCGCGGCCACCTTGACCGCTGTCGCGGGCGGCGTGGCCAGCGCCAGCGACAGCGGAATGATCAGCAGCATCAGGCCGGCGAACACCGTCAGCGCCGCCTGCCAGCCGAAATTGCCGATCATCGCCACGCCGAACGGCGCGAACAGGAATTGGCCGAAAGATCCGGCAGCTGTCCCGGCGCCGAGCGCGACGCCGCGCCGTTCGATCGGCAACAGCTTGCTGAACGCCGACAGCACCAGGTTGAACGAGCAGCCGGAGAGGCCGAAACCGATCAGGACGCCGGCGCCGAGATCGAGCGACAGCGGGGTCGCCGCATAACGCATCATCAGGAGGCCGCCGGCGTAGAGAAGCGCGCCGACCCACATCACGCGCAGAACGCCGAAGCGGTCGGCAATCGCCCCGGCGACGGGTTGGCCCAGCCCCCACAGCAGGTTTTGCAAGGCGAGCGCCAGGCCGAACACGTCGCGGCCCCAGGAAAACTCCCGGCTCATCGGTTGAATGAAGAAGCCGAGGCTGGCGCGCGGCCCGAAACCCAGGAGCGCGATGGCGCAGCCGCAGACGATGATGACGAGCGGCGTCCGCCAACTCATGGCAACGGGAGATCGACGCAGTTCGCCACTGCTCGCGGCCATGACAATTTCCTCATTGGTTCGGGCGGATCACGAAGAGATTCCGACAGCGCGCGAGATGCGAATGCCGCCGGCACATCGGCGCGCCCGCAAGTTAATGCACTAGCATGGAAATCCCGATCGCTGTACCAGTCAAACTGCACACCGCAATGCAGCGTTGCAAATGACGGCCAACAGCCGTGACAAATTAATGATCCGCCCATCTAGCGGAGCCGCGGGAGGCGTGTTATATTCGATTTGCTCGTTATGAGGATAAGTCTCTTCCTCGTGACCTGCCGAACCCTCTGCGACGCTGCGGGCTGGTTCGGAGAATACCACGCAGCTTTTGGAAGATACCGGCCCATCGAGGCCGGATTTCTCAGCACCCTAATATGCTCAAATTGAGTATATATGGGGTATCCAAGGGAGGCATTCATGCCGATCGCTGGAATCTACGGTCCCGACGATTTCGGACCCGCGCACCGTCATCCCGCCGCGCAGCCGCCCCACCGCGCCAGCCACGCCGAGCGCGCCCGTGCGCTGCCCGGGCGCGCCGTTGCGCTGCCGATGCCGCAGCTGGAATGGACGCCCGAGGTCGAGCGCGCCACCGCGCATCTCTATGAGCGCGTCAGGAACGTGATCTCGCCGGTCGAGTGGCCGTTCATGGCGCCCTACGTCAAGGCGATCAACGAATTGAAGAAAACCCGCGACGCGGTGATCCTGGCGCATAATTACCAGACGCCGGAGATTTTCCATTGCATCGCCGACATCGGCGGCGACTCGCTGCAGCTCGCCATCGAAGCCACCAAGGTGACGTCCGACATCATCGTGCAATGCGGCGTGCACTTCATGGCCGAGACCTCGAAGATCCTGAACCCGCACAAGACGGTGCTGATCCCGGACTCCCGCGCCGGCTGTTCGCTGGCGTCGAGCATCACGGGCGCCGACGTGCGGCTGTTGCGCGAACGCTTTCCCGGCGTGCCGGTTGTCGCCTATGTCAACACCTCGGCCGACGTCAAGGCGGAGGTCGATATCTGCTGCACCTCGTCGAATGCCGTCGCCGTGGTGGAAAGCCTCAATGCGCCGACGGTGATCTTCCTGCCCGATCAGTATCTGGCGAAATACGTCGCCTCGAAAACCGACGTCAAGATCATCGCCTGGAAGGGCGCCTGCGAGGTGCATGAGCGTTTCACCGGCGACGAGCTGCGTGCCCATCGCGAGGCCGATCCCTCGGTGCAGATCATCGCGCATCCGGAATGCCCGCCCGACGTGCTGGCGGAAGCCGACTTCACCGGCTCGACCGCGCACATGATCAACTGGGTCCGCAACAATCATCCCAGGCGCGTGGTGATGATCACCGAATGTTCGATGGCCGACAACGTCCAGGCCGAACTGCCCGACGTCGAAATGGTGCGGCCGTGCAACCTTTGCCCGCACATGAAGCGGATCACGCTGCCGAAGATTCTCGACAGCCTGGTGTACCTGCACGAGGAGGTCACCATCGATCCCCTGATCGCCGACAGAGCGCGCCGTTCGGTCGAGCGGATGATCAATCTGAAGAACTGACCACTGTCATCCCGGCCAAGCGAAGCGCCGAGCCGGGACCCATACTCCGCGGCCGTTGTTTTGGAAAAGAAAGAATAACTGACAGCTGATGAGACAACCACTGCCGGTGGTTATGGGTCCCCGCTTTCGCGGGGACGACGATCAATGAGAAGCCGATATGAGTGATCAACTGCACAATCTCACCCGCAAGTCCGACCATGTCGTCATCGTCGGCGGTGGCCTCGCGGGCCTGTTCTGCGCGCTGAAACTTTCGCCGCGCACCGTCACCGTGATCTCGGCTGCACCACTCGGCCAAGGCGCCTCGACGGCGTGGGCGCAGGGCGGCATTGCCGCCGCGGTTGCCGAAGGCGACAGCGCGGAGGCGCACGCGGCCGACACCGTTGCGGTCGGCGCGGGCCTCGTCGATGAGACGATTGCGCTCGGGATCGCGCGCGAGGCGGGCGCGCGCATCCATGACCTGCTGCGCTACGGCGTGCCGTTCGATCGCGATCTCGAAGGCAGGCTCGCGGTCGGCCGCGAGGCCGCCCATTCCGCCCGGCGCATCGTCCATGTCCGCGGCGACATGGCGGGCAAAGCGATCATCTCGGCTTTGACCGAGGCGGTGCGCGCGACGCCCTCGATCCGGGTGATCGAAGGTTATGCGGCCGAATCGCTCTTGACCGAGGACGGCGCCGTCGCCGGGTTGCAAATCCGGAAAGTCGGCGACGCTTCCGCGAAACCTTTGACCATCGCTTCGCGCGCGGTGGTGCTGGCGACCGGCGGCATCGGGCGTCTCTATGCCGTGACCACGAACCCGATGGAGGCCAGCGGACAGGGGCTTGCGATCGCCGCCCGTGCCGGCGCCGTCATCGCCGATCCGGAATTCGTGCAATTTCATCCCACCGCCATCATGGTCGGGCGCGATCCGGCGCCGCTGGCGACCGAGGCGCTGCGCGGTGAAGGCGCTACCCTGATCAACGAAAGCGGCCAACGTTTCATGCTGGCGCGGCATCCGCTCGCGGAGCTGGCGCCGCGCGATATCGTCGCGCGCGGCGTGTTCGCCGAAATCGCCGCCGGCCACGGCACGTTCCTCGACGCGCGGCAGGCGCTCGGCACGCGCTTCGCCGAGAAATTTCCGACCGTTCACGCCAGCTGCCTCGCCGCCGGCATCGATCCGGCCACGCAGCCGATCCCGGTAGCGCCCGCCGCGCATTATCACATGGGCGGCATCGCAGTCGATGCGCATGGCCGAACCTCGCTCGGGAGATTGTGGGCCGGCGGCGAAGTGTCCTCGACCGGCGCGCATGGCGCCAACCGGCTGGCGTCGAATTCGCTGCTGGAAGCCGTGGTCTATGCCGGCCGCATCGCGCAGGACATCGCGGGCCACGCCATCGCTGCGCCCGCGCGCATGCCGCTGATGCCGGTCGAGGAGCCAAATCACGCCATGCCACCGGCGGCGGAAAAAAATCTTCGCGCCATGATGACCTCGCATGTCGGCGTGATCCGCGACGGCGGGCAACTCGAGGAAGCCGTGCGATCATTCGCGGCGCTGGAACGCAATGCCGGCAACATCGCGCTGCGCAACATGGCGACCTCGGCATTGCTGGTGGCCGCATCGGCATGGGCGCGGCGCGAGAGCCGCGGCGCGCATTATCGCATCGATTATCCGGCCGAGCGGCCGGAGCTCAGGCATCGCACCATGACGACGCTGGCGGCGGTGCGGGAGATCGCGGCCTCGCTCGAACGAAGCTCGGCGCGGGCGCCGCAGCCGATCACCGCCTGAGACGGAAAAAGCATCATGACCACTTTAGCCTCGCTATTGCACCCCGACGCGTTCCTGTCGCCGCTCGCGATCGAGGAGGCCGTGCAGCGCGCGCTCGACGAGGATCTCGGCCGCGCCGGCGACGTCACCTCGGTCGCCACCATCCCGGAAACAACGATGGCCCATGCCATCATGGTCGCGCGGCAGGCGGGTGTGATCGCCGGGCTGCCGCTTGCCGTCGCGATCTTTCAAAAGCTGTCGCCCGACATCAACATCCACGCGCACGCTCGCGACGGCGCGACGGTTGCCGCCGGCGTGAATGTGCTGACGATTTCCGGCCCGGCGCGCGCCGTGCTGGCCGGCGAGCGCACCGCGCTCAATTTCGTCGGCCGGCTCTCGGGGGTTGCGACCCTGACATCGGATTATGTCCGCCATACCGCCGGCACCAACATGCGCATCTGCTGCACCCGCAAGACCACGCCCGGCCTGCGCGCGCTGGAAAAATATGCGGTACGCTGCGGCGGCGGCTTCAATCATCGCTTCGGGCTCGACGATGCGATCCTGATCAAGGACAACCACATCGCGGTCGCCGGCGGCATCAAGCCGGTGCTGGAGCGTGCGCGAGCCCATATAGGGCATCTGGTCAAGATCGAGATCGAGGTCGATACGCTGTCGCAGCTGCGCGAAGTGCTCGACACCGGTCTCGCCGATGTGGTGCTGCTGGACAACATGGATATCGCCACGCTGACCGAAGCGGTGGCGCTGGCCAAAGGCCGCGTCGTGCTGGAGGCCTCCGGCGGCGTCACGCAGGGCTCGATCGCGCAGATCGCGGCGACCGGCGTCGACTACGCCTCGTCCGGCGCGCTGACGCATTCGGCGCCGAATTTCGACGTCGCGCTCGACATCGACGCCTAGCGTGAGATGAATTTGGGTTGAGCGAGCAGCGATCGATTGCTCCCTCTCCCCGCCCTTCGCAGGGAGAGGGTTGGGGTGAGGGGCTCTCTCGGCATCGGGACTCGCGGAGAGTCCCCCTCACCCGAAATTAGCTACCCGCGAATTTCGACCTCTCCCTGCGAGCGGGGCGAGGTGACCCAAATGCGCGAGAAAGTCAGGAACGCCTCGCTTCGTCGAGGAAGGCCTGCACCGCCTCGAACAATTTCAGGCGGTTTCTCTCCATGATGATGCTGTGCGTGCCTTCGGCGAGCGCGACATAGCGTTTGCCCGGCGAATTGACCAGCAGCGGAAACAGCGTCTGCGCCATGTAGGGCGGGGCGTCGTGATCCCATTCGGCTCCGACCAGCAAGGTGGGCACCGTGATCTTCGCCGGGTCATAATAGGGCTTGCCGGCGCCAAAGAACTCGCTCGAGTCCTGCATCACGCCGTTAGGGGCGCGAACCACCGGCGGGGTCATCTGGGCTCCGACCGGATCGGTCGCAAACGTCGCATCGGCCCAGGCATCGAACCAGCCGGGCGGAATCAGCGCCGCCTTCTTGTCGTCGGCGACGCCGGTGTACCATCGCTCTCTGGCCTGCTCGCGGTTGACCATCCGATAGGCGCCGAGCGGGCCCGGACCGGTCTGCACCAGCGACGGCGTCTGCCTGATCCAGACCGGCGCATAGAGCACGAGCCGCTCCACCTTCTGGGCGTTCTCCGTGGTGTAGGTGGCCATCAGCGTGGTTCCCCACGACCAGCCCAAGAGATTCAAGCGCGGGATGTTGCGGCGCTGCAGGATGAAATCGACCGCGGTGCCGATGTCCTTCACCGCGGTGACGCCGCGCACGATCGGCGGATTGGCTTCCGGCTTGTCGGCCATTTCGCCCGGGCGGGTGGATTTGCCGTAACCGCGCAGATCGAGCAGCCACACGTCGTAGCCGCGCGAGGCGATGTATTCCATCCAAGAGAGATCGTCGAGCTTCAGGTCGAACGCGGTCTCCGAAGGGTAGGTGGCGCCATGGACATACAACACCGTCAGTTCGGGCCGGAACGTCTTCATGTCCGCCGGCCGCTTGTTACGAACGTAGATTTCGATGCCGGGATCGGCGGTCTTCACCATCATCTCTTCGGTGACGAGCGGCTGTGTCTGTGCAACGGCGGGAGCGGCAATGACGGCCATCATGAAAACGCCCAGCGCCAGCAGAGTAAATTTCATCGTCGCCTCCCACGTTTTTTCTTTTCAGAAAAGCCTAGCTGCAACGGCGCGGGTTGCAACGCCTTTCGAAGGCACCTCGCGTGCACGGCAGATGCGCCGGCCAACCCTACTCCGCCGCGCGCAGCGGGATCTGCGGCGGGTGCTGCGCCGCGGCCAGTTGCCGGGCGTAGAGTTCCTGCCAGGGGCTGTTGTCGTCGCTGACGAAATAGCCGCTGCGCGCACCGCGATAGACCTCGGCGTGCTCGGCGCCGGGCGGGGCGACGTGCTTGTCGCGCAGCGCGCGCGCCGCCATCAACAGCCGCCGGCGCGTGCGGGTGATCATCTGGTCCGAGGGCGCCAGATGCTCGAAGGCGTGGTCGGTGACCGGGCCCATGCTCTCGGTGATGGCCTGGTCCTGCAGATGGATGCCGTCGATGCCGCTGTAGATCGCGTTGCTCTGCTGGGCGGCGCGATCGAGCCCCCAGTCGTTTTCCGGGTTGGCGGCGAGCCGCCAGCGGCCGAGCCAGTCGGTGGTGTTCGGCAGGAATTTGTTGCCGCGCCCGGTGCCGCCGATCGGCCGGCCGTCCTTGAAGGCGGGCTGCGGCTGCGTCAACGCCGAGATGCCGCGCTTCCAGCGCAGGAAGCAGAACATGGTGTGGCCGTCGTCGAGCGGCACCCAGGCGCGCGCATGGACGTGGCTGCCGAACTCGCCGTTCGGCGCCTGGGTCCAGAACGGAAACAGGAAATTGGCGAAGCGCCAATAGGTGCTGGCGGGGCCGGCCGGCCGGTAGCCCGCGTACTGCGTGCCCCAGGGTGAATCGGCGATATGGTACTCGGGCGCACGGTTGATGATGGTGTTGTAGACCGGATCATCCTCGGATACGTCGTCCGGGTCGACATGGCCCGCATGCAGGAAACCGAAATGGGCGGTATCGATTTCGCCTTCGATCGCCTGCAAATAATTGCATTCGCGCATGATGAAGGTGACGCTGATCTCGTCGTCGGGAACGTCGAGAATTTCCAGCGCCGGCAGCGGCGGCGCCACCGCGCTCGATCCCATATAGGCCCAGACCACCCCGGCACGCTCGACCGCGGGATAGGCCTTGGCCCTCACCTTGTGCTTAAAATCCTGATGCGGCGGCACGCTCGCCATGTCGACGCAGGCGCCTGACACGTCGTATTTCCAGCCGTGATAGATGCAGCGGATGCCGCCCTGCTCGTTGCGTCCGAGGAACAATGAGGCGCAGCGGTGCGGGCAGCGATGGTCCATCACGCCGACGCGGCCGGCGCTGTCGCGAAACGCGATCAGCTTTTCGCCGAGCAGCATCAAGCGGATCGGCGCGCCGTCGGCGACGAGTTCGGAGGATTGCACCGCGGGAATCCAGTACTGACGCATCAATTCGCCCATCACGGTGCCGGGGCCGACTTGCGTGAGTTCCATCCCTTCCGCCGCTGATGTCATCGTACCCTCCCGATGCGGCCGTGCGCCGCCTGGACAGCATGCTATCATGGATTGGGTTCGGCCGGAGCCCCAGTCCGCCGCAACCCCATGCCGACAGTGCAACCCTCAGTCGGCCCTGATGTTGGCGGTTCGTACCACCTTGCCCCACTTCTCGGTTTCGGCGGCGATGTGGCTCGCGAAGTCTGCGGGGGAGCCGGCAAACGGCGTGGCGCCGAGGTCGGCAAAGCGAGCCTTCAATTTTGCATCGGCAAGGCCCGCATTGATCTCGGCATTCAGCTTGTCGATGATCTCTGCGGGCGTCTTCGCCGGCGCACATATGCCGAACCAGCCGCTGGCCTGGTAGCCGGGCACGAACTCGGCCACGGCCGGGACATCGGGCAACGCCTCCGAACGCTCCGCCGAGGTCACCGCCAGCCCACGAAGCTTGCCGGCCCTGACATATTCGATCGAGGAGGACATCGGGCTGAACATCATCTGCACCTGGCCCGCGAGCAGATCGGTCAGCGCGGGCGGCGAACCGCGATAAGGCACGTGCACCATGTCGACGCCGGCCATGATCTTGAACAGCTCGCCGGCCATGTGCGGCCCGGTGCCGTTGCCGGGCGAGGCCATGTTGAGCTTGCCGGGATTGGCCTTGGCGTAGGCGATGAATTCGGCAACCGTCTTGGCCGGAAACGACGGCGGCACCTCCATGCAATAATTCTCATGGTTGATGCTCGCGACCGGCGCCATATCGCGGATGAAATTGTATTTGAGTTTGGTGTAGAGCGTGGCGTTGACCGCGTTCTGCAGCCCCGCCTGCAGCAGCGTATAGCCATCGGCCGGCGCGTCGACCACCGCTTCGGTGGCGATATTGCCGCCGGCGCCGGGCCGGTTCTCGATGATGAACTGCTGGCCGAGCCGCTCGGATAGAAATTGCGCCATCAGGCGCGCCGCGATGTCGGGCGCCCCGCCGGCGGCGAAGCCGACGAACACGCGCACCGGCCGCGCCGGATAGGTTTCCGCGCGGGCGACGCGCGGGATCGCGGGAACAGCGATGGCGAGCCCGGCGAGACGCAGGAATTGGCGACGCGGAAGCTTCATCGCAGTCCCCTCGCAAAATGCCGGCCGTGATGACCTCACTGCGGCGCGAAAAAATCCCGACCGATCCAGCCCGTTCGGTCCTCTTGTAGCACGGAAATCCGCCCTTCGCCTATGAAGCGGCTCACACGATTTCTGCGAGACGCCGGCCGCGCAGGCGCCCGGCCCGGCTATTTCTTTGCCGCTTTCGCCGCGGCCGTCCGCTTCCTCGCCCTGCCCTTCTTCCTGCGCTTGCCTTCGTCTTCCAGCGCCTTGCGAATGGGCCCGAACTCCCGCAGCGAGGCCTGGTCGGCGCGCGGGAAACGCAGATTGAGGGTTTCAAGCGCGGAGACGATCGCCGACCCGATCACCACGCGTGCGAACCATTTGTGATCGGCCGGCACCACATGCCACGGCGCCACGGCGCTCGAGGTATGGCGGACGATGTCCTGGTACACGGCCATGTAGCGTGGCCAAAACGCGCGCTCGCTGATGTCGGCCATCGAGAACTTCCAGTTCTTGGCGGGCTCGTCGAGCCGGTCGAGGAACCGCTTGCGCTGCTCTTCCCTTGAAATGTTGAGGAAGAATTTCAGGATCACGGTGCCGTTGCGCGTCAGATAGCGCTCGATCGCCGAGATATCCTCGAACCGCTCGCGCCAGATTTTCTCCGCGACCAGTTTTGGCGGGATCTTCTCCTGCCTGAGCAGTTCCGGGTGCACCCGCGTCACCAGGCATTCCTCGTAATAGGAGCGGTTGAAGATGCCGATGTGGCCGCGCTGTGGCAGCGCGATCATGCAGCGCCACATGAAATCATGGTTGAGTTCGAGCGTGGAAGGCTGCTTGAACGAATGGACCTCGCAGCCCTGCGGATTGACGCCGTCGAACACGCTCTTGATGGCGCTGTCCTTGCCGGCGGCGTCCATGCCCTGGAAGATCAGCAGCAGCGACCAGCGGTCCTGCGCATAGAGCTTTTCCTGGAAATCCTTCAGCCGGCTCCTGTTGGCGTCGAGGATTTTTTCCGCCTTGTCCTTGTCGAGACCGCCCTTCTCGTTGGTCTTGACCGACCTGAGATGGAATTCGCCCGAGCCGTCGAAGCGAAACGGCTCGATGAAGGGTTTCAGTTCGGCGCTAAGGAATCCCTTGGGCTTCTTGCTCATGATGGCGTCTCTCCGGTCGAACACCAAATGCTACATTGCACGGGCGATTGGCGCCAGAATGTTCGTCATTGCGAGGAGCGCAGCGACGAAGCAATCCATACTTCCGTTGCGGCTTCATGGATTGCTTCGCTTCGCTCGCAATGACGATACGGTCTATTTCGTCATCTGCGCCTCCATGAACGCGGTGACGAAGCGCGGCATCGCGGGGGTGAAATCGTCCCTCCCGCGCACCAGATGGATGGCGGAAAGTTCCGGCTGCGACTGCCTGGCGAGATTGGCTTCGATCCGCTCGCGCAGCACCTCGCCTGTTACATCGACGTCCAATATCCTGATCATCGCAATCGCGCTGGCTGCGACGACGCAGTCCCAATGCGCGGCCGCGCGATAGTCCGCAGGCCGCAGTCCGGTTTCCTCCTCGACTTCGCGGGCAGCGCTGCCGGCGATGTCGACCTTACCATGGCTGATATCGTCGAGGTCGGGCGTTCCCGACGGAAAATAGACGCGGCCGGCATTCGAGGTGTGCCGGCCCATTTCGCCGAGGACGAAGGCGCCGTCGCAGGCGCGCAGCGCGCCCATCCCGAATCCGTTGAACACGCTTCTGTCGGGAAAGCCCCAGTCGCGCCAGGCCAGGAAGCTTGCGAAATCGGCCTCGAAATAAGACGCTGCGAACCGCTCCCCGTCGAAAACGGGATCGCGCGCCAACAGGATGCGGCCGTTCCAGATCGGCTTTTCGCGCGCCTTGACGGCGAAATGCGCCTCGATCTCGGCATGGCGGGCTTGCGCGAACGGCCACGGTTTTGGCTCAAAAACCAGATCGAGCGTGGTGACGCGATGGATGACGGGAAGCGTCATGCCGCTCGATCGGGCCTATTTCGCATTCATCCCCGTCGTCTTCCCGGCCTGCTCGACGAACCTGTTGGTGAAGGTTTTCGCAACGTCGACATGGGCCTTGGCGACCTCAGGCGAACTCTCGCTGAACACCGCGAGCACGGCATCGGCGCCCTTGGGGTCCATCCTGCCGGTCTCCGAATACATCGGGATCGTGTTCTTCAGCGCGGCGAGATATTGTTCCTTGTTCTTGCCGACCATCTCCGGCGGCATCTTGGCCATGATGTCCTCGGCCGAATGCGAATGGATCCAGCCAAGCGTGTTGACGATCGCATTGGTCAGCGCCTGGGTTTCCTTCTCGTGGGTGGCGACCCAGCTTGCCGTGGCATAGAGCGCGCCGCCCGGATATTCGCCGCCGAATACGCTAAGCGTATCCTTCTGCGTGCGGGTATCACTGAGAATCTGCAGGTCCGGATGGCCGGCCTGCAGCACGGTGACGGAAGGATCGAGCATCACGGCGGCATCGATCTGGCCCTGCTCCATGGCGGCGACCGCGGTGGCGCCGAGGCCGACGCCGATCACCGAGGCGCTGGTGGGATCGAGGCCGTTCTTCTTCAAGAGATATTTCAGGAAGAAGTCGGTCGAGGAGCCCGGCGCGCTGACGCCGACTTTCTTGCCGGCCAGATCCTTGATCGATTTGATCTCGCCATTGTGCGAGGGCGAGACCACCAGGACCAGGCCCGGATAGCGGTCATAGACCACGAACGCGACCAGCTCCTGCTTCTTGGCGGCGAGATTGACGCAGTGGTCGAAATAGCCTGACACCACGTCAGCGCTGCCGCCGAGCACGGCCTTGAGCGCGTCCGAGCCGCCCTTGAGGTCGACCAGCTCGACGGCAAGCCCGGCCTTGTCGAATTCGCCGAGTTGTTTGGCCAGCACCGTCGGCAGATAGCACAGGCAGGCGCCGCCGCCGATCGCCACCGTGATCCTGGTTTGCGCTGCGGCAAATCCTGACGTCAGCACCAGCACCAGCAGCGTTCCGGCCAGCCGGCCGAACAACTTTCTCATGATTTCCTCCATCGGGTTGCCGGCACGATAGAGCAGCGCGCAAGGCTTGAGAAGGCGACTTTGGTGCCAAGCAGCATGGGCGAGACCGGTTTCGGTTTGAGGGCAGGTCCCGCGGTTTATTCCATCGCGGCCAATTGATCTTTTCGTCGTATCGAGCGCGCTTGGCCGGGTCGTCCGCTGGTCAAGCCCGGCCCGGCGGCCTAACATCGGCGCACAAAAACACCACAAGGGGAGGCCCGACCATGAATCGCATCGCCACGACGCTATCGATCGCCGCCGCGTTCGCCGCCGGCTGCGGCATCACGCATTTGATGCAACCCGCCCACGCCGCCGCCGAGAACATCACGGCGCAGGTCATTCACACCGGTGAACTGGAAGGCGACGCGCTGAGCCCGGCCAATGCATCGGGCATGCGCAACAAGTTGTTCGTCGCCGTCGACGGCGCCACCGTCGCGATCCAGGACGGCAACACGCCGAAACACATGCATCCCAACGCCAACGAGATCCAGTACATCCTCGAAGGCACCGGAACGATTTGGCTCGGCGACAAGGAAGTGGCCGTGAAGCCCGGCGACCTCGTCATCATCCCGCACGGCACCCCCCATGGCGGCACCAAGGTCACGGGGCGGACGATCAAGGCGATCGCGATCAAGACGCCGCCGCAGACACCGGATGATATCAAGCTGTTGAATTGACGACCGCGGCCTTCACCGTCATTGCGAGCGTAAGCGAAGCAATCCATCCTTCTCTCTTAAGAAAGATGGATTGCTTCGTCGCTACGCTCCTCGCAATGGCGGCAAGGCCTATCCCCGCCCCTCGACCGCGTCCGGCCGCCACACCAGCAACCGCCGCTCGACCATCGTCACGCCGAGATCGATCAGGATGACGAAGGCCGACAGCACGAACATGCCGGCGAACACGCCGGCGACGTCGAACACGCCTTCGGCCTGCTGGATCAGATAGCCGAGGCCTGCCGCCGATCCCAGATACTCGCCGACCACCGCACCAACCACCGCAAAGCCGACCGAGGTATGCAGCGAGGAGAACATCCACGACAGCGCCGAGGGCCAGTAGACGTGCCGCATCAGCTGCCGTTCGCTCATGCCGAGCATGCGGCCGTTGGCGAGCACGGTGGTGGAGACCTCGCGGACGCCCTGATAGACGTTGAAGAACACGATGAAGAACACCAGCGTGACGCCGAGCGCCACCTTCGACCAGATGCCGAGCCCCAGCCACAGCGTGAAGATCGGCGCCAGCACCACGCGCGGCAGCGCGTTGGCCATCTTGACATAGGGATCGAATACCGCGGCGACGATCGGCTGGCGCGCGAACCAGAACCCGACGGCTACGCCCGAGAGCGAGCCGATCGCAAAGGCCAGGATCGATTCCCACAGCGTGATCAGGAGATGCTTCCAGATCACGCCGGTCGAGAACCAGTCGACAATCTGGCTGCCGACGTCGACCGGATTGGAGAAGAAGAACGGCGGCAGCCACAGCCGGCCGAACAGCGGCACGGTGGCGAGCAATTGCCACAGGCCGAGCGCCACGACGGCGACCAGCAACTGCAGGACGAGGAGTTTCAAGCGAGACATCGCCACCATCTATCTCGCGTCGTCCCGGCGAAGGCCGGGACCCATAACCACGAATGGTTGTTGCGGAAGCCGTCAGGCAGCGTGCCACAAGGCGCGGCCGCGGCGTATGGGTCCCGGCGTTCGCCGGGACGACATGCGTGCGCGGCCGTGCGGCGAGCTTGCAGCATCACGGCTTGGAGAACGTCCCGACCAAACCGGTCGCACCCTTGGCGTGGCCGTCCAGCGCCTTGATCAACTCGTCGCGGGTCAGGCCGGGCGCGAGCGCGGTTGGCTCGAGGTCGGTCGCGATCAGCGTGAAGGTGTAGTGATGCGGCGCGCCGGGCGGGGTGCAGGGCCCGAAATAGGTCGCCAACTTCATCGTGCTGGTGCCGCCGACGAATTTGTCGCTGGCCTTGGAGACCTCGCCTTCGGCAAATCCGGTGACGGATACCGGGATGCCGTAGGCCACCCAATGGCTGACGCCGCCGGGCGGACGGCCTTCCGGATCGAACATCATCAGCGCAAAGCTCTTGGTGCCCTCCGGCGGGTTTGCCCAGGAAAACGCCGGCGATATGTTTTCGCCCACGCAATTCGGATTGGACTTGTTGTTGCCGACGTTCTTCACCGCAAACCGCGCGCCATCCTTCAAATCAGGCGAGGTCAGCGTGAACGCGCCTTCCGCGCGCGCATCGTGAGAACCGCAGATCGCCGCCAGCGCCAGCGCGCCGGCCAGAATTGAACCGCGTCGAAACATGAATGCGTCTCCCATTTTGATTTTTGTTGATCGGTTCCGAGTGTAACCCTCGCCACCCCGATATCAAGGCAGCCGGTCAGCCAGTCTCCGCCGCTTGCGAGGACTGCGCATAGCCCTTCAACACCTCATCCCGCAAAACACTCCATATTTCCCGGTGCAGTGAATGAAATTCCTTGTCCAGCCGGACCTCGAAAATGTCGCGCGGGCGCGGAATCTGGACCTGCCAGTCGCCGATGATGCGCGCGGACGGCCCCGCCGACATGATCACGACGCGGTCGGCGAGCGCGATCGCCTCTTCGAGATCGTGGGTCACGAACAGCACCGCCTTGCGGTCGGCGTTCCACAATTCGAGCAGCAGATTGCCCATGATCTGGCGGGTCTGGGCATCGAGCGGGCCGAACGGCTCGTCCATCAGGAGGATCTTCGGATCGCGGATCAACACTTGCGCGAGGCCCACGCGCTTGCGCTGGCCGCCCGAGAGCATGTGCGGATAGCGGTTGCCGAAGGCGCCGAGCCCCACTGCAGTGAGCCAGCCCTGCGCGCGCTGCAGCGCGAGGGCGCGCGGCGCGCCGGCGATCTCCAGGCCGATTGCGACATTGTCGATCGCGGTCTTCCAGGGAAACAGCGCATCGGCCTGAAACAGGTAGCCGGCCTCGCGGTTGAGGCCCATGAGCGGCTGGTCGAAGATCCGCACCCTGCCCGATGCCGGCTTGAGCAGGCCTGCAGCGACGTTCAGAAGCGTCGATTTCCCGCATCCGGTGGGGCCGACGATGGCGACAAACTCGCCATGCGCGACATTGAGCCGGGCCTGTTCGACCGCGGTATAGACGCGGCCATCCGCCAGACGGAACGCCACCGTCGCGTCGTCAAGCGCGACCGCCACTGGCTTTGCCGTGTCCACCCTCGTCCCCTCCAGATATGCACGATGGCTTAGCGCTTGTGAAGGATAAGTTCAACGCAGGCACGCGACATGGTACTGAAGGCCCGGCTCTTTCTTCACCCTCCCCTGGAGGGGGAGGGTCGACGCGAATGGAATGAGCGGCGGGGTGGGGTGACAGTCTATCCCCGCGGACGGTGCCCGAGTTGAGAGATCACCCCACCCCGTCTCGCATTTCGCTTCGCGCAATGTGAGCCGACCCTCCCCCTCCAGGGGAGGGTAAGAGCCGCTAGCACGAGGCTGGACCGCATGCCAACGCCGCCCCTGATCGCCTTTGCGCATGTCGGCAAGAGCTTTGACGGCGGCCGCGTTCGCGCGGTGGACGACGTCTCGCTCGACGTCGCCGCGGGCGAATTCCTCGCCATCGTCGGCGGCTCCGGTTCGGGCAAGACCACGCTGCTGCGGCTGGCGAACCGACTGATCGATGCGGACAGCGGCACCGTCACGATCGAAGGTCAGGACGTGCGCGCGGCCGATCCGGTCGCGCTGCGCCGCCGCATCGGCTATGTGTTCCAGAGCGGCGGGCTGTTTCCGCATCTGAGCGTCGCCGCCAATATCGGGATCACGCCAAAACTGTCGGGGACGCCTGCGCCAAAAATTTCCGCGCGGGTGGACGAACTGCTCGATCTGGTGCGGCTCGATCGGACAGAATATCGCGAGCGCTTTCCGCATGAATTGTCCGGCGGGCAGCGCCAGCGCGTCGGCGTCGCGCGGGCGCTCGCGGCAGGGCCGAAGATCGTGCTGATGGACGAGCCGTTCGGCGCGCTCGATCCGCTGACCCGCGATGCGCTCGGCGACGATTTTCGCGCGCTGCATAGAAAACTCGGGCTGACCACGGTCATGATCACCCATGACATGGGGGAAGCCATCCTGCTCGCCGACCGCATCGCGGTGATGCGCGCCGGACGGCTGGTGGCGCAGGGCACGCCGTTGGAGCTTTCGCGCAACGCTGACCCTTACGTCGCCGAGCTCTTGAGCACGCCGCGACGGCAGGCCGAGCGGCTCAAAATCCTGCTGCCGGGGGATGGCGCGGCATGAATCTTTTCACCGATCCGCGCTGGGGCGAGGCGCTGGCGCATCTGCCGGATTATCTCGGCAATCACGTGCGCGTCAGCGTCACGGCGCTGGCGCTCGGGCTTCTCGTCAGCCTGCCGCTTGCGATTGCGGCACGCAATCGTCGAGCAATGCGCGGCGCGCTGCTCGGGCTCGCCTCGATCGTGCAGACGGTGCCGGGACTGGCGCTGCTGGCGCTGTTCTATCCGCTGCTGCTGGCGCTGGCGTCGCTGTCGCTTGCCTGGTTCGGATTCAGTTTTTCAGCGTTCGGATTTTTGCCCGCGGTGCTGGCGCTGGCGCTGTATTCGATGCTGCCGGTGCTGCGCAACACCATCACCGGCCTGCACAGCGTCGATCCGGCGATTCTCGAAGCCGCCCAAGGCGTCGGCATGACGCCGCGCCAGTCGCTGTTCACCGTGGAGCTGCCGCTGGCGCTGCCGGTGATGATGGCGGGCATCCGCACCGCCGCGGTCTGGGTGATCGGCACCGCCACGCTGTCCACCCCGATCGGGCAGACCAGCCTCGGCAATTACATCTTTGCGGGGCTGCAGACCCAGAACTGGGTGTTCGTGCTGTTCGGCTGCCTTGCCGCGGCGGTGCTGGCGCTAGCGGTCGATCAATTGCTGGCCCTGATCGAAAAGGGCTTGCGCTTGCGTAGCCGGCTGCGCGCGGCGTTTGGGGTTGTCGGTATCGCGGCGCTGGTGGTAGCAACGTTGGTGCCCTCGCTGGCGCGTCCGCCATCGAGCTATATCGTCGGCGCCAAAACCTTTGCCGAACAATATGTGCTGTCTGCGCTGATCGCACAGCGGCTGCGGGCGGCGGGGCTTTCGGCGACCACGCGCGAGGGTCTCGGCTCCAACGTGATCTTTGATGCGCTGGTGACCGGCGATATCGACGTCTATGTCGATTATTCCGGCACGCTGTGGGCCAACCAGTTCCACCGTACCGACACCAAGCCGCGCGCCGAATTGCTCGCCGATCTGAAAACCACGCTGGCGAAGCAGAAGATCACCCTGCTCGGCGAACTCGGATTCGAAAACGCCTATGCGCTGGTGATGCCGAAAAAGCGCGCCGACGCGCTCGGCATCCGTTCCATCGCCGACCTCGCGTCCCGCGCGGCGACGATGTCGATCGCCGGCGATTATGAATTCTTCTCGCGGCCGGAATGGGCGGCGCTGCAGAAGGCCTACGGTCTTTCGTTCCGCGCGCAGCGGCAGATGCAGCCGGACTTCATGTACGCCGCGGTTGCTTCGGGAGAAGTCGACGTCATCGCCGGCTATACCAGTGACGGGCTGATCGCGAAATACGATCTGGTGGTACTCGAGGACCCCAAGCATGCCATCCCGCCATATGATGCGATCGTCCTGATCTCGCCGAAACGCGCCGAGGACCACGC
>NZ_DATHOP010000106.1:0-14415 GCF_035484855.1 Bradyrhizobium sp.
CATCGCGTGGCTGGTCCGCGAGGGGCTCGCCCGGGAAGTCACCGGCGTGACGCTGAAGGATGAGAGTGGTGGCGGAACGTCGCAGCGTATTGCGGCCGGTCCACGCCCGGCCTGACAAAATGGCGGTTTGAGGTCATTATCGGCGTTGGATATCGATTTTGTACGAAGGGCCAAGCTTGCGAGAGGCTATGCAGACCTGCTAAACCGCCTCGACGAATTTTCCATATTGTTTTCAAGGGCTAGCGACCATCATCCACGGCCGATTCAAGGCCTTCCTCGCGCCCGGGAACCTAAGCTGCACTTAAAGCGACCAACTAAGCTGATGTGAGGATCGGATAAGGCATGCTCGACAAGAACACCGACAGTCAGGTTCATACCGACAAGATCGAGCAGCCGCCCAAGGGGCTCAGCATCGCCTTCGGCCTGGAGCGTATCGGCCTGATCGCGGTCAAGGCGCCGATCGTGTCCTGCATGATCCTGCTGGTGCTGATCGTCGGCGCGATCTTCGGCATCCAGCGCATCAAGATCGACGATTCGCTGAGCCAGTTGTTCCGTTCCAATTCCAAGGACTACAAGCAATATGAGGCGGAGACCAAGCGCTTCCCGGCGACCGAATTCGACGTGCTCGTCGTGGTCGAGGGCAAGACGCTTTTGGCGCGCGACAATCTCGAGAAGCTGCGCGATCTGGTCACCGACCTGCAACTGGTCGACGGCACCCGCGGCCTGATCTCGCTGTTCTCGGCGCGGCAGGCGCCGGCGCCGGGCAAGCTGCCGGCCGCGCTGTTCCCGAACGAACTGCCGCAGGGCGCCGACTACGACAAGTTCATCGAGACCGTCAAAAGCAACGAGATCATCCGCGGCAAGCTGTTGTCCGAGGACGGCACGCTGGCGCTGATCGTGCTGTCGCTCGAGCCGGAGGTGGTCGCCAGCAACAAGCTCGGCACCGTGGTCGGCGATATCCGCAAAGCGATGAAGGAGGATCTCGCCGGCAGCGGGCTCAACGCCGAACTGTCGGGCGTTCCCGTCATGCAGCTCGAGATCCGCAACGCGGTCAAGCGCGACGGCTTGACCTACAACGTGCTCGGCATCCTCGCCGGCTGCATCATCGCGATCATCTTCTTCCGCAAGATATCGTTCATGGTGGTCGCGGCATTCCCGCCGATCATCGCCATCGTACTGGCGCTGGGCGGCCTCGGCTGGGCCAATTTCAACCTCAACATGTTCCTGAACGTGATGACGCCGCTGATCATGGTGATCAGTTTCTCCGACTCGATGCAGCTGACGTTTGCGGCGCGCGACCGGCTGATCGCCGGCCAGGACAAATACACCGCGTTCAAGAACGCGGTGCGCGTGGTCGGGCCGGCCTGCGTGCTGACCCACGGCACTGCCGGCATTTCTTTCATCGCATTGCAATTCTCCAACTCCGACCTGATCCGCAAATTCGGCGAGGCGGGCCTTGCCGCCACCATCATCGCGCTGATCGCGGTGCTGTCGCTGGTGCCGGTGTTCGGCGTCTTGTTCGTGCGCAACGAAAAGGTGTTCGCGGTGAAATTCCAGGGCGCCGACGCCGGCGTCCAGATGCTGCGCAATTTCTGCTACTGGATCGCGGTGCGCATGGTGTCGAGGCCCGGCCTGTTCAGCCTGATCGCGGTGATCTTCGTCGGTGGCCTGGCGACGGTCTATGCCCATCTCGAGCCGCGCTATAGGCTCGCCGATCAAGTGCCGGACAAACAGCAGGCAGTCGCCGCGAGCGGGCGTCTCGACGCCAAGCTCGCCGGCGCCAACGCGATCGACGTGCTGATCGAATTCCCCAAGGGCGCCTCGCTGTATGCGCCCGAGACCCTGCAGACCATCGCCGACGTTCACAAGACGGTGGAAGACACGCCCGGCGTCGCCAACGTCTGGTCGCTGGAAACGCTGCGCCGATGGCTTGCGGAAAAGGCCGGAAGCTCCGACGTCGCAACCTTGAAGGAATATGTCGACCTGATTCCAAAATACCTGGTGCGGCGTTTCATTTCCGCCAATCAGGATGCGGTGGTGGTGTCGGGCCGCGTCCCCGACCTCGATTCAAGCCAGATCCTGCCGGTGGTCGACAAGCTCGATCATGAGCTGGATGCGGTGCGCAAGGAGCATCCGGGGTACGAAATCGCCGTCACCGGTCTCTCGGCGATCGCCGCGCGCAACTCGGCCAACATGATCGAGAAGCTCAATCGCGGGCTGACGGTCGAATTCGCGCTGGTCGCGATCTTCATCGGGCTCGCGTTCCGCTCCGTGGTGGTGATGTTCTCCTGCATCCTGCCCGGCATCTTCCCGGTGGTGCTGTCGGGCACGGTGCTTTATCTGCTCGGCGAGGGGTTGCAGTTCGCCAGCGTGGTCGCGCTCACGGTGTCGTTCGGCCTCGGGCTGAGCGCCACCATCCACTTCCTCAACCGGCTGCGGCTGGAGTCCAGGCCGGGCGTCAGCCCCGAACTGGCGGTCGAGCGCGCCACCGTGCTGGTCGGCCCGGCGCTGATCCTGACCACGATCGTGCTGGCCTGCGGCCTGGTGGTGACGGTGTTTTCCGATTTGCCGTCGCTGCGGCTGTTCGGCTGGCTCAGCGCGTTCTCGATGGTGGCAGCACTGATCGCCGATCTCTTCATTCTGCGGCCGACGGCGATGTTCCTGATCAACCTGTCGATGAAAATTCGCAGCGCGCTGGGCTGGACGAAGCCGGAAGAAACCGGCGCGAATAGCTAGCGCATGATTCGAGGTTCTGGGTTCGGAGCTTCGACAAAACTCCTTTTGAAGGCCGTCCGGTGTCTCATGCCGCAAGGCAACAATGATGGCTGCGTCGATCTGTGCCGATCGCGATGCACGGTTGATCTTATCAAAATATTTAATGGTCTCCAAAGCGCCCGCCCCCTACCTGCCGGAAAACAGCAGACGGGAGATAACTACGATGAGAATCGTCACGGGAAGAAGGGGGGCATTGCAAACATTCGCGTTGACCATGGTCACGGGCGCGATCGGCCTTGCGTCGGCGCGGGCCAGGCCGGCGCCCTCGGCCACAGAATCCGCACTGACGCCGCCCGGCGCCACGCATCTTGACGCATTGAAGAGTCGTCTGGCGCAGGCACCCCGCCGTCGCGATTTCAAGACGGTGCCGATGATTTTGAACCAGAGAGATCAGTGGGATCACGAAGCATTGACCGAAGTGCTCTCCTACCGTCCCGTGTCCAAGCAGGTCTGGGACAATACCGACATCGGAAGTCCCTGGCTGAACCTGATGCGGAACGCGCTCAATTCACAGATCTGGTCGTTCAAACATCCGGATTTCCTTGCCGTTTCGTGCACCCATGGTACGGCGCATCTTGCGCTCTACGATCAGGCGACGTGGGACAAGTACCAGCTCACCAGGCTGGCCGGCGAGAAGTTCAAGACCAATACGCTGATCGTCGAGCAGAAGGCGGCGGCGACCGATCCCGCAAATTACGAGGATCCGGCGGGGCCCTTCTCGGGCGCGGATAATTCCATACCCGCGCTGATGCGGCGCGGCGTCGTGTTCATGTCCTGCCACAATGCGATCTGGGAACAGGCCGCGGCCCTCATCAAGGCCGAGCTCAATCCCGACAAGCTCTCTCATGCCGCGCTCGCGGCTGAATTGACCAACCACCTGGTGAATGGCGTGGTACTGATCCCCGGTGCCGTCGGCACACTGCCGGAGTTGCAGCAAGCCGGTTTTCACTACGCAAAGTAACACTGGGCTCCATCATGAGATGCCTTCTTCGTCTTGTTCTGTTCGGATCGGTCGCGCTGGCCCTGCTGGGGACGGCAGCGCTTGCGCAAACCGTCACCGCAGTCGGGAAGCCCGCCGCCGAGGTTTCGGAAAGCGTTTTTCCGCCCTGGCAGCACGGAGCCAACAACGATGCCGTCGATCGCGGCCTCGGCTTCACCGTGCCGGAGGTCGATAATCTTGCCGATTTTCACGGCGATCTCGACGCCCCCAAACTCGTGCTCTATGTCGGCGGAAATTATTTTTTCGCGATGGCGCCGCTGGTGAAAGCCTTCGAGGCGGATCACCCCGAATACAAGGGGCGCATCTATTGGGAAACGCTTCCGCCCGGGTTGCTCGCCAGGCAGATCGAGGCGGGCGGCCGCATCACCGTCGGAAACATGACATGGACCGTGAAGCCGGATGCTTATTTTGCCGGCCTCATGAAGGTGAACGAGATGATCGACCAGGGTGTGCTGGCCGGACCCGCCGTTCCCTACGTGACCAACGATCTCACGATCATGGTGCCCAAGGATAATCCGGCGCAGGTCAAAAGCCTCTCCGATCTCGGCAAGCCGGGCATACGTCTGGCGACGCCCAATCCCGAATTCGAGGGCGTCGCCCGGCAGATCAAGATCGCGCTGACCAAGGCCGGCGGCGCTGCCCTGGAGAAGATGGTTTACGATACCAAGGTCAAGGACGGCACGACGACTCTGACCCGGATACATCATCGCCAGACCCCGCTATTCATCATGCAGGGGCGCGTCGACGCCGGCGTAACCTGGCAGTCCGAAGCCGAGTTTCAGGAACAGGCCGGTCATCCGATCAGCCACGTTGTCATCCCCGCCGCCGACAATGCGACGGCGGTCTATGCCGGCGCGGCGGTGAAGGACGCGCCTCATCCGGACGCGGCCAGCACCTGGCTCGACTTCATCCGTTCGCCCGAGGCGTTGCAAATCTTCGCGCGCTATGGCTTCAAACCCGCCATGGCCCACTGAATTCGTTTACGACAGGAGCATCCCATGTCCGCTCTTACGTTTGACGGCGCCGCGGCCGTCTCCAATCCCGCCGCCCAACGCAGCAAGGCAGACGCGCTGCGCGTCGCGGCACTGGGGCTGCTGTCGATCCGCTTCATTCAGGGATTCGTCTATTGGGGCGGCGGTTCGCGCCGCTTCATCTACGCGCCCGCCAAACTCGATCCGCACGCGGCCAGCTGGATGGCCAACAAATTCCAGTCGGCGATGCCGGGCGCGTTGCTCGGCACCGACCATGTCATCGCTTTTCTGCTGCAGCATTTCTATCTGCTTTATGCCTCGCTGATCCTGTTCAGCGCCGCCGAGCTGATCACGGGACTTTGCTTGATGGCGGGCTTTCTTACCCGGGCCGCGGCACTGGCTTCGATCGGCTTCTCGGTCGTGCTGATGCTGATGTTCGGGTGGCAGGGTGCGACCTGCATCGATGAATGGACCATGGCGGCCTGCAATCTCGCGATCGGTGCTACGCTTATGCTTGGCGGCAGTGGCGCCTTCTCGCTCGACAACGTGCTGCTGACGCGCAGGCCGGCGCTCGCCGAACGGGGCTGGTTTCGCTGGATGTCCGGCGCCTTGCCGCTTCCGATGCAGAGCGGCACCTTCCAGAAGCTCGCGCTCGTGGTGTTTGCCACGACCGTCGTGTTCAATGTCGCCACCTACGATTATTATCGCGGCTCGGTGATCACGCCGTTTCATGGCGGCCCGGTCAGCCCCAGCAAGCATCATCTCAGTCTGACGGACGGCGTCCTGCTTCCGAGCGGCGCCGTGCGTTTCCATGCCTTTCTCGATGGCGGCACGCCGGCCTCGCCCTCCAACGTGATGATGGCGGTGCTGAAGTCCAGTGACGGCGCCGTGCTCGAGCAATGGGACGGCACGGCGTTGAGCCGGCTGCCGGCTTCCGCCATCAGCAACGAGTTCGCCTACAATCGCTTTGCGGCGGGTCCGTTCGGCTTGCAGGCGAAGATGGGAGCTACCGGGACGATCACGCTGCCCGCCACGGGCAATGCCGACAGTGCCAGCCTCCCCAGTGCCGCGACGTTGCAGCTACGCACCGTCAACGGCAATACATTCAACGTGGCCGTCAGAGCGGAATAGGGTCGAAAAAGCGTGGCCCGACCGGGCTTTCAATCCGATCGGATCACGATTGAGCGGCTTGCGCGCCTCAGCTCTTCACCATCGTGATATTGACGCCTCGGATCTCGCCCTTGGATGAGATCTCCACGGTCTGCTTGTTGCCGGTGGTCGTCAGCGTCAGGTTGGCGGCAAATCCGTTGGCCTCGACGAACACGTCGATCCGTCCGCCGCCCGCGGTGCCCTGCAGATTGCCGAAGATGTTGCGGCTGGCTTCGGTCCAGCTGCCGGAAATCCGGTTGCCCTGGCTCGTCACGTCGCTGGCCAGATCGAATTTGTAGCTGTCGCTGGCGCAATGCAGGCTCTGCTTCAGGCCGAGCCCGGAACCATTCACCTGGTATTCGGCCTTGCAGCGGATGCGTTCGGTGCTTCCGTCGGAAAGCGAGACGGTGCCATTTCCGGACCAGGCGCCATTGAAGCCGGCAAACGGACTCGTCTGCGCGTGACCTGCCGATACCGAGAGCATCAGCGCCGCGCCAATGCCGGCGGCCTTGATGGCATGTCCGAACAGGCTAGAACCAAACAGTTTCATATCGCGTTCCCATTTAATTTGACGTTCTCAGCCGAGATACGTCTCGCCGCATCGAACATTTAGTGTCGCCGCAGTTTGTCAGGTTCAAATGACAATTCGACCGCCGCCCCGCAATGGCGCTGAACCTGCTTTTCGCCGATGGATCAACATCCCCCAAAATACACAAACCGGTCGACGGTGGCGAACTTGATTTTGCCCGAAGGAAATCCGGCAAAAATGCTTGGATTCCGCCATGTTTGGCCGCCTCGCACATCAAGTTCCGATGGTGGCTTGCCTGCAACGGTCAATTGGAAACGGCCAACGGGGAAATAATGTGTCTTTATCAAGCGGTTAATCGCCGCATTGAGGTCGTCCCCGGGGTCGGCTATTGGGGGTTTAAGGCCACTGCAAATTTGGCCGCATTTGCCAGCGCTTCTGGGCTTGTCGTTGCTGCGATCCGCGGTGTCTGCAATCCGAATCATTGGTCCCGGCCATGACATGCGCCGTGCGGGACCTAAAGTCTCTGCGTCAGAATGAAGGACCACAATGTACAAATTTTTCCTGCCACTCATCCTGTTGTCGATGTCGGTTTCCACGGCCGCTCTCGCCCAGCAGCAACGCAGCGGCACGCCGGAGGAGCAGGCTGCCTGTTCGCGTGACGTGCAGCGCCACTGCCGGCCGGTGATCGATCAGGGTGACTTCGCGGTTCTGGCGTGTCTGCAGCAGAATCGAGACAAGATCAGCAAGGCCTGCGATCTGGTGCTGAAGAATCACGGACAATAGAGCCGCGTTCGCATCCGGTGGATCTTCCGACGGGCCGGTTTTCCGGCCCTGTTCGGACGCTGCCGGATCGTCGCGAGCATCCCGGAAAGCATTGGTTTTACCGTCGTATTCCCCTATATGGGGTCCGCGATCTCTTCGCATGCCCGCCCAATCGGCGGCCGTGCGAAGCCCGTGTTTCAAGGCGAATGCCCAGTTCCTGATGACAAGCGCGAGCCAATTGCGGTCCGGCAAGACCCACCGCGACGAGAATTTTCCGGTCGCGTCATGGATCATCCATCCGCGTCACCGGGCGCTTATTCTCAGCTTCTACAATTTTGTCAGGACCGCCGACGATATCGCCGACCATGCAACGCTCGATCCGAACGAGAAGCTCGGGCTGCTCGATCTCCTGGAGGCCGAACTCTTGGGGCAAGGCGACAGCCAGAGGGAGGCCGTCAACCTGCGGCGGGCGCTCGCCGAGCGCTCGATGCCGCCGCGCCATGCGCTCGACGTCCTGATCGCCTTCCGGATGGACGTGACCAAGCTTCGCTATGAGAACTGGGACGAGGTGATCCACTACTGCCGCTATTCGGCGATGCCGGTCGGACGCTTCATGCTCGACGTCCACGGCGAGAGCAATTCGACCTGGGTGGCTTCCGACGCGCTCTGCGCGGCCTTGCAGATCAACAATCACCTGCAGGACTGCGGCAAGGATTTTCGCGACCTCAACCGCGTCTACCTGCCGCGCGACGCGCTGGTGGCCAGCGGCGCTTCAGTCGAAATGCTGGGCGAGGGCCGGGCCTCGCCGCAATTGCTGCAATGCCTGCATGCGCTCGCGGTGCGCACCAAGGTGCTGCTCGACGAAAGCAAATCGCTCAGCGCCGAGGTCAGGGATATCCGGCTCGGGCTCGAGATTTCCGTGATCCAGGCCTTTGCCGACAAGATCGTCCATCTCCTGAAGCTGCGCGATCCCCTGAGCGAAAGGGTGCATCTCAACGCGGTCGAACTGCTCTTCTTCAGCCTCGGTGGGATGGCCGGCGAAATGGCCCGCCGCGCGGTCGGACGCCGGCATGTCTCGAAACCGGCGGCCGGCGCATGACGTCAGAGGCGGCAGTCACCCCGGATCACGGGACCACCGCGTCCGGCAGTTCGTTCTATGCCGCGATGCGCATCCTGCCGCGCGAGCAGCGCGAGGCGATGTTCCAGATCTACAGTTTTTGCCGGCAGGTGGATGACATCGCCGATTCCGAGGGTCCGCGGCCCGAGCGGCTTGGCGCGCTCCAGCAATGGCGCGACGATATCGACGCGCTGTATCGGGGCCATCCGCCGCCGCGGCTCTCCGACTACGTCGCCTCTGTCGGAAGATTCGACCTCAAGCGCGAGGATTTCCTCGCCATCATCGACGGCATGGAGATGGATGTGCCGCAGGACATCCGCGCTCCCGATCTGGCGACGCTGGATCTTTATTGCGACCGCGTCGCGAGCGCGGTCGGACGGCTGTCGGTTCGGGTGTTCGGCCTTCCCGAAGAGGACGGCATCCTGCTCGCGCATCATCTCGGCCGCGCGCTGCAGCTGACCAACATCCTGCGCGACATCGACGAGGACGCCGCGATCGGCCGGCTCTATCTGCCGCGCGAAAGCCTTCTGCTCGCCGGGATCACGTCAGACGATCCGCTCAAGGTGGTCGCCGATCGGGCGCTGCCGAAAGCCTGCCCGTCGCTGGTTGCGCGGGCGCGGGCGCATTTCGAGAAGGCCGACGAAGTCATGCGCCGCAATCGCCGCCGCGCGGTGCGGGCGCCGCGGATCATGTCGAAATATTATCGCGCGATTCTCGAATTGCTGGTGGCCAGGGGTTTTGCGGGCCCGCGCACGCCGGTCCGCGTCAGCAAGATGGCCAAGACCGCCATCCTTCTTCGCTATGCCTTGATCTGATGGCTGGCACTGTTCACATCATCGGCGCTGGAATCTCGGGCCTGTCGGCGGCCGTGCGGGTCGCCAATGCGGGTTGCAAGGTGCATGTCCACGAGGCGACGCAGCAGGCCGGCGGCCGCTGCCGGTCCTATTTCGACGCCGCCACCGATCTCACCATCGACAACGGCAATCACCTGTTGCTCTCGGGCAATCGCCACGCGCTGGCCTACGCCCGCTCGATCGGGACCGAGGCCGGGCTGGTCGGGCCGAAGCGCGCCCAGTTTCCGTTCGTCGACCTCTCGACCGGACAGCGCTGGCAGCTCGACCTCGGCGAAAGCCGGCTGCCGCTGTGGGTGTTCGATGAGGCCCGGCGGGTGCCTGACACGGGCCTGCTCGATTATCTCGCATTGATGCCTCTGATATGGGCAGGGACCGGCAAACTGGTCGGAAAGACAATTCCCTGCGAGGGAACCCTGTACCAGCGGCTGGTGCAGCCGCTGCTGCTGGCGGCGCTGAACGTCGACCCGCCCGAGGGCTCCGCGGGCCTCGCTGGCGCGGTGGTACGGGAGACGCTGCTGGCGGGCGGGCAGGCCTGCCGGCCGCTGATCGCGCGCGAGGGGCTGAGCGCGGTGCTGGTCGAGCCCGCGATCAAGCTGCTGCAGGACAAGGGCGCCAGCGTCCAGTTCGGCCACGAATTGCGCGAGTTCGGGCTTGCTTCCGGCCGCGTTGCCGAGCTGAGATTCGGCGGCGACACGGTGGCGATCGGCGACAATGAGGCGGTCATCCTGGCGGTGCCGCCGCGGCCAGCCGCTACGCTTTTGCCGGGTCTCAAAACGCCTTCGAAATTCCGGGCGATCGTGAATGCGCATTTTCGCTTCGATCCGCCGCGCGACATGCCGCCGATCGCAGGCGTGGTCGGTGGGCTGGTGGAATGGCTGTTCGCGTTTCCCAATCGGCTGTCGGTGACCATCAGCAATGCCGACCGTCTGGTGGACATGCCGCGCGAGGAACTGGCGCAGGCGATCTGGCGGGACGTCTGCAAGGCTGGCGGGGTTTCCGGCGAACTGCCGCCCTGGCAGATCGTGCGCGAGCGCCGCGCCACATTCGAGGCGACGCCGGAGCAGAATGCGCTGCGCCCGGGCGCCTCGACGGCGCTGAAAAACCTGTTTCTCGCCGGCGACTGGACTGATACCGGGTTGCCGGCGACCATCGAGGGATCGGTGCGGTCGGGCGACCGCGCCGCCGACCTCGTGCTCGCCATGCGGCGGACCTGATCGGCCGTTCGGAGCGCCGGGTTTTCGGGTAAGACCGGGCAGGGTACACTACAGGGCAAAGACGACGGGGATCTCGAGCCAGATGCATTCCGGCAACAAGCCAGATGGAGGCGATACCGACGCTCGGCTCGAGACGTGCATCGCAGCCGCGACGAACGCGCTACTGGGTTATCGGCAGGCGGACGGACACTGGGTGTTCGAGCTCGAAGCCGACTGCACGATCCCGGCCGAATATGTGCTGCTGCGCCATTACCTCGGCGAGCCCGTCGACGCCGCGCTCGAAGCCAAGATCGCGAACTACCTGCGCCGGGTGCAGGGCGCCCACGGCGGCTGGCCCCTGGTGCATGACGGCGATTTCGACATGAGCGCCAGCGTGAAAGCCTATTTCGCGCTGAAGATGATCGGCGATTCCGTCGACGCCCCGCACATGGTGCGCGCGCGGGAGGCGATCCGCTCGCGCGGCGGCGCCGTCCACAGCAACGTCTTCACCCGATTCATGCTGGCGATGTTCGGGGTCATGACCTGGCGCAGCGTGCCGGTGCTGCCGGTCGAGATCATGCTGCTGCCGTTGTGGTTCCCGTTCCATCTCAACAAGATGTCATATTGGGCGCGTACCACGATCGTGCCTCTGATGGTGTTGGCGGCGTTAAAGCCGCGCGCGAAAAATGTCAGCGGCGTCGGCATCGACGAATTGTTCCTGCAGCCGCCGCATTCGATCGGAATGACGGCGAAGGCGCCGCATCAGAGCTGGGGCTGGTTTGTCATGTTCCGCGCGCTCGACACCGTGCTGCGCGCGATCGAGCCGCTGTTTCCCAAGAGATTGCGCCAGCGCGCGATCGACGCCGCGGTTGCCTTCATCGAGGAGCGGCTGAACGGCGAGGATGGCCTGGGCGCGATCTATCCGCCGATGGCCAACACCGTGATGATGTACGAGGTGCTCGGCAAGGGCCCCGATTATCCGCCGCGCGCGGTGACGCGGCGCGGGCTCGACAAGCTCCTGGTGATCGGCGAGCATGAGGCCTATTGCCAGCCCTGCGTCTCGCCGGTGTGGGATACCTCGCTGACCTGTCATGCGCTCACCGAAGCCGGCGGCGCGGAAGCGATCGCAGCCGCCAAACAGGGGCTGGACTGGCTGCTGCCGAAACAGGTTCTGGACGTCAAGGGCGACTGGGCCGTGAAGCGGCCGCAGACCCGCCCCGGCGGCTGGGCGTTCCAGTACAACAACGCCTATTACCCTGACCTTGACGACACCGCGGTGGTGGTGATGGCGATGGATCGCGCCCGGCGCGCCAGCGGCAGCGCCGACTACGACGAAGCCATCGCGCGCGGGCGCGAATGGATCTGCGGCATGCAGAGCCGCGACGGCGGCTGGGCCGCCTTCGACGTCAACAATCTCGAATATTACCTCAACAACATTCCGTTCTCCGATCACGGCGCGCTGCTCGATCCGCCAACCGAGGACGTCACCGCCCGCTGCGTCTCGATGCTGGCGCAACTCGGCGAGACCGCGCAAACGAGCCAATCGGTTGCGGACGGCATCGCCTATCTGCGCCGGACCCAGCTCGCGGAGGGATCGTGGTACGGCCGCTGGGGGCTGAACTACATCTACGGCACCTGGTCAGTTCTGTGCGCGCTCAATGCCACGGGCGTCGACCACGGCGACCCGATGATTCGCAAGGCGGTGGACTGGCTGGTTTCGATCCAGAACGCGGATGGCGGCTGGGGCGAGGATGCCACGAGCTACAAGCTCGATTACCGGGGATTCGAGGGCGCCTCCACCACCGCCTCGCAAACGGCATGGGCCTTGCTTGGACTGATGGCGGCAGGTGAGGTCCAAAATCCCGCGGTTTTACGGGGCGTGGAGTACCTAATAGCCACACAGACCGAAAAAGGTCTGTGGGATGAGCAACACTATACAGCAACAGGCTTTCCTCGGGTGTTTTATCTGCGTTACCATGGTTATCCGAAGTTCTTTCCGCTGTGGGCGTTGGCGCGGTATCGGAACCTGAGGAACACCAACTTTGGGGTGGTAGGGGTCGGGATGTGAAATTGGGGGCGGGGGACACGACGTCCGCGGTCAATCGAATCGACCCGCGGCCGGTTCTGATCGTGACTGGTCTGGTGCAGGAGGCCCGCATCGCGGCCGGGCCCGGCATGACCGTCATCTGCAGCAGTAGCGATCCCCGGCAATTGCGGGCGCTGCTCACGGTGTTCGATCCCACCACGATCAGGGGCGTGATCAGCTTCGGCGTAGCCGGCGGCCTCGATCCCTCGTTGAAATCCGGTGACGTCGTGGTGGCGACCGAGGTGCTGGCGGGCGATGCGCGGTGGCTAGCCGGCCTGGCGCTGAACGAAGACCTGATCGCCAGCGTCGCGCTGGGGAGCCGGCGGGTCGTCAGGGGCAGCCTTGCCGGCGCCGAGCAGGTGGTCGCCGCCCGCCACGTCAAGGCCGCGCTGCGGCTCGAGACCGGTGCTGCCGCCGTCGACATGGAAAGCCATATCGCGGCTGCCTATGCCGAGGAAGCCGGACTGCCCTTCGCGGCGCTGCGCGTCATCGCCGACCCGGCGAGCCGCGCACTTCCGGCGCTCGCGGTGTCCGCGATCAAGCCGAACGGCGACATCGATCTGCGCAAGGTGCTGCGCGGGGTGGCGCGCAATCCGACCGCGCTGCGCGGGCTGGTCGCCACCGGCATCGATTTCAATCGCGCGCTGCGCTCGTTACGCGGCTGTCGAGGCTTTCTGCTGGGCGGCGAGGGCCTCGTCGCGGCGGATCTCTGACAGGCGCTTCTGCACCTCTGCCGAGAAGATGTACTGAGCCGGACGCTGATTATCGAGATTGATCTCGGGCGCCATCGGACCCGTCGTGCGCACGCCGCGCAGGGCCACCCACATCGCCTTCAGCGGATTGGTCAGGGCGGCATTCGCGGCGGTCGGCTCGTAGCCGCAATGCGCCATGCAGTCGGCGCACTTCTCGTACTTGCCGGTGCCGTAGGTCTCCCAATCCGTCGTTTCCATCAGCTCCTTGAAGGTCTTGGTGTAGCCTTCACCAAGCAGATAGCAGGGCTTCTGCCAGCCGAAGATATTGCGCGCCGGCATGCCCCACGGGGTGCATTCGTAATTCTGGTTGCCCGCAAGGAAATCCAGGAACAGGCCCGAATGCATGAAGTTCCACTTCTTGCCCTTGCCGAGCGCGAATACATCACGGAACAGCTTCTTGGTCTTGGTGCGGTTGAGGAAGTGTTCCTGGTCAGGCGCGCGCTCATAGGCATAGCCCGGCGACATTGAAACGCCGACACCGAGTTCCGTCGTGAAGTCGAGGAACTTGGCGATGTCCTCTGCCGCATGGCCGTCGAAGATCGTGGCGTTGACGTTGACCGTGAATCCCTTGGCCTTGGCGGCCTTGATCGCGGAGACGGCGCGGTCGAACACACCCTTCTGCGAGACCGCCTTGTCGTGATGGTCCTTCAAGCCGTCGAGATGAATCGAGAAAAACAGATAGGGCGACGGTTCGAACAGATCGAGCTTCTTCTCCAGCAGCAGCGCATTGGTGCACAGCGACACGAATTTCTTGCGCGCCACCAGGCCGCGCACGATCTCGCCGATCTCCTTGTGGATCAGCGGCTCGCCGCCGGGGATCGCGACCATCGGTGCGCCGCATTCATCGGCGGCGTCCCAGCATTCCTGCGCCGACATGCGGCGATTGAGGATCGCATCGGGATAATCGATCTTGCCGCAGCCGACGCAGGCGAGGTTGCAGCGAAACAGCGGCTCGAGCATGAGCACCAGCGGATAACGTTTCCGGCCCAGCATCTTCTGCTTCATCAGATAGGCGCCGATACGCATTTCCTTGAAGAACGGTATTGCCATTACGAGTTTCTTTCTAGGCTCAGTAGAGAAGTGGATCAGCCTGCCGTCAGTTCAGCCGGAAGCCGAAATTCGATATTTTCCTCGCGGCCCGGAAGCACCGAAACCGCGACCGGTCCAATGCGCCTCAGGGCCTCGATTACGTCGTCGACCAGGACTTCCGGCGCCGAAGCGCCGGCG
>NZ_DATHOP010000107.1:0-2261 GCF_035484855.1 Bradyrhizobium sp.
GTGAACTGGATCCGGCTCGCCGTGATCGCGAACGATGCCTTCAGCCGATAGTCGAATCTGCCCGGCGCGCCACGAGCCGGCTACAGAGATTGCCGAAGGCGTCGCGGTAGCGGTGTATCGGCACGCCCGGCTCAACCATCATCTCATCCGGCACAATGAGGTCATCCGACCGCGAAGGGTGCACGTTCAGCATGAGCACCATCGGCACCGGCCGCAGGCATTCGTAGCTGAGCTCATAACCAATCCGGATATGCATATCGGTCTCTGATCTAACGACCACGGCGCTACTGCTGACAAGCAGCCAACATCAAACTCGCCAAAAAATATCCACCATCCTCGCGGATACGATATCGGAATCACAAACCGCCAGAAAGCCGGACACCTCCAAAAACCTGGCCGTTATGGCGGTTTCGTGATTCGATCAACCGAGTTCGCGACGGGGGTGGCGAATGCGGGGTCAGGCAGGATTTTTCGACGTTGAGGAACGGCTGAAGGAGCTCTCGGCCAAGGGCGATGCTCTGGAACGGCTGAACGCCGTGGTGGATTTTGAGCTGTTCCGCGCTGATCTCGAGCGAGCGGTGCCACGCTCGGACGGCTCGAAGGGCGGCCGGCCTGCTTTCGACCACGTGCTGATGTTCAAAGTTCTGGTCCTTCAGGCGAGCCACAGCCTGTCGGACGAGCGGACCGAATATCTGATCCGGGACCGGCTGTCATTCATGCGCTTCCTCGGGCTGGGTCTTGCCGACACGGTGCCGGACGCGAACACGATCTGGACCTTCCGCGAGGCGCTGACAGGGGGCAAGTTACGCGGCAAACCGGCGATCGAGGTTCTGTTCAAACGCTTCGAGGCGGCACTTTCGGCGGCCGGGTTTCTGGCGATGGGCGGTCAGATCATCGACGCCACGATCGTTGCCGCGCCGAAGCAGCGCAACACCGACGGCGAGAAGCGTGAGATCAAGGAAGGCCGCATTCCGGCGGAGTGGGCGAAGAGGCCCGCCAAGCTGCGGCAGAAGGACCGCGACGCACGCTGGACGGTCAAATACACCAAGGCCAAGCCGAGCGAAGATGGTGCACCCCGCGTCGACCTCGCGGTCCCAGCTTTCGGCTACAAGAACCACGTTGGCATCGACCGCCGGCATCGCCTGATCCGCAGCTGGGCCGCCACCGACGCGTCGCGCCACGACGGTGCGCTGTTGCCCGCTCTAATCGACAAAGACAACACCGCCAGCGACGTATGGGCCGACACCGCCTATCGCTCCAAAGCCAATGAGAAGCACCTGGCGGATAACGGCTTGCGCTCGCAGATCCACCGCAAGAAGCCAAAGGGCAAGCCGATGTCCCGGCGCACCGCCCGCGCCAATGGCCGCAAGTCCGCGGTGCGCGCGGCGGTCGAACACGTCTTCGCCCGGCAAAAGGGGCCGATGGGCCTGTATATCCGCACCATCGGCATCGCCCGAGCGAGAACCAAAATCGGCCTGGCCAACCTCGTTTACAACATGAAACGCCTGATCTGGCTCATCGGACAGACAGCGCCAGCTTAAGCGAAGAGGCCGCAACCCGGGCCGGCCTGCCGGTCGATCCCACCCGATGAACCAACAGCCTCAACTCCCCAGTCGGACGCGCCGTTCATCCCGCACAGAAAACGCGGTTCTTGGAGGCCTCCAGCTGTCTGGTCGCCCCAACCACCGATGCCCGGCTCAAGAAGCGTATCGTGCGCACTGTGATCCGGGAGGTGATTGCCGATATCGACGCAGAGGCCGGGGATAGCGCTGCCGGCAGCGTCCTGTACCTCGGTGTCGTTTGACACTTTGAGCCCGCCAAAGGTGAAGGTGACACCGGAGGTGACGCCGTAGGCCTCGTAGGGCGGCGTGTCGAGTTTTTGCGCCCAGTTGGTCTTGTCGATCGCGAGGCCGCTGGTGCGCAGCCCGTCATGGATGTTGGGGTTGAACGGCACATCCGGCCGCGGCGCGGTGTTGAATTCGCGGACCGTGTCGAGGAAGCCCTTCGGGTCGACGCCCTCCATCTTGGCGACCAGCTCCTCAAACGTGTCGGCCTTTTCCTTGGTGCAGCGGGCGATGCGGTATTCGTCGCGCAGCAGGTGCAGGGTCTTCTGGTCGAAGACCTGCCAGGCGAAGAGGTTGGGCTGGTCGAGCACCGCGCGGCCGTATTTGGCGTAGGTGTAGGAGTGGAAGTCGAGCCCCTCGTCAAAGAACCGCTGCCCACGCGCGTTGACGACGATGCCAAACGGATAGCCGTGCTTC
>NZ_DATHOP010000108.1:0-18686 GCF_035484855.1 Bradyrhizobium sp.
CCCTGGCTCTTGTCGGAGCCGGCGGTGTAGTTTGGCGGGACAACGTAGCCTACGCTTGTCATGTCGCGTTCTCTGTCTTTAAATATCAATTAAAAAGCCAGCAAATCGCGTGCCAGAACAAGGCGCCGGCAGCGAGACTGATTTTCAAAGACTTTCGACTTCCGACACGCGCGAACGTCTTCCATTCCCGGGCACAATCTTCTTGTTTGGAAAACAGTCAGGGCAAAATTTGCCGGGGGTCATGCCGGCATGCCATGTCATTTGAGTGTACTGTTAATGCACCGTCATCGTAATTCGGTTCATGCCGGCGAGTTTTTCCGCGCGCGGTCGGACACCGGCGAGGCATGGCGCTCGATCGCCCGATCGATGCCGATACGCGCGAACAACATCGGACCGCGGTCTTCGGAGGCATCGATCAACATCTGAACAGCAAGCCGCCACTCCGGACGATCGTGCTCGGAATTCGGCAGTTTCCTGATGTAGTTGGCGGCGTCTCGCAGTGTCCGCGCGGGCGCCCCACTCGGCAGCGGAACAGGTTGATCGAACGGACGATCCCAGGACATACGCAACTCCCATCAACCGAACCGGGTTGAAAAGGCCGCCGGGCAATATCCAGCGGCCACCGGGCTCAAAATTGCTTGCTTTTAAAAAGGCCCCGTCCGCCCCGGTATTTGTAGATTAGCATCGGCGATCAGAGGGCGCGAATCAAAACTGTTGTTCCATCAATGGAACAAAAAAGTTGCTGCAGCGAAACCAGACGGCTCACGATCGTTCCCGGAAAGACCGCGCCGGGGCGGAGCGGCGCTGGCTGAGCGATCTTTCCGTTTCTATTTGCCCTTCCAGTTCGGCGTGCGCTTGTTGAGGAAGGCGTCCATGCCCTCCCGAAAATCCTCGCTCATATAGGCGCGCAGGATCAGGTCTTCGCCCTCGTCGCGCGACAAGGTGCGCCGGATGCGGCGCACCGCCTCTTTCGTGACCTCGAGCGTGATCGGCGCATGGCTGGCGACCAGCTTTGCGGTTTCATCGGCGCGGCGCTGCAGCGTTTCGACGTCGGGCACCACTTCGTTGAGCAGCCCGAGCGCGAGCGCCTCGGGGGCTTCGACCAGCCGCGCCTTGAAGATCAGGTCCTTGGTGCGCGCCGGCCCGATCAGCGAAACCAGCCTGGAGATATTGGACATCGACAGGCAGTTGCCGAGCGTGCGCGCGATCGGAAAGCCGATCCGCGCTGCTTGCGTACCGATCCTGATGTCGCAGCAGGCGGCGATCCCGGCGCCGCCGCCGGTGCAGGCGCCGGCAATCGCCGCGATCGTGGGCACCCGGACCGCTTCCAGCGTGCCCAGCACGCGATCGATCCGCGACTCGTAATCGAGCGAATCCTGCGCGGTCTTGAAGGCGCGGAATTGCGAGATGTCGGTGCCGGAGGCGAACGCCTTGTCGCCGGTGCCGGTCAGGATCATCGCCTTGATCGAACGGTCGGCGTTGACGGCCTCGCAGATGGCCGCCATCTGCTCATACATCGCAAAGGTCAGCGCGTTGCGCGCCTGCGGCCGGTTGAACGTCAGCCGCGCGATGCCGTCCTCGACGGTATAGAGCAGGTCGTCAGTGGCTTGTACCGGGGCGTTCATGGCGCGTTCTTTCTGTTCTTGCGAATGGGGATCGGTTCAGGCGACCGCGGCCTTGGATTTCGGCATCGGCACCACGTCGCGGCCTTTCAGGACTTCCATGGCGGCGAGCACGCCGCCGGAGCGATGCGGCACCTTGGCGAGATCAAGCCCCATCTCGATGCCCGACAGCGTTCCCATCAGCATCAGGTCGTTGAAATGCCCGATGTGACCGATCCGGAACACCTTGCCCTTGATCTTGTTGAGGCCGGTTCCGAGCGACATGTCGAAGTGATCGAGCACGACTTTACGGAAATTGTCGGCGTCATGGCCGTCCGGCAGTCGCACCCCGGTCAGCGCCGGCGAATGCGCCTGCGGATCCTGGCACTGGGTTTCCAGTTCCCAGACCTTGACCGCCGCACGCGTCGCCGCACCATGGCGCCTGTGCCGCGCGAACACATTGTCGAGGCCTTCTTCCTCGAGCATCGCAATCGCCTCGCGAAGGCCAAACAGAAGATTGATCGCCGGCGTGTAAGGCCAGGTGCCGACCTTGTTGAAGGCAACGACTTCCTGCCAGTCCCAATAGGAGCGCAGCGAGGGGTTGGCCTTGGCCACGGCCAGCGCCTTTTCGGACACCGCGTTGAAGCCTAGTCCCGGCGGCAGCATTAGCCCCTTTTGCGAGCCGGCGATCGCCACGTCGATGCCCCAGGCGTCGTGCTCATATTCCATTGATCCGAGGCCGGAAATGGTGTCGACCATCAACAGCGCCGGATGCTTCGCCCGATCCAGGATTTTGCGGACTTCGAGCGGCGCCGTCACGCAGCCGGTCGAGGTCTCGTTGTGCACCACGCACACGGCCTTGATCCTGTGCTGGCGATCGGCGGCAAGCTTCGCCTCGATCGCTTCCAGGTCGGCGCCGCGACGCCAGTCGCCGGGCACGAAATCGACGTCGAGCTTGAACTTGTCGGCGATGCCGTGCCACAGCACCGCGAACTGGCCGGTCTCGGCCATCAACACCTTGTCGCCGGGCGACAGCGTATTGACGATCGCGGCTTCCCACGCACCGGTCCCCGACGACGGAAAGACCATCACCGGCTGTTTGGTGCGGAAGATGCGCTGCATCGCCGCCATCACGGCAAATCCGAGTTCGGCGAATTCGACGCTGCGATGATCCATCGCCGGCATGTCCATCGCCCGCAGCACCCGGTCGGGGATGTTGGTCGGTCCCGGAATCTGTAGAAAATGCCTTCCAGTGTGCAGGGTCATCTGGCGTCCTTCCCGGGAGATTCTCGGTATTGGTGGCGTCGAATATCACTATTTGCCGGGCTTGTCCCCCGCCCGGCCGGCGCCGTCAATCCCCGAGAAGGCAGGCTATTGCCGCCCTTTATCCCGTGGTGACCTGTCGCGCCGCCGACGGGAGGATGTTGTCCTCCTCGAACGGCGTCTCGGGGTGCATCAGAAACGCCGAAAAGCCTCCGAGCAGAAGAAATCCCATCGACATCAGGAACGGCAGATACCAGTTTCCGGTGACGTCGATCACATAGCCCGCGACCAGCGGCGAAACGATCGCCGCCAGCGCCGAACCGGTATTCATCAGGCCGGCGGCCGTGCCTGAATATTTCGGGGCGATGTCCATCGGCACCGACCAGATCGGCCCGATGATGATTTCGGCGAAGAAAAAACCGCTGGACAGGCACAGCGCGACCACCGTGATATCGTGGATGAACAGGATCGGAAGCAGCGACAGCAAGGCCCCGGCAAAGCCGGCGATCGTGACGCTCAGCCGCGCGAATCGGACATTGCCGGTTCGCTTGAGAATGCGATCCGACAGGATTCCACCACAGCTGTCGCCGAGTACGCCGGCAAAGAACACGCCCGAGGCAAACAGCGCCGAATTCTTGATGTCGAGGCTGTAGCTGTTCTTGAAGAACAGCGGCAGCCAGTTGAGGTACAGCCACAAGGTCCAGCCGTAACAGAAATAGGTGAGCGTGACCGGCCACATCCGGCGCGCCAGCGGTCCCCACGGCACCTCGGACCGCTGATCCGGCGAACGCGGCGGCAGCGACGCCAGCTCCGCCTCGGTGATCGAAGGATGATCCTTGGGCTCGTTGCGGAAATAGAGCGCCCAAACCACGCCCCATACCAGGCTGACGAGGCCCAGCACGACGAAAGAGCCCCGCCAGGTCAGCCAGGCCATCAACACCGCGATCAGCGGTGGTGTGGCGGCATTTCCGAGCCGCGCGAAGGCGTGGGTCAGGCCTTGGGCAAAACCCCGCTTGTTGGCGGGCGTCCAGTACTGCATGGCGCGCGTTGCCGTCGGGAAGGTTGCGCCTTCGCCAAAACCGAGCGCGACGCGGGCCATGAACAGCGTCAGCAGGCTGGTCACGAAGCCGGTGACGATCGTCGAGGCGGCCCAGATCAGGCCGCACCAGAACAAGGTTTTGCGCGGCCCGAAACGGTCGCCGACCCATCCGCCGATCACCTGGAACAGCAGATAGGGATAGGCAAAGGCCGAGAACACCAACCCAAGCTCGGTGTTGCTGAGGTGGAGTTCCTTCTGGATTTCGCTGGCTGCCGTGCCGATGTTGACCCGGTCGACATAGGTGATGAAGTACATGATGCACAACATCGCCAGCACGACGTGGGTGGCCTTGAATCGAAGCCGCATTGTCTCACTCCCAGATCGCTGTTTTTGCTTTTGGTTTTTGCGACGGCAACAACCGGCCTGCGCGCGCTGCCGTCGGCAGTCAGGTCTTGACCACCTTCAGATGGCCGGGGGAATTCGTCGTCGGGCGCTCTTCCAGCGATGCCATCGCGGCGTCGACGCCGCCGGCACGGTGCGGCACGCCGGCTGCGGCAAGGCCCATCTCCACGCCGGACAAGGCCCCCATCAGCGTGAGCTCGTTGCACTCGCCGAGATGTCCGATGCGAAACACCTTGCCGGCGACCTTGCTCAAGCCTGAGCCGAGCGACATGTTGTAATTGTCCAGCACGACCTTGCGGAACTTGTCGGCGTCGTGTCCCGGCGGCATCAGCACGGCGGTCAAGACAGGCGAATATTCCGACGGATCGAGACACAGCACTTCGAGTCCCCAATGCGTGACCGCGGCGCGGGTGGCGGCCGCCAGCCGCTTGTGGCGGGCGAACACGTTGTCGAGCCCTTCCTCGAGCAGCATCGCGATGGCTTCACGCAAGCCATAGAGCAGGTTAGTCGCGGGCGTGTAGGGAAAGAAGCCGGATACGTTGGGCTTGAGCATCTCTTCCCAGTCCCAATAGGACCGCGGCATCTTGTTGGTCTTCGCAACCGCTCGCGCCTTCTCGGAGATGGCGTTGAAGCCGAGCCCCGGCGGCAGCATGAATCCCTTTTGCGAACCCGCGACGGTGACGTCGACCTTCCATTCGTCGTGCCGGTAATCGACCGAACCCAGCGACGAGATCGTATCCACCAGCAGCAGCGCCGGGTGACCGGAGCGGTCGATCGCGGCGCGGATATCGCTGACCCGGCTGGTGACCCCGGTAGACGTCTCGTTGTGCACCACCATGACCGCCTTGATGGCGCGCGCGGTGTCCTGCGCAAGCCTCGCTTCGATCGCGCCGGGATCGACGCCGTGGCGCCAGTCGCCGGGAATGAAATCGACCTCGATGCCCCAGCGCGCCGCCATCTGCCGCCACAGCGTGGCGAAATGGCCGGTCTCGACCATCAGCACCTTGTCGCCCGGCGACAGCGTATTGACGATCGCCGCCTCCCAGGCGCCGGTGCCCGACGAGGGAAAAATGATCACGGGGCCGGAAGTCTTGAATATCGTCCGGCAGCCATCGAGCACCGCCTTGCCGAGTTCGGCAAATTGCTGGCTGCGGTGGTCGATTACCGGCATATCCATGGCGCGGAGTACGCGATCCGGCACCGGGCTTGGGCCGGGAATTTGCAGGAAATGGCGGCCCTGATGCGTTGTCATGGGGCTCTCCTCTTCTGGTTTAGGTACATATTGCATTCAATTTTGCCTGCATCAACCCAATAATTGTTTACATTTTTTGATCGACGGCGCCGCCCCCACCGCCTATGCTCCGTCGCCATGAAGCCCATGATTCCCAGTGATGCCACCTCGACGGCGCTTGCGGCCGGCATCGCCGCCGACCGCGAGGACCAGTCGCTGCATGACGAGACCCTGACGCGGCTGCGCGACCACATCGTCGAAGGCAAACTTCCCGATGGCGGCCGCATTCCGGAGCGGCAGCTTTGCGAGATGCTGGGCATCTCGCGCACCCCGTTGCGCGAGGCGCTAAAGGTGCTGGCGGCCGAAGGCCTGGTCGAGCTGTTGCCGAACCGCGGCGCGCGGGTACGGCCCTTGAGCGAGCGCGATCTCGCCGAGCTGTTCGACGTCATGGGCGGCCTGGAAGGGCTCGCCGGGCGCCTCGCCTGCGAAAACATCACCGACCCCGAAATAGCCGAGATCGAGCGGCTGCATTACGAGATGTACGGCTTCTATTTGCACCGCGACATGCACGGCTATTTTCGTGTCAACCAGTCGATCCACCAGAAGATCGTCGAGGCCTCGCGCAACGCGGTGCTGAAGAGCACTTACGCCAATCTCGCCGGCCGGATTCGCCGGGTTCGCTACTCCGCCAATTTTGCCCGCAAGCGGGAACGCTGGGGCGAAGCAATGCGCGAGCACGAGAGCATCCTGGACGCGTTGCGCCGGCGTGCCGGCTCCGAACTCAGCGACATCCTGTTCGTGCACCTTCGCAACAAGCGGGCCGCCGCCGTCGAGCATTTGCGGGCGGCCGAGCCAGCCTGACCTGCGATTTTGAATTCAAAACAAGATCAAGACAAATCGAAGCCCTGTCCAACCCGATTTCGAGCGAGCAAGTGTTGTAGCGGTGGGGATGGGATGTCCAAGAAGACCTCAATGACGCTCGAAGACCGGCTGTCGCGCGAGACCACGGGCGAGGTCCTGTTCGACCGCTTCAGCCGCGGCCGCTACGCCACCGACGCCTCGTTCTACCAGATCATGCCGGCCGGCGTGGTGGTGCCGCGGAGCATCGACGAGGCATTGCGGGCGCTCTCGATCTGCCGTGACGACGGCCGCATCGTCACGCCGCGTGGCGGCGGCACCTCGCAATGCGGCCAGACCGTCAATGACGGCATCGTCATCGACTTCTCGAAATATTTGAACCGCATCGTCTCGCTCGACGTCGACAACCGCTCCTGCGTGGTCGAACCGGGAATCGTGCTCGACGACCTCAACCGCCAGCTGAAAAAGCATGGGCTGTGGTTTCCCGTCGATGTGTCCACGGCATCGCGGGCGACGATCGGCGGTATGGCCGGCAACAACTCCTGCGGCGGGCGCTCGCTGCGCTACGGCACCATGCGCGACAACACGATCTCGATCGAAGCAGCGCTCGCCGACGGCACGCGCTTGCATTTCGGCGAGGTGTCCCGCGATCTCGCGCAGGTGAATTCAAGCGACAGTGGCCTCTCGCTGTTTCGCGACATGCTCGATCTTGGCGAGCGCGAGGCAACCGAAATCGCCGAAAAATTCCCAAAGGTGCAGCGTCGCGTCGGCGGCTACAATCTCGATGCGCTGGTGCCGCGCAATGCCGCCAACAACATGGCGCATCTTCTGGTCGGCTCGGAAGGAACGCTGGCCTTCACCACCCAGGTCGAACTAAAACTGTGGCCGATCATCCGCAACAAGGTGCTGGGCGTCTGCCATTTCGGCAGCTTTTACGAGGCGATGGATGCCGCCCAGCATCTGGTCAAACTGCGCCCGATCGCGGTCGAACTGGTCGACCGCACCATGCTGTCGCTCGGCCGCGACATCGAGATGTTCAAGCCGATCATCGCGACCGCGGTGCGCGGCGATCCCGATGCGGTCCTGATCGTCGAATTCGCCGAGCAAGACCAGGCCGAGAATCTCCGGCGCCTGGAACAGCTCGGCGAGCTGATGGCCGATCTCGGCTTCGGCTGGAACAATCCGCAGCGCAAATGGGGCGGCGTGGTCGAGATCACCGAGCCCACCTTGCAGACTGCGATCGCGGAGTTTCGCGCCGCCGGCCTCAATGTCATGATGTCGATGAAGCAGGCCGGCAAGCCGGTTTCCTTTGTCGAGGATTGCGCCGTGCCGCTGCCGCACCTGGCCGACTATACCGAGCGGCTCAACGCCATCTTCGCCAAACACGGCACCAGCGGCACCATGTATGCGCACGCCTCCGAAGGCTGCCTGCATGTGCGCCCTGTACTCAACCTGAAGCTCGAAAAGGACGTCAAGGCGATGCGCGCCATCGCCGAAGAAACTTTCGCGATGGTGCGGGAATACAAGGGCTCGCATTCCGGCGAGCACGGCGACGGCCTGGTGCGCTCGGAATTCCACGAAACCGTCTTCGGCGAGCGGATCGTCGCCGACTTCCGCGAGGTCAAGCATCGCTTCGATCCGCTCAATTTGCTCAATCCCGGCAAGATCGTCGACGCGCCGAAGATGGACGACCGTTCGCTGTTCCGCTACCCGCCGGATTATCGCGCCGATGAATTGAAGACCGCGCTCGACTGGTCGGCCTATCCCGGCGCCGGCGGCGGCTTCCAGGGCGCCGTCGAGATGTGCAACAACAACGGCGCCTGCCGCAAGCTCGAGGGCGGCGTGATGTGCCCGTCCTATCGCACCACCCGCAACGAAAAGGACGTCACGCGCGGGCGCGCCAACACGCTGCGGCTCGCGATCTCCGGCCAGCTCGGGCCCGACGCGCTCTCGTCCGACGAGATGATGGAGACGCTGAAACTCTGCGTCTCCTGCAAGGCCTGCCGCCATGAATGCCCGACCGGCGTCGACATGGCCAAGATGAAGATCGAGGTCTTGGCGGCGCGGGTGGAGACACATGGGCTGTCGCTGCGCGATCGGCTGGTGGGCTATCTGCCGCGCTATGCGGGACTGGCCGCGCAGCTCGCCCCGCTTGCCAACTGGCGCAACAACAGTCCCCTGTTGCGACGGATGTTCGAACGATTCGCCGGCATCAGCGCAGAGCGCGCCTTGCCGAAATGGCGGCGCGACGTGTTCCGGCCGGAGGCTGAGGCAATCGGTCCGGCCGATGGCCGCGAGGTCGTGCTGTTCGCCGATACCTTCAATCGCGCCTATGAGCGCGAAAATCTCGACGCCGCGCTGCGCGTCCTGGTCGCCGCCGGCTATCGCGTCCATCTGCCAAAGCCGGCGGATCGCGGCCGGCCGCTGTGCTGCGGGCGCACCTTTCTGTCGGCGGGCCTGGTGGAACACGCGCGCGTCGAACTCGACCGCCTGGTTGCGACCTACGCGTCATTCGCCGCGCGCGGCGTGCCGATCATCGGCCTCGAGCCAAGCTGCCTGCTGACGCTGCGCGACGAGCTATTGTCGTTGCGTTCCGACGAGGCCGCGAAAAGCGTCAGCGCGCAGGCGCTGTTGTTCGAGGAACTTCTGGTGCGCGAGGCCGAGGCCGGGCGCTTGGCTCTGCCGCTCGGCCCCGTCGCCGGCAAGGCGCTGGTGCACGGCCATTGCCATCAAAAATCTTTCGGCGCGTTCAAACCGGTCGAGCAGGTACTGCGGCTCATTCCTGAGCTTGCGGTCGAGACCATCGAGTCCAGCTGCTGCGGCATGGCGGGCGCCTTCGGCTATGGCGCCGACACCTATCGGGCCTCGATCGACATGGCCGAACTGTCGCTGTTGCCGGCGGTGCGCGGCGCCGATGCCGCAACCCTGATCGTGGCCGACGGCACCTCATGCCGGCACCAGATCGCCGACGGCGCCGACCGCACCGCCCTCCACGTCGCGCGCGTGCTGGCGATGAGTCTCGCGCGCGCTCCATCCCGACCCGCTCCCTCCGCATTCGCAAAGGAACCGATCCATGGCTGAACTGACCCTCGACATCGCCCGCAAGATTCTCGATGTCGCCTTGGCAAAAGGCGTCGAGAAAAAACTCAAGCCGCTGGTCATCACCGTGCTCGATGTGCGCGGCTGCGTCAAAATCACCGCGGCACAGGACGGCACCAGCCTGCTGCGCAGCGAGATCGCCCACGCCAAGGCCTATGGCGCGCTTGCCATGGGCATGGGCTCGCGGGCGCTGTTCCAGCGCGCCCAGGAGCAGGGTTACTTCATCGATGCGGTGAACACGCTGGCGCAGGGACGGCTGGTGCCGGTGCCCGGCGGCGTGCTGATCCAGGACGGCGGCGCGCTGCTCGGCGCCGTCGGCGTGTCCGGCGACACCTCGGACAATGACGAGATCTGCGCGATCGCCGGCATCGAGGCCGCGGGATTGAAGGCCAATCCGGGGTAATCGTCAGCCTCCACCGATCCTGCCGTCATCAACGCCCGCAGACGAAACTGGCCGCGCTTTTCGGATCACCTTCCCGGTAATGCGGCCAGGCCGGCCACTGGCACAGCGGCAGCGACCGGTCGACCACAATCGGCAGGCTCGGCTGCTGTTCGACGACGGCCAGATTTCCAGGCGCGCGGCCGTTCTCGACCCAGTCGACGAGGACGGACAGCATGTCGACATTGGCGGGGGCGCCGCTGCCGACATGGTCGACGCCGGGCGCGGTGTAGAGCCGCATGAAATCGGCGACCGCGGCTTCGCCGAGCCGCTTCTGCACCTCGCCGAAATATCCGATCCCCGCATAAGGGCTCTGCGCGTAGTCCGACATGTGCTCCAGCATGATCAGCTTGCCGCCATGGGCCCTGAACGCGCCGAGATCGGGATTGGTCGAATCCATCAGCGCCGACACCTCGCGCACCCGCCCGGCAAAATCCTCCGGCCGGTAGTTGCGGACGTCGAAATTCGGATCGCGCGCGAAGATGTGCTGGATGCCACCCGCGCCGTAGACCCAGGCGATGCCGTTATTGGGTTGCGGCGGCAGCGCCGGAGGTGCCGCGCCGAGCCACCACGCGCTCCAGCCGCCGGTCGGGCCATAGGCCTTGGTCGCCTCGCCGGAAACGCCCCAGCCCGGATATTCGCTGACGCCATTGGCGAGCGCGAACGGGAATTCGTAGGGCGAATGCAGCGTGCGGATCGCCGCGACCTGCGCCTCGTTGAGGCACTGGTCGCCGGTAGCGCCATTGGCGCAGAGCAGTTTTGCCGGATCGAAGCGCGACTTGCAGCCGACCGCGTCCTCCACCAGCGCGTCTGCAACGCCGTCCTGCGCGTCGCAGGCCGCGAGCACCGCATCATGCACGAGCTTGACCTGGGCCGGACGAATCCAGCCCTCGCCCATGGTCGAAAGCCCGGCGCGGGTGCCGGCATGCTGCAGGCCGACCCAGTTGATCACGGGCGCGCGGGAAAAGATGCCGTCGAAATCGTCGGGATAGCGCTGTGCCATCGTCAGGCCCTCGCGGCCGCCTTCGGAGCTGCCCAGGAAATACATCTTCTCAGGCTTCGCGCCATAGGCGCGTTCGATCAGCAGGACGGCTTCATCGCGTACCTTCTTGTAGGACGCATGCGCGAAATTGACGAAGGCCTCGTCGTTGGCGGCAAATGATTGCGGCGGTTCTCCCGGCTTGTTCTGATGACCCGAGTCGGTGCCGTAGGTCGCAAATCCCCTCGCCAGCGGCGAGGCGCTATCGAACGGCGCCGCAGCCGCCAGGCCGACACCGGTGATCAGCACGCCGTTGAATCCGCCGCCGCCATATTGCACCGATCGACCATTCCATTGCAGCGGCAGATTGAGCTCGAAGCGGATCGGCGGCGCGTTCGGATCGGCGGGATCGATGTGGCCGAGCACGCGGCAGAATGACGGCGTGGCCGGGTTGATGCGGGCGGCCGGCGTCGGCCCGTTGTCGGCGATGCTCAGCGGTTTTGGTTCGGTCAGCACGGCCTCGTCGATCTTGGTTGCGCCCATGCCCGCGCCGGAGAAAGCGCCACACGCGGCCGCCGGATCGGCGCCGAGGCTATGCTCCGCAGCGGCGGCGCTGTTCGGCAACGCGCCACACAGCGATACGGCTGCGATCGCCATGCATGCGCGTGACGCGATCAGATTTGTCATCCTGGTTCCTCCTGCGGATTTATTCGCGAACGTCGGAGCCATTCCCCTGAAGCGGGATGAGTTTTGATTGAATCGGCCGAGCGGCGAGTCCACCGGTCACACGCGTTGCGATGATAGCGTCGTGCCGCTGATTTGCCCGACGTGTCAAATGGTTTCGCAAGATGCGTCAGGCATCACGCCGGCAGCGATCGGCTACTTTGCATGGGGTCGTTTTCGATATTTTTTATTGTCCGGTCGCGGAAGCCTCGGACCGGACCTCATCTCATCCTGCTCTAGCCGTCCGACAATCCGCATCGGATTATTTCCCCGGCCAGATCGGCTTGCGCTTTTCGCCGAACGCTTTCAGTCCCTCCTTGGCGTCTTCGGTCATCGCCAATAGCCCGATCTGGCTTTCGGTGTAGGCGATGGCCTCGTCGAACGACATCGCGGCGATCGCGCGCATGGCGTATTTGCCGCGGCGGATGGCGGTCGGCGACTTGTCGGTGATGCGACCGATCAGCCATTCGATCCTGGCGTCGAGTTCGGCCGCCGGCACCACGTAGTTCAGGAGGCCCGCGGCCTGCGCGGCCCTGGCATCGAAGGGCTCTCCCGTCAGCGCCCACTCGTTGATCAGGCGGCGCGGCGCGACCTCCTGCAACAGCGCCATCACCTGCATCGGGAATACGCCGACCTTCACCTCGGGCAGGCCGAAGATCACGTGATCGGCCGCGACCGCCATGTCGGTCATGCACAATAGTCCCATGCCGCCGGCCATGCAGACGCCGCCGACGCGGGCAATCGACGGCTTGGTGGCGTTCTGCGACAGCCGCAGCAGGTCGGCGTAATCGGCGTTGGGCCTGGCAAAATCCATCGCGAAGGCCGCGCCCGAATTCTGCAGGTCGGCGCCGGCACAAAACGCCTTGTCGCCCGCCCCGGTCAGGACGATGACGCGGACGTCGTTGTCGTCATGCGCGTCGCGATAGCCCCTGGCGATGCCGGCGATCACCTCGCCATTGAGCGCATTGCGCTTGTCCGGCCGGTTGATGGTGATCCAGAACGCCTGCCCGCGCTTCTCAAACAGCACGCTGTTGGTGTCGTTCATTGCCCTGCCCGTTCCATTCCCCTGTTAGGGCATTAACGGCAGGACGAGGAAAAACTTGCAAGGACGATTTAAGGTTTTGGGAACGCCGACGGTGTGGCTTTCCGCAGCCACACCTTGTTGTCGTGGAACGCGGCACCTCCGACCGGCGCCACGGCCTCGGCGCCGGTGAGCATGTTGATGCCTCGGCCGCCGATATGGGCCTTGTTCGGATGCACCGATTCCGCGATCAGGACGCCGCGGCGCACGCCGTCGAACAATCTTGCGGTGAGCGTCGTCTCGCCCCGCACATTGCCGAGCGTGACGGCGTCGCCGTCGGCGATATCGAGCGAAGCGGCATCCTCCGGGTGGATCATCACGCTGGGCGCGCCTTCGCGCGCCTGCGACGACGGCGTTTCGTTGAAGCTGGAATTGAGGAAGCTGCGCGACGGGCTGGTGGCGAGCCGGAACGGATGGGCTTCGTCCGCTTCCTCGATGGAATTCCACTGATCGGGCAGCGACGGCATCTGGTCCCACGCGCCCATCATGCCGGCATTGCCGAGCGGCACGTGGGCCCAATCGGCCTTGAAGTGAAATTTGCCGTCGGCATGGGCAAAACCGTCGAGATAATGCGAGGCGCGGAAGTCGGGCTGGATGTCGCGCCACAGGTCGGCCTCCAGCGCCTCGATCCCGCCATGGCCGCTCTTCTTCAGGGTGGCGTCGATCAACTCGCGCGGCGACATTTCAAATCCGGGATGCACGGCGTTGAGACGCCGGCCGAGGCCCCGCAGCACTTCGTGGTTGGAGCGGCATTCACCGGGCGGCTCGATCAGCTTGGCGCCGACCGAAATATGCTGATGGCCGCCGCCGTAATAGAGATCGTCATGCTCCAGGAACATGGTCGCGGGCAACACGAGGTCGGCCATGAGCGCCGTCTCGGTCATGAACTGCTCGTGCACCACCGTGAACAGGTCCTCGCGGGCAAACCCCTGGCGCACCAGCGCCTGCTCCGGCGCCACCGTCATCGGATTGGTGTTCTGGATCAGCATCGCCTTGACCGGCGGGCCGCCCTTAAGCGCCGCCGCGTCCCCGGTCAGGATGCGCCCGATCTTGGATTGATCGAGCTGCCTTGTGGTGTGGTCGATTTCGTCATGGCCCTCGATGAGGGATTCGTTGAACTTCCAGATCGAGAAATTGTTGAAGAACGCGCCGCCGCCCTCGTATTGCCAGGCGCCGGTCACCGCCGGAATGCAGAGCGCCGCATGCATTTGCGCCGCGCCATTGCGGCTGCGGGTAAAGCCGTAGCCGAGCCGGAAGAAGCAGCGTTTGGTCTGGCCGACCGCCCGCGCAAACGCCTCGATCTCGTCGACCGGCACGCCGCAGATCGAAGACGCCCATTCCGGCGTGCGGGTCGCCAGATGAGCTTCGAGTTCGGCGGGACAATCGGTGTAGCGCGCCATATACGCCCGATCCGCAAACCCTTCGCGGAACAGCACATGCATGACGCCGCAGGCGAAGGCGCCGTCGGTGCCGGGACGCAGGATGATCTTGATGTCGGCCTGCTTCATGGTGTCGTTGTTGTAGACATCGATGGCCGCGATCCTGGCGCCGCGCTCTTTCCGGGCGCGCATCGCGTGCGTCATCACATTGACCTGGGTATTCACCGGATTGGTGCCCCAGATCACCACCAGGTCGGAGACGCCCATCTCGCGCGGATCGACGCCGGCGATCTTGCCGGTGCCGGCGGCAAATCCGACCCGGGCGATGGTCGAGCAGATCGTGGAATAGAAGCGCGAGTATTTCTTGACATGGGCGAGACGGTTGATGCCGTCGCGCATCACGAGCCCCATGGTGCCGGCGTAGTAATACGGCCATACCGACTCGGCGCCGAACTCCCGCTCGGCCCGATCGAATCGCGCCGCGATCTCGTCGAGCGCGTCATCCCACGAAATGCGTCCGAACTTGCCCGACCCCTTGGGGCCGATGCGGAACTGCGGATAGGTCAGCCGGTCCGGATGATGGATGCGCTCGGCATAGCGCGCGACCTTGGCGCAGACCACGCCCGCGGTATAGCTCTGGATTTTCGAGCCGCGCACCCGGCCGATGGTCGAACCGTCGATCACCTCGACATCGAGGGCGCAGGCCGACGGACAATCGTGCGGACAGGTGGAATGCCGGATGTCGATCTTGGCCTGCTGGTTCATGGGCTCATGGTTAACATGAAAACCCCGATCGCCGAGCGCATTTATCGGGCAATCCCGCTGCGAAAACGGCAGCGCACCATGCGCTAGGCGCCGAGATAGGCCCCGCCATTGGCGTGGATGGCCTGTCCGGTGATGTAGCGCGCGCCCGGGCTGCACAGGAACCGCACGGCAGCGGCGACGTCTTCCGGCCGGCCCCGCCCGCCGGCGATGGTCTGGTGGGTCGAATGATGCGCGGGCTCCGGCCTGTCTTTCGGGCGCGGCGTGCCGATCAGGCCGGGAACCACGCAATTCACGGTGATGCCGTCATCGGCCAAATCATGGGCCAGCGCGCGGGTGAAGCCGATGATCCCGGCTTTGGCGGTCACGACATGGGCGCGGTTCCTGGCGCCGGTATGCGCGCTCAAGCCGCCGATGTTGACGATGGTGCCGGCACCGGATTTGCGCAACGCGGGAAGGCAGACCTTGATGCAATGGAAGGTCCCGTCAAGCGTGACGTCCATGATTTCGCGCCACTCGGCATAGTCCATCTCCGCGAACGGCTTTTCCCGCCGCAGCGCCGCATTGTTGACGAGGATGTCGATGCGGCCGAAATGGTCGAGCGCGGCCTCCGCCATGGCCTGCACGGCCGCGGCATCGGCGACGTCGCCGATATGGACCAGCGCCTTGACGCCCAGGGTCTCGACCTCGCGCGCGACGGCCTCGGCCTCGGCACGGTTGCTGCGCGCGTTGATGAGGATCGACGCGCCGGCTTGCGCCAGCGCCAGCGCGATGGCGCGGCCGATGTTGCGCCCAGCGCCGGTGACGATGGCAACCTTGCCGGTGAGTTCGCTGTCCGTCATTTCCTTCCCCTGTCATGGCCGGGCAAGCAAAGCACGAAAGCGGCTTCACGACGAAATGACCCGAATTACGCGACCAGCGCGTTCTCCAATGTGGGCTTCCCTGCGACAGCGCCGGATTGGCGCTTCACCAGGAGTTCGTCGAATTTCGCAAATGGCAGCGGCGGCGAAACAATATAGCCCTGACCTTCATGGATTCCGCAAGCGAGAAGTGATGCAATCTGCTCCGGGGTCTCGATGCCCTCGGCAACAACCGTCATTTTCAGTTCACGCGCCAGGCGAGCCAGCATTTCCACGATCGTGACGGCAGAACTTTCCTTGGTGATGGTATCGACGAAGAACTTGTCGATCTTGATGGTGTTTGCGCCGAGGCCTTTCATCTGGGAGAGGCCGCTGTGACCGACGCCGACATCGTCCATTGCAACCCTGAAACCCAGTTCGCGCAGGTCCTTCACCACGGCTGCAGCCTTTTGCAGATCGGGCAATTCATCCCGTTCGGTAACCTCCAGGACGATCTGACGCGGCGATACCCGTGCCTCGACCACGATATGGCGCAGATCTTCAACGAAGCCCGCCTTCAGCAGATGGCGCGGCACGATGTTGATGGACAGCTTGAAATGCTTGTCCTGGCGAAGGCGCGGATACATTTCGCCAAGTGCCGTCTTTAGCAGCATCCAGGTGATCTGCTCGATCTTGCCGCTCGACTCGGCGAGCGGGATGAAGCTCATCGGCGGAACGATGGTGCCGTCCGAGCGAACCCATCGGGCAAGGACCTCGCAACCGGTGATGGCGCCGCTGCGCAGATCGAAGATCGGCTGAAAATAGGGTTTGAACTGATTCAAGGCCAGCGCGCGGTCGAGATCGCCAAGCGGACTGGCATTGCCAAGGGCTTTGGCGAGGATAAAACCGAACGCCAGCCCGAGAGCCAGGGCGAGCAGCATCGCCGGCCCATAACCCTCGCGATGCCACTTCCGCAAGGCACCCGTCTCGACGCGGATCGTCGCGCGGATCGGATAACGGGCGGAGATTTTCGTGGAATCCAGCGAATCCGAAATCTTGCCTTCGCGTGCCGGCGAAAACCCTCCTGCATTCAATCCACTGCTCAGTCTGAGCAATACTTCGCTATGATCGCGCAGTTCGGCAGGCATGATATCGAATATGCCCGAGTTGGTGGCGACAATGGCGACCAGCGAATTCCGCTCGTCGATGTCGCGCAAAACCCCGAGCGCGACACCTTCAAATTGATTGACCTGAAAAAGCAGCAGACGACCGTCGCGCGATGGCAGCATGGCCGGCCGGCCGGCCCAATCCGAGTCGAACTCCAGGGTCTCCGAATAGGCGGAACAAATCACGGAGCCGTCGCGCTCAACGAGGCGAATGTCCTTGATCGCCGAGCGCTGATAGACTTGGAAGCGCATGGCCTGGAGCACGCCGGGCTCACAGTTCACCGGTCCGCGCTTGATGATATCGTCCAGTGTCACCGCGCCGTAGTCGATGGCGACTTCGGATCTGCGCAGTGCAACGTCCGTCAACTCACGAAGCTGTTTGGATTGCTGGGCTTCAATGACGGCGGTGGCCGCGAAATGCCCTGCGGTCACGAATACGACCAGGCTCGCGGCTATAATTAGGGTCCGGGTAACCTTCAGTCGCCACATTTGGTCCGACGCGCGCGGTTGAATCCAAAACCACCGGCGACCTTGGGCTTTAATCCTAAAAATTGTGTTTAGCTTTAATTCTAAAGATCGTATTTGGGAGGCGGCCCGCGCTGCAATGAGTCAAGAGAGCGTGAACTGAGCATGGCGTACTAGCTACGCAACGCGCTCAGATCGATGCGACCGCCGTAGAGTGTCGCCAGCCGTTTTAGCGTCGCTTCGCCCTGCGCCCTGCTCCAGCCGCCATGCGCGACGTTGAGCGCGAATTTGTCCGATACGTCCTGCCGGGTCAGCGGCTCCTGCACGCCGCCGCGCATGTGAGGCTGCCGCTCCTCGATCATGCTGCCGTCCTTCAGGGTCGCCCTGATATGACCGGTATAGTTGGCGGGGTAAGGATTTTGCGGATCGATCACGAATTTCACCTTGGCCGCGAGCGCCAGCACCTCGCGGTCGGTGATCGCCTTTGCGGTGAAGGCGCCGAGGCCGACGCCGCCATGGACAAAGCCGGTCGCCAGCAGATAGGGGGTAGCGAATTTCGCCGCATAGCCGTTGCGCGGCCGCTGCTTGTCCGCGAGCGGCTCCCACAGCCGGTGTACCGTGCCTTCGGCGACCTCGCAGACGATCTCGGCGATATAGTCAGCCTTGATACCGCGCGCGGCCAGCCGTCGCGCGCAATCGATATAAGGCTGCGCCATGGTCCCGCAGGGATAGGGCTTGAACGCCAGCGTATCGGTCACCCAGCGGGAGCCGAAATCGCCGGTCAAGGCCTCGTAGTCGCCTTCGGTGGTGTGCGCAAAACCGTGGAACAGGCCATGCACGCCCTCGAACACCGTGCGCGGACCGACAAAGCCTTGCTGCGCCAGCAGCGCGGCGCGGATGCCCGACTGCGCCGCCCAGCCGGCATGCAGCCGCTTGGTCCAGGCGCCCTCGGCCAGATATTCGATGATGCCGCCCGCCATGCTGCCGGCGATACCGAGCGCATCGACGATCTGTTTGGCCTCGAGGCCGAGCGCCGCGCCGACGCCGGCCGCGGCGCCCATCGCGCCGAAAATTGCGGTCGGATGGAAGCCCGCCTTGTGGACCGCCTTCGGCACCACGAGGCTCAACCGGCACAGCACTTCGGTGCCGACCGCAATTCCCGTCAGCGCATAACGGCCATCCGGATGGTGGCGTTCGCAGGCCGCCAGCACGGCCGGCACGATCACGGCGCCGGCATGAACCGGCCCGCCTTCGAACGTGTCGTCGAAATCCTCGCCATGCGCCGCGGTGCCGTTGACGAACGCCGCTCCGGATGCCGTCAGCGTGTGCGTATGGCCAATTACCGTGCATGGCCCGTCAT
>NZ_DATHOP010000109.1:0-122308 GCF_035484855.1 Bradyrhizobium sp.
TGGCAACGGTCTTCGGCGTCGTGTTGAACTGGTAGGCCGCGTCAGCCTTGCTCAGTCCCCCTTCCACCACACTGCGGACCATCGCCTCTCGACCTTTGGGCGTCAAAGGCGCATTCTTGTGGACGTTCATCTGGTCTCTCCTTGGAACATTGAAGCTTCGCAACCTCAGTTTCCTCGGTTCAGACCAGATGGACAACCTCCTGAAAGACCACAACTAGAGCACGATCCGGAAAAGTGGACACTGGTTTTCCGAAAAGATCATGCTCAAGGATAGAGCGGGATGAGGTTTCAAGTCATCCCGCTCAGTTTAGAAATTCGACCAGCTTCGGAATCACCTGGTCGGGCGCTTCTTCCATCAGCCAGTGCCCCGATCCTTTTACCAGCACGCCCTCGACATGGGTCGCCACCATCTTGCCCTGCTCGATCAGGAACGGACCGCCGGCCTTTTCTCCCGACAACACCAGCACCGGCATCGTCAATTTGGTCTTTGCAAATTGCGCAAAATCCTCGGCGTCTCTGGGGAAGGCGCGGAAGACTTCCATGCCCGCGGCCATGTGACCGGGCTGCGCATACTCCTTCGCGTAAAACTCGCGGTCGTTTTCCGATAGCGACTTCTTCGGATCGGCGGCAAAATCGTTCCAGAAATGCTCCAGGTAAATCCGCTCACGCCCGGTGACCAGCGCCAGCGGCGTCTTGCCGTAGAAATGGAAATGCCAGAGGTCGCGCAACAGAAACACGCTGTTCCAGTCGCCGACGCCGGGCAGGAACGCTTCCATCAGCACCAGCCGATCGACCTCGCTTGGGTACTGCGCCGCATAGGCATAGGCGACCATCAAACCGATGTCGTGGCCGACAAGCCGGATATGGTCGTAGTTGAGGCTCTTCACCAACGCGTGGATATCGCGCGCCATCGCCGCTTTGGTGTAGCCGTCCGGCGGCGCGGCCGACTGGCCAAAGCCGCGCAGGTCCGGCGCGATCACCGTGTGTTTTTCGGTAAGCTTCGCGATCAGCGGCAGCCACATGTGGCTCGTTTCGGCATAGCCGTGCAGCAGCACGACTGGGTCGCCCTTGCCGCTAATCAGATAATGCAGCCGCGTGCCATTGACCTCGGCGAATTTGCTCTGCGGCGGCTGCATGCGCTATTCCTTGATCAAGTGTGACCGGCTTCAGTAATAGCGCGGGATCGGGCCGTTGTGCGGCGTCTTCCGGTCCGACAGGTCGAACATGACTTCGTCGACATAACACCAGCCCCAGCCCTCCGGCGGATCGTAGCCCTCGATGATCGGATGGTGTGTGGCGTGGAAATGTTTGGTCGCGTGCTTGTGGGGTGAGTCGTCGCAGCAGCCGACATGGCCGCAAGTGCGGCAGATCCGCAGATGCAGCCACTCACTTCCGATCTTCAGGCATTCCTCGCAGCCGAGCGCGCTCGGCGTCACGGTACGAATGCCGGCGAGGTGGGTGCAGTGCTTGGCCATGCCCGCCTCATACCACCTTGGTGTCGAAGAACATGATGTCGGCGCCGCCGCTTGCGAATTTGGGCACATCGGCCGCGGTGGCCTTGCCCTCCGCGCTGCCGAAGGCGTTCTGCACCGCCGCCATGCTGTCGAAGGTCAGCACTGCGACCAGATAAAGGCCCGACGGTCCGGCCGGCGTCGCAACCGCTCCCTGGCTGACCTGATACTTTCGCAGGCCAGGCAATTTCTTCGCCAGCGGGATGTGGGTCTCGGCATAATATTTGTCGAAGGCAGCCGGATCCTTTGGCGTTTTGTACAACACGACGACTTCGGCCATGGCGTTTCTCCCTTTCGAATTGAGGCAATCAGCCTGAACGCGCTCACTATACCGTTGGTTTCGCGGGATCGCCGAGAAATCCGTGCAGCGCCGCCACCACCTGCGCGCCCTCGCCGATCGCGCCGCCGACCCGCTTGACCGATCCGGAGCGCACGTCGCCGACGGCGAACACGCCCGGCACCGAGGTTTCCAGCAGCGACACCTCGCGCCCGTCCTTCCGGCACTGCGTGCCCGTCACCACGAAGCCGCCGCGATCGACCATCACGCCGCAGCCGTCGAGCCAGCCGGTTGCAGGATCGGCGCCGACGAACAGGAACAGATTGCGGATGTCGAATGCGACCTCCCCGCCGCCGAGGCGGCTCTTCCAGCGCACCCGTTCGAGCGATCCCTCCGCGGTGCCCTCGAGCCCGACCACTTCGGTATTGAACATCAGTTCGATGTTGGCCGTCGCCTCGATGCGCTCGATCAAATAGCGCGACATGCTGGCGCCAAGGCCGCCGCCGCGGATCATCATATTGACCTTGCGGGCGTGACCCGACAGAAACACCGCGGCCTGGCCCGCCGAATTGCCGCCGCCGACCAGCACCACCTCCTGCTCCGCGCAGAGCCGCGCCTCGATCGGCGAGGCCCAGTACCAGACGCCGCGGCCCTCGAACTCGGCGAGGTTCTCGATAGAGGGGCGGCGATAGCGCGCGCCGCTCGCCACCACGATGGCGCGGGCGCGCAGCACCTCGCCGTCCTCGAGCGCCAGGCCGAATGCGCCGTCCTCGCGCGAGCAATCGAGCGACTTGACCTCGACCGGGATCATGATGTCGGCGCCGAATTTCTGCGCCTGGTTATAGGCGCGTGCGGTCAGTGCCAGCCCGGAAATGCCGGTCGGAAAGCCGAGATAGTTTTCGATGCGCGCGCTGGCGCCGGCCTGGCCGCCGAACGAGCGCGTATCGCAGACCGCGACGCTGAGGCCTTCGGACGCCGCATAGACCGCCGTCGACAGGCCGGCGGGACCGCTGCCGACCACGGCGACATCGTAGACCTTGTCCTTGGCGAGCGCGCGCACCATACCCATGGCGCGCGCCAGTTCGGATGGGCTCGGGTTGCGCAACACGGTGCCGTCGGCGATCACCACCAGCGGCCAATCCGAAGGCAGCGGCGAATAGCGCGCGATCACCTCGGCGGCATCGGGGTCGCTGACGGGATCGAGCAGATGCTGCGGATAGCCGTTGCGGGCGAGAAAGCCTTGCAGGCGGATGACGCCGCCCGAATCCGATGGCCCGATCAGCACCGGGCCGCCGACACCGCCCTGGATCAGGCTGACGCGGCGCAGGATCAGCGCGCGCATGATACGCTCGCCGAGATCGGCTTCGGCGACCAGCAGCGCGCGCAGCCGGTCCGGCGCGATCAACAGCGTTTCGACGTCGCCCTCGGCATGGCCGTCGACCAGCGCGTTGCGCCCCGACAGCTGGCCGACCTCGGCGAGAAACTGCCCGGGTCCCTGATCGATCACCGGCGTGACATGGCCGAGGCCGTCGCGCTGGGTGACCGCGACATGGCCGGAGAGAACGACGAACATGCCCGGCCCGGGCTTGCCGGTCTCGAACAGCGCCTCGCCGTCCCTGTAACGGCGCAACTCGCCGAACCGGCGCATCCGCGCGATTTCCGGACCCGTCAGCTCCGGAAAGGTCTGATCGCGGCGCGGGAACGCGGGCGCAGGCGGCGCGCTGCCATTCGTCTTGCTTGCAGTCACGGAATCCACGGCGATCTCCGTCTCACATCATCGATAGGCTAGCAAAACCGAGCGGTGCGAGAACCCGGTTATTCGCCCGGCTTCCTTGCGCTGCCGTCATGTGGTGTGGCGTCATCGCCATTGGAAGATGCGAGGGCCGCCTCGCTTCGCCCCCGCAATTGCGATTTCCGCCGCTTCAGGTTTTCGCGCAACGCCAGCTTCAGCCGGTCCCGCCTCGGACCGTTCCCCGGATCGCGCTCGCGTTTGTCGCTGTCGTCCTGCATCGTGGTCCCGCTCGAATATGACGGTCTTCTAGAACATATCACGGGGAGAGCGGACCGGCGGGCGAACCCATGTGCCGGCGCCGCGCGGAAATTCGCCGACAATATCCGCGAATGGCCGCTGGTGAGGGAATTGGGAACCGGATCGGCCCGCAATCGGGCGCCTTCAAGGAGTTGGCGGCCTCACGGGGCCAATTTCGCCGGTTTTCGCAGCCGTCCGAGACAGCCCGCCGCGCTTGCGCCAGCTTGGGCCTTGTGGCAAGGATCGGCCGCCTTGTCGGGGCCTTTTTGGCTGATTCCCGTGGATCCCCGGGCACGCTGCCGTAGCTCAGTGGTAGAGCACTCCATTGGTAATGGAGAGGTCGACAGTTCAATCCTGTCTGGCAGCACCAGTTTTCCTAATAAAATCAGCTTTCGGCACAAACGAATTGTCTGTTTGGTGCACCGGTTCAGCATCTGCACGCAGAACGAAGCATGGAATGGCGTGCATTTTCGTGCAGTCGGTTCGCGTGACGTTCTGGTGCCGCGTTACTTTAAGAGCGGGGGCAGTTGAAGCGGCCCAAAAGCAAAAGCGCCCGGGTAACTAACGCCGGGCGCTTTATTGCTGATCAGGCAATGCAGCCTAGTGAGGGCCGCTGTTGGGTGGTAAGCCCAATACCAATCTCTGCGGATGCGAAGCCTCGGTGTGGCGACCTGAGTATGTAGCTTATCCCTCTGGGGGACCGAAAGATGTTTCGGGCAGCTAGCCTAACTCAATATCGACCAGGTAAAGCGCCGCGTTTCTCCTGAAGGATTTGCCAAGCCCTCGCAGTTTACCGCTTCGCCATCTCGCGCCGGCTATTGGGCGAAATTTAGGCCGCCAACTGAGGCCTTCTTTCATCCGGGTATCGGCGGCGAGTCTGCTTAGGGTCCGCCCTGTAGGCGTGTGCGGGAGGAGCGGATTAGTTTGCTTCGTTCCACTTCTTGTAAACAGACATTGGACCGTCAGCAAATTCCCTAAGGCCAGCGTGTCCGCGAAAATAGCAGAACTTTGTCGAACGGCTTTTCCCGAAGGCGTCTGTATAAAGGACGGCTCCGGCCAAATAGATGGCGGCGCGCCCCTCTCGAATACCTCTCAATTCCTCTTGAGTGATCGGGGATTCGAGGCTGGCGAAGAAATGGTTCACTGCGCCCGGAGCAAGCGGCCCCTTAGATTCATTTGGATCGCCGTCTGGGGGCGCTGGCTCCGTCGACAGCGGATAAGCGGCGACAGCCATGGTAGCCCAAAGTGTATGATCGTGGGCGGGCGTCTGGCCGGTGTTCTTGAGAACGACGGTGATTTCGGGAATGGACTCGATATTCGTGATAGTTACATCCTGCGGAAAAATATATGCCCGCAATTGCCGCTCTGCGGTGTTCTCAGCGCTCCTAACCAACCGCCAAGTTGCCCACCACAAACCCATAGTAGCCGCAAAAAGTAGCCACTCTCCGTATTTGACACCTAGTATTTCGCCGTGAACGTGTTCTGGAAACGGTAGGTAGATAAGAGGCAGCCCAATCAACAGCCACGCAGCCAAAGCTATCAACGCAACGAGAGCAATTCTGCCGTCCGTTGTTTTCGGCATCGTCCTACTTCCCGCGTTTGACCTTCAATTTCACCCCAACGAATTTCCCGTCGCTTTAGAAAAGCGCCTGCACAAAGAACACGCGGGGCTACGAATAGGTCTTCGTCTGGCGGTACGCGACGACTCTTTTCGAAATCCAACGGTGGAATTTCCAACACCGGCGCTTTTGCTCACTTGTGGCGCGGATCGTCGTGCGGATCGAGATATTCGAGACCGAGCGGACCGATCGCCGTCACCTGGGTGACGTATTCGCCGGATTTGGCCCAATGGAAGTGGAATGTGTCGCCGGGCAATACGATGACGCTGCCCGGCGGGTAGGCCTTGACCTTCTCGCCGTCGAACTCGTCGCCGAGGCCGATGTAGAACACGCCGGACATCACCGTGTAGATACGATCCTCGGGATGCCGGTGCGGCATCAGCTTCACGTCCAACGGCACCTTGACCCGGATCACATAGGGGCCGGGCTCGGAGGGTTTTCCGACCAGGACGGCCAACCGCACGGTAGGCGGGAAGGCCGGAAACGGCTTCCACTCGATGTCTTCCGGCAGGATCGATCTGAAAGCGGATTCGCCGGGTTGATGGGTGCGGGTCATGGCGGTCCTCCTGCTAATCCTGTTCGCCGAGGGTTTGGACGTAGGTTTTGCCGTAGGGATAGAAAAGCTCCTTGCGGCTTTGCTGCCAGGCGGCCTTGAGTTCGGGCGTCGTGATGTCCCAATCCGGCCGGCATTTTCTGGTCACGGCACGCAGGTCCTGGCGCAGTTCCTCCATGGTGGGCCGGCCGAAGAACCAGTAGCCGTTGTAGACCTTGTAAATGACGAGACGCGGCTCGAGCACGATCACATGGGGGATCATGGGATTGTGGAGGGGATCCGTATATTCGGCGATGTCGAGATCCTTCTGGATCACACGGCGCGCGTCGGAGAGAAATGGCCAGTGGGCGCCGACGCCGCTGCGATATTCATTCGTCTCGGTAATGTTGTCGGTGCTGATTGTGACCAGCCGGCAATAGCCGACCTCCATCTCGCGGTGGAGCTCGACAAGCCCTTCCGCCTGCCGGCGGTCCTTCGGGCAAAAACCTCCGCGGCTGAGCACGAGCACCATCGGATGTGGTCCTTGCAGCTCGGAGAGTTTTCGATGTTTCGCAGTGTGGTCGGAAAGTTCGTAGTCGGGAAAGACGGCCCCTGGGATCATGTCAGGACGCATGTCAGATCCTCCCCGTTCACGCCCTCGCCGGAGCACGCCGCACCGGTCGGCAATTTATCAGTCTCCAGGGTGAAACAACAGCTCGGCTCACACCAGGTTGATCGCGATGTCGATGTTGCCGCGCGTGGCCTTTGAGTAGGGACAGAGCTGGTCGGCTTCGTCCACCAGGCTCTGGGCGACGTCGCGCGCGATACCCGGCAGGCTGACGTTGAGGCGGGTACTGAGAAAGTAACCACCATCGCCCATGTGCAGGTCCACTTCGGCGTCGATCGCAAGCTCGGCGGGCAGCGCGATTCTCCTTTTGCGGGCCGCAAGCCCGATCGCGCTTTCGAAACAGGCCGACCAGCCGGCGGCGAAAAGCTGCTCCGGATTGGTGCCGATGCGCGCCGAGCCCGGCAGCGAAAGTTTGACATCCAGCCGCCCGTCGGAGCTGCGGGACATGCCGTTCTCCCGCCCCCCGGTGGTGTGGGTCTTGGCGGTGTACACGACTTTTCCGCCTTGAGTAGCCGCTGGGGCGTTTGCAAGTTCAGCCATCTTCTTTCCTCCTAGAGTTGGTCGTTGTAGGGCACGCGAAGTACCTCAAGCTGGTGAGGTCGGTTACAGCTGAGTGCGTCCGCCGTCGACAGCGAGTTCGACGCCGGTGATGTAGGAGGCGTGGTCGGAGGCAAGGAATGCTACCGCTGTGGCGACTTCTTCCGGCTTGCCGAACCGCTTGGCCGGGATCTGCTGCAGCAGAGCCTTGCCGAGTTCCCGGGCATCGGCTTCCGGAAGGCCGAGCTTTCCGAGAAGCGGGGTTTCGATCACGCCGGGGCTGACAGCATTGACACGAATGTTCCGGCCGATCAGTTCGGAGGCAAGCGTCCGCGTTAGGTTGCGCAACGCCGCCTTCGAAGCGGACACGGCTGACGTTCCGGCGATGCCGGCTTCGTCGAACCAGGACGTCGTGAAAACGATGGCCCCGCCATCGTTCATCAGCGGCAGTGCCTTCTGGACGGTAAAGTAGGCGCCGCGAAAGTTGGCATCGACGATTTCATCGAAGACTTCCTCGGTCGTCTCAGCGACGGAGCCCAGTTTGGCGATGCCCGCATTCACGTAGAGGACGTCAATTTGTCCGTACTTCTCGCGGACCTGCTTGAACAGCGAGTCGAGATCGGTCGACTTCGTGACATCGGCGCTGATCGCGATACCCTTCGCGCCAAGTTCTTTTTGAGCGTCGCCGACGGAACGCGAGTTGCGCCCGGTCACGACGACATTGGCACCCTCCTTGACGAACTGTCTTGCGGCTGCGAGACCGATCCCGCTGGTGCCGCCAGTGATAACGACGACTTTGTCGGTGAAGCGGCTCATGGCATTTCTCCTCTGATTGGCCAGCCTCATTGGCCGGATGTTGCAGGCTGACGCCGATCAACTTTCGGCGACATCGATGATGGCTTCGGCAAAAGCTCGCGGGGTTTCCTGCGGCAGGTTGTGCCCGATGCCGCCCTTGATGGTCCGGTGCGAGTATCGGCCCGAAAACTTCTTGGCATAGCTGCCCGGATCATCCGGGTGCGGTGCGCCGTTGGCATCGCCCTCGAGGGTAATGGTCGGCACGGTGATGACAGGACCTGCGGCAAGTCGCTTTTCCAGATCGTCATATTTCGGATCGCCTGCCGTCAGGCCAAGCCGCCAGCGGTAATTGTGGATGACGATGGCGACGTGATCCGGATTGTCGAAGGCCGCAGCGCTGCGATTGAACGTGGCATCATCGAAGTCCCACTTCGGCGAAGCGATCTGCCAAATCAGCCTGGTAAAATCGTTGCGGTACTTGTCGTAGCCGGCGCGGCCCCGTTCGGTGGCGAAATAATATTGATACCACCACTGCAGTTCTGCCTTTGGCGGCAGCGGAGCGGATTGCTGGCCAGGGATCAGATAGCCGCTCACGGAGACGAGCGCCTTGCAGCGCTCCGGCCAGAGCGCCGCCACGATATCCGCGTTGCGCCCGCCCCAATCGAAACCGGCGAGGGTTGCCTTTTCGATCTTCAGCGCATCCATCAGGGCGATGACATCGACGGCTTGCGCCGACGGCTGGCCGCTCCGGAACGTGTCACCTGAAAGAAAACGCGTCGTTCCATAGCCGCGCAAATAGGGGACGATCACGCGATAGCCTGCGGACGCCAGCAAGGGCGCGACATCGACATAGCTGTAAATGTCGTAGGGCCAACCGTGCAGAAGGATGACGGCAGGTCCATCGGCAGAACCCGCTTCGGCGTATCCGACATTGAGGACGCCAGCATCGATCTGCTTCAGTGCGCCGAACGAGGTGTGCGTCCCCGCCTTGATCCTGGGTAGATCCGCGGCTTTCGACTTGCCGGGTTGCGCGTCCGCAGAACCGCTCATGGCGAACTGGGCGGCGGCAAGGGCCGTAGCTGCTGTGCCAAAAAAGCGACGGCGAGCGTGGTTGATTTCTTCTGGCATGTTGAATCTCCATGGTTCACCGGCTGGAGGAAAAGTGGGTCTGGCGGTAGCGACGCTAAGGTCCGGCACCTATCCGTTCTGCGATGGTCTCTAGTCGCTCAACACGCTGGCGCAGCGGCTGGCAAATTGCCCGTTATGGCTTGTGAGGCGCCGTAAGCGATTGCAAGCAGCAGGGTCTCGTCCTGCAACTTTCCCGCGAGCGGAGTGCCGTTTTTTAGGCGGCCCTATGGCCGGGAACCGGACGCTGACTTAGGATGGGGGCCCAGGGCTAAGGGCTGCGAAGATCAGGCTATGATGACATCGGCAGGGCGGGCCAGAGAGGTCATATCGTTCGGTTCCTTCAGCCTGATTCCCAGCGAAAGGCTTCTCACAAGAGAGGACGCGCCGGTGGAATTGAGTGCACGAGCGCTCGATATTTTGATTGCGCTCTTGTCCAATCCCAACGAGGTGGTGAACAAAAGCGATCTGCTGTCTCAGGTCTGGCCCGACGTCACAGTGGAAGAGGCCAGCCTGCGGTTTCACGTCGCCAACCTGCGTAAGGTGCTGGGCGATGGAAAAGACGGTGCGCGGTACATCACTACCCTGCCCGGACGGGGCTATTGCTTCGTGGCCCCGATCTCGCGCTCGAGTCACCAACGCCAGGTCGCATCGACTGTTGACGCGCATTTTCGCTACGCCAACCTGCCCGGCCACCTCGGAAGAATGGTCGACCGCGTGGACGATCTTCGAAAGCTGTCAGCACGGTTGAACGCGGAACGCTTCGTCACGATCGTCGGCTCTGGAGGCGTCGGCAAGACGACGCTTGCAGTCGCTATCGGGCATGAGCTGATGGGCAATTTTGCCGGAGCCGTGCTGTTTGTCGACCTCGGCATGCTCAGCGATCCCAATCTGGTGGCGACCGTCGTCGCCTCGATGCTGGGAATATCCGTGCAATCCGATGATGCAACACCCAGCTTGATCGCTCATTTGCGGGACAAGCGGATTTTGCTGATTCTCGACACTTGCGAGCACCTGATCGAGACGGTGGCCGCACTCGCCTCAACGATCTTCGCATCGGCACCGCAAGTTCATATCCTGGCGACGAGCCGCGAGACGCTTCAGGCTGGAGGGGAACACGTCTACCGGCTTGAGCCTCTTGAGTGTCCGCCCGATGACCTGGCGCTCACCGCGGCATTTGCCAGGACATTTCCGGCTACCCAACTGTTTCTCGAGCGTGCCCTCTCGAGCGGCGCTCAGCTCGAGTTCGGCGATGCCGAGGCGGCCATCGTTGCCAGCATGTGCCGAAAGCTTGACGGCGTGGCTCTCGCAATCGAGCTCGCGGCGCGGCGGATCGAGGCCTATGGCGTGCATCAGACCGCGGAGCTTCTCGACCAGCGATTGACGCTTCTGTGGGCCGGTCCGCGGACCGCGCCGCCGCGGCAAAAGACCCTCCAGGCCACCATGGATTGGAGCTTCAGCCTCTTGACCGAGGTCGAACGGACGGTGCTTCGACGACTCGCCGTGTTTGTGGGATATTTTACGCTCGACGCAGTTCTCGCCGTCGTCGCCAGCGCTTCCATAGACCAGGCGGCAGTGTTCAGCGCCCTCGACAGCCTTGTTGCCAAGTCGATGGTCGCGACCCGGCCCGTAGGAGCCATGATGCGCTACCGGCTCCTCGACACGACGCGCGCTTATGCGCTCGATATCCGGATGGACGACGCCGAATTTGCCGATTTAGCCGTACGCCACGCGATTTATTACCGCCACTGGCTGGAGCAAACCGGGACGGAATGGGCGACATTGTCGACCGGTGCGGAACGCGCGCCGCACCTTGACCGTCTCAATAGTGTTCGGGCGGCTCTGGAATGGTGCTTTGGCGTCAACGGTAATGCTGAAATCGGCGTTGATCTTGCTGCGGCTGCTGCGCCTGTGTTCTGGGCGATGTCGCTGCTGCCCGAATGTCATCGCTGGTCGCAGCGAGCCATTCTCGCACTCGACGATGCGCGTCGAGGTGGATCCGAGGAGATGCGTCTTCAGGCGGGCCTTGGAACTTCGTTGATGAATATCCAGGGGAAGAGCGATGCGGCGCTTGCGGCCTTGAACAGAAGCCTCACCATCGCGGAAGAGCTTGGTGATAGCCTCGGCCAAATCGGGCTGCTCGGGGTGCTCCACGTGCTCTACGTGCGCAGCGGAGATTTCAAAACCGCCCTGCATTATGCCAAGCGCAGCTCCGCCGTTGCCGGGCGCGCGCAACATCGGGCCGCTATCGCGTTTGCTCACTGCATGTTGGGGAGAGCGCTGCTACTGATGGGCGACATCGGCGGTGCCCGCGCAGAGCTTGAGGCATCACTGCAGCATTGGTCGAACCCGGAGCGGTCCAGCCCGATCTATCTTTCCGCCGATCGGCACTATCGGCCCGGCATCGCCATGGCAAGGACCCTGTGGTTGCAGGGTTATCCGGATCAGGCCGTCGAGCGTGTGCACAAAACACTCAAGGAGGTCGCAGACCATCCGGTATCGCTGACCGGCGCTTTGACCTGGGCCATCGGTGTATTTTTTTGGGCCGGCGATCTGCGGAACGCGGAAACGCACATAGACTGGTTCATCTCCCGTTCGGAAGCCTATTCCCTGGGACCCAATCTTGCGGTTGGACTGGGCTTGAAAGCGCAGCTGGCCATTCGCCAAGGTGACGCAGTGCGCGGGGTTGCGGGCCTGAACGGATGTCTGGAAAAGATCCGGGCGGCGCGTCACGGGTTGTTAATCACGGAGTTCAACATCTCGCTCGTCCAGGGATTGGCGGCGATCGGCCGGTTCGATGAAGGTACGACCTTGATCGGCGAGACGATCCAACTGGTCGAGGCCAACGGCGATGTTGTTTACATGCCAGAGCTACTGCGTTTGAAAGGAAGCCTTCTGCTGTCGAAACCGCAGCCTAGCGTTGCTGAGGCGGAATTATGCTTTGCGCGATCGCTCGAGCTCAGCCGACGTCAAGGCGCACGCGCCTGGGAACTGCGGACCGCGACCGATCTGGCAACTCTATTTACCGGCCAGGGACAACCCGAACGCGGCCGGGCGCTTCTACAGCCCGTATTCGAGCAGTTCGCTGAAGGTTTTGACACGGCCGACCTGAGGGCTGCGAAAAGCCTGTTATTGACCTTGCGGTAATCCGGCCCCAAACGCGGCACCATCGAACGAGCGCGTGTGGCCGGCTCGCGGTTCAATTCTCCGGCACGGTGAAGACAGCGCATGGAGATGCGATACCGCGCAGCACATGCGTTCCCTGCGGTATCAGCGATGCACTGGTCTCGGCGGCGAAGGTGCCGGAGACAAGCACGACCTTGCCGAGCGGCCGGCATAGCCCTTCCAGCCGGCTGACCAGATTGACGGCGGCGCCGATCGCCGTGAAATCCAGCCGATCGGCAGCCCCGATATTGCCCCACAGCATCTCGCCGAGGTGCAGCGCCGCGCCGAAGGGCAGAGGCGGCAGCCCCTCTCGACGTCGCGCCTCATCGAGATGCGCCATCCCGGTCCGCGCGGCGGCAACCGCACGGAGCGCGGCGTCGCAGGCGCCACGCGGCGATCCTCCGACGACCGGAAAAATCGCCAGCACGCCATCGCCGATGAATTTCAGCACTTCACCGCCGAAGGCGTGCACCGGGCCGGCGATGCGGTCGAACCAGTCATTGAGAGCCGAGATCACCGCCGCGGGGGGATTGCTCTCGGACATGGTGGTGAAGCCGCGCAGATCGGCATAGAGCAGCGCGGCCTGGATGGTCTCGCCGATATCGCGCCTCAGGGGACCCGCCAGCACCCGCGCAGCGCTGCGCCGGCCGAGATAGGCCTCGAGCGCCGCCGTCAGCGTCGCGCGCGCAGCGAGAGCGGCAAGCGGTGCGACGGCGAAGCGCGCAACCTGGCGCAACGCATCGACTTCGCCTGGTGTGAACGGACGCGGCCCGATCCAGCCGAGCGAAGGGCCGTCCGGCCCCGACCCGACGACGTCCTCATGCACGGGACCGGCCGCCAGATGAGCGAGCCAGCGGCGGCCTTCATCGCCATGCGAGCTTGCTGCTCCCAGGGCGGCAAGCCCTTCCGCGGCGAAGCCAAAAGCCTCGATCACTTCCCCGTTCTCAGCCCGCCAGAGCCAGGTGCGCCGGGCGACGAGCGGGTGCGGCACGGCCAGGGTCAGGGCGCCCCCCGCGAGCGGAATGCCATCGGTGACCAGACGCGCGCCGACCTCGGCCAGCAGCCGATCGGCGCCCGGCGCCTCGCCGGCCGCATCGACGAGCCAGGAGAGCGTCGACGAAAGCTGCATCGACCGATCATGGGGCTGAGGCAGCTCTCTTGTCACCAGTCATTGTCGCGATGACCCGCGCTCGCGCCGCGATCCGCGCAGCCGCCAAACGGGTGTCGCGCTACGTGTCGCCCTTCCCTACGCCAGGATCGGCGCCGGGATTTCGGCCCGCGGCCGCCATCCCGAGCCTGCCCAGGTAATGCGCCCAGCCTTTGGCGTGGCCGGCGCACTCCGCCGCGTTGGGAAGACCGCTATGGGTCATGCGCAGCAAGGTACCGCCGTCCCGGTCGATCAGATCAATCTCGATCAGACTCGATCCCGGCGGGACTTCCTCGTCGTCGTCCCAACCGAAGCTGTAGACGAGCCGGTGCACCGGCACGACCTCGCGGAACGCGCCGCGCGCCACACGGCGGTTGCTGACGCCTTTGAGGAGATAGATCCCGCCCGGACGCATCTCCGTCTTCGCCTCGGTGCCCATCCAGCTGATGATCTTTTCGGGATCGGTCAGGAAGGCGAAGACGGTCGCGGGCGGAGCTGCGATCTGGGTCTCTTGCCGGACCATGAGCTGTTCGGTCATCGAAGTCTCCTTGATCAGGATGACGGCAGAAGCACCCGGTGCGCGAAGTTACACCCATGCCGACGCGGCATCCGGGAAACCGGCTGGGATCACGCCGGCACGGGCGCAGCCCGCGCTTTTGGAAACGGTCGAAAGCACATGGCCATCAGGAACGCACCAAGGCCCATGCCCCACGCGCCGATATAGAGCCACGCATAGCTTGAGAAGGTGTCGTAGATCAGGCCGCCGGCAATCGGTCCCGTCGCCATGCCGAGACTGCCCGCCATCGCGGTGCCGCCGATCACGGTGCCCATGATCTTCAGCGGGAAATTTTCCCGCGCCAGCACCGAATAAAGCGGCATCACGCCGGCATAGACGAAGCCGAACAGTGCTGCGACCGCATAGAACCCGGCAAGTTCGCGCACGAAGACGTAGCCCAGCGCACCGAACGCCTGGACCAACAGCCCCAGCACCAGAACGCGCTTGGCGCCAAAGCGGTCACCGAGCAGCCCGAAGGCGATGCGGCCGCCCAATCCGGCGAGCCCCTCCAGGCTGTAGATCGACACCGCGGCGACCAACGGGATGCCGCAACTGATGGCGTAGCTCACGGTGTGGATGATCGGGCCGGAATGCGTGGCGCAGCAGAAGAAATTGGTCGCTAGAAGGATGATGAACTGCGGCGAGCGCACCGCCTGCGAAATCGACATCTCCGATTGCGGTCCGGTATCGCCTGATGCGGCGGCGCCGCGGACGAGCGCGGGCGGGCGTCGCACCAAGAGCGCGACCGGAATCATGATGGACGCGACGACGACGGCAAGGATCTGCATCGTGGTTCGCCAGTCATAGGTGGAGACGAGCCGGGCCACCAGCGGTGACATGGTCAAAGGCGCCATTCCCATGCCGGCCGACACCAGCGACACCGCAAGGCTGCGCTGGGTTTCGAACCAGCCGGTCACGGTCGCCATCATCGGCGCGAAGATCGCACTCGTCGCCGCTCCGATGATGAGGCCGAACAGCAGCTGAAACTCGAGCAATGACGTCGCGCGGCTCGCCAGCGCGAGGCTGGCGGCGATGACGATCGAGCCGGTCAGCACCACCGGGCGGGCACCTATGCGGTCCGACAGCGTGCCCCAGGCCATGCTGCAACAGGCCATCGCCAGGAAACCGATGGTCATCGCGCTGGATATGCCCGCGACCGACCAGCCGGTATCCCGTGCGATCGGCTGCAGCAAAACCGGCAGCGAAAACATACCGCCGATGGCGACACAGCCCAACAGGCCGCCGGCCGCCACGATGACCCAGCGATAGCGAGGATTGTTCATTCCAGATCTCCGTTCAGTTCTCGGGACACAGGACGAATGAGGGGCTGCGAGAGCGACACGCTGGCCTTGCATGCCGCCTCACTTCTTTGTGAGGGCCATTGCCCCGTCTCCCAGAAAGCGGAAGTTACCATCTCATAAATGGCGGCCGAAGAATTGCCATCGTTTTTCGGAGGCTTTCCGCAGGGAATTATCTGAATCCAGGGAGCGGCAAATGTCACAGACGGTTTCGGAGCTTATCGTCGGGGTGCTGGAACAGATCGGCGTCCGGCACATCTTTGGATTGATCGGCGATTCCCTCAACCCGCTGGCGGATGCGGTGCGCCACAGCAAAATCGAATGGGTCGGCGTCCGGCATGAAGAAGGCGCAGCACTTGCCGCCGCCGGCCAGGCCAAGCTCACCGGGCAACTTGGGGTCTGCGCCGGCACCACCGGTCCGGGCAGCAACCATCTGGTCGCAGGCCTCTATGAGGCGAGCCGCGACCACGCGCCGGTGCTGGCGCTGTCCGGCGACATGCCGCGTGCGCTGCACGGCACCGACTATATCCAGACCACCGAGCCGGATCTCTTGTTTCGCGACGTCTCGCTTTATACGGAGACCATCTCGTCGCCGGCGCAGGCGCCGGCCGTGCTGCATCAGGCCATCGCCGCGGCTTACGCCGGCCCCGGGGTAGCGCATCTGACGCTGCCGCAGGACGTGATATCAGCCAAAGCGGTCGGCGCCGCCTCGAGTGTCGCGACCCTGAAGCCGCGCGGTGAGATCACCGCCAGCGAGGCCGATATCGCGGAACTGGCGCGGCGGATCGACAAGGCCGACACCATGGTGATCATGTGCGGCGCCGGCTGCCGTGGCGCTGCCGATCTTTTGGCCGCGCTGTCGGATCGCCTCAAGGCGCCTCTGATCCATACCGTGCGCGGCAAGGAGCTGATGGCCTATGACGATCCGCGCTGGATGGGTGGTCTCGGCATGATCGGCACCAAGCCGGTCTACAAGGCGGTCCAGGATTGCGACCTGCTGCTGATGGTCGGCACCGACTATCCCTATTCCAATTTCCTGCCCGCCAAGGGCAACGTGATCCAGATCGACGAACGCGCGCAGGTGCTCGGCCGCCGCACGCCGACCGCGCTCGGCGTCATCGGCTCGGTGCGGCCGACGCTAAAACTCCTGCTCGACAAGGTCGCGGCGAAGACCGACATGGCGTTCTGGGACAAGGTCACCCACGAGCGCCGGCGCTGGGACGAGATGCTCAACAAGCAGGCCGACCTCACGCGCAGCAAGGACTGCATCCATCCGCAAGGTGTGGCGCGTGCGGTCAGCGATCACGCGCGACCCGATGCGGTGTTCGTGTTCGACACCGGGCTGAACACGCTGTGGTCGGCAAACTGGATCCGGCAGACCGGATCGCAGCGCATCATCGGTTCGTTCAACAACGCAGCCGTCGGCACCGCGCTCGGCCAGGCCAACGGCGTGCAGGCGCTGGACCGCGCGCGCCAGGTGATCGTGCTGACCGGCGACGGCGGCTTCAACATGCTGATGGGCGAGTTCATGACGTCGGTGCAGCACAAGCTGCCGGTCAAGGTGATCGTCTACAATAATTCCGCGCTCGGGCTGATCACGCTCGAGGCCGAAAGCGTCGGCATCGTGCCGTTCCGCGAGGCCATCGAATTTCCCAATCCGGATTTTGCCGCGCTGTCGCGGGCCTGCGGCGGCCATGGATTCACGGCGCGCAAGCCGAACGAACTCGCGGCCGCAATCGCCGAGGCGCTCGCCAGCGACGGCCCGGCGATCGTCGATGCCGTCGTCGCCGCCGACGAGATGCCGAACATGCCGCACATCGAACTGGAGCAGGCCGGGCATTACGCCTTGGCCAAGATCAAGGAAGCCGTGCTCGCCTTTACCGGCGGCTGATCCGTCGCGGCCGGTTGGGGTCGCCGGCACCCGCCTACGCGGCGTCCTGACGCGAACCGACCGACGGCGGCACCCGCGAGGCGTACGTGCTTGGCGATCCCTATTGGATGGCGCTGTCGACCATGCCGACCGGAATTGGCACCGCCGCGGTCTCCGACGGCACGTCGGGAAAGCGGGTCTCCCAACCGCCGCCGAGCGCCTTGAACAACTGCACCAGGTCGAGCGAGACGTTGGTGGTGCTGGTGGCGTATTGCTGATCCGCCTGTAGCAGCGTGCGTTCCGCATCGAGCACGGTGAGAAATTCCGTGACGCCGTCCGTATAGCGCGCGCGTGCCAGACCGAGCGCGGCGCGGGCGTGATCGGCCTGCGCCCGCAGCCGCGTGCGGCGGATCTGTTCGAGGTGATGGGCGACCAGCGCGTTCACCACGTCATGCCAAGCCTGCAGCACGGTCTTGCGATAGGTGATGGCCGCTTCCTGCTGCTGCGCTTCGCGCAGCGCGAGCGTCGAGCGCAGCCGGCCGCCCGCGAAGATCGGCAGCGTGACCTGGGGTCCGACCATGTATTGCAGCGAACTCGCGTCGTACAGATGCTTGATGTCGAGCGAGTCGAAACCGACGGTGCCGTTCAATTGCACCTTCGGATAGAAGTCGCCGACCGCGACGCCGATATTGGCGGTCGCGGCATGCAGTTGATCCTCGGCGGCGCGGATGTCGGGACGCCGCCGCGCCAGTTCGGAGGGAATCCCGAGCGGAATGCGCGGCGGTCCGGTTCGCGTCATCAAAATTGAGCCAAGCTCGGACTTCAGCGTCCCCGGTGGCTGGTCCAGCAGCAGGCTGAGCGCATTGATGTATTCCGACTCCTGCTGCTGCAACTGCGGTATCTGGGCGCGGATGTTCTCGACCTGGGCGGCGGCATTCTCGACGTCGAGGCCGTTCTGCAATCCATGCTGCTGGCGATCCTGCACCAGCTGCAGGATATCGCGATCGACTTTGAGATTATCGTTGGCGATCCTGATCTGGGTCTGGACGCCGCGCAGCTGCATATAGTCTCGCGCCAATTCGGCGAGACTCGAGACCAGCGCGTCGCGGCGCTGGTCCGCCGCCTGATCGACCTGGGCATCGGCCGACTCGACCTGCCGGCGGATCCTGCCCCAAAGATCGATCTCCCACGAAGCGTCGAAGCCGGAATAATACTCGTTGATCGGCCCCGGGGCGACGCCGCCGCCGGCCGACGGCCCGAGCAGGCCGCTCAGCAGGCTGACGATGCCGTTCTTGCTGTATTGCTCGCGCGTGTATTTGTCATCGGCGTTGAGCGAGGGGAATTCGGCGGCGGCGGCGACGCCGCGTTGAAAGCGGCTTTCCGCGAGCCGCAGCGTCGCGGTCCGGACGTCGAGATTGGCGTCGGCCACGCGCTGTTCGAGACCGGTGAGCACCGGATCACGGAACACGTTCCACCAGGTCGGATCGGTCGGCGCCGGCAAGTGCGCCGTGCCGACAAGTCGTCCGTCGTCGCCAAAGAACGACTTCTCGGGCAGATGGGAATCCGGCTCGACGAAATTTGGCCCGACCGTGCAACCCGCGACAAGGCCCAACATCCCGACGACGCCGAACCAGTCCCTGAGCGTCCGCAAATTCATTCAATGCGCTCCGCCGGGGCCGCCGCCGCCGATCTTGGGCGAGAGCAGGAAGCAGAAGGGTACCACGATGAAGGCCACGATGGAGCAGTAATAAAATACGTCGGAATAGGCCAGGACGGACACCTGCGCGCGAAATGCCGAATAGACTTGCCCGACGGCGACATTGTGCACGGCCGCTCCCGCCCGTCCCATCGAGCGCAGGGACTGTTCATAGGTCGCGATCAGTGCGTCATATGGCTGGTGGAACGGACTTGCCCATTGCGACAGGTAGGTCTGGTGAACCTGCGAACGTTGCACGATCTCCGCCGTCGAAAGCGAAATTCCGATCGAGCCGAACACGTTGCGGAACATCGAGAACAGCGCGGCCCCGTCGCCGTTGAGACGGCGCGGCAGCGTCATATAGGCAACGGTGCTGATCGGGACGAAGAGAAATCCGAGGCCGGCGGTCTGCGCGGTGCGCATCTTCACCAGCGTCTCGAAATCGATGTTCGGCGTGATCGTGCTGGAATACAATAGCGCCAGGCCCATGATGGTGAACCCCAGCGCGATGATGTAGCGGGTCTGCAGTACCTGCATCAGCTTGCCGACGATCGGTATCAGCACGATCACCATCACGCCACCGGGCGACAGCACCAGCCCCGCCCAGGTCGCGGTGTAGGACAGGTTCTGCTGGGCGAATTGTGGAATGATGACCGCGCTGGCGTAGAGGATCCCGCCGGTCGCGCCGATCATGATGCAGCCAGCCGCGAAATTGCGGTCCTTGAACACCGCGAGATTGACGATCGGCTTCTTGGCCACCAGCAGCCAGCCGATCGCACCGAGGATGCCGAGGAAGGCGATCAGCGCCATCAGCCAGATGAAGCCGGACTGGAACCAGCCGTCGTCCTCGCCGCGGTCCATCATGATCTGCAGGGAGCCGAGCCCAAGCGTGATCAGCGACAGCCCGATATAGTCGACGCCGCGGCTTCTTTTGTTTTTCTCCCATGGCGGATCTTCGACCAGCACCGAAACCAGGAACACCGCCAGCACCCCGACCGGGATGTTGAGAAAGAAGATCCAGCGCCAGCTTGCCTGGTCGGTGATATAGCCGCCCAGCGTCGGGCCGAGCACCGGGGCCACGATCGTGGCAATCGCCGTGACGCCGAAGGCCGCGCCGCGCCTTTCGGGCGGAAAGGTGTCGAGGATGATGGATTGCTGGTTCGGTTGCAGCCCGCCGCCGAAAAACCCCTGCGCCAGCCGGTAGATGATGAGCTGGGTAAGACTGTCCGCGGTGCCGCACAGGAACGAGCACACCGTGAACATCGCGATGCAGATGATGAAATACCGTTTGCGGCCGAACACATCGCTGAGCCAGCCCGAAATCGTCAGCACGATGCCGTTGGCCACCAGATACGAGGTCAGCGCCCAGGTCGCCTCGTCGCTGCTCGAGGAAAGGCTGCCGGCAATGTGCGGCAGCGCCACGTTGACGATCGTGGTGTCGAGAATTTCCATGAATGCCGCAAGCGTCACCGTAACAGCGATTAGCCAGGGATTGTAGGCCGGCTTCCAGGCTGCGGCCGGCAGCGGGCCCGCGGTTTCGACGGCGCTCATCGGACGGTCACCGTCGGTTCGGCCGAGATTCCCAGCGGCAGCGGAATATCCGGATTGAGGCCGCTGTCGATCACGATCTTGACCGGCACGCGCTGCACCACCTTGACGAAGTTTCCGGTCGCGTTCTCGGGAGGGAAGGCCGTGAACTTGGAGCCCGAGCCCAGCTGGATGCTGTCGACATGGCCGCGAAGGTCGAGCTTCGGATAGGCGTCGATGCTGATCCGGACCGGTTGTCCTTTGCGCATGTCCGAAAGCTGGCTCTCCTTGAAGTTGGCGGTGATCCAGACCTCGGGCGCGACGATCGAGAGGATTTGCTGCCCGGCGGTGATGTAGTTGCCGGCCTCGACGTTTCGTTTGGTGATCCAGCCGTCCTGCGGGGCTTTCACCTCAGTCCACGACAGATTGAGGTTGGCCTGGTCGAGCCGCGCCTGGGCCTGCTCGACCTGCCCCTTCAGCTGTCCGACCTGGGCGTCGGTCTCGCCGATCCGCTCCGTTACCGGCGAATTTTCGGTCACCTGCGCTTCGGCAAGCGCCACCTGCGCCTCCCCCTGCTTGAGCGCCGCGGTCGCGGCATCGACCTCCTGCTGCGAGGTCGCCGGTTTCGGCAGGTCGCGCTGGCGTTCGTAATCGGCCTGGGCCCTGATCAGATTCGCCTTGGCGCTGGCGAGTTGCGCCTTGGCCTGCTCGAGCTGCGCCGGAAAGTTCTTTCGCGCGATCGCGGCGCCGAGTTGCTGTCCCTCATACTGGGCCTTCGCGGTGGCCAGCGCACCCTCCGCCTGGTCGCGGTCGTTGATGAATTGCCTGGGATCGATGCGGATCAGCGGCTGGTCCTTCTTGACGAACTGATTGTCATTGATCTCGAGCGAAACCACGACGCCGGAAACCTGTGGCGCGATGGTGATGGCGCGACCGTCGGTGTAGGCGTCGTCGGTGCTTTCCAGATTGCGGGTGGTAATCCAGTAGTAGAGACCGCCGCCAACCAACAGGAGAACGATGACGATCCCTATTGCAATGATCGGCGGGCGGCGGTGCTTGCGGGCCTCTTGCTCCGCCTGTTCCTCGCGCCTGTCGCCGGACTCGTCGGGAGCCTTGGCAGCTTTGCGGTCGCCGTCGCCTTTTTCGCTATTGTCGGCATTTCGCGAGGGCGGTTGCCGATCGCCGTCCGCCGGGCGCCCTGTATCATCGCGACTTGCGGCGTCGCGGTCGGTATCGCGGTCGGTCATCGACATCCGCTCCGTGGGTGAGCGCCGGAGCCGGCGAACGCGCCGGAAACTTAACCGAACCCATTAATCGGAAATATAAAATGGGGACGAGCCGAGTCAACCGACGCCGGACGCTGCGAAAAATTCAAATGGCAAAACACCATCGCGAGGCACCCAAATGTCGCCGGGCGGACCTTTGCGACGTTCCGCGGCTCAGGTAAGCTCGCACGAAGTGCCGGGGGTTTTGCGGCGATCCATGGAACCGCCGGCCGGGGGCGCGGTTATTACGGGTTCCATTTCCGGGTTCCGGCGATGAATATCCTTGATCCTCAGGGGCCGATCGGGGCCGCCGACAAGACGATCCTGATCGATTCCATCGCCATCATGCTGGCGATCGTGCTGCCGACGATTGTCGCCATTTTCGCGTTCGCATTCTGGTTTCGGCAGTCAAATCCCCGCGCTCACTATCGTCCCGATTGGGCTCATTCCGGCCGCATCGAGCTTGTGGTCTGGTCGATCCCGGCGCTCACCGTCATCCTGCTCGGCGGCGTCGCATGGATCGGCGCGCATCTGCTCGATCCGGCCGCGCCGGTCGAAGGCACGGGAAGCCCGGTCAGGATCCAGGTCGTGTCGCTCGACTGGAAATGGCTGTTCATCTACCCGGACCAGCGGGTTGCCACCGTCAATACGCTGACCGTGCCGGTCGGTGCGCCGCTGCAGTTCGAGCTGACATCGGCAAGCGTGATGAACGCCTTCTACGTCCCGCAGCTCGGCAGCATGATCTACACTATGAACGGCATGGTCACCCGGCTCAACCTGCGCGCCGATCAGGAGGGTGATCTTCAGGGCCTGTCGGCGCATTTCAGCGGCGACGGATTTCCCGACATGCTGTTCGACGTCCACGTCATATCGCCGCTCGCATTCCCCGACTGGGTGAAGACCACGCGCAGCGATCAGGTCCTCAACGCCGAAAGCTACCAGGAACTCGCCCGGCAATCGGTCGAGAAGTCGAGACCGACCTTCCGGCTCGACGATCCCGGGTTGTTCGGAGCCATCGCGACCCAAAAAATCCCGCCCGCGCCGGGGCCGAAAATAACCTCGGAAGGCGCGCAATCCTATCTCGGAGCGAGCGATGTTCGGTAAGCTCAGTTGGTCGGCGATCCCGTTCGATCAGCCCATTCCGCTCGTTGCGGGAGCTGTCGTGCTGGTCGCGATCCTGGCGGTTCTCGCCTGGGTCGTCATCAAGGGCCATCTGCCCTATCTCTGGAGCGAATGGATCACCAGCGTCGACCACAAGCGGATCGGCGTCATGTACACGCTGCTTGCGTTGGTGATGCTGCTGCGCGGATTTTCCGACGCCATCATGATGCGCGGGCAACAGGCGGTCGCCTATCACTCGCAAGGCTATCTGCCGCCGGAGCATTATAACCAGATCTTCTCGGCGCACGGCACCATCATGATTTTCTTCGTGGCGATGCCGTTCGTGATCGGATTGATGAACCTGGTGGTGCCGCTGCAGCTCGGCGTCCGCGACGTCGCGTTCCCGACTCTGAACTCGGTAGGCTTCTGGCTCACCGCGACCGGCGCGCTGCTGGTCAACATCTCGCTGGTGGTCGGCGAATTCGCGCGCACCGGCTGGCTGCCCTATCCGCCGCTGTCGGAACTGACCTATTCGCCGGGCGTCGGCGTCGACTACTATCTGTGGTCGCTTGAAATCTCCGGCATCGGCACGCTGGTTGCCGGCATCAATCTCGTCACCACCGTGCTGAAGCTGCGCACCCGGGGCATGACCTATATGCGCATGCCGATGTTCTGCTGGACCACGCTCGCCTCGAACCTCTTGATCGTCGCGGCGTTCCCGATCCTGACCGCGACGCTGGCGATGCTGATCCTCGACCGCTATTTCGGCTTTCATTTCTTCACCAATGAGGCCGGCGGCAACGTCATGATGTTCATGAACCTGATCTGGGCCTGGGGCCATCCGGAGGTCTACATCCTGGTCCTGCCGGCGTTCGGCATCTTCTCCGAAGTGGTCGCGACCTTTTCCGGCAAGCCGCTGTTCGGCTACCGGTCGATGGTGCTGGCCACCATGGCGATCTGCGTCATCTCGTTCATGGTCTGGCTGCATCATTTCTTCACCATGGGTGCCGGACCGAACGTCAACGCGATCTTCGGCATCGCCAGCATGGTCATCGCGGTGCCGACCGGCGTGAAGATCTATAACTGGCTGTTCACGATGTATGGCGGGCGCATTCGCTTCACGACGCCGATGTTGTGGTCGATCGGATTCATGGTCACCTTCATCCTCGGCGGCCTGACCGGCGTGCTGGTCGCCGTGCCGCCCGCCGACTTCCTGCTGCACAACTCGCTTTTCCTGGTCGCGCATTTTCACAACGTGATCATCGGTGGCGTGCTGTTCGGCGCGTTCGCCGGCTACACCTACTGGTTCCCCAAGGCGTTCGGCTTCCGCCTGCAGGAGGGCCTGGGCAAGGCGGCGTTCTGGTTCTGGCTGATCGGCTTCTATGTCGCCTTCATGCCGCTCTATGCGGTCGGCTTCCTCGGCATGACCCGGCGCATGCAGCACTACGACGTCGCGGAGTGGCGTCCCTGGCTGCTGGTGGCCGGTGGCGGCGCCGTGCTGATCCTGATCGGAATCATCTTCCAGATCGCGCAGCTCGTGGTCTCGATCCGTCATCGCGAGGAATTGCGCGATCGCACCGGCGATCCCTGGGATGGACGCTCGCTGGAATGGGCCACCGCCTCGCCGCCGCCAGTCTTCAATTTTGCCATTCCGCCCGATGTGCGCGGCGAGGGCGCTTACTGGGAGCAGAAATCCCGCGCCGAACGGCCGTATCTCGCAACGGCGGAACCGGACTACCAGGACATCGAAATGCCCCGCAATTCGCCGACCGGATTCGTCTGCGCGTTCTTTGCGACCGTCACGGGCTTTGCGCTGATCTGGCATATCTGGTGGATGGTGGCCGCAGGGCTCATTGGAGCGTTCGCGACCTTCGTGGTGTTCGCCTGGCGCGACCATGACGAGTACGTCATTCCGGCTGAAGAGGTCGCCCGCATCGACCGCGCCAATCTGGCGGAGCGCCGCGCGCTGGCCGGGCTCGCAGGGAGAGCGTGAGATGACGGACGCGACGATGGCATATGCCGATGGCGATCTGCATCATCTGCGAGGCACGGTCGCGCATAGCGGGCCCGCATCCAAGCGCATCGTCACCGGCTACGGCTTCTGGATCTTCATCCTCTCCGACATGGTGATGTTCTCGGCGTTCTTTGCGACCTATGCCGTGCTGCTCGGGCAGACGGCGGGGGGCCCGGGCGGCCGCGAATTGTTCGACCTGCGCAACGTCGCGATCGAGACCGGCTTCCTGTTGGCCTCGAGCTTTACCTGCGGGCTGGCCACTATCGCCGCCGACGTCCGCAACAAGCTCTGGTTCCAGGTCGCGATGGCCGTGACCTGCGTCCTTGGCCTCGCCTTCCTGACGATCGAGGGCCGGGAATTTGCAAGTCTGGTCGCGCGCGGTGCCGGGCCGACGCGCAGCGCGTTCCTGTCGGCGTTCTTCACGCTGGTGGGTTGCCACGGCATGCACGTCTCGGCTGGCGAACTCTGGCTCCTGACCATGATGGCGCAGGTCTTCGCCAAGGGCTTTCGCGCCGATATCCAGCGCCGCATCCTCTGCTTCGCGCTGTTCTGGCACGCGCTGGACATCATCTGGGTCGCGGTATTTTCGGTCGTCTATCTCTTGGGGAGCGCCGTATGAGCGATGAAGTTCAGGGCTTTGACAATCATGCCGACCTGGCGCCCGGCGATGAAGAGGAAGCCAGTATCGGCTCAAGGCTGCTTGGATATGTCGCAGGCCTTGGCCTTGCCATTCTGCTGACGGCAACGTCGTTCTTCGTTGCCGGCACCGACCTCGTCTGGCAGCCCAGCATTCCCGTCGCCATCATCGTGCTGGCGATCGCGCAGATGGGCGTGCATCTGGTGTTCTTCCTTCACATCACGACGGGGGCCGACAATACCAACAACGTGCTGGCGCTCGCCTTCGGCCTGTTGATCGTGTTTCTCGTGATCGGAGGCTCGCTGTGGATCATGGCCAACCTCAATCACAACATGATGCCGATGGACCAGCTCATGCAGATGCAGCGGTAGCCGCGCGCTCCAATGGAACCGAGGGCGCCGAAAAATTACGCGCAAGCGGCCAAAAATTAAGGCTTCTTTCAGGTTTGATTAAGGCTCCATTAAGTACAGATTCTCGTTGTTCCCCAATAGGTTGGGTTGTCATCGAGTGTGGCCCTCGGGTGACAGCATTTTATTCAAAAGCTGGCTAAGTGCGCGCCATGGATGGACGCCGACACGCGGCGCCTCTCGAAATAAAATGATCTGTCGGAGAACAACAATGAAGAAGCTTCTACTCGGTACTGTGGCCCTCGTCGCCCTCGGCGCGACCGTGCCAGCACTGGCCGCCGATCTCGGCACCCGCGCGCCCTATTACAACAAGGCCCCGGCCTATGCCGCGCCGATCTACAACTGGACCGGCTTCTATATCGGCGGTCACGTCGGCGGCGCCTTCTCCAGCGGCAACAATTTCAACGGCCTTGCCACCGGCAACAACGGCAACGGCCGCTTCCTCGGCGGTCTGCAGGGTGGCGCGGATTACCAGTTCGCCCCGAACTGGGTGGTCGGCCTCGAAGCTCAGTACAGCTGGCTCAGCGGCAATGTCGGCGCCGTGTTCCCCGGCGGCTTTGCCTACAACAACAACCAGCGCGGGCTCGGCTCGGTGACCGGCCGCGTCGGCTACACCTGGGGTCCTGGCCTGCTCTACGTGAAGGGCGGCTACGCCTATTCCGACAACAACGAATCGGTGACGCTGGGCGGCGTGCCGGTCGCATTCACGACCGACGTCAACCACAGCAACGGCTACACCGTCGGCGCCGGTCTCGAATATATGTTCGCGCCGAACTGGTCGGCCAAGGTCGAGTACCAGTATTACAACTTCGGCAGCGCCCGCTTCCTCACCCCGGCGCCCTTGATTCCGTTCGGCAGCTTCACCACCGACGACCATGTCGTGAAGGTCGGTGTGAACTACCGCTTCAACTGGGCGAGCCCGGTGGTCGCCCGTTACTGATCGGCGTCGATCGAAAGCGCGGAAAAGGCCGGCCTCGTGCCGGCCTTTTTCTTTGGGTTACGCAAATTTTGCGCAAATCCGCGAAAAGTTCCCGGTTTTGTTAACCATGCACCGCGATACTGCCGACCGGTATTTCCACGGACAGGGCGGGGGCGGTATGGCGGGGCGCTTCGGGAGCGGCAAGCTCTTTGGTTTCTTGAGGTTTCTTCGTCCGCGCTGGGGCGTGCGGGGCAGCCTGTTCGCCGCCTTCGCCACCATCGCCGGCATGGCGATCGTCATCAGCGCCGGAGCCGGCATGGTGCTGGGTCACCTCGGCAGCACCATGATGGATTTGAGCGGGCTGGACATCCCGCGGCTTGCCACCAGCCTGCAGCTTGCCGCTGAGAGTGCGACCCTGGCCAGCCAGGGGCCGGTGCTGCTCGCCTCCGAAAGCCAGGATGTGCTGGACGAACGCATCAAGAAAATACAGGAGACGCAGACGGGCACGCTCAACAAGCTCGGAGAGATCATCGAGCTCGGCGCCGACAAGACGGTGATCGCGGCATTGACCGAGACGGTCAAGAACATCGACGAAAACACCAAGAGCCTGAGCTCGGCGGCGCGCGAGCGGCTGGATGCCGCAGCCCGGCACCAGAAGCAATATGAGGCGCTGCGCAAGGCTCAGGCCGGCTTCGTCGCAGCCTCAGCGCCCGCGATGATGGACGCCCAGGGCCGGATCAACGCGATCCTCACCTCCGCCAACCTTTCTCCCGACGATGCCGCGCAATCGGCGCGCACCGTCGACCAGCTCGGCAGTATCGTCGCCGGCGGCAACCTGATGGCCGCCGACATGACCGCCGCGCTATCGGCGAATTCGAGCGACACGCTGGAGGCGATCGAAAAGGAATTCAAGGCCACGCTGGCAAGCGTCAGGCCCACCCTCGATGCCCTGCCGATCAATGCCGGAACCAAAGCGCTGAAGGACGTCGCGCTGGAACTGTTGGCGCTCGGCGAGGGCAAGACCGGCGTATTCAAGCTTCGCCAGAAGGAACTCGACGCCAACGATTACGGCCAGCTCGTGCTCGAGGAGACCCGCAAGCTCAATGTCGGTCTCGACATCAGCGTCCAGCAACTCGTCGACGCCGTGCAGAAGGAAACCAATACCTCGGCCTTCCTGGCGCGCCAGGAAATTGCCCTGGCGACCAAGGTGATGCTGGCACTCGGTTGTCTCACTCTGGTCGGATCGGCGCTGTTCGTCTGGCTCTATGTCGGCCGCAACATCCTGCGCCGGATCGGCAAGCTGCAGCGCTCGATGCAGCTTCTGTCCGACGGCGACCTCGAATCGGAAGTCTATCGCTCGCACCAGCATGACGAGATCGCAACGATGGCGAATGCGCTGCATATCTTCCGCGAGAGCATGATCGAGGCTCGCGCGCTCTCCGCCGATCAAAACAGGGATCGCGCGGCCAAGGCCGAGCGCGCCACCCGGATGGAGGCGCGGATCGTCGAATTCGAGACCACCGTCCGCGGCGCGCTGGACGCATTGCAGGAATCCGCCGGCTCCATGCAGGACACCGCACAGAGCATGGCGGCGACCGCCGATCAATCCAGCGCGCTGGTGAGCGCGGTGGCTTCCGCGGCCGAGGAAACCTCGGTCAATGTGCAGACGGTGTCCTCGGGCACCGAGCAGTTGTCCTCGTCGATCGCGGAAATCGGCCGCCAGGTCGTCAGCTCGGCGCAGATCGCGCACAAGGCCGTCGATGAAGCAGGCGCCACCGACGCCACCATGCAGGGACTTGCCGAAAACGCCGGCCGCATCAGCGTCGTGGTGGACCTGATCCAGACCATTGCCTCGCAGACCAACCTGCTCGCGCTCAACGCCACCATCGAAGCCGCGCGCGCCGGCGAAGCCGGCCGCGGCTTTGCCGTGGTCGCCTCCGAAGTCAAGAGCCTCGCCAACCAGACCGCGAAGGCGACCGACGAAATCCGCGCGCAGATCGCCAGCATGCAGCAGGTGACGACGTCGGCGGTCGGCGCCATCCGCAACATCACCAATACCATCAGCGAGATCAACGAAGTGACCACGGCGATTGCGGCCGCCGTCGAACAGCAGGGTGCGGCGACCCGCGAGATCGCCCGCAACATCCAGCATGCCGCCGGCGGCACGTCGGAGGTGTCCAGCAACATCATCGGCGTCTCCACCGCCTCCAGCGAGGCCGGATCGGCCGCCAGCGCCGTGCTGAGCGCCTCCGGCGCGCTGCGCCACGAGGCCAGTGTGCTGCGCGCCGAAATCGACGCGTTCCTGTCGAATATCCGGGCGGCTTAGAACGTCGTCATTCCGGGGCGCTCGCAAGAGCGAACCCGGAATCTCGAGATTCCGGGTTCTATGCTTCGCATAGCCACGGAATGACGGGTTGAATCAAAGCACCCATGTGCTTAGCCCAAGCCCGCATCTGCTTTTTCGGCTGGCGCCGCGCCGAATGTGCGGCTAAGCCGATATGGAACAACTGCGATTCAAGCGATGGATACGAAAACAGACACGATTCAGTCCTCGGCCGAGGCGCTCCGCTACCCCTGGGAAAATCACCCCGGGCCCGATCAGGTCGTCGAGGTGATGCCGGGCGTATTGTGGGTACGGCTGAAGCTGCCGTTCCGCCTCAACCATGTGAACATCTATCTGCTCGCCGACGGCGACGGGTTTGCGATGGTGGATTCCGGCTTCGGTAACGAGGAATCGATCGCGGCCTGGACCGCATTGTTCGAGGGCCCGCTCAAGCATGTGAACATCACCCGCCTGATCGTGACCCATTCGCATCCCGACCATGTTGGGCTCGCGGGATGGATCGTCGAGCGCTTCAACTGCCCGCTGCAGATGTCGCAGGTCGAATATCTGCAGTCGGTTTACCATCAGAACCGCGGCACCGAAGAACGCAAGATGGCGCAGCGGCTGTTCTTCCGCCGCCATGGCATGGACGAGAACCTGACCGACAAGCTGCTCGGCCGCGGCCAGGATTACCTGAAGCGGGTTTCGATCCTGCCGCCGGCCTATCGCCGCATCAGCCACGGCGACGAGATCTCGATCGGCACGCGGCGCTTCAAGGTCATCACCGGCGGCGGCCATGCGCTGGACCAAGTGATGCTGTATTGCGCCGCCGACAAATTGTTCATCTCCGCCGACCAGGTGCTGAGCAAGATCTCGCCCAATGTCAGCGTCTGGGCGGTGGAGCCCGACCAGAACTCGCTCGGCGAATATCTGGCCTCGCTGGCAAGCCTGACCACGACGCTGCCCTATGACGTCATCGTGCTGCCCGGCCATGGCGTGCCGTTCTACGGATTGAAGACCCGCATCAAGCAGCTCGCCGACCATCACGAGGACCGCTGCCGGCTGATCGCCGAAGCCTGCCGGGAGAGCTCGAAAACCTCCAAGGAGCTGGTGCCGGTGGTGTTCCACAAGCACGTGCTCGACGTGCACCAAATGGGTTTTGCCGCCGGCGAGTTGATCGCCCATGTCAACTACATGCTGGTGGAGGGCCGCCTGACATCAGAGGAAGTCGACGGCGTGCTGCGCTTCACGACCACCTGAATTTTACCGCCTCGAACGGTTTGTTGCCGGCACGATTTGTGACATCAGCGCGAAAAACGCTGATATCGCAGCTGTTTTATCGATACGTCGTGGCAGGCCTGAAATGTCGCCGACACGGCGACCGCATCTGGCAATTTTCGATTTGCAATCGTAGCATGCGCCATTCTAACAGGGGGAGTGGGCCATGGTCCTTGGTATGAGTCTGTCTGCCTTTACCACCTTGCACGTCGTCATCAGCCTGATCGCCATCCTCGCCGGCCTCATCGTGATGTTCGGCATGCTCGGCAGCAACCCGATGCCGGGCCTGACTGCGATATTCCTGCTGTTCACGATCCTGACCAGCGCCACCGGCTTCCTGTTTCCGTTCAATGGGGTGACGCCGGGAGACGTCGTCGGCGCGCTCTCGCTGGTGCTGCTGGCGATCGCCTGCATCGCGCTTTACGTCATGAAGCTCTCCGGCGGGTGGCGCTGGATCTATGTCATGACCGCGCTGATCTCGCTTTATCTCAACGTGTTCGTGCTGGTGATCCAGAGCTTCCTCAAGATACCGGCCCTGACCGCGCTGGCGCCCGGCAACCCGCCGACGGGTCCGGTATTCGCGGTGGTCCAGGGCATCGTGCTGGTGTTCTTCGTCGTCATGATTATCGGCGCGGTCAGGCGATTCCGGCCGGCGTAGGTTTGCCCGGGATGAACGTCATCCTGTTCGGCGCAACCGGCATGGTCGGGCAGGGCGTGTTGCGCGAATGCCTGCTCGACCCCGGTGTCGAGAGCGTGCTCGTGGTCGGGCGCAGCCCGACCGGGCAGCAACACGCGAAATTGCGCGAGCTCCTGCGCGACGACTTCGTGGATTATTCGGACGTCGAATCGCAGCTCGCGGGCTTTGATGCCTGCTTCTTCTGCCTCGGCGTGTCCTCGATCGGCATGGACGAGGAACGCTACCGGCATCTGACCTACGACATCACGCTGGCCGCGGCGCGGGTATTGGCACGGCTCAACCCGCAGATGGTATTGGTCTATGTCAGCGGCCGCGGCACCGACTCCACCGAACAGGGCAGCCTGATGTGGGCACGCGTCAAGGGCAAGACCGAGAACGATCTGCTCAAGCTGCCGTTCAAGGCGGCCTATATGTTCCGTCCCGCCGGTATCCAGCCGCTGCATGGCATCCGCTCCAAGACCGGCTGGGTGCAGGCCATCTATGTGGCGACCTCGCCGCTATTGTCGCTGCTCAACCGCGTGGCGCCGAAATACATGACCACGACCGAGCAGGTCGGCCGGGCCATGATCAAGGTGGCGCGGGACGGTTTCCCAAAACTGGTGCTGGAGAGCGAGGATATCAATTCGCTCTAATTGTCATTCCGGGGCGCGCGTCAGCGCGAACCCGGAATCTCGAGATTCCCCGGTGCGCAATTGCGCACCTGAGGTCTGGTCCTTCGGACCATCCCGGGATGACGGCTGAAGGTCCCACCCCATCAAATCGCCGCAAATTTCACGCCTTTGCCACCCGGGGCGCATTCGCTCTATACTTTATGAATAATAACATCGGGGGGCGGCATGGATCGCATTCGCATCGTCGGCGGCAACAAGCTCAACGGCACCATTCCGATTTCGGGTGCGAAGAATGCCGCGCTGCCGCTGATGATCGCGGGCCTGTTGACCGAGGAGACGTTGATCCTCGACAACGTGCCGCGGCTTGCCGACGTGGCGCAATTGCAGCGCATTCTCGGCAATCACGGCGTCGATATCACCTCGGTCGGCAAGCGCTCCGGCGACCATGAATATCAGGGCCAGACCCTGCACATCTCGGCGGCCGACATCATCGACACCACGGCGCCATACGAACTGGTGTCGCGGATGCGCGCCTCGTTCTGGGTAATCGCGCCGCTGCTCGCGCGGATGCATGAGGCGAAGGTTTCGCTTCCCGGAGGCTGCGCGATCGGCACGCGGCCGGTCGATCTCCTGATCATGGCGCTGGAGAAACTCGGCGCTGAAATTGCCATCGACGGCGGCTATGTGGTGGCCAAAGCGCCCGGCGGCCTGAAGGGCGCGGCAATCGATTTTCCCAAGGTGACGGTGAGCGGCACCCATGTCGCGCTGATGGCGGCAACGCTGGCAAAGGGCAAGACCATCATCACCGGCGCCGCCTGCGAGCCGGAAATCGCCGACGTCGCCGATTGCCTCAACAAGATGGGCGCGCGCATCGCGGGCGCCGGCACGCCGCGCGTCATCGTCGAGGGCGTGGCAAAACTCCACGGCGCGCGGCACACCGTGCTGCCCGACCGAATCGAGACCGGCACCTATGCGATGGCGGTGGCGATGACCGGCGGCGATGTGCAGTTGGCCGGCGCCCGGCCGGAACTGCTGCAATCGGCGCTCGACGTGCTGAGCCAGGCCGGCGCTGATATCACCGCGAACAATGAGGGCATTCGCGTCGCCCGCAACGGCGCCGGCATCCGCCCGGTGACGGTTTCGACCGCGCCATTTCCCGGCTTTCCCACCGACCTGCAGGCGCAGCTGATGGCGCTGATGGCCTGCGCCAAAGGCTCATCGCAGATCACCGAGACGATTTTCGAGAATCGTTTCATGCATGTGCAGGAGCTGGCGCGGTTCGGCGCGCGGATCAGCCTCGACGGCGAGACCGCGACCATCGACGGCATCGCGCAATTGCGCGGCGCCCCGGTGATGGCGACCGATTTGCGCGCCTCGGTGTCGCTGGTGATCGCCGGGCTCGCCGCCGAAGGCGAGACCATGGTCAATCGCGTCTATCACCTCGACCGCGGTTTTGAGCGGCTCGAGGACAAATTGTCGGCCTGCGGCGCCACCATCGAGCGCCTCAGCGGATAGGTCGTGGGATGCGATAAGGTGGCGCCTCAGCTCAAATTGATCGCGCTCGATGCCGACGATCTCGCGGTGATTTCGGCGCACGTCCAGGATGCCCGGGTGCAGGCCTCCGACATTCTGTGGCGGCAGGACGAGAGGCGGCTGGTGATCGGCATGAGCCGGCTGGACTGGGAACAGACGTTTTCAGGCGAAACCTCGCCGCGCCGCCTGATCGCAGCGTTGCGCTTCGACCGGGTGCTGTCGTGCAAGTCCCGTAACATCGGTTCGGCCACCGCGGAGACCGCGCTCGAACTGGTCGGGATCGAATTCCACCCCGCCGACACGCCGAGCGGCAGCGCCGTGTTGCTGTTCAGCCATGGCGGGGCGTTGCGGCTCGACGTCGAATGCCTGGAATGCGAGCTGACCGACCTCGGCGCCGACGACCTTGGAACCAGCGACGGCGCCGATGGCGCAGGGCTGGGGGTGTGACTTGGCCGTCATTCCGGGGCGATGCCACCGGGTCCGCGCGAAAGCGCGGCCCGATGACAGGCTCCGCATCGAACCCGGAATCTCGAGATTCCGGGTCTGGTGCGGAGCCTGTCATGGGGCGGCGCAGAGCGCCGACCCGTTGGGACCATCCCGGAATGACGCAAGGAGCGAGTTCAAGGGTTGACGGCCAATTCCCGCCGCGCCATTGAGCAGTGGGCCGAGAATCCCGGTCCGGAAAGCCACCATGCCCGTCCGCCTCGACCGCAGCAGCGCCGATTTCACCGAGCGATTCGCGGCCTTCCTCGCGATGAAGCGCGAGGTGGCGGCCGATATCGAGCTTGTCGCCCGCGCCATCGTCGACGATGTCGCCGCGCGCGGCGATGCGGCACTGATCGAGGCGACCTTGAAATTCGACCGGCTCGAACTCGATGCGAGCGGCTTGCGTGTGACGCCGGCCGAAATCGACGCCGGCGTAAAAGCCTGCGACGCCGCGACGCTGCAGGCGCTGCAATTCGCCCGCGACCGCATCGAGGTGTTTCACCGCAGGCAACTGCCAAAAGACGAGCGCTTCACCGACGCGCTTGGCGTCGAGCTCGGCTGGCGCTGGAGCGCGATCGAATCGGTCGGGCTCTATGTGCCCGGCGGCACCGCGGCCTATCCGTCCTCGGTGCTGATGAACGCGGTGCCCGCGAAAGTGGCGGGTGTCGGCCGCGTGGTGATGGTCGTGCCTTCGCCCGACGGCAGGCTCAACCCGCTGGTGCTGGCGGCCGCCGATCTCGGCGGTGTGACCGAGATCTATCGTGTCGGCGGCGCGCAGGCAGTCGCGGCGCTCGCTTATGGCACCGCGACGATTGCGCCGGTGGCGAAAATCGTCGGCCCCGGCAATGCCTATGTCGCCGCGGCCAAGCGGCTGGTGTTCGGCAAGGTCGGCATCGACATGATCGCCGGGCCGTCGGAAGTGCTGGTCATCGCCGACAACACCGGCAATGCCGGTTGGATCGCGGCGGATCTGCTGGCGCAGGCCGAGCACGACGTCAACGCGCAATCGATCCTGATCACGGATTCGGCCGCGCTCGCCTCCGAGGTCGAACGCGCGGTGGAATCGCAGCTTGCCACGCTACCGCGTGCCAACATCGCGCGCGCCTCGTGGAACGATTTTGGCGCCGTCATCCTGGTCAAGCGCCTCGATGACGCCGTGGAGCTTGCCAATGCCATCGCCGCCGAGCATCTGGAGATCATGACCGCGGAGCCGGAGCAGTTCGCGGCAAACATCCGCAATGCCGGCGCGATCTTCATCGGGGCGCACACGCCCGAGGCAATCGGCGATTATGTCGGCGGCTCCAACCATGTGCTGCCGACCGCGCGCTCGGCGCGGTTCTCCTCGGGCCTCGGCGTGCTCGACTTCATGAAGCGGACCTCGATCCTGAAATGCGGCCCCGACCAGTTGCGCGCGCTGGGACCGGCGGCGATGACGCTCGGCAAGGCCGAGGGGCTGGACGCACATGCGCGTTCGGTCGGGATGCGTCTCAACTTGACATGAGCAGTCCGCCACCAGAGAAGGATTCGCAGAACCGCATCGTCGCGGTGACGCTCGATGAGGAATCGATCGGGCGTTCCGGTCCCGACATCGAGCACGAGCGCGCGATCGCGATCTACGATCTGATCGAACAGAACCTGTTCGCGCCGGAGGGCGCGAGTGACGGGCCGTTCACGCTGCATATCGGCATCACCGGCAACCGGCTGATGTTCGATATCCGCAAAGAGGACAGCACGCCCGTGGTGGCGCATCTGCTGTCGCTGACGCCGTTCCGGCGGATCGTGAAGGACTATTTCATGATCTGCGACAGCTATTACGAGGCGATCCGTACCGCGACGCCGGACAAGATCGAGGCCATCGACATGGGCCGCCGCGGCATCCACGACGAAGGCTCGCGCACGCTGCAGGAACGGCTGAAGGGCAAGGTGCGGGTCGATTTCGAAACCGCGCGCCGGCTGTTCACGCTGATCTGCGTGCTGCACTGGAAAGGCTAGACCCCGTGGACGCGCCGCGCGCGCGCGCCCCGCAGGCCGTGTTGTTCGCATGCGCCCTGAACAGCGTGCGTTCGCCGATGGCCGAAAGCCTGCTGCGGCACATGTTTCCAGGCAGCCTCTATGTGAAATCCGCCGGCGCCCGCAAGGGCGAACTCGACCCGTTCGCGGTCGCGGTGATGGCGGAACTCGGCCAGGATATTTCCACCCACAGGCCGATGACGTTCGAGGAGCTCGACGACTGGGAGGGGCTCAATTTCGATCTCATCATCACGCTGTCGCCGGAGGCGCACCACAAGGCGCTGGAACTCACCCACACCATTGCCGCCGAGGTCGAATACTGGCCGACCCAGGATCCGACCGGCATTGAAGGTAGCCGCGAGCAAAAGCTCGCCGCCTATCGCGACGTTTGCGACGCCCTGTCGATGCGCATCCGCCGGCGCTTTGCGCGGGCGGGCGCGGCGAGCGGGTGATGGCACACCGCCGTCATTCCGGGGCGATGCGAAGCATCGAACCCGGAATCTCGAGATTCCGGGTCTGGTCCTTCGGACCATCCCGGAATGACGAGCCCCTTTTCGCCGCCGTCGGAGATGGGCGCGGTTGTCTCCTCCCATCCCTTCCGATAGGTTCCGCGCGCATTCCCGCCCCCGGTAAAAACCCGCATGCTAGGCCGCCCCAAATTCGTTCTCGCCTCCGGTTCGCCGCGACGCCTTTCCCTGCTGAACCAGGCCGGCATCGAGCCGGACGCGCTGCGCCCGGCCGACGTCGACGAGACTCCGAAGCGGGGCGAGTTGCCGCGCGCCTGCGCCAACCGGCTGGCGCGGGCCAAGGCCGACGCCGCGCTGAAATCGGTGCAACTCGACGACGAGTTGCGCGGGGCCTTCATTCTCGCCGCCGACACCGTGGTCGCGGTCGGCCGCCGCATCCTGCCGAAGGCAAACCTGGTCGACGAAGCCGCGCAATGCCTGCGGCTGTTGTCGGGCCGCAACCACCGCGTCTACACCGCGATCACGCTGGTGACGCCGAAGGAAGCGTTCCGCCAGCGCCTGGTCGAGACCCGCGTCCGCTTCAAGCGGCTGAACGAGGACGACATCCAGGCCTATATCGGCTCCGGCGAATGGCGCGGCAAGGCCGGCGGCTACGCCGTGCAGGGCATCGCCGGATCCTTCGTGGTCAAGATGGTCGGCTCCTACAGCAATGTGGTGGGCCTGCCGCTCTACGAATCGGTGACGCTGCTCGGCGGCGAGGGTTTTCCCATTCGCTTCGGCTGGTTGAATGCCACGTGAACCGAAAAAAGCCGCGGGCCGGGGCAAGCGAACGCCCAAGCCAAAACCGTGCCCGATCTGCGGCAAGCCCGCCACCGAGGCCTCGCGCCCCTTCTGTTCCGAGCGCTGCCGCGACGTCGACCTGAACCGCTGGCTGTCCGGCTCCTATGTCGTGCCCGGCCGCGACAACGCGGACGAGGACGCAGAATAGCAAAATATCGAAAACAACCCCATGCAAAGTAGCACGGCATCGCTGGCATGGATTGTTTGAGCGCGAGAACATTTTGACATGTCGGGCAAATCACCGGCACTATTCCATCTCACGCAATTTGTGAAACGCCCATGGCCCAGCCCGACAACGGGCTTTCTCACCTCTCCGCTCGCGGGGGAGCATAGGCCGCCTTCGGCGGCCGTTCTCAGGAATGACGCCGAAGCAAGGCTTCGGCTATGTCGCATCGTGAGATGCGATCCGGGTGGGGGAAGCTCTCTCCATACGAACAGTCTGACTCGCGGCGCCACCCCCACCCCGGCCCTCCTCCGCAAGCGGAGCGGTAGCGCGACGCCGTCGCGGTCAAATAGGTGAGATTTCCCAGTCATTTGGGCGATGTGACGAAGCGAGGCTGCGTCACGCCTGGCCGCCCGTCTTCGCCCTTCGGGCTACGCCGGACAGGCAGGCGCAGCGTGGTGGACAGCGCTGCCTCGCCTGACTATAAACCGGCGCTCCCGGGCCTTAGCGCCGGGCAGTGCCCGGGTAGCTCAGTTGGTAGAGCAAGCGACTGAAAATCGCTGTGTCGGTGGTTCAATTCCGCCCCCGGGCACCATTTTCTGCTCCCGACTTGGTCGATGGTATTGGCTTTGACCAATCCGGTCGGTTTAGATGCAATGGAAGTCGACATGTTGCGGATCTAGGAAGGCTCGTTTCCCGAAAACCTATCTGTCGGGTACTCGATGGCTGACTACTATTCCCTTCTGTCCCGGGCAGTTGCAGGGCTGGAGAGCAATACAGACGAGATGCGGCAGGCGCTGTATCAGCGCGTGCGGACGATCCTTGTCGATAATCTGCGTAATCAGAAGCCACCAGTTCCTGGCGCCGAGATTGAGCGTGAACGCCTTGTGCTTGAGGAGGCGATTCAGAAGGTCGAACAGAAATCGGCGAACCCAACATCGCAAAGCGGAACCACGGCACACGACCACCAATCGGAATTGCCCGCACGAGGCAAAACCCCCACCGCCGATCACAAAGGTCGCGGCGGAGAGATCTCGCTTTCGAAAAACAAGGCAATCGTCGCCTTGTACGAGGACGCTGACGCATTCTCCTTCATGCACCACAGCGCTCATCTCTGGCTTGAGGAAATGATACGAGATGCGGACGACTCGCGCGCCCTTCCTTGGGTAAGGAGCGATCTTGATGTAATTCTCAAGTGGCTTGGCGTAGCACATGCGGATGAACTCACGGCTGCGCGTCATGAACAATGGGCGCTTGGGTTCGAACAATACTTGGCCGAAGGTCGCGCGCCGTCCACGGCCTTGGCTGGCGCGTTCGAGCATTTCAAGTCATGGGCGCCTCAACGCGCAGCCAAATACGCCGGTATTCCGCTTACCGACGAAGTACGCGGTGTTATCGACCGAATGCTTGCAACGGATCAGGAATTGCGAAATCGGGCGCACGCCCCGGAGAAAATACCATCGGAAGCTTCTGCTATTCCCCGTGGGGCCGCTTCTAATCAACCGACCGCCTGGTCCTGGACGGACGCAACCTTCTGGAAGAAGGCTGGGCTCATAGCCGTCGTCGTGTGGTGCGCGCTTATCGCCATCTTATCGGCGATGAGTAGAGACTTCCGGTGGTTCGAATACCGCGGCGCGCTCGGACCCGCCTCGATCACCGCGATTGCCGGATTGATCATCATATTAGCCCTTTGTGCTGGTGTGCCGTGGCTGTTGCGGCCAACCAGCTCGACGGCGGCGGACCCCACGCGCACATCCGAGCAAGCGGGCGCGCGCCAGCGAAAACATCGGCAACTGAATTCCCATGTGACGCCGATCAAAGCGGCACCCACGCTTTGGCGGCTCAATGGCTGCGGAGTCACCCTTCTCGGACTCTTCCGCGATCCCGATATCGTGCCGCTCTATTTTTCCGTTCACACATTTACAGTCTTTTGGATTCCGGTCTGTCCGCTCGGCATATATCTGGTGAGGGCGACTGGCGACAGGTCGTATCAATTTCACGGAACGATATCGGTCTCGAATTTCGGCAAGCTTTACCCAAATGGCATGCTGCGACTTGCTGCATCCTGCCTACTCGAAAGCGGTATTTGGATAGTCGCGATTCTGTTGATCTTCGGACTAATCGCGCTTGTGTTCCCTCATGGACATTATGGATTCCGCGTACGGATTTAGAGGTGAAGCCCTCCTCCACAAGGCGTAACCCGCATCCACCGTAATTCCGTCACCGTAATTCTGTAACGCTTTGTGATCGCGGCTTCGACTTCCATTCCAGATCAGCCCCGATCATAGAACTGCATCGGGCTTGGTCTCCGTGGCCACATCATTTGGTGCACCAGCGCGCGGAGTTGGTGGTTGCTCCCGATCTCCGACAGCTCACGTCCATAACGGGTTTCGGCGGCCTCCTTCGCGCTGCTTGCCTCGACTTTCTGATAGTCATTCTCGGATAAGAGCCTTACCTGAAAAGTAGACATTGGAATCTCCGTTGAGTCCTTGATTCATCATAGCGCATCACGGCAATCCACGCTCATTTGGGTAGCGATCCGGGCAGGTAATTATTCTTCTTTCCGAAAAATTACTTATGCTGTCAATTGCTTAGCAGATCTGTGTGGTCCCGCCCTAGCTGGGCACCATTGGTTGTCCGCTACTCTCAGACGATGGCATCGGCTCCCTCAAACAGGCGATGCTCATTGCTGAAGTGGGTTCGAGGGCGCCGGTTCCAATCCGCCCTGCGGCCCTAGCGCTTGGCCTTCGCTGCCAGGCGCTCGTTGAACGAGCGCAGATCGATCACTGTCCTCCGGTGCGTGCCGTTGCCGATCTCCTCAAGCTCGTCGCTCGCAGAGACCTTGAACTCGATCCGCTTTCCCTCGACCTTGATCACTTCGGCTTCGGCGCGAACGGTGTGGCCGACCGGGGTTGCAGCGAGGTGCCGTACATTGATCGCGGTCCCGACCACGCTTTCGCCCGGCTCGAGATACGGCCGGATCGCGTTCAGCGCGGCGTTTTCCATCATCATGATCATCATCGGCGTCGCCAGCACCGGCGGCAGCATCGCGTCCTTGAATTGATTGGCGAGATGCGCAGGCTCGACGCGCATCGTGAACGTGCCTTTCGTTCCCGGCGGTATCTGGCGCATTCAGTCACCTCCCATCTCGGCAGCAAGCACCAAATAAGCCGGTTTCGGGTCGGCTCGCATTAAATAACTGTTTATGGAGCCGGTGGGGCGGGTTGGGCCCCAACGGGTCCGCGCAAAGCGCGGCCCGATGACAGGCTCCGGCGTAACCCGCCATCCTTTTCGTCGGCGAATGGTGGATTGCGACTGTGCAGTCCAGAGCGTCGCTCTCACGCCGCCTCGTAAGACGCGATTTTCCTGATCTGCGGCGCAAGCGCGTCTTCGGCGGTTTCGAGATCGAAGCGCGCCTGCATGTTCATCCAGAACGCAGCTCCGGTTTTGAAGAATTTTCCGAGCCGCAGCGCGGTGTCGGCGGTAACGGGCTTCTCCTCGCGCGCGATGCGTTCGATCCGGGTGCGCGGCACGTGCAGCGCGGCCGCGACCGCGTAAGGTGTCAGCTTGAGCGGAACGAGAAATTCTTCCCGCAGGATTTCGCCGGGATGAACCGGCGGAAGTTTCTTTGCCATGTGCTAACTCCCATTCGGCGGCCACAGGCGGCCGGTCTGGCTAGTGATAGTCGATGATCTCCACGTCTTCGGGGCCCGCATCGGTCCACCTGAACATGATCCGCCATTGATCATTGATGCGAATCGAGTGCTTGCCCGCCAGATCGCCCTTGAGAGCTTCAAGGCGGTTACCGGGAGGCGAGTTCAAGGCCTCGAGAAAGACGGCAGCATCCAACATGATTAGTTTTCGGCGAGCCACCCTGGCGAGATTTGCCGGGAAACCCTTCGGGACCATGCGGCCCTGAAGGATCGGCTCGGCAAACTTCCCTTTGAAGCTCCGGATCATGGACGCAACGTATCCCTTCAGGATACGTATTGCAAGGCTTCCGTATCTCGACGAGATACTACCTCCCGCGCTATCCCACCCCATACTTCTCGAACAAATCCTCCGCAAACTTCAGCCCCAGCCCCGCTCCGCTCGGCACTGTCATTTCGCCGTTGACCGGCATCGGCGGTTCGTCGAACAAGCGCCAGGTCCATGGCATGTATTCTACGACCAGCCCGTTCGGGATGGCGGCGACCAGGTGGACGTGGATTTCCGGCAGCAGATGACTGGCGACCTTCTTGTTGAAGGCCTCCGCCATGCCGGCGACCTTCATCCATTGCGTGACGCCGCCGACCCGCAGCAGGTCGATCATGGTGATGTCGATCGAATGATGCGACATCGCCTGGCGGTGCGGCTCGATGCCCCAGAGATATTCGCCGGCGCAGACCGGCGTCGTCAGCGCGTCGGCGATTTTTGCGTGGCCCTGGTAGTCGTCGCAGGTGGTCGGGTCCTCCAGCCAGCCGAGGCCGAGCTCCTCGATGCGACGGCCGATCGAGATCGCTTCCGCGACGCTCCAGCGCTGGTTGATGTCGACCATCAGATTGACGTTGGGCCCGACCGCGTCGCGGATCAGGCGGATGCGCTCGATTTCCTGCGCGGGCGTAAAACCTTCCACCGCCATCTGGGTCTTGATTTGAGTGTAGCCTTTCTCGACCAGCGCGGAAGCGGCGCGTTCGATCTTGTCGTTCGGCGTGGTGCGCGTCAGCGCGCCAGAGGCATAGGCCGGCACCTTGTCGCGCAAGCCGCCCAACAGCCGCGCCAAGGGAATGCCGAAGGCTTTGCCGCGGATGTCCCATAACGCCGTATCGATCGCCGACAGCGCGAGATCCACAATGCCGCCGCGGCCGCAGGAGGCGGACGCGGCCCGCAGTTTTGCGATCACCTGCTCGGTGCGCATCGGGTCGTCGCCGATGATCAACTCGCCAAAGTCCTCGATCGCGGCACGCAGCGCGCGCACCAGTTTGCCGCCGAAGCCGGTGACGCCGATGCCCTCGATGCCCTGATCGGTCTGGAGCTGCACGGTGAAGAATTCGCGCAGCATTCCGGGCATGTAGGGCGCGCCGACCAGCGGCTCCTCCAGCGGCAGGCGAACGAAATTGACTTTTATCGCTTGAATTTTCATCTTGTCCTCGGGCTCATGCGACGCGCAGTTTTTCCAGAATTTTCGGATCGGGATCGATGCCGAGGCCGGGTCCTTGCGGAACCGCAAGATGGCCATCCACCGGCTCATACCAGTCGCCGAACGGGCTCATCGTGAGGTCGCAATACAGCCGCTCGACCATCGGCGCGCGCGACAGTGCCGCAACGAGATGCGCGGTCGCGATCAGGCCCGGACCGAAATAGGCGGAGTGCGGCGCGACCGCCATGTTGGCCGCGTTGGCATTCGCGATGATGTCGCGCATGATGGAAATGCCGCCGATCTTGGCTGCGCTCGGCTGCACGTAGTCGACCGCCCGGCTGTCGATCAGCCGCGCGAAATCTGCGGGCGTCAGCACGTTTTCCCCGATCGCGACGGGAACGCCACTGCGGCTTACCTGGCGGGCGGCCTCAAAATCCTCCGGCGGCCAGACCGGCTCCTCGATCCATTTCAACCCGAGTTCGCGCAAGGGTGCCACCGCCGCCAAGGCTTCCGCTGGCGTCCACGGCGCATTGACGTCCACCATCAACGAGCCGCCATTGTGCCGCCGCAGCACTTGCGCCGCCGCCGTGATCTCGGCGCGGCCGGTTTCGTGGATTTTCAGTTCGCGGTACCCGCGGCCCAGCGCCTCCTCGCTGGTGCGGACGACGATGTCGGTGTCATTGTATTTCAGCAGGCTGGCATAGGCCGGCAACCTCTCGCATGGCTCTCCGCCGAGCAGCCTGTAGATCGGCAGGTTTTTCGATTTCCCAAGAATGTCCCAGAGCGCGATATCGAGGCCCGACAGCGCATACATCACAGGCCCGGCGCGGCCGACGCCGTGTACGTGATAGATCAGCTTCTTCATCAGCGCGGGAATGTCGCTCGCCTCCGCGCCGATGCAGACCGGCGCGATCAGTTTCTCCAGCAGCGATTTGACGGCCGGCCAGATCCGGTGCGGAAACGCTTCGCCCCAGCCGGTGATCCCGCTGTCGGTCTCGACCTTGACCAGCAGCGTCTCGAACGCGCTACGCCCCTCGCCGGCGAATTTCGGCGTGGCGGAGCCTGCCTTGAGATGCTGGCGATAGACGACGCCCGATACAGAAGTGATTTTCATTGCAATTCGAATCCGGCCCAGGCGCCACGCGAGAATCCCTCCCGCTGTTATTGTTGTTGATGCGCCCAAACTCTGCCTATCATGGGTCAAGCCGCCAGCATAGCGGCCGCGAGAGCGATAAAAACAACGACTGGATCGGGAGCTGAGAAAATGCCGGTGAAAAAGCGCGATCGGCTGGTGAGCCGGCGACATGCCATCGCCACCATGGCCGGTGGCGCCAGTTTTATCGCGGCGCCCGCGATCACATCAGCGCAAACCCCGCTGAAGGTCAGTTTCGTCCAGCAGCGTGGGCTGCTCTATCTTCCCGTCGACATGATGGTGTCAGGCGGCGTACTGCAGCAGGAGGCGAGCAAGCTCGGGCTTGGCAAGGTAGACGCCACGGCTACGACCTTGAGCGGCCCGGCGCCCGTCATCGATGCGTTGCTGTCGGGGTCGGCCGACTATGGCGCGGCCGCGCTGCCGTCCGTGCTGACGCTCTGGGACAAGACCCATGGCACTCCCAACGAGGTCAAGGCCGTCGGCACCATGTCGAACGGCGCCATGGTGCTTTACACCATCAATCCGAACGTCAAGACCATCGCCGATTTCACCGAGAAGGACCGCATCGCGGTGCCGTCGGTGCGCATCTCCTTCAATGCGATGATGCTGGAAATGGCGGCGGAGAAATTATGGAACGACCCGCATCGCCTCGATCATCTCACGGTCGGCCTCGGCCACGCGGATGCGGTCGCAGCCCTCTCGGCGGGCTACGGTTCGGCCACCGTAACCGCGCATATCGGCGTGCAGCCTTTTACGGATCGCGGGTTGAGGTTGCCCGGTGCCCATGTCGTCGCCGACAGCCGCGAGGTGTTCGGCGGGCCGCTGACGCAGGTCACGTTGCTCGCGAGCAAGCAAACCAGGGACAGGAACCCGACCCTGTTCAAGGCGGTCGCCAACGCGCTGGAGCAATCGATCAAGCAATGCAACGCCGACAAGCGCGCCGCCGCGGTGCTGTGGAAAAAGGCCCAGAACGCCTCCGAAAGCGTCGACGAGTTGTTCGCCCTGCTCAACGATCCCGGCTTCGAGTTCACCTCGCAGCCGCATCGCATCGCCTATTTCGCGGCGTTCCTCAACCGCATCGGCAGTCTGAAGTCAGAGGTCACCGACTGGAAGCAAGTGTTCTGGGAAACCGCCTACGATCAGCAGGGCGATTGAAGCCGTCGCGCGTCAGGCCGCCACCGTCTTCAGCCGTCCCTCGAACAAATCCCGTCCCTGCACCAGGGCGCGGATCTTGCCGTCGGCGATGGTGCGGCTCAGCATCCAGAACCCGCAATCCGGATGCACATAGCGGATGCGGCCGGCGCCGATCGCCTGTTCGGCCTGTTCGATCGAGCGCGCGACCTCGTCGGCGCGTTCGATCTCGGTGCGCTTGACGTCGATGACGCCAAGCCCCATGCCGATTTCCGGCCGCAGGTCGCGGAACACGGCGAGTTCGCCTAAGGGGCGGTGCGCGTTCTCCATCACGATGTGATCGACATGCAGGCTGTTGAGATAGGCGATCAGCTTGCTCCAGCTGCCTTTCTGCACCGATTGGCCGCCGTAATTGCCGAAGCAGAGATGCACTGCTGCCTTGCCCTTGACCGCGTCGAGCACGCGGTTGATGGCGGCCGCCGCCCATTCCCATTCCTCGGGATGGCCGGGAAGATTGGCCTCGTCGAGTTGCACCACGTCGGCCTCGATGTGGCTGACCTGCTGCGCCAGCACGTCGGCGATCGCCATGCACAGCGAAGGCGTGTCCTTGTAATGCTTGTTCAGCACGGTTTTCGCCAGCATGTGCGGACCGGTGACGGTGAATTTAAGCGGCCGGCTCGCCAGCGCTTTGGCCCGCGCGCAGGCATCGGCCAGATTGAGCGTGCCGCTTCCGAGCGCGCCGTCGACCACGGCGGGCGGTCGCGTCCGGAATCGCATGCCCGGCTGGGCGCGGTATTCCATGAGTTCGTCAAAACCGATCTCGGTGCGGACGCCCCGCATCGGTTTCACGAAGTATTCGATCATGCCGTTGGTCTCGGGGTGATTGATGTCGAACCGGTAGAGTTCGCCGTCGCAGACCAGATCGATGCCGGAATGCTCCTGGGTCGCGATCACCACGCGCGTCGCATCCGATAGCGCCTGCTCCGACGGCGCCGCCACCAGCCAGCTGGGAATCGGATAGGAGCCGACGGTGGTGGTCTTGATGGCGGGACCTGTCATGGTTTTTTCTCCTGGCTCATTTCGGCAGGTATTGCAGCGCGTAGAAATCCTGCGGATGGTCCGCGGCGGATTTGTTGACGCCGGCATATTCCACCAGCACGGACACGGAACTGGCAAAATTCGCCGGGCTGACCTGGAACGGCGGCAGGCTTTTGGTTTCCTCGGTGTGATAGAGCGGCAGCGTCAGCTTCAATCCGTCGAGCAGCAGTTTGCGCTCGCCGGCCTTGGGATAGGCCTTCAGCAGCGCATCCACCGCGGCCTCCGGATCCTTCTCGGTGGCCTGCACGGCGCGCGCGGCGGCCTTCATGAAGTGGCGGGCCAATTCCGGATTCTTCGCCAGCATGTCCTTGTTGACGACGATGCATGAGCTGATCAGGTTGACCCCGAAATCGGAGAACGGAATCACCGTCACCGGCTTGCCGGTGGCCTTCTCGATCCGCAGGTTCTGGTCATTCAGATAGCCCAGCATCAAGTCGGCGCGGCCGTTGATCACGGCGTTGAGTTTGGTTTGCGGGTCGCCGCTGACGATGGTGAGTTCGTCCTCCTTCAGGCCCATCTTCTTCAACAGCAGCGGCCACACCAGCGACAGCGAATCGCCCGGCGTCAGCGCCACCGTCTTGCCGCGCATGTCCGCGGGCGAATGGATGTTGCGTTCGGCCAGACCAATCAGCGCCATAGGGCTCTTCTGCAGCAGCACGCCGGTCGTCACCACCGGCGCGCCTTGCGCCGCGGCCTTGATCATCGAGGCCACGTCCGCATAGCCGAAATCGGCTGACCCGCCGGCCACCGCCTGCACCGTCGGAACCGAGCCGCGGCCTTCCTGGATCTGCAGGTCGATCCCTTCCTCGGCAAAATAACCGCGCTCCAGCCCGAGGAAGAACGGCGCATGCTCGCTGTAGACATACCAGTTGAGCAGCAGCACCGCCTTGGCCGGCGGCTTGTCCTGCGCAGAAGCGGCGGGAACAAGGGAAAGAAGCGCGATCAGCGCTGCGACTAGTCGGATCACCGTTTGCTCCCTGGATTTTCTTTCGCCCGTCTGGCGCACGCCGAAGCGTTGGCAAATCGTGTCTGAAGATACCGGGCAACACAAGAGCCGATTGCCGGCGGCCTCGAGAGGTCCGGTCGAACTTCGAAATTCAGCTTCGATCGGCCGATTTCGCGCGCAGATATTGAGCGTATCCTGGACCAACGTGCGGTTGAGGCCTGCGATGGCCAGGTCGCTGGCGCCGACTGGCGCGCCACTCTACCCTGCTGGCCTCGCCGTCGATCCCCGCACGATCAGCACTGGCTCCAGCACCACGCGTTCCCTGCGTGCGGCGGGGTCGGCGATGGCGTCGAGCAGCAGGCGCGCGGCCTGGTTGCCCATGCTGCGCTGGGCGATGCGCACGGTGGTCAGCGGCGGGGACAGCATGTCGACATAGGGCATGTCGTTGTGGCCGACCACGGAGATGTCGGCCGGGCAAATCAGGCCGCGCTCGGACAGCGCGTCATAGACGCCGAGCGCAAGCAGGTCGTTGGCAGCGACGACAGCGGTCGGCATAGTCTTGCGGTCGAACAGACGCAGCGCAGCGAGACGGCCCTGCTCGCGGGTATAGGCACGCGCGGTTTCGATGGCGATGTCCCGCGCCGAAAGTCCCGCGCGCGCGGTGGCCGTCTTGAAGCCGGCCCGGCGCAGCGCGCCGGTCGAAACATGCTGCGGCCCGGCGATGTGGCCGATGCGTTTGTGCCCGAGGCCGACGAGATGGTCGACCGCAAGCCGCATGCCCGCTTCGTCGTCGGTGACGACCGCCGGCAGCGCTCGCGCCGCATCGCTTCGGTTGACCAGCACGACCGGGATCGATGCGGCGCGGCATTGGGCGACCACGGGATCGTCCAGCGTCACGGTGGCGAGCACCAGCCCGTCGACGCCGCGTGCGATCAATCGTTCGACCAGTTCCTGCTCGCGCGAGGGATCGGGCCCGACGTCGACGACGATGGTCGCATAACCCTCGGCGCCGAGCGTCTCCGTGATGCCGGAAAGCACCGGCGGAAAGCCGGGGTCGGCGATGTCGGGGGCGAGCACGCCGATCAGGCCGCTTCGCCCGGTGCGCAGGCCGGCGGCGATCACATTGGGTTGATACCCCAGGTCGGCCGCGGCGGCGCGGATGCGCCTGGCGACATCGGGAGCGACCAGATGGCTCATCGCGCCGGAGAGCGCGCGCGACACCGTCGAGGGGTGCACGCCGCATTTTTCGGCCACATCCTTTATCGTCGGGCGCGAGGAAGCCGTTGGCTTTGTGGCTCGCGCTGATCCTGTGCTGCCTCTGTGCGTCATTCGAAGGTCTTCCGCATCGCAACCAACGCCCGGTATCGGGCATTTAGAAAGCCCGCCGCGTCCTTGACACACGCCTATAAAACCCTTTATGCAATCGATTGCAACGCCCTCCAGCCGGTCATCCCCCATGAATGTTCCGAACGCGCTGTCGCCGCATCTGATCCGCCCTGAACATCTTGAGCCGCATTGGCGTTGGGATCGTGCGATCCCAGCGCATGGCCACATGTCGGTCGATTTCGAGCGCCGGATCGATTTCGACCGGCTGCGCCATTATCGCCTCGCGCGTGCGCGGGCGGCGCTGAAGGCGTCCGGCTGCGGCGCGCTGCTATTGTTCGACGTCAACAACATCCGCTACGTCAGCGGCACCAAAATCGGCGAGTGGGAGCGCGACAAGCTCTGTCGCTTCGCGCTGCTGGCCGGCGACGGCGAGCCGATCGTCTGGGACTTTGGCTCGGCCGCGGTGCATCACCGCATCAATTGCGACTGGCTGCTGCCGGAGAATTGCAAGGCCGGCATGCTCGGCATGCGCGGCACCGTGCCGCCGGCGGTCGGGTTGATGAAGGCGCATGCCGAGGAAGTCATGAGCCTGCTGCGCACAGCCGGCGTCGCCGACATGCCGGTCGGCGTCGACATTGCGGAGACCGCGATGTTCTTCGAACTGCAGAAGGCCGGCATGAAGGTGGTCGACGGCCAGCAGGTGATGCTGGACGCGCGCGAGATCAAGAACATCGACGAGATCATGCTGCTCAACCAGGCCGCCGCCATGGTCGACGGCGTCTATCACTCGATCTACGAGGCGCTGAAGCCCGGCGTGCGCGAGAACGACATCGTGGCGCTGGCCAACAAGATCCTCTACGAGATGGGCTCCGACGACGTCGAGGCGATCAACGCCATCTCCGGCGAGCGCTGCAACCCGCATCCGCACAATTTCACCGACCGCATCCTGCGCCCGGGCGATCAGGCCTTCTTCGACATCCTGCAATCCTATCAGGGCTACCGCACCTGCTATTACCGCACCTTCAACATCGGCCGCGCCACGCCGGTGCAGCACGACGCCTACAAGCAGTGCCGCCAGTGGCTCGACGACGCCATTGCGCTGATCAAGCCGGGCGTCTCCACCGACACGGTGGCAAAGGTCTGGCCGAAGGCGGAAGAATTCGGCTTCCCCAGCGAAATGGCGGCGTTTGGCCTGCAGTTCGGCCATGGGCTGGGGCTGGCGCTGCACGAGCGCCCGATCATCTCGCGGCTGGTGTCGCTGGAAAACCCGATGGAGATCAAAACGGGGATGGTGTTCGCGCTGGAGACCTATTGCCCGGCCAAGGATGGCTTCTCGGCGGCGCGGATCGAAGAGGAAGTCGTCGTCACCGACCGGGGGTGCCAGGTCATCACGCTGTTCCCCGCGGAAGAATTGCCGATCGCGAACAGGTATTGAGGACGTTCGATCCGTCATCCTGAGGTGCGAGCGCTGCGGTGCCCTTGCACCGCAGGGCGAGCCTCGAAGGATGAACGGCCGGGCTGGTGGCTGTCATCCTTCGAGGCTCGCCGAAGAGGCTCGCACCTTCAGCGACAACGGCGAAGCCGTTGCGCGGGGATGACGGATAGAGGTTTGAGTATGCCGTCGCTTCGCCCGCAGTCAAACGCAAACAGGAGCAAGAACATGACAAAACATTCCCTCGGCTGGATCGGCATGGGACGGATGGGCTATCCGATGGCGGAGCGGCTGGTGAAGGCCGGCCACGATGTTGCGATCTGGAACCGGACCCGCGCCAAAGCCGAACCGCTCGCGAAGAAGGGCGGGCGCATCGTCGACCAACCGAGCGAACTTTCCGGCTGCGACATCGTGTTCACGATGGTGTCGACGGGCAAGGATCTCGAACAGGTCTATTTCGGCGACCACGGCCTGGTTGCGAGCGCCTCCGGGCCGCGGCCGAAAATCCTGGTCGACTGCTCCTCGATCGGGGTCGAACAGTCGGAAGCGATCCGCGCGCGGTTGAAGCAACTGGGCTGCGAATTCATCTCTTCGCCGGTCTCGGGCAACGGCAAGACCGTCAAGGCCGGAAAGCTCTCCACCGTCGTGTCCGGTCCCAAGGCTGCCTTCGACCAAGTGCAGCCTTATCTGGCGATCATCGCCGCCTCCGGCGTGTCCTATGTCGGCGAGGGCGAATTGTCGCGCATCTGCAAGATCGCGCACAACGTCTTCCTCGGCGTCGTGATCCAGAATCTGGCCGAGATCACCATCCTGGCGCAAAAGGCCGGCGTGCCGCGCCACGCCTTCCTCAACTTCATGAATGCCAGCGTGCTCGGCTCGACGTTTACGAAATACAAGAGCAACGCGCTGGTCAATCTCGACCTCACCACGACCTTTACGCCGACGCTGCTGCGCAAGGACCTCGATCTCGGCCTGCAGGCCGCCCGCGAGCTCGGCGTCGCCATGCCGGTGACGGCCGCAACAAGGGAGGCGCTGCAGAGCCATTTTGGCGCGGCGACCTTGAAGCCGGATCCATCGGCCTATCTGGAAAAGGATTTTGCCGCGCTGATCGAAACCGTGGCGCTCGCCGCCGGCCTGAAGCTCGAGCCCGAAAACGTGCCGATGCCGACCGGACTGGAGACCGAAGACTAGATTAAATCCGCGGCTTCACTACAGCTCCGGCCGGAAGTCGATCGTGCGCAGGATCACGCCCGGCGGGTTGCCCTCCAGCTCGACATCGCTGAATTTCCGCGCCGCGCGCGCCTCGATGCGGTCGCGCAGCCGGAAGAATTGCTGCTGGCGCTGCTCGGGCGTCGTGCGCGAGGTTCCCTCGATCAAATCCATCGCGTCGGTGGAGATGGCGCAGGCGACAACGGCCTCGTCATTCTTCATCGTGAACAACACGACCCTGCGGTTGAAGTCGTAGTCCTGAAACTGGCCTTCGGTGAGGGCCATCTCGAAGCCTCCTCGATTGGCGATCGGCCGGGTCGTCAGAATTTCTTCTTGGCCGGCGCCGGGTTGAGTTCGGCGATCCTGGAAAGGCAATCCTCCCGCGTGACGTGCGGCCCGGTGACGAAGGTGCCGCTCACCTTGGTCGAGTACCAGCCCTCACCGACCCCGAGACGCAGCGACTCTTCGGTCTTGACGTGGCGCGGCGAGAGAATTTGCATGGAGCTTCCTTTGCGGCCCGGTATTCGCAACGTTTCGCGCAAACCATCCTGCCACCCTCGCATTGCGCCTTTTAAGCCCGAATAGCCACGACTTTCTTCTCCACGGTCGGCGTTCTCCGGCATCGGCTTCGCAAACCGTCGGGGATTATTGCGCAAGGCGCGACCTGCGTCGGGCTACAGCGTCGCGGCTAAACCGGTTCCGAGAAGCCATTTTTTGCTTGACGGCGGCGGGTCCTGCCACAATCATGAGTTGCGTCACGATCAATCCATTAGACGATAAATCATTGCAACCACGGATCATGAGCCAATGGCCAATCAACTCGGCGCTATCAAGCACATCGTTCAGCTGATGCTGGAAAACCGCTCGTTCGACCAGATGCTGGGGTTTCTCTACGAGGGCCAAAAGACCCCGGGCGGTCAGCCCTACGAAGGCCTGACCGGGAACGAGTCCAATCCCGACGACACCGGCCGCGAGTTCAAGGTCTACAAGATCGATAGCTCTTCGCCGCATCCCTACCGGATGCCGGGCGCTGATCCCGGCGAGGGATATCAGCACACCAATTATCAGCTGTTCTCGACCGACACTCCGAAGCCGAACCAGATTCCCGCCAACAAGGGTTTCCTGATCGACTTCAAGGCCGCGATCGCCTCCGATCTCGCCAATGGGTTCAAGGATACGCTGCCGGGCACCGATCCATCGGAAATCATGGGAATGTATACCCCGCAGATGCTGCCGATCATGTCCGCTCTCGCCAGGGGTTTTGCGGTCTGCGATCACTGGTTCTCTTCGGCGCCGACCCAGACCTTGCCGAACCGGGGGTTTGCGGCGGCGGCGACATCGCTCGGTTTCCTGAAAAACGCCCACGCCAAGTTCTTCACCACGACCAGCATTTTCGGGCAGATGTCGAAGAGCAACGTCGACTGGGGGATCTACGGCTACAACAGCGAGCCGATGACGCGGATGGATTTTCCCGACACCCGCGCGGCGCCCGATACCCATTACGGGCATTTTCGCGACTTCCAGGAGCGGGCGGACGACGGCACGTTGCCGGCCTATTCGTTCCTCGAACCGGACTGGGGCGCCAACGGCAACAGCCAGCATCCCAATTACGACGTGGCGCTGGGCGAGAAGCTGATGCACGACGTCTATTACGCGGTGCGCAATGGCCCGAACTGGAACGATACGCTGCTGATCATCACCTATGACGAGCATGGCGGCAATTACGACCATGTGGCGCCGCCCTGGGGCGCGGTTCCGCCCGATGACTCCGCCGGCGAGTTCGGCTTCGACTTCACCCGCTTCGGCGTCCGCGTGCCGGCGCTGCTGATTTCACCGCGGATCGCGCCGGGCACCGTGTTCCGGGCCAAGCGCGGCACCATCGATCACACCTCGGTGCTGAAGACGATCGAACTGCGCTGGAACATCCCGCCGCTGACCGCGCGCGACAAGGCGGCCCCCGATCTCGGCGACGTATTGACGCTGGCGACGCCGCGGCCGCTCTCGGACGATCCGCTGCAAGGCGTCGAGATTCCGGTCTCCGCCACGGTGCCCGTGGACGTGCAGCAAGACCTGTCGCAGCCATCGGTGATGGAGCGCCTGCATGCCGAGAAGGTCTCAACCCTGCCGCTGCGCAACCAGCAAGGCAGTTACGACGAGCATACGATGCCCGATCTGCCGACCAGCGGCGCCGTCGCCGAGTATATCCAGGGCCGCACCGCCGCCTGGCGTCAGCACCTGCAGCGTCGCGAACACCGTGCGCAGCGCAGCCGCAAGGCTCGTCCAGCACGGCCTGCCGCGCCGTCGCGCAGCGCGCCGAGCCGCGGCAAAAAGACCACCAAGAAGTCGAGCCGAAAGAAATAGTCACGAACAGCGACCGACGCTGACATTGCCGCGTCGGTCGCAGGCGCTTCACCCCGCCGTGCGCGCCCTGCGTCCCTCGATCGGATAGCCCGGATCGTTGAAACCCGGCGTCGACGGATGGCCTGATGCGACCAGCCGATCGATCAGCGCCTCATCCTCGGCGGTGAACGTGTAGTCGAGCGCGCGGATATAGTCGTCCCATTGCGCCTCGGTGCGGGGACCTGCGATCACGCCGCTGACGAAGGCGGAGTTCAGCACCCAGCACACCGCGAATTGCCCGGCGGTGATGCCCTTCTTCTCCGCATGCTGCTTGATCTCCTGCGCCAGCTGCAGCGATTCCGGCCGCCACTCGGTCTGCATCATGCGCTTGTCGTTGCGCCCGGCGCGGGTCTCCTTGTCGGGGGCTGTGTCGGGGGCGTATTTGCCGGTCAGCACGCCGCGCGCCAGCGGGCTATAGGGCACGATGCCCAGCCCATAGTAATTGCAGGCCGGGAAATGCTCGACCTCGGGCATCCGGTTCATGGCGTTGTAATAGGGTTGGCTGACGATCGGGCGGTCGATGCCAAGATCGTCGCAGATGTTGCAGATTTCCGCGACCCGCCAGGCGCGATAGTTCGAGACGCCGAAATAGCGCACCTTGCCGGCCTGGATCAGTTCGCCCATGGCGCGCACGGTCTCGCCAAGCGGCGTCGAATGGTCTTCCTTATGCAGGTAATAGATGTCGATATAGTCGGTGCCGAGCCGCTTCAGGCTTTCATCGGCCGCCTGCAGCACCCAGCGCCGCGACAGCCCGCCGCGATTGGGATCGTCGCCCATCTGGTTGGCCAGTTTGGTCCCGAGCACCCAGCCGTGCCGGCTGTTGGAAATCGCCCGCCCCACCACCTGCTCGGAATTACCGCCATTATAGGCGTCCGCGGTGTCGATGAAGTTGACGCCTGCCTCGCGCGCTTTCGCCACGATCCGCGTCGATGTCGCTTCGTCGGTCGGGCCGCCGAACATCATGGTGCCGAGACAAATCGGCGAAATCTTCAGGCCGCTGCGGCCGAGGTTGCGGTAGTGCATGGGGACAGTCCTTCTCAGTATGTGCTCCCTCGCCCCGCTCTTCGCGGGGAGAGGGTTGGGGTGAGGGGCTCCCTCAGCGAGTGCGGACGATGGGTTGAGCAGTGTGCCTCGCCCCTCACCCGAAATTCGAGTTACACTCGAATTTCACCTCTCCCCGTGAAGAACGGGGAGAGGTGAAGAAGGCTTATTCATTCTTCAATATCTTAAACACGCCGCTGGCCATTGCGATACAGCGCTTGTCGACGGTGACCTCGGTCGAGACGAAAACCAGGCTGCGGGTCGAGCGTACCACGCGCGGCCTGGAGATCAGGGTCTCGCCGATCTTGCCGGACTCGACGAAATGCGTGTCGAGCTGAACGGTCGCGAGTTTCGTCTTGCCCGAAACGTAGCGCGCCGTCATGCCGCAGGTGCGGTCGGCAAACGTCATCAGCACCCCGCCCTGCACCAGGCCGCGCCGGTTATGGTGCTTGTCCTGGGCGACGAGGGCATATTCATGCGCGCCGTCGACGATTCTTTGCCACAGCGGCCCGACCAGGTGCACGAAGCCGGTGGTTTCGACGATGCTCCAGCCGGAGGCCTTCAGCAATTTCTCGGCGGCCTTGTCGGTCATGGCTGTCATTCCGGTTCCGGCGGTGAATTCGCATCTCGCCTCATTTCATCAAGCGGCGGCGTGTTGTAGTCAAGGGCATGAGCCGGCCGTTCAACGATGCCACCAGGCGGAATATCCAGGCGCGCTGCGCCGCCTTTGCGCGGCTGCCGGAGAGCGCGAGCGCGCCCGCGCTGAAACGCGCCGCGGTGGCGATCGCGCTGGTCGAAGCAGGTTCCGACAGCAACGAGACGGCGCTGTTGCTGACGAAGCGCGCGGCGGCCCTGCGCGCCCATCGCGGTCAATGGGCGCTGCCGGGCGGACGCTGTGACGCAAGCGAGACCCCGGTTCAAGCCGCGCTGCGCGAACTGCATGAGGAGCTTGGCCTCGAACTCGGCAAAGCCGATGTGCTGGGCCTGCTCGACGATTATCCGACGCGCTCCGGCTATCTCATTACCCCGGTCGTACTGTGGGCTGGGGCGAATGCGGCGATATCGCCGAACCCAAGCGAGGTCGCTTCGGTGCATCGCATCGCGCTCGACGACATCGAGCGTGAGGACGCCTTCGACTTCATCGCCATTCCCGAAAGCACGCGCCGCGTGATCCGCTTTCACCACGCCGGCGGATTGATCCACGCGCCGACCGCGGCCCTGATCTACCAGTTCCGCGAAGTGCTCGCAGGACGCGACACCCGCGTCGCCGAGTTGGAACAACCGGTGTTCGCCTGGAAGTGACCGCGTGAAGCAATCGAAGCCGTCATTCCGGGATGGTCCGAAGGACCAGACCCGGAATCTCGAGATTCTCCGATGTGCAATTGCACATCGTAGTTCGATGCTTCGCATCGCCCCGGAATGACGATCACCCCTTTCGGGGGCTGACTTGCGCGATATGCTTGCTACAACGGCGCCATGCGTCCTCATGCGATTCGCAATTGTCTGTTCACGTTCGCGCTGCTCCTGATCGGGCGGCAGGTCGTCGCCGCCGAGGCGGGATCGCTGCCGGCCGCAACGTCCGACGCCATGGCGCAGGCCGCTTCGCCCCAGGCGATCGCCGAATATCGCCGCAAGTTCGCCGAATATCGGCAGGCCCGCGCGGCGTTCGAGGCGGAGGCCGATGCCTACTGGAATTCGATCGCCGAGAAGCGGCGCGGCCGCAACGCCAAGCGGCGCGAGCATGTTCAGATCGAGCCCGACGACTATGTGCTGACGCAGCCGCCGGTCTATGCCGGTCCGCCGCGCCCGGTCAACCCGGAGCCGTCAGCGCCCGAGCCGCAGGAGCCGCGCCGCGAGCGCAAATATATTCCTGTGGTCGCCGATCTGCTGAAGGCCGCGGCCGAGAATTTCCAGTTCGTGCCGCAGCAGCCGGCAAACGACCTCGAATTCAAGCGCGCCTATGCGTTGACAGCTGCGGCGGCGGGGCTGACGCGGGAGCAGGCGGTGCGGGTCTATGCGTTCGAGACCGGCGGCAACGGCACCCATGCCTCGCAATCGGGGTTTCACGGCACCCGCGCGATCTCGACCGCGATCGGCTACAACCAACTGCTCACCACCAACACCGTCGAACTGCTCGCCGAACAGGGTCCCGAATTTGTGAAAGCGCTTGCGGCGAAGGCCGCGACGCTGAGCGGGCCTCCGCGCCAGGCGATGGATCACAAGATCGAGGTGCTGAGGAAGATGGTGGCGCTGGCGCGCTCGGTGCCGGACGAATGGGCGCAGCACGAAAAGGTCGGCGACACGCCGAAGGGCTGGGCGCTGCATGCCATGGTGCTGGACATCGATGTCGGTCCGCTCTTGCAGACCCACAAGCTCCTGACCTCGGTGATCTTCGCGCGCCAGAAGGGTTTCATGCGCCCGCTCACCGCCGCAGAGCTCGAGATGATGAACCTGACCGGCGACGGCACCGGCCTCGACATGGTGACGATGCCGCAGGCGATGCGCGAAGTGGTCCCGACCTCGAACTTCTTCCAGCGCTCTGGCTACGAGCGCAATCCGGTCGCGATCCGCCACAACACGGTGGCGAAGCTGCTCGCGGTAACCGACGAGAGGATGGACAGCAACAGCAGGCTGCCCGGCGCGAAGGAATTGGCGGCGGCGTTTTAGTTCGACGTCGTCCCGGCGAAGGCCGGGACCCATACGCCGTGACTTTTCGTTTTGGCAATGTCGTCAACGCCGTTTTCTATTTACGGCCGCCGCGGATTATAGGTCCCGGCCTTCGCCGGGACGACGATGGAGCTTGCTCTCACTCCGGCCCGAACATGAACTTGCCGTCGCCTTCGAGATACGGCGCGGTTCGCATGTAGAGCTGTCCGTTCTGGGTCACGAAGAACAGCGTGCCCTTGGGCACCTTCTTGGCGCCCTTCAGGAGCAGGCCGGCATTATCGGTCCCCATCTTGTAGGCAAAGGTCTTGCCGTCCTTGCCGTAGCCATAGCCCATGTCCGTCTTCAGCTCCCAGGGCTCGGGCGTGGCGGCTTGCGCGAACGCTGACGTCGTCAAGGCGCCGAGCGCCGCGGCCGTCACCAGAATCTTGATCGAAAATCGCATCATCCTGCTTGCTCCCAGCAAATGGTCCGAAAGGACATCGGCGTCCCTGCCCATTTTGAACAAATCACGAACGTCATGAAGCCGTCAATACGACCACGCGATGCGCCGCGGTGTGGGTCGTTCAAGACTTTGGGATTTCCCGCCGTCGGCTTCGCGACTATGTTCAGTTTCGGTCTGGAACTGTTCTTTGCAAATACGTCATAGGGATTACTCGGATGAACCACGTCATGAAAATCTGTCTGGGTGTGGCGCTGTCGGCGGCGACGCTGGTTTCCGTTGCCCGGGCCGACGATTTCAAGCTCAGCCACAACCAGCGGATTTCCTGCAGCCGCGGGCTCGCCCCGGGCAAGCTCAGCACCGCGACCTGCAAATCCTACGCCTATGTGTTCAACGCCAAGACGTCGGAATATTTCCGCTGCCAGGTCAGCATGGCGCTGACGCGCGACAACAAGGAAGTGCTCAACGTCCAGGCCGACGGCGGCTGCAGCAAGAAGCCGCGCATCTTCGATACCGACTCCAATTACGACTTCGACGCCACCGAGACCGAGCCGCCGAACACCAATTCGTTCTTCGGTCCCGGCGGCTATGCGATCTGGGCCAGCGACACCACGGCGCAGAAAGTCCGCGGCTGCATCATCATTTCCCCCGGCATCGGTTCCGACGTCTCGAAATGCGTGGACATGACGTTTCAGTGAACGTTCGCCCGGGTTGACCCGACCTCACAGCACGCGGCGAAGCGCAGGGTCGCCCCCGCGAAGCACGGGGGCGTTCGGTCCGGTCTCGGGCATCATGGCGACGAACAGGGCCAATCCGCCCGCCGCGATCGCGGCGAGCGTCAGAAACGCCGCGCTGTATCCGGCTCCCACCACGATATAACCGGCGACCGCGGCGCTCAGCGCGCCGCCGATCCCCGTCGCGGTGGCGATGGCGCCCTGGCTGACATTGAAATGGCCGGTGCCGCGGGTGAGGTCGGCTACGACAAGCGGAAACAGCGCGCCGAAAATCCCGGCGCCGACGCCGTCGAGCAGTTGCACCGACACCAGCCAATACGGGTTGTCGGACAGCGGATAGAGCGCGCCGCGCAGCGCCAGCACGGCAAGGGCTGCCGAAAAGATCGGCTTGCGGCCCCAGTCGTCGGCCTTGCGGCCGACCAGCATGGCGACCGGAACCATCACCATCTGCGCCGCGATGATGCAGACCGACATCAGCGTGGTGCCGAGGTTGCGGTTCACCAGCGCCAGTTTCTGGCCGACCAGCGGCAGCATCGCCGCGTTCGAGAAGTGGAACAGCACGGTTGAGATCGCGAAGATCAGAAGCGGCTTGCAGGCCAGCATCACGGCGAATCCGGACGGCTGGTCGCCGCCTTCGCCGCGGCCATCCGCGGCGCCGTCGAGGCCGCGCGCGAGGCGATGGTCGATCGCGTTCGCAGGAATCGACAGTGTCGCGATCACGCTGGCGACGGCCATCGCGGCCAACAGCCAGAACACCACGATCGGACCGTAAACATAGGCTGCGATCCCGGCGATCGCGGCGGCCGTGGCATTGCCCGCATGGTTGAACGCCTCGTTGCGGCCGATGCGCGCGGCGAAGGCTTTTGGGCCGACGATGCCGAGCGTCACCGCCGCGACCGCCGGCGCGAAAATCGACGCCGCCGCGGCTGCCAGCGATTGCGTCGCCGCCACCAGTTCGAAACTGTGGATCAGCGGCAGCGCCAGGCAGGCCGCGGTCACCGCGATTGCGGCCGCGACCATCAGCGCGCGCTTGGCCCTGGTGCGGTCGATCAGCGCGCCGGCCGGTGTCTGCGCGGCAATGCCGGCCAGCGCTGCCACCGACATCACGAGGCCAATCGAGCCCTGGTCCCATTTTTGTTCCGTCAGGAGATAGATGGCGAGATAGGGCCCGAGACCGTCGCGGACATCGGCGAGAAAGAAGTTCAGCGCGTCGAGCGCGCGAGCCACGCCTCTCTCTTTCCGCAAGCAAAACCTCCGTGCCGGGCGCCGGTTCAACGGCGCCCAACGAGGCGGGTTCCATCTTTGGGTCGGTGCGGCCGAGCGCTTATTTGTCGATGCGGTTGTTTTTTAGCCGGCCGAATGGGTTGACCGCAGGCACCGCGCCGTCCAATTTCCCGGCCAAATCGGGGACGGGCAATGCGGGGGATTTCGAGGCGGGTTGCCGTCGTGGCGGCCATGGCGATTCTGTCGGCGCCGGTAGCCGAGGCGCAGCCCTTCATCAATGTGCTGACCGGCGGCACCTCCGGCGTCTATTACCCGCTCGGGGTTGCGATCGGAAAAATCTTCGGCGACGGGATACCCGGCGTCAAAACCCAGGTGCAGGCCACCAAGGCCTCGGTCGAGAACCTGATCCTGCTGCAGCAGGGTCGCGGCGAGCTCGCGTTTACACTGGGCGATTCGCTGAAAGCGGCGTGGGAGGGCGACGAGGAGGCGGGCTTCAGGTCGAAGCTCGACAAGCTGCGCACCATCGGCGCCATCTATCCCAACTACATCCAGATCGTCGCCACCGCCGACAGCGGCATCAGGACGCTCGCCGACCTCAGGGGCAAGAGTCTTTCGGTCGGCGCGCCGAAGTCGGGCACCGAGCTCAATTCGCGCGCCATCCTGGCGGCCGCCGGACTGAGCTACAAGGACCTCCGCAAGGTCGAGTATCTGCCGTTCGCCGAATCCGTCGACCTGATGAAGAACCGCCAGCTCGACGCCACGCTGCAATCGGCCGGCCTCGGGGTCGCCTCGCTGAAGGATCTCTCGACCTCGACCGACATCGCCGTGGTGGCGGTGCCGAAGGAGGTGGTCGACCGGATCGGTCCGCCCTTCGTCTCCGTGCTGATCCCCGCCAGCACCTATGCCGGCCAGGACAAGGACGTGCCGACCGCCGCCGTCGTCAATTATCTCGTGACCAGTTCGGCGGTCTCCGACGATCTCGCCTACCGGATGACGAAGCTGATCTTCGAGCAGCTCTCCGAGCTGGCCAATGCGCATGCGGCCGGCAAGGAGATCAGGCTGGAAAACGCGGCCATGGGAAGTCCGGTGCCGCTCCACCCCGGCGCCATTCGCTACTACAAGGAAAAAGGCCTCATTAAATAAGCCTGGCATTTCGGATGCCATGGCGCCAGCCATTCTTCCTGAAGAGAATCGTTTTAAGATGGGGACGCAGCGCGGGCCCGCACCTCGTATATTAACGAACGGCGCGGCCGCGTTATAAGACGTCAATTGATTTGGGCGTTCGGGGGAACGACAGGAATGCTGCAGGCCGTGGACGCAGGCGCGCCCGTCAAGGCTTCGTTCGACAATTTCGAACACGGTTTTCCGGAAGGCTTTGGGCCGGGCGGCTGGGGTCATCTCGCCTATGCGATCGGCATCCTGTTCGCGGGTTTTCAACTCTATGTCGCCGCCTTCAATTATCTGCCGAGCCAGGTGGTGCGCGGCGTCCATGTCGGCTTCCTGATCCTGATGACCTTTGGCCTGGTCGGCAACTTCACCGCCAAAGGCAATGCCGGCCGCGCCGCCGGCTGGCTGATCGGCGCCGCCGGATTTTTGTGCGGGCTCTATCAGTGGATCTTCTACGCCGACCTGATCGGGCGCGACGGCGATCCGACCCGGCTCGATCTGGTGGTCGGCACCCTGCTAGCGATCCTGATCTTCGAAGGCGCGCGGCGGCTGATGGGCCTGGCGCTGCCGCTGATGTGCGGCGCCTGCATCCTCTATTGGTTCTTCGGTCAGTATCTGCCGGCGCCGTTCAACCATCGCGGCTATGGCTTCGACCAGATCGTCACGCATCTCGCCTACGGCACCGAAGGCTTTTACGGCGTGCCGATCTACGTTTCCGCGACCTACATCTTCCTGTTCATCCTGTTCGGCTCGTTCCTCGAGCACGCCGGGATGATCCAGCTGTTCACCGAGGTCTCGCTCGGCCTGTTCGGCGGCACCCGCGGCGGACCCGCCAAGGTCGCGGTGTTTGCCTCGGGCATGATGGGAACGATCTCGGGCTCGGGCGTCGCCAATGTCGTTACCGTCGGCCAGTTCACGATTCCCTTGATGATCAAGTTCGGCTATCGCCGCGCCTTTGCCGCCGGCGTTGAGGCCACCGCCTCGATGGGCGGCCAGATCATGCCGCCGGTGATGGGCGCGGTCGCCTTCATCATGGCGGAGACGCTGGGCGTCGATTACGCCGTGATCGTCAAGGCCGCGGTGATCCCGGCGATCCTGTATTTCGCCTCCGCGTTCTGGATGGTGCATCTCGAAGCCGGCAAGCACGGCCTCGTCGGGATGAAGAGATCGGAGATTCCCAGTGCCTGGAAGGCGCTGACGGCGCGCTGGTACCTGGCGCTGCCTCTTGCGGCGCTGGTCTACATGCTGTTCGAAGGCTTTACCCCGCTCTATGCCGGCAGCATGGGGCTGGCGCTGACGGTGGCGCTGATCCTCGGCGCCAGCATCACGCTCGGTTTCTCCAATCCCGTGTTCCGCTACGTGTTCTGGATCTCGCTCGCGCTGGCGGTTGCCGCGGTATCGCATGGCGGGCTCACCATCGTTCCGGTCGCCGGGTTAGTCGCCATTCTCGTGGTGCTGGCGGCGGTCACCCGCGGCGGCCGGGCGACGCTTGCGGCCTGCCGCGATTCGCTCGCCGACAGCGCCAAGACCGCGCTCACCGTCGGCATCGCCTGCGCCATCGTCGGCTCCATCATCGGCATGATGTCGCAAACCGGCGTCGGCACCATCTTCGGCGGCTGGATCATCGGGCTCGGCTCGAAAAGCCTGTTCGTGGCGCTGGTCATGACCATGCTGCTGTCGATCCTGCTCGGCACCGGTATCCCGACGATTCCGACCTACATCATCACCGCCGCGCTCGCCGCACCGGCGCTGGCCAAGCTCGGCGTGCCGCTGATCGAGAGCCACATGTTCGCGTTCTATTACGGCATCATGGCCGACCTCTCGCCGCCGGTGGCGCTGGCGGCACTGGCGGCGGCGCCGATCGCAAAGGAAAACCCGGACAAGATCGGCTGGGAGGCGATGCGGATCGCGCTCGCCGGCTATGTGATTCCCTTCATCTTCGTCTATTCGCCGGCGCTGATGCTGCAGGCCGGCGACCCGATGGCGGCGCAACTCGGCTTCTACGGCGCGGTGGCGTTTGCGACGCTCAAGGCGCTGGTCGCGATCGGCCTGTTCGGCATGGTGGCGATCGGCTTCCTGTTCGTGCGGATGACCCTGGTCGAGCGGCTGGTTGCCTTTGCCGCGGCGCTGTGCCTGCTCGGCGACTTTCCCTTCAGCGATACCGCCGGATTCCTGCTCGCGCTCGTCATCGTGCTGCGGCAATGGCGACTGAGGACGCGCCCCGCCGCGGCCGCCGCGTGAGCCTCTGCCTCGCCTCGGCCGGTGTGGTGAAGATGCTCTCGGTTGCAGCGTTCACGCTGGTATGGACGCACTCGATCGAAAAGACCGACTGGCAGGAAGACTGGCGCGTCACATCAGCCGGGCTGCAGCTGGCGCAGGCGCGGGTCAAGGGCTTTGGCGCCGGCATGGAGCCGCCGCCGGAGGCGCTATTGGACGACGGCTGGTTTCAGTGGCGACCTGTGCGCGCGCCGATGCCGGAAGTTCTGCTGGCCAATTCCGGCGCCGCCGGCGAATGGCGGCTCTGCAGCGGCGGAAGCTGTCATACGCTGTCGGAGATTTTCGGGCATCCGGTCGGGATGAATGTCACAACGATGCGCGCATGTCCGTAGCCCGGATGGAGCGCTTGCGTAATCCGGGACTTGGCATGTTGCTTCCCGGATTTCGCAAGGGCTCCATCCGGGCTACAAGAATTCAACAATAGGGAGAAACTCGATGGATCGGCTCAAGGGAAAAATCGCCATGGTGGTCGGCGCGGGCTCGATCGGGCCGGGCTGGGGCAACGGCAAGGCGACCGCAGTGACCTTTGCGCGCGAGGGCGCGCAGGTATTTTGCGTCGATCGCAACACGGCCGCGGCCGAAGAGACGGTGAAGATCATCACCGGCGAGGGCGGCCACGCGACCGCGTTCACCGCCGATGTGTCGCGCGCCGCCGAGGTCGAGGCGATGGTCGCGGCATGCTTGAAGACCTACGGCCGCATCGACGTGCTCGACAACAATGTCGGCATCGCCGAGATGGGCAGCGTGGTCGAGGTTTCCGAAGCCGAATGGGACCGCGTCTTCGCGGTCAATCTCAAAAGCGCGTTCCTCGCCATGAAGCACGTCATTCCCGTGATGGTGGGCCAAGGCGGCGGCTCGATCATCAACATCTCCTCGATCGCCTCGATCCGCCATCTCGGCATCTCCTATGTCAGCTACGGCACCTCCAAGGCCGCGATGAACCAGATGACGCGCACCACGGCGGTGGAATTCGCATCGAAGCATGTCAGGGTGAACACGATCCTGCCGGGGCTGATGAAAACCCCGATGGTCGAGCATTCGGCGGGGCTGGCGGCAAGCTACGCGGCGGGCGACGTCGAGGCGATGTGGCGCGCGCGCGACGCGCAGGTGCCGATGGGCCATATGGGCGAAGCCTGGGACGTCGCCAACGCGGCGCTGTTTCTCGCCTCCGACGAATCGCGATATGTCACCGGCATCGAACTGGTGGTCGACGGCGGGGTGACGTTGAAGGCGTAGCCGTCGTCCCTGCGAACGCAGGGACGACATGTCCGCGGTACTGCGATACGATCGCAGCGCAATGTACAATTCGCTGCGGTTCTGTTTCATGTTTCGAATGCGGTACGTGATCATCGCTCTCGTGCTGTGCGCCGCGCTTTCGCGCGCCGCCTTCGCCGCGGCCGCCGAGCCCGCCACCGATCCGCAAGTCGATCCCGTGCCCTGCGCCGCGGCGGCGGCAGCCGGTGACGACGACAAGGTCATCGCCGTCTGCGGCGCGCTGGTCGACAGCGAGAAGACGCCAGCGCCCGACCGCATCAAGGCGCTGATCGCGCGCGCTTCCGCCTTCGCGCGCAAGGATCAGATCGACCGCGCCATTTCCGACTACGACACCGTGTTGCGGCTCGATCCGAAACTGGCCGATATCTTCAATGCGCGCGGCGAACTCTGGCGCAAAAAGGGCGACCGGCCCAAGGCGCTGGCGGATTTCGGCGCCGCGATCAAGCTCGACCCGAACCATCCGTCCGCGCGCGGCAATTACAAATCGCTGGCCCAGGAGCTGGAGCGTCTCGGCGCGCTGATGGCGGTCTACGGCAAGCCCAGTTTCAATTGTGCCACCGTCCGCCGCGCGGTGGAAAAGGCGATCTGCGCCAGTCCGGAGTTGGCCAATCTCGACCGCGAGATCAACGCGGCGAATACCAAGGTGGTCCGCGAGGCGACCGCCGACAGCCCGCGCGCGGGCCGGGAGTTGCAGCGCCAGCAGGAGGATTTTATCGCCCGCCGCGCCGCCGCCTTCGGCCGGCCGGATTACGATCTGCAAAAGGCGATGCGGGAGCGGCTGGACCATCTGCTGGAGGTCGAGCGGTATTAAGCATCGCCGCCGGGTCCTTCACCTCTCCCGCAGGGAGAGGTGAAGCTGTTCCGGCTTGATCTCGCCCCGCTTCAGGTCACAATGTCGAACGAAATGTGACCAATTTGATCCACGTCATGGCCGGGCTTGTCCCGGCCATCCACGTCTTGCTTCGCTGATGAACTGCAAAAGACGTGGATGCCCGGCACAGGGCCGGGCACGACGGTGGATGGATCACCAGCGGGAGTACGCCATGAACATCCAGAGCAGCCGCTATCACGAAATCCATGCCCGCTCGCTCGCCGATCCCTTGGCCTTCTGGGGTGAGGCGGCGCGCGAGATCGACTGGATCGAGCCGGCGAAGAAGGTGTTCGATCCGTCGCTGGGCCTCTACGGCCGCTGGTTTCCCGGCGCCGTGGTCAACACCTGCTACAATGCGCTCGACCGCCAGGTCGCGGCCGGCCGCGGCAACCAGGCCGCGCTGATCCATGATTCGCCGCTCGCCAATGCCGTGACGACCTACACCTATTCGGAAATGCTCGCCGAGGTGCAGACGCTCGCCGCCGTCATGACCGACTTCGGCGTCGCCAAGGGCGACCGCGTCATCCTCTATATGCCGATGGTGCCGGAGGCCATGATCGCGATGCTGGCCTGCGCGCGGATCGGCGCGGTGCACAGCGTGGTGTTCGGCGGCTTTGCCGCGAAAGAGCTTGCGACCCGGATCGAGGACGCCAAGCCGAAGCTGATCTTCTCGGCGAGCTGCGGGCTCGAGCCCGGCCGCATCGTGCAGTACAAGCCGCTGCTGGACGAGGCCATCAGACTTTCCAGCGTGAAGCCGGAAGCCTGCATCATTCTGCAGCGGCCGCGAGAGGCTTGCGAATTGATCGCGGGCCGCGACCATGACTGGGCCGACTTGCGCAGCAAGGCCATCGCGGCCGGCAAGAAGGCGCCCTGCGTGCCGGTGCTTGCGACCGATCCGCTCTATATCCTCTACACTTCGGGCACCACGGGAAAACCGAAGGGCGTGGTGCGCGACAATGGCGGACATCTGGTCGCGTTGAAATGGTCGATGTTCAATCTCTATGGCGTCAAGCCAGGCGAGGTGTGGTGGTGCGGCTCCGATATCGGCTGGGTGGTCGGCCACAGCTACATCATCTACGGCCCGCTGATCCATGGCGCGACCTCGATCATGTACGAGGGCAAGCCGATCGGCACGCCCGATGCCGGCGCGTTCTGGCGGGTGATCTCGCAGCACAAGGCAGTCGCCTTCTTCACCGCGCCGACCGCGTTCCGCGCCATCCGCAAGGAGGATCCGGAAGGCACCTTCATCCGCGAATACGACCTGTCGAAATTCCGCACGTTGTTCCTGGCCGGCGAGCGCGCCGACCCGCCGACGGTGGAATGGGCGGAGCAGCAGTTGAAGGTGCCTGTGATCGACCATTGGTGGCAGACCGAAACCGGCTGGTGCATCGCCGGCAATCCGGTGGGGCTGGGGATGCTGCCCGTCAAGCACGGCTCGCCGACGGTGCCGATGCCGGGCTATCGGGTCGAGGTGGTGGACGAGGCCTCAAGGCCGTTGCCCGCGGGCACCATGGGTTCGATCGTGATCAAACTGCCGATGCCGCCGGGCTGCCTGCCGACCCTGTGGGAGCAGGACGAGCGCTGCCGCGAAGCCTATTTCAACGAGTTCCCCGGCTACTACAAAACCTCCGACGCCGGCTATATCGACGAGGACGGCTATGTCTTCGTGATGGGCCGCACCGATGACATCATCAACGTCGCCGGCCACCGGTTGTCCACCGGCGGCATGGAGGAGATTCTCGCTGGTCATCCCGACGTCGCCGAATGCGCCGTGCTCGGCATCAAGGATTCGATCAAGGGCGAAGTACCCTGCGGTTTCCTGGTGCTGAAGGCCGGCGTGACCAAAAAGCCGATCGAGATCGAAAAGGAGATCGTGGCCCTGGTGCGCGAAAAACTCGGGCCCGTCGCCGCCTTCAAGCTCGCCATCACCGTCGGCCGCCTGCCGAAGACGCGCTCCGGAAAAATCCTGCGCGGCACCATCAAGAAGATCGCCGACGGCGAGGCCTGGACGATGCCCGCCACCATCGAGGACCCGAAGGTGCTCGACGAAATCGGCGAGGCGCTGAAGGGGAGGGTGTGATCGCCTCACCGTCATTGCGAGCCAACGGGTCGCGCGAATGCGCGCCCGATGACGGGCTCCGCGAAGCAATCCATCTCTCCGCGGAAAGAAAGAATGGATTGCTTCGTCGCAAGGGCTCCTCGCAATGACGACTCCGTCGTCATGCCCGGGCTTGACTCGGGCATCCATCACACTTGAAAGAATGCCTTGATTTTGATGGATTGCCGGGTCACCCGTGTATACCTAGGCTTCGCCGGATCCTCGGGGCTGGTCCGCCGAAGCCTTGGCGAAGGCGGAAGCCCGGCAATGACATTATGAGGGTTCAATCGACGGGATTCGCATGCAACTGAACTCGGCAAAACGATACGCGGCGGTCGTACTCGCAGCCCTGGCCCTCTCCGCCTGCGCATCCGGCAGCCCGACCCGGGTCTCCACCCTCGACCAGGACGACGACACCTTCTGCCGCGCCAACAATGTCGCGCCCGGCTCCTCGGCCTATATCGCCTGCCGCAAGGACCGCGACGTCCAGCGCGACGCCGCCGCAGCGCGAAGCGACCGCAAGCAGCGCGACCTCGGCGAATACATGCTGAACAATCCGGTCCACCCCTGAGCCACGAGGGCTATCATGAACGAAGACGTCTTCAACACCAGCCTGCGCCGATTCCTGAAAAAGGTCGGCATCACCTCGCAACGCGAAATCGAGATCGCGGTGCGCGAGGCGATCGCGGACGGCCGGCTGAAGGGCCACGAGAAGCTGCCGGCGAAAATGGTCCTGACCGTCGGCGGCGTCAGCCTGACGCACGAGATCATGGACGAGATCGAACTTGGTTAAATAAGGCGCGGCGCGTTCTTTCTTCCCCTCTCCCCTTGCGGGAGAGGGTGCATAGGCGGCCTTCGGCCGCCATCCTTAAACAAGACGCCGATGCATTGCATCGGCTATGGATGCGCAGCATCGCAGACCGGTGAGGGGTTCTCTCCGCGAACACCGAATTCCGCGATTAGCACCGAACCTGCCGATAGAGACCCCTCATCCGGCGCGGACTAAAGTCCGCGCCACCTTCTCCCACAAAGGGAGAAGGGAAAAAACGCGCGCTACATCTCCTCACCCATGGATCATTGCGAACGCATCGTCGGCTCAACGACATCCTCAATCTGAACCCAGTCATGTTTGGTCCGCTCAAACACCGATCTGCCGGGGGCGGGGTATTTTGGATCTGCCATCGCGCCGAGGGCAACGGCGACCAGCGCGGGAAAATTGCTGAGTTTCCAGTAGACCGTTGAGCCACACTGGGGGCAAAAATAGTTATGGATGTTGCCGCCGCTTGCGGCGGCGTGCGTGAATTCCTTTGATGTTCCCGAGATGATGACAGCCTCGGCGGGGTAGTAGGCGCCGACGCCGAATGGCGCGCCGGTTCGGCGCTGGCAGTCGATGCAGTGGCAGGCAATGATGATCCTGGATGGTTCGTCTGGAAGCGAGAGCGTGACGGCACCGCAGCTGCATCTGGCGTCGGCCATCGGAACGTCCCCCATCCTCTCCAAGCTGAATTTCAAGCTGCGATATTAGCCCGGATTCACGGGGCTGTCTTGCGGGCTTGTGGCAGCGCTTGCGCTCGCAACGACAATGTAGAGCGAGAATCGCGAACCAATGCACAGTGTGCTCCCCTCCCCACCACTCACTGCGCTCGCGGGGGGAGGGAGGGGAGAAGAATGGTGGGCCGTTTGAAAATATGAATTCGGAGCGCGACCACCCTCCGCGTCGTCCCGGCTCGGAGGCCGGGACGACGGTGGCCGAGAGGCGCGCGCCTGTCCCGCTACTCCTGCTCCGGCTTCTTGCCGCCGATCGTCTTCAGCTTGGCGAACACGGCGTCGACGTTGAGATCGTCGCGCTCTTTCTCGCTGGGCTCGAATTCGGCTTCCTTGCGGGTGGTCTCGGAGGCCGGCAAAAGAGTGGCGCCGCCATAGGCGGTGTCGATCGGCTTCTCCTTGGCGGCGCGCTGCACCTCGAAATCGAGCTCGATCTGCGAGCACAGGCCGAGCGTCACCGGGTCCATCGGGGTCAGGGTCGAGGCGTTCCAGTGGGTGCGGTCGCGGACGCTGGCGATCGTGGTCTTGGTGGTGCCGACCAGCCGCATGATCTGGGCGTCCTTCAATTCGGGATGGTTGCGCACCAGCCAGAGGATCGCGCTCGGCCGCTCGTGGCGGCGCGACACCGGGGTGTAGCGCGGGCCCTTCTTCTTGGCGGCCGGCGGCAGCGTCACCTTGCTCTCCTCGAGTTTCAGCCGGTAGTTCGGGTCCTTCTCGCCGCGCTCGATTTCGTCGCGGGTGAGTTGGCCGGTCGAAATCGGGTCCATGCCCTTGATGCCCTGGGCGGCGTCGCCGTCGGCGATGGCGCGCACCTCGAGCGGGTGCATCTTGGTGAAATCGGCCACTTGGTCGAAGGTCAGCGCGGTATTGTCGACCAGCCACACGGCCGTGGCTTTCGGCATCAGCGGTGCATTGCTCATGGCAAATCTCCTTAGCGCTTCGCCCACCCCTGGAGGCGAAGCCGATGGTCATCAGCGATGACGGGAATTACGGCCCTATATAAGCCGTCCGGGGGGAAGTCTGCAATGGCTCTTGCGAAACGGCCTTGACAGAGCCCGAAAGCAGTCCCAAGTCCTTATCCGAATTGACCGTTCCCAGCCCGGCGGCGAGGGGTGATTCGGTCCGAGATCGCATCAAATGCAGGCCAAACCACCCCTGAGAATCGTGCTTTGCTCGCCCCGCGGCTTCTGCGCCGGGGTGGTGCGGGCGATCGACACCGTGGAACGGGCGCTGACCATCTATGGCGCCCCGGTCTATGTCCGCCACGAGATCGTCCACAACCGCTATGTGGTGGACAGCCTGAAGACCAAGGGCGCGATTTTCGTCGAGGAACTGGCCGAAATCCCGGACAATACCAATGCGCCGGTGGTGTTTTCCGCCCACGGGGTTCCGAAATCGGTGCCGGCCGACGCCAGAGCCCGCAATTTCTTCTCGCTGGACGCGACCTGTCCGCTGGTGACGAAAGTGCACCGGGAGGCCGCGATCCATTTCAAGCGCGGCCGGGAAATCCTGCTGATCGGGCATTCGCATCACCCCGAAGTGGTCGGTACGCTCGGCCAATTGCCGCCGGGCGCGGTGACGCTGATCGAGACCGCGCAGGATGCCAAAACCTTCACGCCGAAGGATCCCGACAATCTCGCCTTCGTGACGCAGACCACGCTGTCGATCGACGACACCGCCGAGATCGTGGCGATGCTGAAGGAGCGATTCCCCAACATCTCCGGCCCGCACAAGGAAGACATCTGCTACGCCACCACCAACCGCCAGCTCGCGGTCAAGAAGGTGGCCCCCGTGGTCGACGCCCTGATCGTGGTCGGCGCGCCGAACTCGTCGAACTCGCAGCGGCTGCGCGAGGTCGCCGAGCGCGAGGGCTGCCCGATCGCGGTATTGGCGCAGCGCGCCGCCGATATCGACTGGAAGCGGTTCGAAGGCATAAAGAGCCTCGGCATCACCGCGGGCGCGTCGGCGCCGGAGGTGATCGTCGAAGAGATCATGGGTGCGTTTGCCGAGCGCTACGACCTGCATGTGGAGACGGTCTCGGCCGCGGAAGAGAACGAGTTCTTCCCGCTGCCGCGTTCGCTGCGGCCAGACGCTGCGTAGGCGCCCATGGCGGTATACACCGACGTTGCCGCCGACGAGCTTGCGGAATTCCTTTCCCGTTACGATCTCGGCGAATTGCTGTCCTACAAGGGCATCGCCGAGGGCGTCGAGAATTCCAACTTCCTGCTGCATACCCAGGCCGGCTATTTCATCCTGACGCTGTATGAGAAGCGCGTCGCCCGCGGCGACCTGCCGTTCTTTCTCGGCCTGATGACCCATCTCGCCTCGCGCGGCATCTCCTGTCCGCTGCCGGTGCAGAACCGGGACGGTGAGGCGCTCAGCACCTTGGCCGGGCGGCCCGCGGCCATCATCCATTTCCTGGAAGGTGTCTGGCCGCGCAAGCCCAACGTCGCGCACTGCGCCGGCGTCGGCCAGGCGCTGGCGCGGATGCATCTGGCGGGGCGCGATTTTCCGGTTCAACGCGCCAATGCGCTGTCGGTGTCGGGCTGGCGGCCGCTGTTCGAACAGGCGGCTACCCGCGCCGACGAAGTGCAAAGCGGGTTGCGGGCGCTCATTTCGGCCGAACTCGATTATCTCGAAGGCGGCGTCTGGCCGAAACACTTGCCGCAAGGGGTGATCCACGCCGATCTGTTTCCCGACAACGTGTTCTTCCTCGGCGACAAACTGTCGGGCATCATTGACTTCACCTTCGCCTGCAACGACATGCTGGCCTATGACGTCGCGATCTGCCTCAACGCCTGGTGCTTCGAGAGCGATTGCTCGTTCAACGTCACCAAGGCGCGCGCTTTCCTGGGCGCTTACGGCCGTGAGCGGCAACTGTCGGATGCGGAGGAGAGCGCGCTGCCGCTGCTCGCGCGCGGCGCGGCGTTGCGCTTTTTGCTGACGCGGCTGGTCGATTTCCTCAACGTCCCGCCAGGCGCCTTGGTGCGTCCGAAGGATCCGCTGGAATATGCCAGAAAACTGCGCTTCCAGCAGGGCGTGACCAGCCTGCGCGATTACGGCGTCGCGACTTCGGGGCTGGTGGCGTGAGCGCACTTCCGCCCGTCGTCATCCATACCGACGGCGCCTGTTCGGGCAATCCCGGACCGGGCGGCTGGGGCGCGATCCTGAAATTCGGCGAGGTCGAGAAGGAATTGAAGGGCGGCGAAGCCCACACCACCAACAACCGCATGGAGCTGATGGCGGCGATCTCCGCGCTGGAAGCGCTGAAGAAGTCGTGCTCGGTCGATCTCTACACCGACAGTCAATATGTCCGGCAGGGCATCACCAGCTGGATCCATGGCTGGAAGAAGAACGGCTGGCGCACCGCGGACAAGAAGCCGGTCAAGAATGCCGAACTGTGGCAGCGCCTCGACGCCGCGCTGAAATCGCACGAGGTCCGCTGGCACTGGGTCAAGGGCCACGCCGGCCACGACGAGAACGAGCGCGCCGACCAGCTCGCACGCGAGGGCGTGGCGATGGCGCGGCTGAAGAGATGAATCCGTCATTGCGAGGAGCGAAGCGACGAAGCAATCCAGCTTGCGGCTATGGATTGCTTCGCTCCGCTCGCAATGACGATGGCCCTACAGCTGCCCCAGCAGCGTGTCGCCGCCCGAAACCTCGACCTTGCCGGGCGCGGGCTCCTTGTTGAGCTTCTTGACCACGCCGTCATCCACCACCATCGAGTAGCGGTGCGAGCGGATGCCGAGCCCGTTGCCGGAAGCGTCGAGCTCCATGCCGATCGCCTTGGTGAAGTCGGCGTTGCCGTCGGCGAGGAAGGTGGCCTCGTCGCGCTGATCGGTGTCACGCTTCCAGGCGTTCATGACGAAGGCGTCGTTGACCGAGACGATGGCGATGGTGTCGACGCCCTTGCCCTTGATGGCGTAGGCGTTGAGGAAGATGCTCGGCAGGTGCATCTTGTGGCAGGTGCCGGTATAGGCGCCGGGGACCGCGAACAGCGCGACCCTTTTGCCCTTGAAGATGTCGTCGGTGGTCTTCACTTGCGGACCCTCCGCCGTCATCACGCGAAACTTGGCTTCCGGCAGCTTGTCGCCAACTTGGATCGTCATCGTCAAATCTCCTTAATGGTGCGGATGGTTCTTAAACCGGGCGGGCGGCGGGCACAATATTGGCATCAGCGAAAACGGCAATGGGTCGCCGTGTTCACTGTTCTGTCATCAAGCAGGCCGCGGGCGTGGTCGAACATCGCACGCCCGCAGGTGCCTTCTCAGGCCGCCGCCTTGTTCTCATCGCGCAGTTCGCGGCGCAGGATCTTGCCGACATTGGTCTTCGGCAGGCTGGTCCGAAACTCGATCTGCTTCGGCACCTTGTAGCCGGTCAATTGGGTCTGGGAGAACTTGATGATGTCCTCGGCGGTGACGTTCGGATCCTTCTTCACCACGAACGCCTTCACCGCCTCGCCCGAGCGCGCGTCGGGGACGCCGATCACGGCGCATTCCAGCACGCCGGGATGGCTCGCCAGCACCTCCTCGATCTCGTTGGGATAGACGTTGAAGCCCGAGACCAGGATCATGTCCTTCTTGCGGTCGACGATCTTGGTAAAGCCGTCCGCCGTCATCACGCCGATGTCGCCGGTGCGGAAATAGCCGTCCGCGGTCATCACCTTGGCGGTCTCGTCCGGCCTGTTCCAGTAGCCGGCCATCACCTGCGGGCCCTTGGCGCAGATTTCGCCGGGCTCGCCGAGTGGCACCTCGTTGCCGTCATCGTCGCGGATCGAAAGGTAAGTCGAGGGCACCGGGAGACCGATCGTACCCGAGAACTCCTCGATGTCGGCCCGGTTGCAGGTCAGCGTCGGCGAGGTCTCGGACAGCCCATAGCCTTCCGACAATGCGCAGCCGGTGGTTCTCAGCCATTTCTCGGCAACCGGTTTTTGCGTGGCCATGCCGCCGCCGTTCGAGATTTTCAGCTTGGAGAAATCGAGCTTGTCGAACCCCGGTGTGTTCAACAGGCCGTTGTAGAGGGTGTTGACCGCCGGGAAAAAGCTGACCTGGTATTTCGTCAGCTCCTTGACGAAGCCGGCCATGTCGCGCGGGTTGGGGATCAACAGATTGGTGCCGCCCGCGCGCATGCCCAGCAGGTAACACGCGGTCAGCGCGAAGACGTGATAAAGCGGCAGCGCGCAGACGATGATCATATTGTCGACGATCGGGGGCTTCTTCAGCGCCGGCTGCAGCCAGGCGTCGTTCTGCAGCACATTGGCCAGAATGTTGCGATGAAGCAGCGTCGCGCCCTTGGAGACGCCGGTGGTGCCGCCGGTATATTGCAGGAAGGCGACATCGTCAGCCGTCATCTTCGGCTTGTTGAATTTCATGCCGCGGCCGGCCGCGACCGCGTCGTTGAAGGCGACCGCGCCCGGGATCGAATAGGGCGGCACCATCTTCTTCACCCGCCGCACCACCAGATTGACGATCATGCCCTTCAAGCCGAGCATGTCCCCCATGCTGCCGACGATGACATGCTTGACCGCGGTCTTGCCTATCACCTGCTGCACGGTGGTCGCGAAATTCTCCAGCACGATGATGGCCTCGGCGCCGGAATCCTTGAGCTGGTGCTCGAGTTCGCGCGGGGTATAGAGCGGATTGACGTTGACGACCGCGTAGCCCGCGCGCAGCACGGCCGCGGTCGATACCGGATATTGCATTACGTTCGGCATCATCAGCGCGACGCGCGCGCCCTTCTGCAGGCCCTTGCCCTGCAGATAGGCGCCAAGCGCCCGCGACATTTCGTCGAGATCGCGATAGCTGATCGACTTGTCCATGCAGATGAAGGCCTTGCGGTCGGCGAATTTCGCAAAGCTCTCCTCCAGCAATTCGACCAGCGAGGCGTATTGGGTCACGTCGATATCGGCGGGCACGCCGGGTGGATATTGCTTGAGCCAGATCCGCTCCATGGTATTCCCCCTCTGAGGTTCAGTTCCCTCGCCGTCTCGGCGGGATGCCGCATTTCGGGCCGTCTTGTTTCCCGGCAGTATTGAGCAAGGCGGCCGTCCGTGGCAAGCGCCCACGCCCGGTCGGCGGATCGTTGCTGGACAGGAGTGCCGCCTTTGGGTAGCGCCGCGAGGGGTTCAGGTGTGTGGCGCGCCGGGCGTTTGATCCGCCGGCCTGGCGTCGCTGGTCGCGCTCTTGGGCTTGGGTGCGGGTTTCGCAACGGCCTTGGGCTTGGCCGGCTTGGCTGTGGGCTTGTCGGCCGCGGCGATGGGCTTTTCGGCAGGCTTTGCGGCCGCATCAGGCTTGGCATTGGCGTGCCTTGCGGCCGCAGGTTTGGCCGCGGACGTCGCGTCGGGCTTGGATTCGGGTCCCTTGGGCTCGACCGCCGCATCGGGCTTTGCCGCAAGGCGCGTCTTCTTGCCGCGATGCCGGGACGTCTGCTTCTCGGAGTCCGCATTGACCGCAGCCGTCAGCGCCGCGCCGGTCCGGGTCGGGCCGGTGTAGACGACCATCGGCTCCGAAGCTTCGGCCGGGCCCGCCAGCATATCCGAGGGTTTCGGCATCGGCGGCTGCAAGCCGGCGGCAAAGAACGTCATCGCGCTTTCCCCGCTGCTGCTGCTGCTCGCGCTGCCGCTGTTGGTGGCGACCGTGTCTTCATCCTCGTCGCTGGCCGGCTTGTGGCGCTTGCCGCCGCACATCTCGTCGCGCAGGTTCGGCGGCGAGGCGTCGATCGGCACCAGATTGTCGACGATGCCGAGCGAGGGACGCAGCCAGGACAGCGTGTTGTTGGCAAAGCCGCGCTCGAGCAATTGGGCGGCCCGCACCGCGCGCATGTGGCCGGAGGTGGAACCGAGCACCACGGCGATCAGCCGCTTGCCGTTATGGGTCGCCGATCCCACGAGGTTGTAGCCGGAGGCGCAGATGAAGCCGGTCTTGAAGCCGTCGGCGCCGGGATAGCGTCCGATCAGATGGTTGAAATTGTTGGTGACCTTGCGGCCGAAGCGGATCGAGGGGATGTGGTAGAAATATTCGTATTCCGGCAGGTCGTGAATGATGGCGCGGGCGAGAATGGCGAGATCGCGCGCCGAGGTGATCTGGCCGTCCGCCGGCAGGCCGTTCGGATTGACGTAGCTCGTCTGCGTCATGCCGAGCCGCTGCGCGTTCTGGTTCATCATCGCCGAGAACCCGTCGATCGAACCGCCGACGCCTTCGGCGAGCACCACCGCCATGTCGTTGGCCGATTTCACCAGCATCATCGCCAGCGCATTCTGCACGGTGACCTGCGTGCCGGGACGGAAACCCATTTTCGACGGCGACTGCGAGGCTGCGACCGAAGACACCGTGAACAGCGTATCCATCGTGATACGCCCCTCCTTGACGGCCTTGAGCGTGACATAGGCCGTCATCATCTTGGTCACGGAAGCGGGATACCAGGGATAAGTCGCGTTCTGCGCTTCCAGCACCTTGCCGGTGTCGGCTTCGACCACCAGCCATGCTTCCGCATGCGCGACGCGCGCGGTGAGGATGCCGAGCGCAGCGACGAGGAGAATCCAGGTCCACGAGGACTTGCGAAGCAACGGGCGAAGCAGATGCACTATTCGATTCCGGTCCTCTGAGGCCCGCCTCTGAAAGCGAGGAGGTCCTGGCGTGTGACATTCGGGTTTCAAGCGTGTCCGGCGCCGTCCGCTACGGCGCTGCAAACCTATACCGGCTTGCCGATCCAGAACAGAGGCCGGGCGATTAAATCGTGGACGAAAGGGGCCGAAATTCGACCACCCTTAAAATCTTGCCTTAAATCTTGACAGTGGCGCTGGCTGCGCCTTGCGCTTGAATACTGGCCCGCGCGTTCTCCTGAACCATGAACTGGGCGCGCGCCAATTCCGCGAAACGGCCGCCTTTCGCCACCAGTTCATCGAAAGTTCCGCTTTCGATCACCTGTCCGCCATCGAACACCAGGATGCGCGTGGCGTTGCGGATGGTGGAAAGCCGGTGCGCAATCACGAATGTGGTGCGGCCCTTCATCACTTCATCGAGAGCGGCGTTGACCTTGGCTTCGGTGACGGCGTCGAGCGCGCTGGTTGCCTCGTCGAGGATCAGGATCGGCGGGTCCTTCAGCAGCGCGCGCGCGATCGACAGCCGCTGCCGCTCGCCGCCCGACAGCATCCGCCCGCGCTCGCCGGCATTGGTTTGAAATCCCTGCTCGCTGCGCTCGATGAATTCCAGCGCCTGCGCGCGGCCCGCGGCAATCCGCAATTCCTCATCGGTCGCGTCCGGCTTGCCGACGCGCAGATTGTCGGCGATCGAGCGGTTGAACAACAGCGCCTCCTGGAACACCACGCCGATGTTCCGCCGCAGCGCCGTCAGCGTCAGGCCGCGGATATCCATGCCGTCGATCCGGATGAAGCCGGACTGCGGATCGAACGCGCGATGCAGCAGCGCGATCGCGGTCGATTTGCCGGCGCCGGTCGGACCGACCAGCGCGATGGTCTGGCCGGGCAATGCGACAAAGGACAGGTCTTCGACCGCCGGCCGCTTGCCGTCGTAGGAGAACGACACGTCGTTGAATTCGATCAGCCCCGCCAGCCGCCCGGTATCGATCGCGTCGGGCCGGTCACGCACCGCGGGCACCGCGTCCAGCACGTTGAAGAATTCCTGCAGGCGCGGCGCTTCCATGAACAGACTGTTGATGAAGCCGACCACCTGCTCGAGCTTCTGGATCAAGAGCGTGGCGAAGCTGACGAACATCACGATCTCGCCGACCGAAGTGAGCCCCTGTTCGTGCAGCGCGATGCCGACGGTGAAGATCGCCAGCACCGTGATGGTGGTGGAGGCGCGCGTGATCACGGTGACCAGCGCCCACCACGACAACACCGGCATCTGCACGGCGAGCAGCTGGTCGGCGACGAAGCGCAGGCCCTGCACCTCGGCATCGATGCGCACAAAACTCTGCACCAGCGCGACATTGCCGAGGGCGTCGGAGGCCCGCGCGGAAAGGTCGCTGTAATGCGCCTCGACCTCGTTCTGCATGCCGTAGGTCTTGCGCACCACGAGCGTCGTCAGCACCGTGAACACCACGCACAGCGCGAACAGAAGGATCGCGAGCCGCCAGTTGATGTAGAGCGCAAGCGGCAGCAGCACCACCAGCGACATGATGGCGGCGAAATGCTCGCGGAAGAATCCGAGCCACAGCCGCCACAGCGCGTCGGTGCCGTTGAGCATCACCTTCATCAGCCGGCCTGAATGGGTGCCGGTGTGGAAGGTCAGCGGCAACTGCATGATGTGTTCGAAATAGCTCGTCAGCACCGCCTGGCGCTGGCGATGCGCCAGCCGGTCGGCATGCAGGGCAACGGCCGCGCCGCACAGAATCGTGAACAGGCCGAACGCCGCCCAGGCCGCCAGCAGGGGCCACGCCGATGTCGATCCGGATGGACCGGGCTTGCCGGAGAGCACATCGACGATGCGGCCGAACAGCACCGGTTCGGCGAATTGCGCGCCGGCCAGCAGCAGATTGGCGCCGGCCAGGATCCAGCCGAGCCGCGCCTCCTTGCCGAGCAGGTCGAGCACGCGGATATAGAGACGAAGCAGTGACATGCCGTTTCGAGGACTCGTCAGGCGCCGGGCGGGCGACCGTTCAGGTCCGCATTCTAATCGGGGAACGCGGGCTGGGGAACCAAACATCCGCCCCCTGTGTTGGATCAGCAGGCTTGTCATGGAGGATATTCGAGATGTTTGCCCGAAAAGCTTTGTTTTCGTCGATTGGCCGCGCCGCTGCGATGGCGGCGGTTGCGGCGATGGCGCTGACGGCCGTCGCGCCGCTGCCGGCCTTTGCCGGCTCGGCGCCAGCCGGAACAGGGTTAACCGCGGCCAATGCGAGCGGTGGCGTCACTGACGTCAGCGCCCGCCGTCGTTATTACCGTGGTGGCGGAGGTGCCGCGGCGGCAGGCGCCTTTGCCGCGATCGTTGGCACGGGCGTTGCGATCGCCGCGACCCAGAACCGCCGGGCCTATTACGACGATTATTACGGCGGCGGCCCGGCCTACTATGGCGGCGGTCCGGTCTATTACGGCGGTGGCCCCGGCTATTACGGCGGCTATGGCGACAATGGCTATGGCGCGAGCGTACCGTATTTCCACGGTCATCCGAACGCCGGCTGGTAGCCCAAAAAGTTTCCGCAACCGATTAATCCGCCGGTCACCGTCGCCGGCGGATTTGTCGTTGTGGCAGCGGGCGTTAACACGCTGGCGACGCATTTGGACTAGATTCGCAAAATGAGTGATTCGCTCGAACGGCTTTATCAGGCTGTCATCGCGGCCAGGGATCTCGACCCGGGTGTCTCGCGAACCGCCCGGCTGTTTCAGCGCGGCCCGGCCAAGATGGCCAAGAAACTCGCCGAAGAAGCCATCGAAGTCGTGATCGACGCCGTCAACGGCAATACGGCGGCCGTGGTGCGCGAGAGCGCCGACCTGCTCTACAACCTGACCGTTCTGTGGGCGTCAGCCGGGGTGCGGCCTGAGGACGTGTGGAACGAGATGGCGCGGCGGGAGCATCTGCTTGGAATTGCCGAGAAGCTGCCGAAATCGACCGTGAAAATGCCCAAGGCTACCGCGGCGGGGGTGGCTCGGCGACCAATTGTCGCGCTCGAAGGCCGCGCCTTGCGCAAGCGCCACTGACGCCTGACGAAATTTCCGCGAATGCATGGCATGGACAAATCCGCCGCGGGGTGGTTCATCGCGCCATGCTGAGACGGATCTACGACTGGTGTATCGACGCCGCCCACAAGCCCTATGCGCTCTGGATCCTCGGAGCGGTGGCGTTCGCCGAGAGTTCGTTCTTCCCGGTGCCCCCGGACGTGATGCTGATCCCGATGTCGCTGGCGCGCCCGCAACGGGCGTGGTTTTACGCCCTGGTCTGCACGGCGGCTTCCGTGCTCGGCGGCATCCTCGGTTATGCGATCGGCGCGCTGCTCTACGATTCGCTCGGGCAGTGGCTGATCAATTTCTACGGTCTTGGCGGCAAGGTCGAGGCGTTCCGCGCCGGCTACGCCGAATATGGCGCCTGGATCATCCTGCTGAAGGGACTGACGCCGATCCCCTACAAGCTCGTCACCATCACCTCGGGATTTGCCAACTACAACATCTGGCTGTTCGTCGCGCTTTCGGTGATCGCCCGCGGCGGGCGTTTTTTCTTCGTCGCCATCCTGCTCAACCGCTATGGCGAATGGATCCGGGTCCGGATCGAGCAACGCCTCGGGCTGTGGGTGGCGATCGGCGTCGCCGCGCTGGTGGGTGGCTTCGTCATTGCGTTTCGGATGCTGTGAAACAGACCGTGAAGCGCTTTGCCGCTCCACGGCTTCGGGTTAGATTCGAGGTCATGACGGCTCGACCGGATCAACTCCACGCGCCCGCCAGGTCGCATGCCGCGGCTGCGGCCCTGGGAATATCGATGCTGCTGCTCGCAGCCGGCGCCGCATGGCCGCAAACCGCGTCTCCGCCGCCTGCGCTCGGCGTCCAGGATACCGGCGCCCAGCCACCGCCCGCGCCGCCGCAAGCCGCGCCGCAGCGCGAGGCGAATCCGGGCCTGATCAACGAAATCGGAAAATTGTTCGACAAGCTGCCGCCCCTGAAAAGTCCGCAACAGACCATCGACGACCTGAATGCACGTGCGAAAGATGCGGCAAAGGGTGCATCCGAGAGCCTGTCGCGGCTGGCCAGGCCGGCCTCGATGGTTTCGGGGCGCATGATCTGTCCGGCTTCGGCCGACGGCTCGCCGGACTGCAAGTCCGGTGCCGACAAGCTCTGCCAGTCCAAGGGTTACAAGGAGGGCAAGAGCCTCAACACCGATTCGGCGGAAACCTGCTCGGCGAAGGTGCTGATCCCCGGCCGGACGCGAAAGCCGGACGACTGCCGCACCGACAACTACGTCACCAGCGCGCTGTGCCAGTAGCAGTGCCGGCGGTGCTGGCAGCGGTTGCCTTGTTGGTATGATGTCTGGCATCTATTAAACCGACGCGTGCCGTCATCGAATGAATCGCGAAAAGGATTTTCCAACATGTCCATGCCTGCCTTGTTCAGGGGTCGTCTATCGCTACCCGTGATCGGTGCGCCGCTGTTCATCATCTCGGTGCCCGATCTCGTGATCGCCCAGTGCAAGGCCGGCATCGTCGGATCGTTTCCGGCGCTGAACGCGCGTCCGCCCGCGCTGCTCGACGAGTGGCTGGCGCGGATCAAGCAGGAGCTTGCCGCCTACGACAAGGCGCATCCGGACGCGCCTTCGGCGCCGTTCGCGGTCAATCAGATCGTGCACCGCTCGAACAACCGGCTCGATCAGGATCTGGCGCTATGCGAGAAGCACAAGGTGCCCGTCATCATCACCTCGCTGGGCGCGCGCGAAGAACTCAATCAGGCCGCGCATGGCTGGGGCGGCATCGTGTTTCACGACGTGATCAACCAGAAATTCGCGCACAAGGCGATCGAGAAGGGCGCCGACGGCCTGATCCTGGTCTCGGCCGGCGCCGGCGGTCATGCCGGCGAGATTTCGCCATTCGCCTTCGTGGCCGAGACGCGGCAATGGTTCGATGGCCCGATCGCGCTGTCGGGCGCCATCGGCAATGGCCGCGCCATTCGCGCGGCCCGCCTGTTGGGCGCCGACTTCGCCTATATCGGCTCCGCCTTCATCGCCACCAGGGAAGCCAATGCGGTGGAAGGCTACAAGCAGATGATCACCACCTCGGCCGCGGAAGACATCGTCTATTCCAACCTGTTCACCGGCGTGCACGGCAATTACCTGAAACCCTCGATCGTCGCTGCCGGCATGGACCCGGACAATTTGCCGGAGTCCGACGCCTCCAAAATGAGCTTTGGCACCGACGCCTCCGGCGAGCGCGCCAAGCCGAAGGCCTGGAAGGAAATCTGGGGCTCAGGCCAGGGCGTCGGCAGCGTCAGCAAGATATTGCCCGCCGCGGAATTGATCGCGCGGTTCAAGAGGGAATACGACGAAGCGATCGATCCCGCGCTGTGATGCTTACTTCCCTTCTCCCGCAACAATGGGAGAAGGAAGAAAGGCCGATTCAATCCGTGCGATTGGAGCCATCATGACCTCGAAGCGGCCTGCGCTTCCCATGACCGGCGGCTGTTCTTGCGGCGCGATCCGTTATGAGATCGCGTCGTTTCCGCTGCTGCTCTACACCTGCAATTGCACCGATTGCCAGACCGCGTCCGGCAGCGCGTTCGCGCAGAACATGCCGGTGCTGGCCCGCGATTTTCACATCCTGCAGGGCGAGCCGAAGGGCTGGCGTCATCTCTCTCCGACCGGCATTCTCGTGATATCCTGGTTCTGCAGGGATTGCGGCGGCAGGCTCTACGGCGAGCGGGCGGGGCGCGAGGAGATCGTCAACGTTCGGGCGGGCACGCTCGACGACACGTCATGGCTCATTCCGGCAGCGCATATGTTCATGAAGAGCGCGCAGCCCTGGGTGTTGCCCGCGGCCAACGCCGAATGCCATGAGGTCGGCCCGGACGATTTTCGGCCGCTTGCGGCGGCATGGCGCGCGATGTGGCCGGAATTCTTTCCGCGGAAATAGCGGCTCAGCCAGAGCGATCTGAAAAGTTCCATTTCGCGGGAACCGATTGGTGCCAATCGAGTTTGTCCCCGGTTGAGGGGGGTCGCATGAACTCGGTTGAACCGATCGCCACCAAGGCAAAGAGCGGCATTTGGGGGCTGGACAATATCTTGTCGGGCGGATTTTCGCGCGGTCACGTCTTCCTGCTGGAAGGCGCGCCCGGAACCGGCAAGACTACGGTGGCGCTGCAATTCCTGCTCGAAGGCGCCAAGGTGGGTGAAAAGTGCCTCTACATCACCCTGTCGGAGACCGAGCGCGAGTTGCGCGACGGCGCGGCCTCGCATGGCTGGTTGCTGGATAACGGCATCGAGGTGTTCGAACTGCTGCCGCCGGAGAGCTTGCTCGATTCCGAACAGCAGCAGAGCCTGCTCTATTCGTCCGACCTCGAACTCGGCGAGACGACGAAACAGATCTTCGAAGCCGTCGATCGTACGCGTCCCGCGCGGGTGGTGCTCGACAGCCTGTCCGAGATCAGGCTGCTGGCGCAAAGCTCGCTGCGTTACCGGCGGCAGATCCTGGCGATCAAGCACTACTTCGCGAAATTCAACACCACCGTGATGCTGCTCGACGACCTGACCGCCGACATCGCCGACAAGACTGTGCACAGCGTCGCCCATGGCGTACTGCGGCTGGAGGAACTGGCGCCCAACTACGGCGCGGAGCGGCGGCGCGCGCGCGTCATCAAATATCGCGGCGTCAAGTTTCGCGGCGGCTATCACGACGTCACCATCACTACCGGCGGCCTGAACGTGTTCCCCCGCCTGGTGGCCTCGGAATACCGCGCCAACCTGGTCCGCCACACGATGTCGAGCGGAATCGCGGAACTGGATCAGTTGCTCGGCGGCGGCGTCGAGACCGGATCGAGCACGCTCATTCTCGGTCCCGCCGGTACCGGCAAATCGCTTACCGCGATCGTGTTTGTGGCCGCCGCGATCAGGCGGGGCGAAAAGGCGGCCCTGTTCATCTTTGATGAGGAGCTCGGCCTGTTGTTCTCGCGTATGAAGGGTCTCGGCATCGACCTCCAGGAAATGCAACGCGGCGGCAAGCTTTTCATCGAGCAGGTGGACGCCGCGGAGCTTTCGCCGGGCGAATTCGCGCATCGAGTCCGCAAACGGGTCGATGAGGACCAGATCAAGACCGTGGTGATCGACAGCCTCAATGGTTATCAGGCGGCGATGCCCGAAGAAAATTCGCTGATCCTGCACATACACGAACTGCTGCAATACCTCAATCGAAGGGGTGCTGCGACCTTCATGACGGTGGCGCAGCATGGGCTGGTCGGCGACATGAAGGCGCCGGTCGACGTCACCTATCTGGCCGACACCGTGGTGCTGCTGCGCTACTTCGAGGCGCTCGGCAGCGTGCGGCGCGCGATCTCGATCATCAAGAAGCGCACCGGAATGCACGAATCGACGATTCGCGAATACCGCATCGACAACCGCGGCCTCACCATCGGCGAACCGCTCGACGGCTTCCAGGGAATATTGCGCGGTGTTCCCGTCTATATCGGCGAGGGCCAGCCGTTGCTGCAGGAGCTGACCGAGTGAGACCGGGCCCCTCATCCGAACGCGCCGTGATTCTGGCGCCGAACGGACGCGACGCCTCGGTGGCCGCGGCATTGATCAAGGAAGCAGGCTACTATGCCAATGTTTGCGCTGATCTTGCGGGCCTGCTGCACGAAATCGAAGGTGGCGCCGGTCTTGCCGTGATCGCCGACGAGGCGATCAAGACCGCTGATCTGCGCGGCCTGATGCGCTGGCTGAACGATCAACCGTCATGGTCGGATTTCCCGTTCGTGCTGCTGACCCATCAGGGCGGCGGCCCCGAGCGCAATCCGGACGCCGTGAGGCTTGGACAGGCTCTCGGCAATGTCACCTTCATCGAGCGTCCGTTCCACCCGACCACGCTGGTGAGCGTGGTCGGCTCCGCGGTCCGTGGCCGGCGCCGCCAGTACCAGACCCGCGCGATTCTGCAGAACCTCACCGAGAGCGAGGGCCTGCTGCAGACCGCGCTCAACGCCGGCCATCTCGGCGCGCTGGAATTGCATCTGCCGCAGCTGGAATTGGAGGCTTCCGATACCTGCAAGCGGTTTTTCGGACGCAAGGCAGGACAGCCGTTCTCGTATCAGGAACTGCTGGCGGCGATTCATCCCGACGACCGTGCCAGGCGCCAGGACGTGCTGGACCGCACCATCAAGACCGGCGGCGACTATAGCATCGAATATCGCAATATCTGGCCGGACGGCTCGCAGCATTGGGTCGACGTCCGCGCCCGCGCCGTGGTCCGGCCCGACGGCAGCATCAAATCGCTGGTCGGGGTTTGTTCCGACATCACCGCGCGCAAGACCGCCGAAATCGAGCGCGAGAATCTGCTGGCGCAGCTGGCGGCCGAGCGCACGGCGCTCGCGGAACTGACGGCGACGCTGGAGCAGCGCGTCGAGCAGCGTACCGCCGATCTGATGAAGGAAGTCGCCGCGCGCGAAAGGGCCCAGGAGCAATTGCGTCAGGCGCAGAAGATGGAGACCATCGGCCAGCTCACCGGCGGCGTCGCCCACGATTTCAACAACTTGTTGATGGCGGTGATGGGCAATCTCGATCTGTTGCGCAAGCGCGTCCCCGACGATCCCCGCCTGCAGCGCCTGATCGCCGGCGCGATGCAGGGCGCTGAGCGCGGCGCCTCGCTGACGCAGCGCCTGCTCGCATTCGCGCGCCAGCAAGATTTGCGCGCGGTGCCGGTCGATCTGTGCGGCCTGATCCAGGGCATGATCGACCTGCTCGAACGTTCGCTGGGTCCGCGCGTCAGGCTGCGGCTCGATCTGCCCGAGGGATTGCCGCCGGCGCGCGTCGACACCAACCAGGTCGAACTCGCGATCCTCAACCTTGCGATCAACGCGCGCGACGCTATGCCGGATGGCGGTTCGATCGACATCGCGATCGCCGAATGCCAGGCCAGCGCCGATCCGGCGCTGCGGCCGGGCCGTTACCTGAAGCTGTCGGTGATCGACACCGGCAAGGGCATGCCGCCGGAGATTTTGAAGCGGGCGGTCGAGCCGTTCTTCTCGTCGAAGCCGCTCGGCAAGGGCACCGGGCTCGGCCTGTCGATGGTGCACGGGCTTGCGGTGCAGCTCGGCGGCGCGCTGCAGCTGACGAGCACGGTGGGAAAGGGCACCGCCGCGACGCTGATCTTGCCGGTCGCGACATCGGCGCCGGAGGTCGATAGCCCGGCGCAGCGGTCGCAGAAGATGAACCGCCCGGCGGTGATCCTGTTCGTCGACGACGATCCGCTGATCGCGCTGTCGACCACCGAAATGCTGGAGGATCTCGGCCACCAGGTGATCGGCGCCAGTTCCGGCCTGCACGCGCTCAAGATCATCGGCAGCGAACAGCCGATCGACCTGATGATGACGGACCATGTGATGCCCGGCATGACCGGTATTGAACTCGCCAAGGCCTCGCGCGAGCTGCGGCCGACATTGCCGATCCTGCTCGCGACCGGTTATGCCGAACTGCCCGAAGGCGCCCAGCTCGACCTGCCACGGCTGGCAAAGCCGTATCACCAGGACCAGTTGCGCGACCGGCTCGATCAACTGCTCGGCTGAGACCAGCGGCTTCCGCGCCGCTGCCCGATCAATCACGGGGCGGGTTCCGACCTTAACGCGCCATTAACCATATCGCCCCGACAATCCCTTGGTGAGGCCGTTCACTGCCGGCGCGGCGGGTCGCGGCCTGGGAAGCGTCGTTCAAGGGGATGCGTCATGGATTTCGAGACACTGTTTGCCAAGACCCCGGCTACCATCGAGGAGATCAGGGCTCGTGTCGCCTACGCGCTGGAGCGGCATCCCCTTTGCCGCAATGTGCAGTTCGACATCGTCGCGACGCCCCGCACCGCCAGGGGCGGCAACTGGACCATCAGCCTGCGCTCGGTTGCACCGGACGCGCTGTGGGAGGCCTCCGATATCGTCGCCGACATCCAGGAGGCCTACGTCCTCTCGGCCGCGGCCTGATTTTTCGCTGGTCCCCTGCCGCCCGGTCCGCGGCCGCCGCCATGACGGCACGGTTAAGCCTTAATTAGCGCCCAGTTTTCGGGAAAGTCAGCCTGGTTGACAGGCCAGAACGGAGAACTGCTTGACGAAGGCTGTTACCATCATCGCGATGACCTGTTTCCTGCTCGCCGGTGCCGCCGCCTTGAGCATCCTCGGCCGCGACAGCGTGCCGTCGGCCGCGGCCGAGCTCAGTTCTCCCATTGCCCAGAATCCGGTCGCGAACCGGGCGAGCAAGCAGGATCGGCTCGCGGTCGGCAGCCTCGCGCTGGCGTCGTTCGATCCGCCGCTGACCACTTCCGTCAGCGAGCCGCTGCGGCAGGCCTATGCGTCCGCGGCACCCGCCGATATCGAGGTGCCGAGGATCACGAGCCCCGTGGCGAAGCCCGCCCCGCCGCCGAAACCGAAGCTCGCGGCAAAACCGGCCCCGCAGAAATCCTATGCGCTGCTCAGCGATGCACAGATCGCCGGCATCAAGGAGCGGTTGAGGCTTTCTTCCGACCAGGAATCTTACTGGCCCGCGGTGGAAACCGCGCTGCGCGCCGTGGCCCGCAAGATCCACGCCACCCGTCAAGGCGACCCGAACGCGACCGGCATACCGATCGATCCCGATGCCGCCGAAGTGCAGCAGCTGAAATCGGCTGCGATGCCGCTGTTGTTCCAGCTGCGCGAAGACCAGAAGCAGGAAGTGCGCACGCTCGCCCGCCTGATCGGCCTGGAAAAGGTCGCCGCGCAGATTTGAGGCGGGGATCGGCTAGCTAGTAAGCGCTCCTGGCCAGCCCCCGCAGGTTCTTGGACCTCGGTAGCTAATCCTTCGAACAGGCTTTTGCGATGCACAACAAAACGTAATTGTGCTGAAGCACAATGTTGCAATGTTTGGTAGAGGCTTTGAAAGCACATTTATGGGTTGCTTGACGCCGCGCATGGCTGAGTCAGCCGGTAGCAGGTCCGTTTGCCGGGGAGACTGGGGGTTAGCGGGAGGTAGGTGATGTCGGCCTCTTGCATACTGTGGTTGCATTGTGGTTTTCTGTCTGATGGGTGGAGGAGAAAATTGTAGGCCGCCTGTCCGATGGGCGGAGTAGAAATATGGGGCGCGCAGTAACGGCCATTGTTGTTTGCTCGCTCGCCGCGTATCGGGTGCGCTAGTGGAATACCGGGCCGACCTGCAGCTGAAGTCGATGGTGCGCTCGCTGCAGCAGCACATCGACCTTGCCAACGAGCTGCAGCTGGATTTCACCGCCCAACTGCTCGCGATGGCGGTGATGGAGATCACCACCAGGATTCACGGTATCTCGCAGCAGGAATTGCACGCGTTGTGCGAACGCGTCGAGCAGACGTCGACGGTGCAGCGCAGGTAGGCGGCTGCGCTGGCCATGGGCCTGCGCAGCTTCGAACGTCGCGCCCGGAGTTGAATCGACGACGCGCGAATGGGGGTCACCTCGCCCCGCTTGCGGGGAGAGGTCGAAATTCGTGGGTCACGAATTTCGGGTGAGGGGGACTCTCCGCGAGTCCCGATGCCGAGAGAGCCCCTCACCCCAACCCTCTCCCCGCGAAGAGCGGGGAGAGGGAGATGATCGATCGCTGCCGGCTCGGCCTAAACTCATCTCCCTCTCTAAGTCAGGCTGCGTTGCTGAAGTTCTGCGATCAACTGATAGGATTGGTCGTAGGGAGGACGCGCGCCTTCCGGCGTCGACAGCGTGACATCAAGGAATTCGGAAACGGCCTCGAAGGCCTCGAGGTCCACCGCTTCGATCAGCAGCAACTGGCCGTAGATCTCCTCCTTGCTGGTCCGCATCTTCTTCTCTTCGGTTTGAATCGTCGTGGCTGCCGTGTCCACTTCGAACAGACGGACGGCGAGCACGCGGTCCATCCCGTTGACATGCTCGAACAGCGCGGCTCGGGCATCCGGGTCGTCGAGCAGCGGGTGTGGTTGCTCAAACCGCAGGGCTTTGGCCGCCCCGCCGCCGCAAACCCCGCTTGATCGAACGACGCGGCCGGCGCCGCGGACGAAGTTCTTCAATTTCGGCATCGCCATTTGCGTCATCGGTGTCGGGCTGTTGAGCCTCGCGACATAGGCAGGGCTCGCCAGCACGTCAGGCGATTGCGTCTCATAGAGGATGAAGAACTGGAAATCCGCACCCGTCTGCCGCCTGAAAACGCGGGCGGCGATGAAACCGGGAATGCCGACGCGCTCCGGGAAATGCTCGCTCAGCAGCCAGCGATGATAGAAGTCGAAATCATCCGGCGCCACGTCGCTCCAGATCGCCATGAAGCCGTGACCGGCGTTCCACATCGCATCCCTCCTGCCGGGATTATCAACGGGAAGCTTCGCACACGCCAGAGCCGACCGAAATGCCGCGCCTTGCACGATCTGCCGCGAAATCAAAAATATCGGTTGATTTATCAACCATCCAGTGTTCGATCCCGTCCCTGTCGTTGAGATAGCGCGATGTCGTTGCAGTCGGACAACCGCCGGTGGGATTTCGAGACCGATCTTCTGGTGGTTGGCGCCGGTGCCGCCGGCATGACGGCGGCGCTGGTGGGCGCGCTTGAGGGGTTGAATGCCGTCCTCTGCGAAAAGTCGGACATGGTCGGCGGCACGACCGCGACCTCGGCGGGGACGGTCTGGATACCGGGAAGCCGGCAAAGCAGCGCGGCCGGACTGCCGGATACGCTTGCGGCAGTCAGGACTTATCTCGGCGCGATACTGGGCGAGCAAACCCTGGACGACCGGTTGGAGACTTATCTTGCCACCGGGCCGCTCGTGCTCGACTACCTCGCCGAGCGAAGCAGCGTGGCGTTCATTCCGCCGCCGGTCCATCCCGATTATCGCGCAGAGCCCGGTGCCGCGATCGGCGGCAGGGCGCTGGGCGCCGTTCCATTCGACGGGCGAAAACTGGGCCGGGATTTTGCGCGCGTGAGGCCGCCGCGTCGCGAATTCCTCGTGCTCGGCGGCATGATGGTCGGCAAGAACGACATTGCATCCCTGCTGCATCCGTTCGCCTCGCTGCGGAATTTCGCGCATGCGGTAGGCCTGCTGGCGCGGCAGGCGCGAGACCGGATCAATCACCGGCGTGGAACGCGGCTCGTGATGGGAAACGCACTGGTCGCCCGGCTGCTTTACAGCCTGAAGCAGCGCGCCGTCGAAATTCGCTACCGGAGCCGGTTGAGCGAGCTGATCGAGCGCGAGGGCAGAATCACAGGCGCCGTTTTCAACACACCGGACGGCGACATCGCCATCCGCGCCAAAAAGGGCGTCGTGCTGGCGGCGGGTGGAATTGGCTGGAGCAGCGCGCTGCGCGACCGGCTGTTCCCGGAAGGGACGCGGCGTTTTTCGCTCGCGCCCGAAAGTATCACCGGCGATGGCCTGCTTGCCGGAGAACGCGCGCAAGGGCAGATCGAGCAGGAGTTCCACAGCCCCGCGCTGTGGATGCCTGTTTCGGTCATGCAGCAGCCCGACGGTCACCTCTCGGTATTCCCGCACATCATGCTCGATCGCGCCAAGCCCGGCCTCATCGCCGTCAATGGCGCGGGCCGCCGTTTCGTCAACGAAGCCGATTCCTATCATGACTTCGTGGAAGCGATGCTTCTGTCGCATCGATCCGTCCCCAGCATTCCGTCCTTTTTGGTCTGCGACCGCAGTTTCATCCGCGATTACGGTCTCGGCCTGGTTCATCCCGGCACACGCGACCTCGCGCGTTACCTTCGCGCCGGCTATCTCTTGACCGGCGACGGCCCAGAGCAACTGGCCAAGCAGATCGGCGTCGACGGCGGCGCGCTTGCCGACACGATCGAGCGGCACAATCGGTTTGCCGAGACCGGCGTGGATGAAGATTTTGGCCGCGGCGGAAGCGAACTCAACCGCTTCAACGGCGACCCGCTCAACCGGCCGAACCCGTGCATGCGCAGGATCGGCCCGGGCCCATATTATGCTGTTGCGGTCTGGCCCTCCGACCTCGCCAGCAGCGCTGGCCTGCGCACCGACGTCAACGGCCGCGTGCTGACATCCGAAGGCCGGCCAATTCCGGGCCTCTATGCCGCCGGCAACGACGCCGCCTCGATCTTCGGCGGCACCTATCCCGGCCCGGGAACGATGATCGGTCCAGCGATGGTGTTCGCGTGGCGGGCGGCGATGGATGCAGCGGGGAAGTTGGAGAGATATGCGGCGGACGTGGCGCAGTGAACTGCAGGATCGGTGTCGGTGATTGCTGATTTCAGGCCAGTGGCCGTGCTGCTGACGCCGCTCGAAAAATCACAAGGAGGAGTCCGCGCGATGAAGCGACACGCGATGCGGTCGCTGCTTTCTCGGCTTCCTCGACGACCCTAAATCTGCCTGGCAGGCAGCGAGTCGATGATCGAAGTTCGATGCAGACCGGCCGCGGGATAGGCCTTGTCCCGCAGCTTGTCGTAGGAAAAATCGGGTTCGTTGGCCTGCAACTTCCTCACCATCTCGAAAGAGAGATCGTGCTTGCCTTCGTGCGCATACAGCGCTGAAAGGTAACGCAACGGCGGCGCGAAGGTTGGCGCCAGCGCGTGGCTGGCCTCCGCCAGATGGACGGCCTTCTCGAGTTCGCCCGCCATCGTCCCCGCGATACAGCTCAAAGCATCCATCTGGTATCTGAATGGCGCCGTTCCGGCGATGGAGCGGGCAAGCAGCGTATGATGGAAGCCCTCCTCGGATTTGCCGAGATAGCTCTTGGCGATTCCGAGACAGGCCCAACCGATCGGATTGGCGTGGTTCAACTGGATGCTCCGTTCGGCCAGTTCGTACGCGGCGACGTAGGACCGCCGCATCATGGTCTGAACATGCGCGCTCAGGCCGGCGACATAAGAATTGTGAGGCTCCAGTTCGAGGGCGCGGTGCATGAAATCTAGGGCCTCGGCTTGCAGTGTCTGACGGCAACTAAATTGTCGCTCTGCAAGCAGAAAGGTCCGCAGATAGGCCCGCCAGGCCAGATATATTCCGCGCGATTCGATGTCGAATGCGGCGGCAAAGAGTTTGTCGGCCGTGGCAAAGTTGATCTTGCCGAGTCGGAAAAGATGCAGAATGCCCGAATAGCAGAGATTGGACGCCACTTCGGCATCGGGGCCTTGCGAGCGGAGCCCGATGAACTGATCGATGGCGACGTTGACGACCAGATTGACGCATCGCATGACATCCGCGTCGTTCAAGTCCAGCGCCTGGGGGCCGGATAGCTGCAGCGTGGACGACCACGTCAGGGTGTTTTCCGGACGCTGCAGCAATGCAAGGCGAACGATTTGCCTCGTGTCGGATCCGAACACGTCCGAATGCAGCGAAAGTGTCTTGCGCGAAGCCGCGTCCTCGTCGCCGCAAACCGGGTCTGCCGTGCTCCGACAATCGACGACCTCGGCGGCGCCGAGTTCATTGATGGTTTTTGCAATCGAGTCGATCAGGCTGTCCGCCAGCACGGACGCGTCGGACTGTCCGGACCTGGATCCGCGAACCAGCACGACCCGATTCCGTGAGGGCGAACGTCTACGCTCCGACGTCTTGGGGGCAACGTCCGTGACGTGCTCAATCCTCGCTGCGCGCGTCGCGCGGCGATCACTGACATTCTGACGTTGCGATCGAAGCCACTCTTCGAAGCCATCTTCGCCGATATCGAGCCCCTCCAGGAATTCTCCTTGGTCGTCGCCTGAAGCAAAATCGATATCCGTTTCAAACAAAGCCGGATCGAGCGCCAGCACATAGCTGTCCGCAAAAAGCAGGCCGCGATCGTTTCCGAGCGCCTTCCGGATTTCGGACAGGCTTTGGCGAAGGCTTGCCGCACCCTGCTCCTTGCCGCGGCTGCCCCAGAGCTTGTCCTGAATCCAGACGCGCGACCGTTTGTTTTCAGACGACAGCGCCAGCATTACCAGCAGGGCGCATGCCTTACGTCCCCGCGGGGTGCAATCCTCACCCGTTGATTTGATGATTTTGGGCGGACCAAAAAGTTGCAGGCGCACCTTGGCTGTCGAACTGCCCATGGATCGCTCGTGATGGTCCTACCCTGTCTTTCGCAACTACCGCTCGCAAGGGTAGCGCAAGACGTCTTTCAACTATGGAGTGAAAGCCTGTAAGGCACACGTGTCAACGTGAAATATGCGTGAAATTGCGTCATTTCGACCCTAGTTGGCTTGACCGTTCGCATGTCCGAACTGAACATTGCGATGAACCTGAGGTTGTTCATTGGGTGTTTCGGAGAGGCGCACATGGCACGGATGAGCGGCGAAAGCGGCGAAAGCGGTGAGAGCGGCGAAAGTGGTGAGAGTGGCGAAAGCGGCGAGGGCGCGCGGTCCGGTTCGTTCACTGCGGCAAGGGCGCTGATCTCGAGCCGCGAAGGCGTGGTCGGGATGTGGGAGGGTATTGGTGACCCTCCGGCAAACTACGAAGCCAAGCCCTGCGCTTTGGATCGCTGGTCGACGCCGGTGCGATTGCGAACGCTGACAGCCGAATTGCTGTCCGGGATTTACTACGATTGTGCACAAGAATCGGTCTCGGTCCAATTTCGCGACTCGTCGCCGGGCGACCCTCAAACCCTTGTGTTGATGACGCGACCGGGTAAGGAGGATTTTGGCGATCAGCTGGTCTATGTGAACAACTACGCCGCTCTCCGGATGGAGCGCAGCGGCGAGATAATGACGGAAATGACCGACATCCTGTCCTTCCTCGGCTCGGTCGGCTACCTTCACCCGAACCGGACACGGCGGACGTTCGAGCTGTTGACGCTGGTCCTGAACGTGACGGGCCTCATCGAGATGCGGGTCAAGCATGCGCTGACCTGCCGGCGGCCGGTCGAGTATTCGCCGCAGATCCAGCCGATGATTCCGACGCCGGGGCACGGCTCGCTGCCGAGCGGACATGCGACCGAGTCGTTCGCGGCTGCGTTCGTGTTCTATGCCCTGATTACCGAGGCTGGAGCCCGATGTATAAAGGACCACGTGCGTCACCATACGTTCGTGCAACTGATGCGCATTGCCGAACGGATCGCCATCAACCGAACCGTGGCCGGTGTTCATTTTCCTGTGGATAGCGTTGCCGGGATGGTGCTCGGATGGGCTCTCTCCGATTTTTTTATTGCGCGCTTCGGAGGTGATGCTGATCCCAAGATGCGCGGCTTCGATGGCCGCGGCTTTGCGAATGACTTCTCCTACGAGCAGGTGCTCTCGAAGTCATACGTCAAGCGCAAAAAGGGGAGGGGCAAGGTCGAGGACGATCGAAATATCACCGAGGGCGAGTCGTTAGAGATACCGCAATCGTACGATCTGAACCATCTCTGGAAGCAGGCGATTGCGGAATGTCGTTTGATGATTTGCGGCATGCCGGAAAACGACAAATGAACTTAAAATGGCAAAAAGAAAGCTGCAAACGGCCCGATCCCTATCTGGATTGGGAATTCCGGACGCGGCGTGAGCGCAACGCGGATCCCTGGTGCTCCGTGCAAATCCAGATCAGGCCGTTGCGCAGTGCTCTGGCGAGCCTCCGCAAGCTGGAACGTGCCGTCAACAAGGGCTTCGTGCCTGGCCACGACGTTCCGGCCAGAAAATTCACCATTCGAATGAGCGACGATGAGCGGACCCTCCTGTGCCATTGGATCAATGCTCTCGAAGGGCCCAAACCGCCAAAGATAGATGAAATCGATATGCAGTTCTTCATCTATCGCCAGGAGTCGTTCATCTATCGCGATGGCAAATACCGAGATCCCGGATTCTATCGCTCTCTTTTTGTGGGGCCGCCGATCGTCGGCTTGCACTTCAACAAATTCAACAAGAAACCTGATCCAACTACGTTCGAACAGCCACTCTTTCTAAATACGAAAGTTGCAGTCGGCATCATCGACGATGGCATCGCCTTTGCTCACGAAAGATTCCGAGATTCCAGTGCGAGTTCGAGGATTGCGGCCATGTGGCTGCAAGAGACTGAAAAAAGAAGATCGTGCGACGACGGCGTCGTGTTCGGTCGACGCCTCATGGGCGACGAAATCAATGAGTTGTTGCGGAAGTGCAAGAGCGAAGACCAGATCTATCGGAAAGTCGGCGTTACCGATTTCGGCAAGACGATCAAGGTGAACGAATTCGGCAAGACCAACCAGTTCGTGTACAATCCCTTGGCCGCGCGCGCCACACACGGAACGCATCTGCTTGATTTGGCTGCCGGCAGTGACAAGACTGTCGACGATCGACCAATTCTTGCCGTTCAATTGCCGTCTGTCGCGACGATGGATACGTCGGGACTGACGATGGGCAGCTATGTTCTGCAAGCTGTTCGGATGATCATGACTTGGGCGGACAGGCTTGGCGAGGACAAACACCGTGTCCCTCTGGTCATCAATTTCAGCTACGGATTGCTGGCCGGACCCAAGGACGGCAGCCAGTACCTCGAAAAGGCGCTGGCCGCCCTGATCCACCGTCGCAATAGCCGACCTGTCAATTCTGCACCTACCCGCCTCGTCATGCCGGCTGGCAACAGCTATCGGACACGAGCTGCCGCCAAGCTCGAGCTTAAGGAAAGAGGGGAAGAAACCCTCGAATGGGTCATCCACCCCGACGATGGCGCAACGAATTACGTCGAGATCTGGCTCGACACCGGCGCCGAAGGCAAGCAGGGAGAGGCGCCGGTCGAGGTCTGGCTGACCGCACAGGACGAGAAGACGAGCCACCCCATTCGGCCGAGTGAGGCTCGCCTCCATCAGGCGACGATCGGTGGTGGGCCGATTGCTGCTATCTATTTCCAGCGCATTGGTGATGGGAAAGATGCGCGTGAGCGCATCCTGCTTGCCATCAACCCGACGGTGCGCAACGACGAGTGCCGCCAGATCGCGCCATCAGGGCGATGGAAGGTGTCGCTTCGGAATTTGACCAGGAAACTGATCACTGCGCATGTCTACGTCCAGCGCGACGATACGCCATTCGGTTACCCGCGGCGCGGCCGCCAATCCTATCTCGATCATGCCGGCGCCTATGACCGAGATCCACAGACCGGCGACTATCGGCTGCAAGAAAAGGGGTCTCACATCATTTACACGGATACCTTATCGTCTATCGCAACCTGCCCGATGACTAGCGGTGATCACGTCATCGTCGTCGGTGCCGCGGAGGCCTCCGAAGCCCTTCCTCCCTCCGACTACCCTCCTTCCGCCGACTATACGTCGAGCGGCCCCACCAAGGGGCGGGCCGGACCGGACTGCTCCGCTTTTGCCGACGAGGGCGACGCGCTCTGGGGGGTGCTCGCCGCGGGCACATTCAGCGGCTCGGCCGTCAAGTTCAGCGGCACCAGCGTCGCCGCGCCACAGATCGTGCGGCAGGTGGCAGACCAACTGCAGGCGATGGCTTATCCGGCTCCCGCCAAATCCGGTGCGTCGGATACCACCAGCTCAGCTTCGACGGATCCGGACGTCACGATTCCCATCGATCCACCCGACCCCCGACTCGGGAAACACATCTTCCGGCCCGGCTCCGACGGACATATTCCGAAGCGCCGGTATCCGGCGGTGAAGGGGCTATAGGTAACCCGCCCGCGCTATTCGAATCGCACGCCGCATCGCGAGTGCATCGCCGTGTCCACACACGACCCGGGCGATCGACGGCCCGCATTAATAATCAACTGTACTACGATGACTCTTAGGTCGTCGATTTTTTTAACGATAGATTTGCGCTGAACTTGCGTCCAACTCACGTCGTCCATGCATGCTTTTGCCCGCGCTTGCAAATGGTGCAGCGTCAACATTGCAAAGGAGAAATGGTATGGCTGAGAAAGACGATTTTCCAATCAATTTCGCTGAAGCTGTCCAACAGCAGAGCATGTTTGCCGTTTACGGCGTTCCTATCAAGGACGCCTCGCTCGGCGACTTCTCCCGCCTAGTGTCGCCCGGGCTGACGCGGTTGGCGCAGATCAAGGCCTACGCTGTCGGCGAGTTTTGTTTGCGGCTTCCAAAGCCGGTCGTGATGCTTGTACCGGGTGACGGGATTCCGACCTCTGATCCGTGCGCTCGGCCCAAGGAACTGAAATGGTCGGTACTGCCGGCAGACAAGACCGTCGCTATGTCCATGTCGACAGGAACTTTTGGTGACGTTCTGGACGACGTGGCAACAAAGGGAATTGATGGCGGTTTGACGTTGGAGAATCCGCGGATTCAGGACGGCAAGGCCTGTGTGGACATTCACGCCTGGGCAAAGATCGAAATTTTTGGAGCGCATGTAGATTTCGATCAGCGCATTCCCGTCTGCATTCCGCTCGAAGGATGCCAGACGGTTTACGACGTGGGCTGGGCGAACGTGCAGGTTTGCTTCCGAGCGCCCAACCAGATTTGCGCTAAGCTCTGCATCGGAAAGTGGGGTTTGTCGAAGTGTTGGGAATATTGCGTGCCGGTGCATCTCGTCACTGCCGCGGCCGCGAAACCCTGCAAGTGTCACAGCGAATAGCCTGACAAATCAGCTTGGCTGCCAGCAAAAGGTGGCCGCCAAGCCTTGCAGGGATCCCGAAAGTCCTACCACCCCTAATTGCGAAACAAAAATATCAGGAGAAGCAGCATGCCCGACCAAGTCCGCGTCCGATTCGCGACCAATCGAAATCCCGTCCCGGGGCCCGATCTGTTCGGGCCAAAATACAGGGACAACAACCCGAAACACTATGTCACGGGATCCATCGACGTCTACCGGCTGTCGAACCTCCCTGATACGGGTTGGGTGCCGGACCCCAATTCGGTGCAACTTGATCCGCCGATCGATGCGTCGGTGTTCCAACCGACCACGCAAAATCGCAACGACATCGTGGCGTTCGCGCGCGATCGCGTTGCCGCAGAGCTCGCATCCACCGCCGCTTCGCAATATGGCCTGATATTGCTGCCGGGTTTCGATTCGACCTTCATGGATTCGATGAGCCGTGCCGCGCAGGTCATGTCGAACTACAAGGCGGCAGACATCTTCTGCTTCTCCTGGCCGTCGCAAGGCAAGCTGGACTTGGCGAGTTACAAGGCTGATCGTGATGCGGCCGCCAAGTCCGCCAATGCTGTCGCCGACTCGCTTCGCAGGTTGTTCGCCGTTCTCAGGGCGCTCAAAGCCAATCTTCCGGTCTTGCATCTCGTTGCTCATTCGATGGGAAACTATGCACTTCAAAACGCTGTGCAGTTGATACCCGCGAAAGAACGCAGCACTCTGTTATTTGAAAGCGCGTTTCTGATGGCGGCCGACGTCAATTACGACGCCTTGTCCAAGGCCAACGAACTGAAGCCATTGATCACGCTCGCCAAGAAAGTGCTCGCGTACAAGAATGGCGGCGACCTGGCGCTGTCGCTATCCGGCAGCATACTTATTAACAATTACCCTCGCTTGGGCCAATGGGGGCCGCGCGATCTGAGCAAGCTTCCCAAGACGGTCAACTCGGTGGATTGCTCCGACGTGGGATCAACCCAGGGTGACAACGGCGAGTCCCACTACGGACATCAGTACTACCGCTTGTCTCCGTGGGTCCTGAACGATGTCGTTCAGGTTCTGGCCGGGCTACCGGCCAACAAGATTGCAGGCCGCCTTCCCGCGATTCCCGATGAAGGAGGCCGCGCGTGGTGGATACCGTATGATTCGGGGGCTGCATCTCGGGGCCGCGGCAAGCCGGACAAAAGCAAGGGAAAGCCAACAAGACGGAAGAAGTGACCTGAGGTTGGTCCGGTGGCCCATTGCGTGTGATGGAGGCGGCCGCTCGGCCGCCTCTCTATCCCTCTTGGAGCGGCCAATCCGCGCTCCGCCCGAAATCCGCGCGCCGCACGCGCGGGCCCGACGCCAACACGCGGCTTGCCAGCACGACACCCGCGACCGGATGGTCGATCCCGCAAAACGCCGGCATCGTAGCCGACGTCAGCCCGACCTTGTAGCCCACGGGCTCACCGTGCTTGCCCCGAAGCAGCGCGACGTAGCGCTGCTTGGACATTGACCGATAAAGGAATGCTTGACCTTCTATCCGATGGAATTACGGAATTACGGTGACAGTGCACTCATTTCCAGACCCGTTCAATGTGCCTCCCGCGGCCGCCCTGGTTCAACCGGTTGCGGCCACGGCCCTGTCGAGGTCTGGAACGGTATTCACGTCGATATCTCCTCGGGCACGCGCATCGGAAAGCGCGCGGTTCGGCAACGCGCAGCGATCATTCGCTGTGGCGAGCCGGTGCAACTTCAATTGTGGGTGAGGATTTTTTGCTTGCAATCGCGCCGAAGCGCCCGTTGTCGGCCCGGGCCATGGGCGTTTGACGATGATGATGGATCAGTGCCGGTGATTTGCCCGACGTGTCAAATGTTTTCGAAGGATCGCTCAAAGCATCCGGGCTGGCGAGACCAGGCTACTTTGCATGGGGTTGTTTTCGATATTTTAGTTGGGAGCGGGCACCGCGGCGACCTTGCCGCTGGCTTTCCCGATGATGATCGCACGAATCACGGTGCACTCATTTCCAGGCCCCGTTCAATGCGCCTCCGACGCATGTGTGTAAGACCGTCTCCTGGAAAGAGAGCCAAGACCGGCGACTTTATTGGTAATTAGGGCGCCTGCCGTGACGAATAGTCAGGCGCGGCTACGGGCCTTCGTCTTTGCCACCCGCGCTTGTCGTGCAGATGCCCATCTGGCCGCCGCGAACGTTGGTGCCCCTGGCCGGAATCGAACCAGCACTCCTTGCGGAACTCGATTTTGAGTCGAGCGCGTCTACCAATTCCGCCACAGGGGCTTTTCCCGACATCGCAAACGAGCGAGAGGTCGCGAAGCCGGCGGAATATAGCGGGCGGGGAGGGGCGGTCAACCCGAAGCTGTTGGGCAAATGGGGCGCGCAACGCTGGATCGTTCCATGCTGCGCGAGATTGTTGCGCGCTGGCCGGCGACGCCAATCGATTCGTGGTGCCGGCCCTGCCGCCTCTCCCAGTCATCTCCCTGCCAAAACACCGCCCTGTGATTGCCGCCGCCTCGACAGCACCCCACCTGCACGCTACGACGCTTTCCGCATCAGGAGATGACCGTGACCTCCGACACCCTTGCAAATCCCGCGCAGGCGCGCGCCAATCCAGCGCTGACGGCGGCGCTCGCGGTCACGGTGATCGCGGCGGCGACGCTTGCCGGGGCGTGGTTCTTTCAGCTGGTGCTGGACATCCAGCCCTGTCCGCTCTGCCTTGAGCAGCGCTACGCCTATTATCTCGCGGTCCCGCTTGGCGCGTTGGTTGCGCTCGCCGCGGCCAAGGATGCGCCGCGCGGCGTGGTGATGGCGGGGCTTGCGTTGCTCGCGCTCGCAACGCTCGCCAATGCCGGGCTCGGCAGCTATCACGCCGGCGTCGAATGGAGTTTTTGGAAGGGGCCGACCGAATGCACCGGGCCGCTGGTCGATCTCGGCAAAGCCGGCAACCTGTTGCAGCGCCTCGACACGGTCAAGGTGATCCGCTGCGACGAGGTGCAATGGCGCTTTCTCGGCCTCTCGCTCGCCGGCTACAACGTGCTGATCTCGCTGCTGATGGCTGCGATCGCGGGCTGGGGCATGGCGAGGCTGTCAGCACGCAAGTCCTGACGCGCGGTCCCCGCGTTCGCGGCGACGCCATCAAGGGCTAATCATCCACGTCGTCCTGCGGCCGGCCGAACAGATGCACGATGCCCGGCGTTGCGATGGTCACGAACACGAAGCGCGAAATGTGATGCGCGCCGACGAAAATCGGGTCGATGTGCAGGGTCAGCGCCAGCGCCAGCATGGCGTCCATCGCGCCCGGCGCGAAGGCGACGATCACATCGGACACCCGCACCTGCGTGGTCAATCCGATCAGCGCGACAAAAATCCCGGAAATGAGAATCGCGATCGCAAACGAACCCAGCGCGGCGTTGACATGGCCGAGCAGCACGGTCGCCTTCATCCGCGCAAATCGCGCGCCGATCAGCGAGCCGACGCCGACCAGCGCCACGCCCCTTACCCATGACGGCAGCCCGCCCTCGACCCAGCCCGCGCCATGCAGCACGCTGGAGGCGATCATCGCGCCGAACATCCAGCTCGCCGGAAAATTCGTGAATCGCAGCACCAGCGCCAGCGCCAGCGAGGCCAAAACCAGCGCGGCCAGTTCAGGCGGCGAGGCGACGCCAAGGGTCAGCGCCGGCGACGACGACGCGGCGACCCCGGTCAGCGCCAGCACCATCGGCAACGCCGCGGTGAGGATGATGACGCGCACGGTCTGCACCACGGCGATCGCCGGCAGGTCGGCGCCGCGCTCGACTGCAAGAATCGTGATCTGCGACAGCGCGCCGGGGCTTCCGGCCAGGAACGCCGAGGTGCGGTCCCAGCCGTGCACGCGCTGCAGATAGAAGCTGGAGCCGAAGGTCGAGCAGAAGGTGGCGAGCGCCAACAGGCCGATGGTCAGGGGATAGGCGCTGACATGCTGGATCAATTGCCGCGACACCACCGAGCCCAGCGATATCCCCAGCAGCACCAGCACGGCCTGGGTGACATGCGCCGGCACATAAAGCGGCCGACCGGCCAGCGCCGCGGTGCCGACCGCGATCATGGCGCCCGTGATCAGCCCGCCCGGAAGGCTCAACCACAGAAACAGCGCACCGCCAAAACTGCCGATCGCCAGCGTCTCGATCACCCGAAGCGCTCTGGCGCGGCTTGGGATGACGGCGGCGATCGATGAGGGGATGCGGCTCACGCCGCCTTATGGCAAATCCGACGAGGGGCGACAAATGCGTCAGCGCGATGCAGCAATGCGTGCCTTGGGTGCACTAAACACGGCTGTCATACGCCGCCACCGGGTCGACGCAACGCGCCGCCCGGTGGCGATGATGACAGCAGTGGGGTCGGCCGCTAGGTCTTCGGCGCTTCCTTGGCGGCCTTCTTGCAGTCCGACATGAATTTCTTGCGATCCTTGCCGTGGAGGCTCTTGGCATCGGCGTCCTTGGAGCATTGCAGCGACGCGGCGCTGCGCGGCTTCTCGGCCTTCTTTTCGGGCGCCATCTTCGGCGCGGGCGTTGCCGCGGGCGCGGGTGTCGCGGCCGGCGCCGTGGTCTGCGCGAAGGCCGGGCTGATCAGGAACAGGGACACGATGGCGGCCGCGGCCGCGCGGGAGGAAAGGGTCATCATTGGGGGCACCTCGGGTTGAAGAGGCGCGCAACGTCGCGCCGCAATGATGAACCGCGGATGAATGAAGCCGGCCGGGCCGCGGAAACCGGCGCAGGATATTTTAGCGCAAGCAACGCCCGTTCCGTTGTCACGAGCCGTCGCCGCGCTAGGATGGGGGACTACAGATCGCCCACGCCCCAAGGAGACCAAGGGATGACCATTCAAGCAAAATTATTGTGCACATTTGCCGCAGCGGGTTTTGCCGCGTTCGCGCTGAGCGCGCCCGCGCAGGCCCTGAGCATGACGGAATGTAGCGCAAAGTACAAAGCGGCCAAGGATGCGGGCACGCTCAATGGCCAGAAGTGGAACGATTTCCGCAAGGCCAACTGCGCCGCCGACGCCGCGGCCACGCCCGCCGCGGCTCCTGCCGCTGCACCGGCGCCCGCAGCGGCGGCCGCGCCGAAGCCGGCGGCTGCGCCTGCGCCGATATCGACCGGCAACGCCGTGTTCCCGTCGGCGGTCAGTCCGAAATACGCCCAGGAAAGCGCCGGCAAGGCCAGGATGCATACCTGCCTCGACCAGTACAAGGCCAACAAGGACAGCAACGCCAATGGTGGCCTGAAATGGATCCAGAAGGGCGGCGGCTATTACAGCCAGTGCAACACGAAGCTGAAGGGCTAGGCGTCTTTCGACTTGCTGGCAGGCCGGGGCCAGACTTGCCCGGGCCTGCCAGTCGGTAGAGACTGCCCGAACAAGGTTGCTGCACGGGCGGCCGATTTGACGAGAAGTGCATGAAAAACGTTTGCTGGAAAATCATTGCCGTGATCGGGCTCATGGTATTTTCCCAAACAGCCTCCGCGACGGATCAGCCGAACGTCTACCGTCTCGCCCAGGCCGCAGAGTCCACGGCACCCGCCGCGCCGCCGCCCGCGGATTCGAAGGCCGCGTCTGCCCCAACCTCGCCTCCGGTTGCTTCGACGCCGAATCCCACCGCGACAGCGGAAGTCACGAAAGCCGGGCCGAGCACGCCCGGCTGCGCCCTGAGATACATGGCCGCCGAACTTGCCGGCAAACTGAAGGGCCGCAAGTGGAAGGAGTTTCACCAGGAGGAGTGCGGCGCGAGCGAAGTACAGGCGGTGTTTCCCACCGCGATTGCGCCGAAATATTCCACCGAGAGCCCGGACAAGGCCCGCACGCTCACTTGCGCCGACCAGTTCAATGCCAACAAGGCTACCAATGGCAATGGCGGCCTGAAGTGGATCGAAAAGAGCGGCGGCTATTACAGCGAGTGTGTCATCCGCCTGAAAGGTTGAGCGGCTCAGGTATCGTCATCCAGCAGTTTTTCGGCCGATCTTGCGATCAGCTGCGCCCGCCCGCGCGGGCCCCGTTCGAGAAACAGCAAGCTCTGGCCGAAGATGAAGGCGTAAAACAGAAACGCCTGGGCGTCCGCCTGCTCAGGCTTCAGTCCGGTCGCGCGATAGAGCTGGCCGACATTCTTCAGCCGCGCGGCATCGACGCTTGCAACGGCCGTGGCCGCAACCTGGTCGGACCGGGCCCATTGCCGGATCGCGAGTTCCACCGCCATGGCCTCGGTGTTCGTGCGCTCCGAATAAAGCCGGATCAGCGCCCGCAGGCGGTCGCGCGCGGCTTCGCCATCGAGGCTCGTCTGCTGCTCGATCGCGGCGATCCGGCCTGCGCTCCAGTGCTGCAGCATGCCCTCAAGCAGTGCGGCGCGGTCCTCGAAGCGGCGGTAAAAGCCGCCCTTGGTGACGCCGAGGTGTTTCGCCAGCACCTCGACCCGCACGCCCTCGACGCCGGAGCGCGCGAGTTGCCTGAACCCGGCCTCGATCCAGGCATCGCCCTTGTCGTCGGTCATGATGGGCCCTCACCTGATCTTGATACGGTACCGTATTGCTAGCCCGGCACCAGCCTGATACGCTACCGTATCAAGAATCGAGGGCGGGAGCGAGCGATGGAAACGGCAGCCACCTATCGCGGTACGGTCTATCCGTGGCAATGCGACCATATCGGCCACATGAACATCATGTGGTATGTCGGCAAATTCGACGAGGCCAACTGGAATCTGTTCGCCCGGGTCGGGCTGACTCCGACCTATTTGCGGGAATCCGGCTGCGGCATGGCGGGAGTTCAGCAAAACATCGCCTACAAGCGGGAATTGATGGCCGGCGACATCGTCGAGGTAACAAGCGTCCTGCTCGAGATCCGCGACAAGTCGATCCGATTTCGGCACGAGATGCGGAACGCCGAAACCGGCGAGATCGCGGCGTCCTGCGAAATCAGCGCGGTTCACCTGGACCGGCAGGTGCGCAGGGCAGCCCCGTTTCCCGAGGCCATCCGCAAAATCGCCGAAACGCAACTTGTCGCCGCCGAGCCGGTCTCGGTGTAGACGAGACATGCCGCAGTTCGAGCCGAAAAATCCCGACTATCGGGAGATCGCGACAGCGACCTTCGCACGACAGCAGGCGATGCAGACGCTTGGCATTTCGGTTGTCCGGATCGATCCCGGCGAGGTCGAACTCGCGATGCCCTACTCGCATCTGTTGACCCAGCAGAACGGTTTTATCCATGCCGGAATCGTCACTGCGGGACTCGACACCGCCTGCGGCATCGCGGCCTTTACGCTGATGCCGGCAGGCTCCGATGTCCTGACGGTGGAATTCAAGACCAACCTGCTGGCGCCGGCGCGGGGCGAGCGCTTCGTCTTCCGCGCGCACGTCGTCAAGCCCGGGCGCACGCTGACGTTCTGCGAGGCCCATGCCTTCGCGCAAACCGGCAGCGGCGAAACCCTGATCGCGACCATGACCGGCACGCTGATGGCGATGACGCCGCGCGGGTAGGGGGATCGGGCGTTTCAGGTCGACCGTGTCGCGGGCTTATTCGCCGGCATCGCGATGAGCCTTCACGCGCTGGTCGCGCCGCTGTTGATGCCAGCGGCGGTAACGCTGCTGATGCATCGATGGCGATTGCAGTTTTCGCCCAACCCCGCCATAGAGACCTGCAAAACTTCCCCGGGGGACGCCGTGCCAGCGATGTTATTGTCTTGATGATCTCGGCGATGCAGGGCGTGCTTGGATTGGCATCGGGAGCGCTGGTCGGATTTTCGCTGGGGCTGGTCGGTGGCGGCGGCTCGATCCTTGCGGTGCCGCTGATGGTCTATGTGGTCGGCGTGCCCGATCCGCATTTGGCGATCGGCACCAGCGCGATTGCGGTTGCGACCAATGCCGCCATCAATCTGTCGATCCATGCTCGCGGCGGCACCGTGCGATGGGGTTGCGCGCTGACCTTCGCGGCCGCCGGGATCGTCGGCGCCTTCACCGGCTCGATCTTCGGCAAGATGCTCGACGGCCAGAAACTGCTGGCGCTGTTTGCGCTGCTGATGCTGGTGATCGCAGCCCTGATGCTGAAGACCCGCGCGCGGGTCGGCCTGCCCGACGTCAGGATGGACTGGTCCAACATGCCCGCCATCGTCGGCCTCGGGCTTGCGACCGGGACGTTGTCCGGCTTCTTCGGCATCGGCGGCGGATTTTTGATCGTGCCGGCCCTGATGCTGGCGACGGGAATGTCGATCCTGAACGCGGTCTCCTCGTCGCTGGTCGCGGTCACCGCGTTCGGCACCACCACGGCAGCGAGCTACGCCTGGTCGGGATTGATCTCCTGGGAGCTCGCCGGACTGTTCATCGTCGGTGGCATTGCCGGGGGATTGATCGGCAGCCGCTCGGCGCGGCACCTGGCGGCGCGGCGGGGTGCGCTGAATATCGTGTTTGCCGCTGTCATTATCGCCGTTGCGCTCTATATGTTGGCGCGCAGCTTGCCCCCACTTCTGATGCACACGCCCTAGGCGCCGGCCGGGAGACCCTTAGATGACGAAATCGATCGATCCGGCCGCAGCGGGACGCACGCGGCGCGAGGCGCTCGGCCTGTTCGGCGCGGGAGCGGCCTTGCTTGGCCTCGCGTCGACCCGGGCATTGGGGCAGGGCAGCGAGGAGACGGTGCTGACCGAGGCGCTGGTATTGCGCGATCCGGAAATCCCGGTGGCGGGCAACGCCGGTGGCGACATCACCATCGTCGAATATTTCGATTACCAGTGTCCCTATTGCCGCAAGGTCGAGCCCGAGCTGCGCCAGGTGGTGCAGGACGACGGCAAGGTCCGCCTGGTGCTGAAGGATTGGCCGATCCTCGGGCCGGTCTCGGTCGTCGCCTCACGAATGGCGCTGGCCTGCAAATACCAGGACAAATTCGTTCAGGCGCATGACGCGCTGATCGGCGTCAACTCGAAGCTGACCGAGCCGCGCATCCGCGAACTGCTCGCCGGTGCCGGCATCGATGCCGATCGCGCCACCAGCGACCTCGCTGCGAATGCCAAGGCGATCGACGCAATTCTGGCCCGCAACAACGATCAGGCCACGGCCTTCGGCTTCAACGGCACGCCGGCCTTCATCGTCGGCAAATTCCGGGTGCCCGGCGTCTTGACCATGGCGCAATTCGACATGGCCATTGCCGATGCGCGCAAGGCGGCGGCGAAGGCGACGAAGAAGAAATAGCGGCTGTTGCGACTATCTGGACGACAACCTGATCCAGTCGTCATGGGCGCGCGTCTTCAGCGCATGCCAGTCGGCGGCCGCCACGTCCCAATTCACGATGGTGCGATTGGTCTGCGCCACGTCGCCGCCCGCGACCGTCGAGGTCTGCATCGAATCATAGACGTAGACGCCTGCGACCAGCAGCAGCGCACCCAAGATCATTCCCAGAAAAACGCGCATGGCAACCCTCCAATGACCGCCGACAACGTCGGAGGGGGCAGTTGGTTCCCTGACTCGCCGATAGCTGACGTGTGTGGAAAACGGGCACAAAATGAGGTATTGTGAGGCATGACAACAAATGACGTCGCAAGCGACACGATCGCCGAATTCGGCCGCAAATACCTTTGGTGGCAGCCGGCAGGCGGGCTTCCACACTCCGAGGCTCGAATCATCGCGCAAACGATGAATCTCGGAACATATGACGATATCCTTCTGCTGGAGCGGACGGTCGGCAAGACGCGCTTGGTGGAAATCATGCTGCATGCCGAGCCCGGCTGGATCAGCGACCGCTCCTGGGAATTCTGGCGCGGTCGCCTGTCGTTCGCGACGGGAGCAGCGATCCCGGACCGTGCTCCGCGGAGAGCATTTGATGCCGCCGTGTCTTGAACCGAGACTTGATGTATTGCCTCTGGCACAAAATGAGATCTGGTCAAGCCTCGTGCCAGCCCCTCATTTGAATTTCGTCCTCTACGGCGGAACGGCGATAGCGCTTCATCTCGGACACCGGGAGTCGCTCGACTTTGACTTCTTTCGATCAGACCCATTGGACAAGGATCAGATACGTGCGAACTTTCAATTCGTTCGAGGAGCTGCCATTTTACGGGACGCGCCTGATACCTTGGCGATTCTCGCCGAAATGCCAGCTGGTCCGGTAAAGGTCTCGTTTTTCGGCAGTATTGGCTTCGGCCGCGTCAGCGATCCGCTGTGCACCTGCGATGACACACTACTGGTTGCGGCCCTTGACGATTTGATGGCGACGAAGCTGAAGGCGATATTGGACCGTGCCGAAGCCAAGGATTACCGCGACATCGCTGAGATGATTTCCGCAGGCGTGTCTCTTGGCGCAGGGTTGAGCGCATTCAAACAAATGTTTCATGGCGAACCGGCACAAGTCTTGCGAGCGATCGGGTATTTCGACGATGGAGATCTGAATACGATGAGCACCGCCGATCGGGAGGTATTGCGCAAAGCGCGAGACTGTGTGGGCAAGTTGCCGGAAGTGCATCTCAAGTCGAGGTCTCTGGCGGGGTATTGAACGGCTTGCGGGCACGATCAATCACCGTTCGCCCGCCAGCCATCTCAGAATCTCCGCGTTCATCTCGCGCGGATAGCAATGGCTGAGATCCTCGAGTTCGCGATAGGTGACGTCGGCGCCGGCCGCGGTCAGCAGGTCGCGCGTCTGGCGGGCGACCTGCACCGGAAACATCCAGTCGAGCCGGCCGTGCACGATGTGGACAGGCAGGCCGCGCAGTCGTTCCGCGTCCGCCATCTCCACCATCAGGGGATGGAAGGTGGCGGCGACCGGCGCGAGATGGGTGAAGGGCGAGGTGGCCTCCAACCCGGTGACGTAGCAGAAGGTGCCGCCGTCGCTCATCCCGGTGAGCAGCAGTTTTGTCGGATCGACGTTCCATCGCGCCCGCACCGAATCGAGAATCCGGGCGAGATTTGGCGTGTCGGTGTCCTCGCCCATCAATGCCCAGGTATTGCCGGTCGCGGTCGGCGCGACCACGATGGCGCCGAAGCTGCGCGCGTCGCGCAGCCAGCTCCACAGGAAGCCGCGCCCGTTGCCGCTGCCGCCATGCAGCGCCATCACCAGCGGCCAGGCGCGCTCGGGCGTGTAATATTCCGGCACGTAGAGTGAAAAGCCGCCGCGGCTGCCGGGCTCGTTATGGTCGTGCATGATCCCGCTGTTTTCGGCGGCCGGTTCGGCAAGGCGCGCCAGCAAGCCTTCATCTTCACGCGAAGCGGGATCGACGAAAAAGGCGGAGACCGGCGGCAGTTTCGCGGCCAGCGGATACAGCGCCTCCTGTGCGCGCGGGGCATGGCGCAGCGCGCGAAATACGGAGACCAGGTCGCCATTGCCTTGCTCGACCTCACGCAACCCGCCAAACGCCGTCAGCGTCGCATCGACGGCGGACTCCAGCGAGGCCTGGACGCCGGAAAATTCGTCGGGCCAACCGGCGAGCCGCGGCCGGACGGTCTGCAGATCCCGGTCCGGCTCGCCGGCGGCTTCCATGACGCTGCCGAATTGCGGCGGGTTCAGATGACGCGCGACGAAGGCAAGCGCTTCGAGCGATTGCAGCAGCGGCGGCAGCACGGCCACGATGTCGTCGACCACGGCCTCGCTCATGGCCAGTTCCCGTTCTTGCCGCTCGCCGCGCCAGCTATACGGCGCACAACAACGGGCTTCAAGGCTTCTCGCGCGGCTTGAATCCAAGGTACATCGAATTTGCGATCCCCATCAGCAGGAGCAGGTTGGTATCGAAATCGACGAAGACGAAATTCCAGACCGTGTTCCAGAAGAAGATCACCGCCAGGATGCAGGTCCATATCACGACCTGAATCCGCTGCAGCTTCGGTCCATCGCCGTCGCAGGTCAAATCGCGGAGAAATGATTTCGATTCCGCCGGAGCCGGCGGTGCGCCGCCCGTCGCCGGCTGATCGAGCGCGACGGCCGCCAATCCCGTGGCGCCGTTGATGCCGAGCAGCACGAGGATGGAGGCGGTGATGACGTTCAAGTAAATTCCCAGCGTCAGCCACAGGAAAATGAAACCGGCGGTCGTCAATCCCAGCCACAACGCCATCTGGGTTCGTCCCAGGCTGAACGTTCCGATCGGCTGGTCCGCAATTTTCTTCAATGCATCAAGCTTTGCGGCGGCATCGTCGGACGCCTGCTTGAGGTCCGCTCTGTCGGGGGCGGCATCCGAGTCGGCCTTTGCCTTATCCGCCGCCGTCTTCGCAGCTGCCATCCCGGCGCTGCCGCCGATCGTCAGGGCGGTATCGCGCAGAACAGTCGAATTGGCCGCGAAGATCGTGAACGCGGCGATCAGCAGGACCATCGACAGTCCGCCGACAACCAGGATGGGGACGAGATAGACCACGATCTTGAGGGGGGTGGCCGCGACGGCCTCGGGGCCGATGCTTGCGGATTTCGACACGCCGATATCGACCTGCATGACGCCGCCTCTCGTCTTGCCGGCGAGCAGTCCGCGCCAGAATTTCGTGGCGTCCGACGTCGCATCCGCAGACTGGCCGAAATCATAGGTCAGGACTTGCGGATGAGGCACGGCGGCGGCTTTGACGGTCAGCGGAACACGACGGTCGTTGAGAAAGAGCGCGATTTCGACCGGGGCGCGATGGGTATCCGCGCCAGCCTGCGCATCCGCCGCCTTCGGCGCGGCGCCGGCGACAACCAGGCACAAGCGCCCCGAGAGCGGGATGGTCTGCGGCCAGATGTCCACGACACGCAAGCCGCCGGCTTCATCCGCCGGTGTCGCGCTCGATGCCGCGGGCGCCGAAAGCTTGCCGTGGCAATCCTCGAACAAATCCGGGGACAGGACTTCATAGGCGGTCCATATCAGACAGACCAGCAGCGCAATACCGCCGAATACTCCGAGAACCTTTGCCAGTTTTTTGGCTGTATCTCCGTAAAGTGTCATCGCGTTTCCCTGCATGTGCCCGACGGATGCCAGTGCCGTCGTGGACTCCGGGCGAAGGGAAGACCGGCCGGCGATGGATCCGAGCCAGCTAATCACGAATCCGGCAGTCAGACATCCGCAGATTGCTGGAAAACACAGCGCCGCCGAGGCGGCGGAGGGCAGGCGCGGGCGTGTCGCGGGAAAGTTTCGACTCCCCGCGTTCAGTGCAGCCGCGGACCTTTGAGCAGTTTCGTGCGGTCGATCGAGGTCAGCACCACGTCGAAGGTGACGCCGTCATGATAGACGGTGAGCGGCACGTCGACGCCTGCGGGGCCGAGCGCCCAGAGCTTGCGGTAGAACATGCTCTCGCTCGACACCTTCTCGCCATTGACCGCCAGGATGACGTCGCCGGCCTTGAGCTCGGCGCGCGCCGCCGGACCCCTGCCCGAGATACCGATCACCACCACGCGGTTGTCGATCTCGGTCGAATACATCCCGAGCCAGGGCCGCGCCGGCTTGTTGACGCGGCCGAATTTGCGCAGATCGTCAAGCACCGGCTTGAGCAGGTCGATCGGCACGACCATGTTGACATGCTCGGCCTTGCCCTCGCGCGCGCGCTCGAGCTGCAGCGAACCGATGCCGATCAGTTCGCCGCGGTTCGAGATCAGCCCGGTGCCGCCCCAGTTGGGATGCGCGGGATAGGTGAAGATCGCCTCGTCGAGAAGGTACTCCCAATAGCCGGCGAATTCCTGCTTGGCGGCGATCTGGCAGGCGACCGACCGGGTGCGTCCGCCCGCGCCGCCCATCACCACGCGGTCGCCGATCGCCGTCGTGCCGGAGGAACCGAGCGGGATCGGATCGAGTTCGATATGGCCGAGCGCCTGCACGAGGCCGAAGCCGCTCACCGAATCGATTCCCAGTGCGTGGCCTTCCACCACGCGACCGTCGCCGAGATGCAGCCAGACCGATTCGGCCTCGGTGATCAGATAGCCGATGGTCAACACCAGCCCGTCGTCGATCAACACGCCGTTGCCGGCGCGCTCGGTACCCAGCGTCTCCGCGCTGGAGGCGTCGCTTGGAATGATCGAATGCAGCCCGACCACCGCGGAAAGCACGCGATCGAGATCGAAAGCGAAATCGCCCTGGCGCGGCTGATACGCCGGCGGCACTTTCCATTCAGTCAGAGAGGGCATGAAGAATCTCCTGGCCAACCGGCGCCTGCGTTCCGCAACCGGCAGGGAACAGCGGCACGCGAACCAGGGCTGATCTTATGTCGCAAACGACCTTCGCGAAAGTCCTTCGAGACCGACCAAACAGATTGTGACGCAGGACATAAACGACGAGCCGACGATGGCTACCCCGTCTGTTTCATCGTTCCATGAAACCTGGAAAAGCTCGGATGGGTCAGGTCAGGTCCGGGCTCGGTGATATTCGTGATGATCGTGTTGTTCTTGTAGTCCTCCAGATGCACCACGGTGTCGCCTTCCGCCTCCTTCCATGTGACCAGGAAGAGCTGATCCCTGATCGGCTCGACGTTGATGGTCACGGTTTCCGAATTGGCGTTGTCGAGCGTGCCGTCCGGTTTGACGCCGGTATAGGTCAGCGACGTCTCGGAATGAAAATCGAGCTGGACCCGAAACTACCCTTGAAATCGACCAGATAGCAGTGACCAACGGCAGGAAATCTTTCTGGCATCGTGAACTCCTTCGCAGCGGTTCGTGACTACGCGCTTCAAGCCGGGCGACCGCCCGGCCTATTTCACGTTCACCGTGAATAGCGGCCGTTTCTCGGGCGCGGTCCTGGCCAGGGCGGCCAGACTGGCAGGTTGACCGAGCAGGCCGTCGCGGGTGCGGATTTCGACCTCGACCTGGTCCTGTCCGACGCTTGTTGCCATGGCGCCAAGCGTCTGCAGGCCGACGGTGGCCCGCGCTTCCAGATGGGTTTGGCAATTCGCGCAGCCTTCGACGTGCCAGCGGCTCAAAATGGCTTCCGTCCCGACGTGCTGCCGCTTGCCGCCGACATTGGCGAATACCGAGATCAGGAACGAGCCGCGAATCCGGGCGCGGTTGACGCCACGGACGCTGATCGTCCTTTCGCTCCCCGCCGCTGGCGCTGCTGCGGCAAGCGGTTGCGGCCCTTCGAGCGAACCGGGGCCGTAGCAGTAGCCAAGCTGGGTTTCGATATTCACGCAGTCCAGCGACGTGAACGGGCGCTCCTTGCCTGCCTCCTTTTTTCTGAAGGGATCGAGCGGCGAGGCCAGCGTCAGCCAGGAATTGGGCGCGGTACCCGGCGTCGGCCCCTGACTGTCGACGGAATTGGTGCCGGGATATTCCGGAATGATTTCGAGCCGGTCGGTGAAGCCATGCTTCTTCTGCCAGAGCCAGAACACGCGATCGACGAAGCAATGGTGAAAGAAGAAGATCGGATCGAGGCCCGCGGTATCGTTTTCGCCCATGTCGCCATTCGCCCCATCGATCGGGGAAGCGTCGAAGACGTTGGCGAGGTCGAATCCGCCGACCGCCAGATGGATGCTGTTATGGGGGCTTTCAAGCGGCACGACGCGGGCATTGGTGTCGTCGAACCACGCAGCCGCGGAAGTGGTGTTGGAGAACACCGTGTAATTCGGCGCGTCGAGACAGGAGGCATAGCGGTCCTTCACCTTGCCGCCGACCCGCTGCCCGTTGACCACGATATCCGTGTTCAGCCACGCGACGATGTTGTCGTTCAACAGCTTCACGTTGGTATCGTAATCGGGGTATTTCGCGTTGTGCGCCTTGGTGGCCGCGATATCCCCCGGGCCGACCAGTCCCGACAACGGATAGCGCACCGTCTCGTACCCTTGCGGTTTACTGTAGTCCGTGTCGGGAAACGGACTGAGATTATCGGTAATCCCGTGCGTGAAGACGAACGAGCGCAGCGGATTGGCGATGGTCTGGCCGTCGAGCGAAAAATCCTTCTGCGTCAGTGCGGACGGAATTCCCTTGGCGACCGAATCGGGACTGCACTCATCCCAGAACGGCAGCGTGACGTCCCCGCAGCCCGGAATGCTGCGCAGCGCTTCTTCGAGCCGCATCAGATAGGCCCGATGCCAGGTCGGAAACAGAACGTTGCCATGATTGCAGTAGCCGCCCCAGTAGGACGAGTTGCCCCAGCCCGCGCCGCGAAACGGCTCGCCGTGATATCCGCCGATCATGAAAAAGGAATTTGGATCGGTGGGCGGCAGTTCCTTGATGCCCTTCCAGGCCCGCATCAGGTCTTCGAGCTCTTTCTTTTTGCCGTTGTCGTAGTCGTTCTGGATATCCAGGATCGACCGGCGGACTCTGGGTTTGGCGGCTGCGCTCATGACGGCTCCTCGCTTTTGGATCACCGCCGAAATTTCTACATGCGCGCCAAGGCAACCTCAAGTTGATAAAGTGTCACATGAAAAAATTCCCTCGATGAAGGGGGTCGGGAGCGGCGCGGCGCCCTTCAGCGGGACGGGTCACCGGATGCGGATGATTTCGGCTTCGCCGGTGCCGGCGGCAACGACATCGCCGACGCGTTTTCCGAACATCGCCCGCGCCAGCGGCGACACATGCGAGATCGAGCCCTGGGCCGGATCGGCTTCGTCCTCGCCGACGATCCGGAACGTCTGCTCCCTGCCGTCGTCGCGCAGGATCGTCACCGAGGTGCCAAACCGCACCTCGGAAGGGTCTACCGGGTTGGGGACCACGCGGGCCGTCGCGCGCCGCGCCGTCCAATAGCGAAGGTCCCGACCTGTGGCGGCCAGCGCTGGACGATCGGCCGCGGCCTGCGCCCTGGCGTAGGCTTCGCTCGCCGCTGCGAGGGCCCGTTCGATCCGCGCCAGCCCGGCCTCGGTAACATCGTTCGGGTGTGCCGAGACCGGCCGCTCCGGCAGTTCCTCGGAGGAATCGGCGTCCTGATCCTTGACGAAAGCTCTGCTCATCGGTCGCGGTCCATTGAGTTGCCATGGAAAGGAACAATCATGGCGTGGTTCCGTTCCTTTCGTTGGCGGCGAAGCCGAGGGGGCGGCGGGAGAAGAAGGTCAATTGAATTCAACGCACCGACCGGCCTCGAGCGCGGGTATCCTGATGTACCGAAGCGCCAATTCGCAACTGCAGGTTCTTCTGGTGCATCCGGGAGGTCCCTACTGGCGCCGCAAGGACGAGGGGGCCTGGTCGATCCCGAAAGGCGAAATCGATGGGCGCGAGGACGCCGAGGATGCCGCCCGCCGGGAATTCATGGAGGAGACGGGCGCCGTGCTGACGCGTCCGCTGCAACCGCTCGGCGAGATCCGGCAGCGCGGCCGCAAGCGGGTCGTTGCATTCGCGGTCGAAGGCGATGTCGATGTGCAGGCCATCAAGAGCAACAGCTTCGAAATCGAGTGGCCGCCCGGAAGCGGCAAGATGCAGGCCTTTCCCGAGGTCGACCGCGCCGGGTGGTTTGATCTGGCCGCCGCGCACGTCAAGATCCTCGAAGGCCAGCGGCCGCTGCTCGACAGGCTCGCCGAACTTGTGGGCCGATCAGGCGCGGGGCCCGTGCCGTGACCGACGCCTTTGATCTCAAGCGCTTTGTCGATGCGCAGGCGCCGGTCTACCCGCGCGTCCTTGCCGAATTGCGGCAGGGCGAGAAGCAAAGCCACTGGATGTGGTTCATCTTTCCCCAACTGGCCGGTCTCGGGCATAGCCCGATGGCGCAGCGTTACGCGATTGGCTCGCGCGACGAGGCCGTGGCCTATCTCGAACATGCGGTGCTGGGACCGAGGCTTGCCGAATGCACGGCACTCGTCAACGCGGTGGAGGGCCGAACCATCCGGAAAATCCTCGGCAGTCCCGACGACCTGAAATTCCAATCGTCGATGACGCTGTTCGGCGCGGTGTCAATGGAGCCGGAATTCGCCGCGGCGATCGAGAAATTCTATCGCGGCACGCCGGACCGCAAGACGCTGCAACGATTGGACGGCTAGACTGACGCGCCGCCTCTATGGGGTCCCGAATTCCATGTTCCAACCTGGCGATAGGACACTCCCTCTGTGAACCTCACTTTTGAAGCCCAGTCAGCTGGCGGCTTTCATGTTAAAAGCGTATCTCTGGGTCGTGGAAGAGACCATGAGCGACGAAAAGAGCTTCGACCGAGAAACTCTGGAATATGCATTGGCCGAGCTCGGCCATAGGGCTTTTTCGGCCGGCCGCACCGTCGAAATCGTGATTTACGGCGGATCGGCCCTCCCGCTCACTTTGAACAACAATGACACTCCTGCTTCGTCGAGCGCGCCATGAGCCTGTTCAGCAGGAAGCCAGGAACGCTGGTAGAGGTGGTCCGCCGCGTCAAGGCCGGCGAGCAGAAGTTCGATCCCTCGTTGCGGGAATTTCTCGATTCATTTTACGTCAACCCCAACTCACGTCAGCAGGCGATCGAGGCGCAACCGGACGCCATCGATGCCGTGCATGACGCCTATATCGCTGCAGTCGCAGAGCATCTTGCGCGAGTATACGGATTACAGATACCCGACTGGAGCGAGACCCACGGTAACGGACTTCACGAACCGTTCTTTGCCGGCGGCCTTCAGTCTCTGAAGGGGGTGCTGGTCGCCGAGAGCCCAACGGCCTTTCGACGGCGCCTGCTGTTCGTCAGCAAGGACGCGCTTTCGCGCCCGAGAATGTAGTTGCAGGCGGGCAGGCCGACCGGCTTGCTGCGGCCCCCCTTCCAGTCAGTATTCCGGCGGACCGCAGGCGACAGCAAGCGCCAATCCGCCCGTCATGCGAAATAAGCCTCCCACATCGCGTTCCGGAACAGCAGGTTCGGATCGTAGTGATGCTTGGCGGCGACGAAGGCCGGCGCCCCCGGATAGGCCTTTTCCACCTGATCGCGACGGGCGTGCAGACGATAGGGCAGATAAAATGCCCCGCCGATCGCGGTCACTCGGTCGATCAGCGCCTCGGTGGTCTGCATCATGTCGATCTCGCCCTCCGGCGTGACCTCCTGGGAAAACGACATGACGGCGGCGATCCGGCGCACTGGCGCGATCGACAGCATGGGCGTCTTGTCTTCGGCGACATAGCGCAAGGTTACGTTCAGGAATTCGGCCCGCGACTTCGGGATGATGTCCCGGCAGGCTGAGACGAATTCGCCGAACTTTTCCGGCGCGACGAAATATTCGTGCAGGATGTCGGTCCGGCGCATATCGGTCTGCGCGAGATTGCCGACGGGTTCGGCCATCAGCGAATTGCGCGTCGCGCGGGCGCCGGTAATGGTCGGTCCGAGCCGCGCCTCCATGAACCATCGCAGACGCTTGGCGACTTCAAATCCGGTCTGCGCGCGATAGATGTCGTTTTGAAATCCGGTCAATTTTCCCGAACTTGTCGCCGCCGGCAGCGCCGCCGGCTGGTCGGCCACCGGCCGGTACGTCACCATCAGCGCGTCGCCGAAGAAATTCCTTCGCGATACCGCCATGCGGCCATAGGCCATCGCCAGCGCGCGATCCATATCGATGGTGCGGACGAATTGCTCGGCGAAACGCTCCGGCGGCAGCCGCTCGAATTTTGGCTCCAGCAACAGGTTCGGCGTCATCTCGACGTCGAGCTCGACGATGATGCCGAATAGTCCGTAGCCGCCCATCGCGAGCCCAAACAACTCGGCGTTCTCGCTGCGCGAGCATTGGATCAGCGTTCCGTCCGCCAGCACCATGCGGATCGCTTTCACGGTGGAGCCGAACGGGCCGTGCGGAACCGGCCAGCCATGAGCGTTGACGCAAAACGTGCTTCCCACACCGAAATCGCTGTTGGACTGCATCACCGCCGGGGAAAAACCCTTCGGGTCGAGTGCGCGGATCACGTCCGACCAGCGGTTTCCCGCCGCTGTGCGATAGGTCTTCGCGGCGGTGTCCATCTCCAGCGGACCGCCGTCGAGCGTGATGGCGGTTCCGTCGCGCGGCAGGCTTTGGCCTCCCATCGAGTGTCGCGCCACCGAGGCCGCGACCGGACGCTTTGCCGCGGCGGCTTCCTTCAGTTCAGCGCGAACGCGCTCGATCAGATCGTTGAGGGGAGGCTTCGAGATCGTCACATGTTTCGCGACCGGCGTCGGACTGAGCCGGCTCGCATCGTTCAGGATGGTTCGTTGCGCCGCCCGCGCCCGCGAACCGCCCGAGAATGGCAGGACGACCGCCGCCGCCGCGGCGCGCAGGAATGTTCTTCTCGATTGCATGTGGCCTTCGCCTCTTCGACGAAACGAGTGTGGCATGAGCCGGGCGGCGAAGGGATGGTAGCGACTGCCCGGTGACCGGATCGGCGAAGGCGCGGCTTGTGCGAATGCCTACGGATCGAGCTCCGTATCCCAGTATAAATAATCCAGCCAGCTGTCGTGCAGATAGTTCGGCGGGAACAGTCTGCCGTTACGGTGCAGCTGGTGCACCGTCGGCGCGAAAGGGAATTGTCTCGGAAACATCCGCGCCTGCTGCGGCGTCAAATTGCCCTTGCGCAGGTTGCACGGCGAGCACGCCGCGACCACGTTTTCCCAGGTGGTCTGGCCGCCCTTGCTGCGCGGGATGATGTGATCGAAGGTGAGGTCGTCATTGGCCGAACAGTACTGGCAGACGAAGCGGTCGCGCAGGAATACGTTGAACCGGGTGAAGGCGGGATGCGTGCTGGGCCTGACGAAGGACTTCAGCGAAACCACGCTCGGCAGCTGGATCTCGAAGGAAGGGCTGCGCACCGCGCGGTCGTAATGTTCGACGATGTTGACGCGATCGAGAAACACCGCCTTGATCGCGTCCTGCCACGACCAGAGCGACAGCGGATAATAACTGAGCGGCCGGAAATCCGCATTCAGCACCAAAACCGGCCAACCGCCTTGCGAGACATGTGCGTTCAAGTAACGCTCCTGGCCCCCATATAAGCTGCGAAGCAGCGTGAGTTGACATACTACATGCAGCGTGACGGGATTGTGAAGAGCGTTGGTGGCCTTATCCGCCGCCGCCCAGCTGCGCCTTGCCTGATTGCCGCGAACCCCGCTAAACGAGGCGGGGCGACACATTTCGGCCGCATACGGATTTGGGGCATTATGGTTACCACCTCGCGTTATCTTGAGGCGCCGCGCCGGTTGCGGGCATTCGTTCGCGCCCATGAAACCAGCCTGGTCGTGCTCGCGGCGCTGGTCGGCGTCATCGGCGGACTGGTGGTGGCCGCAATGAGCGCCGCGGTCGAGTTGATGCACGTGCTGCTCTTCAACGTTGAAAACGGGGAACGGCTCTCGAGCCAATACAGCGTCGAGCCGCTGCGGGCGCTCCTGGTGCCGAGCCTCGGCGGTCTGCTGCTGGGGTTTGCGTTCCTGGTGCTGCAGCGTTTTCGGCCGGCCCGCGAAATCGATCCGATCGAGGCCAACGCGCTGCATGGCGGCCGGATGTCGTTTCGCGGCAGCGTCATCGTGGCGTCGCAGACGGTGTGGTCGAGCGGCGTCGGCGCGTCGGTCGGGCTGGAAGCCGGTTACACGCAGCTTGCCAGCGGCATTGCCGCCTCGCTCGGCCGCGGCTTTCATCTGCGCCGCGTCGATCAGCGCATCATGGTGGGCTGTGGTGCTGCGGCCGCGATCGCCGGCGCGTTCGGCGCGCCGCTCGCCGGCGCCTTCTATGCGTTCGAACTGGTGATCGGGGGCTATACGCCGGCCAGCCTGACGCCGGTTGGAGTAGCCGCGGTGGCCGGCTATTTCGTCGCGCATGGATTTACGGTGCTGTCGCTCGGTGTTGGCGTCGGCCCGGTCGGCGACGTGCTGGGACGCGACCTCGTGGTGGCGGCGCTGCTCGGGATCCTGGCGGCGCTGTTCGGCATCGCCATCATGCGCGGCGTGGCGCTGTGCGAGGCGCTGCTGGCAAAAACCCGGCTGTGGCCGCCGCTGCGCCCGGCACTCGGCGGCCTCGCCGTCGGCCTGCTAGCGCTGATCACGCCGCAGGTGATGTCGTCGGGACATGGCGCGCTGCACTTTGCCGGATTTGTCTCGATCCCGCTTTCGGTGCTTGCGACCATCTTCCTCCTGAAAGCACTCGCCTCGGTGCTCTCGCTGGGTTCGGGCTTTCGCGGCGGATTGTTCTTCGCCACCCTGTTCATGGGCGCGATCGGCGGCCATTTGTTCGCCGGCGGCTTCGACGCGATCTGGCCGGAACTCAACCTCAACCCCAACGTCTATGCGATCATCGGCATGAGCGCGCTGTCGGCCTCGGTGATCGGCGGACCCTTGACGATGTCGTTCATCGCGCTGGAATCGACCGGCAATCTCTGGCTCACCACCGCCGTGCTGGTCGCGGTCATCATCTCGACCCAGATCACCCGCGAACTGTTCGGCTACTCCTTTGCGACCTGGCGGCTGCATTTGCGCGGCGAGACCATCCGCAGCGCCGCCGATATCGGCTGGATCCGCGACCTCACGGTGCGCAGCCTGATGCGGCAGGACGTCGCCACCGTCAACGCCAGCATCGGCCTGGAGCAATTCCGCGAAAAGTTTCCGCTGGGATCGAAGAACCAGGTGATTGCGGTCGACGGCAGCGGCCGCTATGTCGGGCTGGCGCTGGTGGCGGACGCGCATGCGCCGGATGTCGAAGCGCCGAACGGCCTGATCGGGCTGTTGCATTACCGCGATGTGGTGCTGCATCCCGGCATGAACATCCAGGAAGCGATCGCGGTGTTCGACGCCGCCGAAGCGGAATCGCTGGCCGTGGTCGATACCGACGGCGCACACCGGCCGATCGGTGTTCTCACCGAGGCGCACGCGATGCGGCGCTATGCGGAAGAATCCGAGCAGCGGCGGCGTGAGGCGGTGGGCGATATCTAGTCGACGTGCCGGAACGGCAAAAAATGCGCTGGATAGCGGCGACGAACATGTGTTGCATGGGCATGATGACGGGGGGAAACCAGATGCGAAAATGGCTGACAACGCTGGTCGCGGCGCTTTTTGCCCTCGGAACGACCGGGCTCGCCGCCGCGCAGGATTATCCGACGCATCCCATCACGATGATCGTGCCGTTCCCCGCGGGAGGTGCGACCGATACGCTCGCCCGCTATCTCGGCGAACAGATGCGGCCGATCCTGGGCCAGCCGATCATCATCGAAAACATCGGCGGCGCCGCCGGCTCGATCGGCGTCGGCCGTGCGGTGCGCGCAGCACCCGACGGCTACACGCTTTCGATCGGCACCTCGACCACGCACATGCTGACCGGCGGGCTCTACGCGCTGTCCTTCGATCTGTTGAAGGATCTCGAGCCGGTGATCCTGATCGGCAGCGAACCGCTTCTGATCGTCGGCAAGAAGAGTTTTCCGGCCGACGATTTGAAAGGGCTGATCGCCTGGCTCAAGGCCAATCCCGACAAGGCCTCGGTCGGCATCGCCGGCGTCGGCGCCACCGGTCAGCTCGCCGGGATTTCGTTCCAGAAGGTCACGGGCACGAAATTCCAGTTCGTGCCCTATCGCGGCAACGGGCCGGCGATGCAGGATCTGCTGGCGGGACAGATCGATTTCATGATGGAGCCGGCCTCGAATTTCAAGTCGCTGGTCGCAGCCGGCAGCCTCAAGCCATTCGCGATCACGGGCGAGAAGCGGCTGCCCTCGTCGCCGAATATTCCGACCGCGGACGAGGCGGGATTGCCAGGCTTCTTTGCCTCGCTCTGGTACGGATTGTGGGTGCCGAAGGGGACGTCGAAGGACATCATCGCCAGGTTGAACGCCACCATGTCGCAGCTGCTCGCCCATCCCCAGGTGCGGGATCGTTTCGCGGAGCTCGGCATCCAGATCACGCCGCTCGACCAGCAATCACCGGAAGCGCTGCGCGCGTTCCAGAAGACCGAGATGGACCGCTGGTGGCCCATCATCAAGGCGTCCGGCCTCAAGGGCGAGTGACGCGCGGCGCGCCTGGTTGGAATGCTCATCGCTCAATTCGTCATTGCGAGCGCCAGCGAAGCAATCCATTACACGGCAAGCGGAAAGCTGGATTGCTTCGTCGCTTTTGCTCCTCGCAATGACGATCTACTCAAACCTTCTCCAGCTTCTGTAGGCAGCGCGCGGCCTTGACCTCGTCCGGCATCGGGGTATCCGCAAAGCTGGTCTTCCAGTTGGTGACGCCGACCTCGCCGACATAGATGTCGCCTTTGGAATCCAGCGCAATGCCGTGGGGCGCCAGGAATTTGCCGGTCTCGAGCCCGGGGCCGTTCTCGCCGCCGAGCCGCGCGATGCGCTTACCTTTTGAGTCGACGATGGTGAGCCGCGGCCCCAGATTCGGCGCCTTGCGGTTGACCGGCATGCCCGGACCGAGCTCGCCGATGATGAAATTCGGCTCTCTGCCGCCGCAGCAATGCAGCGCGCAGGGCCGGTGCAGATTGTTCCACTGCGTTTCGTATTTGCCGTTGCCGTCGAACACCTGGACGCGGTGGTTCTCGCGGTCGGCGACATAGACCCATCCGTCGGCGTCGGTTGCGATGTTGTGGACGATGTTGAACTGGCCGGGATCGGTGCCGGACTCGCCCCAGGTCTTCATCAGCTTGCCGTCGGGGCTGTATTTGTGCACGCAGGCGTTGCCGTAGCCGTCGGAGACGTAGATCTCGCCCTTCGGCGACAGCGCGGTATGGGTGCAGCGATGAAACGGCTCGCCGCTCATGTACGGCGCCGGCTTGTTGGGAATGCCGATGGTCAAGAGCACCTTGCCGTCGGTGGTGCATTTGCGCACGGAGTGGTCGCCATCATCGGTGCAATAGAGATTGTCGTCGGCATCGATATGCAGTCCGTGCGCGCGGGAAAACAGCCCCTCGCCCCAACTCCTGAGGAAATTGCCGTCGCGGTCGAGCACCACCATCGGATGGGCGCCGCGGTTGAAGACGTAAATGCGATCCTTGCTATCGACGGCCACCGAGGCGACGTCGGTGAGATTCCACCCGTCGGGCAGCTTCGCCCAGTTTTCGACAACGCGGTAGCGATGCTCGCCCGAGCCGAGAATGTTTTTCATGTGTGATTCTTCCCCAAATGTTCATCTGGTCATTCCGGGTTCGATGCTTCGCATCGCCCCGGAATGACGATAATTCGAATTACGTCGGCGCTGCGGCAACATTTGCGCGCGCGCCCCTTGGCAGCAACCCCACTTCGATCGCCTTGATCTGCAGCGCCAGATATTTCGAATTGATCCGGCATTGCGCCAGGCTGCCGGCGATGAACCAGAGACCGGGTTGCGGCGTGCGCGCGTACATGTTGCGCAGTTCCTGCCCGTCGCCGAATCCCCAGATCGGGCCGACACGCTCGGTGATCTCGTCGCCGAACAGCCGGCGGACCAGATGTTCCCAGGGCTTGTAGCCGGTGGCGAGCACGATCAGGTCGGCCGAAATCGTCTCGCCATTCTTCATTTTTGCGCCGCAGGCGGTGAACGCGGCGATGTCGTCGAACTGCCGCAGCGCGATTCTGCCGTCGGCGACGAGGTCGGAGCAGCCGACATTGAAATAATAACCGCCGCCGCGGGTCAAATATTTGAACTGCCAGCCGGTATTGCCGTCGCCGAAATCGAGTTTGAAACCGACCCGGGAAAGCCGGTCGAGCAATGCCTTGTCGAGATTCTTCGATTGCTCGGTCAGCAGGACGTGGGTTTTCCTCGCCAGCGTCACCGGCATCGACGTCGCGATCAGGTCGTTATCTTCCAGCGTGCCCTCATTGTAGGTGGCATAGGCGAGCTGCGCCGATGGTTCGATATTGGTGATCAAGGTAGGGCTGCGCTGCACCAGCGTGACGGCGGCGCCGCTCGAATAAAGGTCCTGCGCGATATCGTGACCGCTGTTGCCGGTACCGATCACGATGGCCTTTTTGCCCTTCCAGTTCTCGCCGTCGTCATAGCGGCTGGAATGCACCAGCGTCCCGGCGAAGTTTTGCAGGCCGGCAATTTCCGGCATGTTCGCAATGCCGCTGACGCCGGTCGCGATGACCAGATGGCGCGGACGCATGGCGCGTTCCGAGCCGTCGGCCCGCCGCAGCACGACCGACCAGCGGCCTTCAGCTTCGTCGTAGCCGCCGCTGACGAACTCGGTGCCGGTCCAGAAATTCAGCTCCAGGCTCTCGACATAAGCCTCGAACCAGTTGGCAAGCTTGTCCTTCGGAATATAAACCGGCCAATTCGGTGGAAACGGCATA
>NZ_DATHOP010000110.1:0-6392 GCF_035484855.1 Bradyrhizobium sp.
GCCGGCCTGCGGCGTCGATTTCATGCATTTGCTTGGGAATTTCATTTGTTTCTGAGTTTTACTGGGAATTGCGCCCGTCTTCCGTGCAGCGGATGCGCGAACTGGCTTGCCTAAAAACCGCGCCTGCCCTCTAATCATGCCGCCGCGCGCCCGGAGGGGGATCTCAGGGGAAGGGCGGCAACCGGGGGACGCTCCTCAAGAGAGCTGCGCCTGGTTCAATAAAAAGAAGCAAACAAGAGACTGCGGGACAAAAAACAATGGCGGCAGACCGCGCACAAAACCTACATGACACCTTCCTCAATCACGTTCGCAAAACCAAGACGCCACTGACGATCTTTCTGGTCAATGGAGTGAAGCTGCAGGGGATTGTCACCTGGTTCGACAATTTCTGCCTGCTGCTGCGGCGCGACGGTCATTCGCAGCTTGTATACAAGCACGCGATCTCGACCATCATGCCGGGCGCTCCGATCCAGTTGTTCGAAGGCGGCGAGGATGCTCCGGCTTGAGGGTGATCTGATTGGAACCCCGGGATCTGGAACGGGGTGCCGACCGTCCGCGGTCGGCAGGGGGTAAAGCAACCGGGCGGGTGATTGTCATCGGCCCCTATTTGCGCATGCGCCGCGGCGACCCCGAGGCGCAAACGGATAGTTGCGCCGTCCGCGATGCTGAGGCCAGGCTCGAGGAAGCCAAAGGGCTGGCGCGCGCCATCGACCTTTCGGTCGCCGACGCGTTGATCGCCACGGTCAATCAGATCCGGCCCGCGACCTATCTCGGCAAGGGCAAGGTCGAGGAGATCGTGGGGCTGATCACCGGGCACGAGATCGAACTGGTGGTGATGGATTGCGCGCTGTCGCCGATCCAGCAGCGCAATCTGGAAAAGGCCTGGAACACCAAGGTGCTCGACCGCACCGGGCTGATCCTGGAGATCTTCGGCCGCCGCGCCAAGACCAGGGAAGGCGCGCTGCAGGTCGAACTCGCGCATCTGAATTACCAGCGTTCGCGTCTGGTGCGGTCTTGGACCCATCTGGAGCGCCAGCGCGGCGGATTTGGCTTCATGGGGGGGCCCGGCGAAACCCAGATCGAAGCCGACCGCCGGCTGATCGGCGACCGCATCAAGCGCCTCGAGGACGAAATCAAGAAGGTGCAGGCCACCCGAAGGCTGCATCGCGCCGGCCGGCAGCGGGTGCCGTATCGCGTGGTGGCGCTGGTCGGCTACACCAATGCCGGAAAATCGACGCTGTTCAACCGCCTGACCCGCGCCGATGTGCAGGCCGCCGACATGCTGTTCGCGACGCTGGACCCGACCTTGCGGTCACTCAAGCTGCCGCATGGCGGCAAGGCGATGCTATCGGACACGGTCGGCTTCATCTCCAACCTGCCGACGCAACTAGTGGCCGCGTTTCGCGCCACGCTGGAGGAAGTGCTGGAAGCCGATATCATCCTCCACGTCCGCGACATTTCCCACGAGGACGCCGAAGCACAGCAGCGCGACGTCGATGCCGTGCTGCGCCAGCTCGGCATCGATCCCGATGCGGGCGCGCGCATTCTCGAAGTCTGGAACAAGATCGACCGGTTCGATCCCGAGGCGCGCGAAAACCTGCGCAATATCGCCGCGCGACGTCCGCCGGATCGGCCGTGTTTCCTGGTTTCCGCCGAAACCGGGGAGGGGATCGACGCGCTGCTGGCGGCGATCGAGCAGCGGCTGGCAGCAACGCGGACGACGCTCGACCTGTCGATCGACGCCTCCGACGGTGCCGGGATAAGCTGGCTGCACCGCAACGCCGAAGTTTTGACCAAGCAGCTTCATGAAGGCCGCTTCGACATGACCGTGCGCGTCGACGCGACCAAGCGCGACATCGTGGTCAACCGCTTCGATGCGGTGCCGCACGTGGCGTGATCGCGGTCAAATGCGCGACTCACTCCTTGCCCTTCGCTTCGTCCCAAAGCGCATCCATTTCGGCGAGCGAGGCGTTTTGCAACGAGCGCCCTTGCGACTCCAGCGCCCGTTCGATATAGCCAAACCGTCGTTCGAATTTTGCGTTGGTGCCGCGCAGGGCCATTTCCGGATCGGCGCCGACGTGGCGGGCGAGGTTGACCAAGGCGAACAGGAGATCGCCGGTTTCGCCTGCGAGTTCCCGGGCATCGCCACGATCGAGCGCGGCCTCGATCTCGTCGGCTTCCTCGTGGATCTTGTGCAGTACGGCGCGCGGATCGTTCCAGTCGAAGCCCACACTTGATGCTTTGCGCTGCAATTCCATCGCGCGTGACAACGCCGGTTGTCCGGCTTTGACGCCCGACAACAGCGACTTGGGCGCGTCTTCGGGCGGGCGCCGCGCGGCGCGTTCGGCTTTCTCCTCGGCCTTGATGCGCTCCCAGGCGCTTTTGACGCCGGCAGGCTGGATGTTGCCGTCCTTGTCGGCGAACACATGGGGATGCCGGCGAATCATCTTCCGCGTGATGGCTTCCACCACGTCGCCGAAGGCGAAGGCATTTTGCTCCTCCGCCATGCGGGCGTGATAGACCACCTGCAGCAGGAGATCGCCGAGTTCGTCCTTGAGATCGTCGAAATCGCTGCGCGCGATGGCGTCGGCGACTTCGTAGGCTTCCTCGATGGTGTAGGGCGCGATCGTCGCAAAATCCTGTTCGAGATCCCACGGGCAGCCGCTGCCCGGCGTTCGCAGCGCGGCCATGATTTCGAGCAGGCGTGAAATATCGCGGGAAGGGGTCATCGTGCACCTGGGCTGAACAACATCGGGCCTGTATGCCGGAAGAGGCGCTGCCATCCCAGAGGAACGAGCCGTCCCGGACGTCCTTTTCCACCGATTGGCCACCCGATCGATGAGTGCTAAGGGCACGCCATGAGCGACCGATCGCCATCCGAAACCGCGCTGGTGCTGTTCTCGGGGGGACAGGACTCCGCGACCTGCCTCGCCTGGACGCTGCAGCGTTTCGGGCGCGTCGAAACCCTCGGTTTCGACTATGGGCAGCGCCATGCCATTGAGCTGGAGTGTCGCGCGCATCTCGTCGACGGCATGAAATCGTTGCGCGCGGATTGGGCCGCGGAGCTCGGCGAAGGCCACACCTTGAAAATTCCAACATTGGCCGAAATCTCCGACACCGCGCTGACGCGCGATGTCGCAATTGCGATCGGGGCGGACGGTCTGCCCAATACCTTCGTGCCCGGCCGCAATCTGGTATTTTTAACCTTTGCGGCGGCGCTGGCCTACCGGCGCGGCATCCGTCACATCGTCGGCGGGATGTGCGAGACCGATTATTCGGGCTATCCGGATTGCCGCGACGAAACCATCCGCGCGCTGCGGACGGCGCTCAATCTCGGCATGAACACGCAATTCGAATTGCACACGCCGCTGATGTGGCTGGACAAGGCCGGGACATGGCAGCTTGCGGATGAACTCGGCGGGGCAGGGCTGGTCGATTTGATCCGCGAGCACTCCCATACCTGCTATCTCGGCGAACGCGGCGCGCGGCACGACTGGGGTTACGGTTGCGCAAAATGCCCGGCCTGCGCGTTGCGTGCCAAGGGATGGCGGCAATACGTCGAGACGTCCGCTTAGGCCGCAAAATCCTCGGGCTTCAATTCGATCGGCGAACCGTGCGGGGTGCGGTCGGCGGCGTGATCCCAGGCATCGCGATAGCGGTGCAAGGTCGCGGGGCTGGCCACCCCCTTTGCCGATATCAGTCCCTCCAGCGTCGCGAGCCAATGCCTATAATAGGTCTCGCCGGTGTCAGGATCGCCATTCGCCTGGGCGCGCTTGATCTCTTCGGCGAGCGCTTGAGCCCATTCCTTCCACGTGAACAGCCCGCGCCCATGCAGCGCGAGTGCCATCGCGAAGGCCTGGGCCTCCCAGGGTTCGCGAAACACCGGGCCATCGTCGTCGCGGGGGATGCCGGGCAGGGCCGTGGTCGCAATCTCGGCAGCGGCATCCATCATGCCGGCTCCAGATATGGCTCGAACGCATCGATGGATATTTTCGAGGTCGGGTCGGCATCCGCGCCCCATAATTCGGCCGCGTCGAACACGACCGTGTAGAGCCATTGCGGATTCTCGCCGGCATCCATCGCCGCCGAATCCGGAAACACCTGACAGCCATGGTTGCGTTCGACGATGCCGACATGGCCGCGCGCGTAGCGCGGCAACCGCGTATGAGTCGCGGGATGAATGTTTTTCGCTCGAACGCGATCGCCCGGCTTGAACTGCGCCGGCTTCGCCGCCTCGCGCGCGAATTTGCCGCGCACCATCACGCGCTCGACGTCAGCGACGGTGAACTTGCCGCGCTTCAGCGGCTTTGGCGGTTCGATCGCATGGCCGGCGGCCATTTCGGTGGCCGCGATGTAGCCCTTCTCCCTCAGCAGGTCTTCGAGCCCGAGCAGCCACTTCTTGTAATATGAACTCGTGAGGTAAACTTCGGGCGGCAACGCCTCCCGATAGAAGCGGGAGGCATCGATGTTGAACGCGCCGGCGGCGCCCATGGCGCGCACCATCGCCAGCACGCGGCCTTCCCACTCGGTATGAAACATCGGCTCATTCGGCTCAGCCTCGACTTTGCCAAAACCGTCCATGCCGCCCATGTCGTGCACGCCATTCACGACGGCGCTCCCGGCGCCTTCGGAAATCCGGTGCCGATCATCGAGTCCCGCGTCACGAGATCAGCGAGCTGCTGCTCGCTCCAGCCCTCGGTGCCTGCGGGCCGCATCGGCAGCACCAGAAAACGCGTCTCGGCGGTCGAGTCCCACACCCGGATCGCGGTTTCCTTCGGCAAGCTGACGCCGAAGTCGGCGAGTACGCCGCGCGGATCTTTGACGGCGCGGGAACGATAGGGCGCGGCCTTGTACCAGATCGGAGGCAGCCCCAGCATCTCCCAGGGATAACAGGAGCATAGCGTGCACACGACCATGTTGTGCAGGGAAGCGGTGTTCTCGACGGCGACGAGATGATCGCCGACCCGGCTGACATGGCCGAGCCTGCCCACGGCCTTGGTGGCGTCAGCCAGCAGGGCCTGTTTGAAAACGGGGTCCGACCAGGCCTTTGCGACGACCTGCGCGCCATTGTGCGGACCGATCTTGGTTTCGTAGGCCTGGATGATGGCGTCCAGCGCAGCCGGTTCGACATATCCCTTCTCGGCCAGGATCGTCTCCAGCGCGCGCACCCGCAACTCCATCTCGGACAATTCCGAATGGTCGTGATCGTGATGATTGTGATCGTGGTCGGTCATGGGCTTGAAGATAGCCGCATTCGACTGCTGATGTCGAGATGTTGGGGCGGAAGCGCAGCCCGCGTGATGTAGTCCGGCGATTTCTGCGCTATCGTTTCGGAAAATGACGGGCAGGGAGGTGCGACGTGGGAGATTTTGTGACGATCGAAAGGGGCCTCGGTCCCGAGGGCCGTATCGCGGTGGTGCGGTTCGATCGCGGCGACGGCATCAATGCGCTGTCGCCGGAAGCGCTGCGCCAGCTCACCGATGCCGCGCGCGGCTTCGAGGACGACGCCGACACCTCGGTCGTGGTGCTCGCCGGCAGCGCCAAGGCGTTCAGCGCCGGCTTCGACCTGAAGGACCCCGAAGGCCGCGCGCGCCGCGACATGGACCTTGGCGCGCTGCGCCGGCACCTCAAGTTGGGGCCGCGGTTGACCCAGGCCTGGCAGGAGATGGAGCAGATCACCATCGGCGCGATCGAAGGATTTTGCATCGGCGGCGGCGTGGCGCTGGCGGTGGCGCTCGATTTCCGCGTGATGGCCCGCGACGCCCATTTGCGGGTCCCCGAGATCGGGCTCGGCATGAACATGAGCTGGCAGAGCGTGCCGCGCATGCTGCATCTGATCGGACCGGCGCGGACCAAGCAGGCGGTGATCCTGGCCGACCAGCGCATTTCGGCTGCGGAAGCCTACGAATGGCGCCTGGTGGAGGAGGTGGCCGATCCCGGCAAGGCTTTTGACACGGCAATGGCGCTCGCCGCGAAGGTGGCGGCCCAGCCGCCGCTGTCGGCGGCGATGACGAAACTGACCGTCAATCGGCTCGCGCACGCGCTCGACGACCTCGCCAGCCACATGGACGTCGACCAATTCGGGCTGGCAAGCCTGAGCGAGGACCACAAGGAGGGCGTCGCGGCCTTCCTCGAACGGCGCAAGCCGCGCTTCAGGGGGCGTTAGAACGAGGCTCCGCAGCGCCTGAACAAAATCGCGAAAACAACCCCATGCAAAGTAGACTGGGTGACGCGGGTCAGGCCATTGCGCGCCTGATTGCATTGTGCCCCAATTGCAATCCGAAATAGACCGAACGGGAGCAATCGATGTCGAGACTGCTGTTCGCGCTCAGCTGCCTGCTCTGCCTTCTGTTTTCGACCGGCGCGTCCGCATGGGGCTATCAGGGCCATGA
>NZ_DATHOP010000111.1:0-6399 GCF_035484855.1 Bradyrhizobium sp.
TCAGGGCCGCGGGCGTCAGTTTTGCCGCAATGGCGTTGAAGGTCGCATCGGTCGGACGGCGAAGGCCAACGATCTCATCGGTGAAAGCGAGCGCCGCCCGCTGCACCTCGTCAAAGCAGGTGGCGGACTTCCAGTCCTCGAGCGCTGCGTTTTGCTCGTCGGTCACGCCGACATTCTTGCCGATCCGCTTGTGGGCGGCGATTTCATACGGCGCCTCGCACAGGATTCCGGTGCGCGTGATGGCGAGTTCCCGCAGCACCGGATCCAGTTCGCCACGATGGCGGATCGCGCCGCCGAGCCGGCAATATTGCTCGAAGTAACTCGGCGAGTGCGCCATCATCCGGAAGATGTTGGCGTTGCGGTTCTTGCCCAGGATTTCGCGGGTACGTTCGTCCGATTTGGTTGTATCGCAATAGTCTATACGGGCCATGGCACACCTCAATTTTTCGGCTTCTGATCATTGGTTAGGGGCGCACGATGGAAAGCGCGTCCGTGACTATGCATGGCTGTCCGCGCGAGATCAACCGGCCGCGCCTATCGGCGATCCGCGCCGCGCCGGGCAAGAGTTAAGCTAAAGATTGCCTCGACTCGTGCAGATTGCTATTTTTCCTCTTTAGCGCAGCCCTAAAGGGCGATGGCCACTGCAATCTGGATGATCGTCGATGACGTCTGAGGAAGGGGAAGGCCACCACGTCGGTGCGGCAAAGACCTGGAACGAGTGGCGGAATCAGAATCCCGGCTTTTTGCCGGCTCGTCCATTTTGGTACGACTGCCCCGGTCGCGATGGCAGACAGATCAAGGGCCAGAACCGCCTCGACTTCAGCGGCGCCGATCTCTCCGGGCAAACGATCATCGGTGCCTTCGCCGAGGGCCTGAATCTTCGTGGTGCGGTGTTCGATGATACGAAATTCGAGGAGGGCGATTTTTCGCGCGCGGACTTCAGCAACGCGACGTTCCGCAACACCCGTTTCAACAAGACCATCCTGAGCGGCGCGAGTTTCGACGGGGCCACGTTCGTCAACTGCAACCTCAACCGTGTCAATCTCGTCGGCGCGTCGTTCTGCGTCCGCGAAATCACTGAAACCGTAGTTTACGGCATCGCCGCGTGGGACCTGAAGACATGCGAGGGAATGAAGCAGAGCAAGCTGGTGATCGAGCGGACCTACGATCTCTATTCGACGATCGTCGCCGATGGCAAGATTCCGCTGATGGTGGACGACATTGAGCTCGCGCAATTCGTTTACTATCTGAGTAGCCACAGGAAGTTGAGAGACACGCTAAATGTTCTCAATACCCGCGGCGTTTTGATGCTGGGCGGATTCGAAAACGGCGGGCTGGAACGGCTCAATTCGATCGGCGAACGCCTGGCGCACCACGGCTACATGCCGATGACGTTCGATTTCGGCCGACCGGACAGCCTCAGCATGACCGAGACCGTGATCACGATGGCAGGATTGTCGAAATTCGTGATCGTCGATTTGTCGTCGGGACCGAGCGTTCCCTTTGAGCTCAAATCCATTTTCATCGCAATGAAGAAGCCGTTGCTGGCGATTGGGAATCCCTTTGCGTTGTTTCGTGATATGGCCGACCTGACGAGCGTCGTCAGGATCGATCATCAGGACGAGGTCGAAACTAAGTTAAGCGAGATGGAACGGTTGCACGCCGCACGCGTAGTCGATCTCGCCCAACGCGATCGAGACAGTCTCTGACCTCGCTCAGACGGCGACGTGCAACGCGCGCGAACGCGACAACACGCAATTTGCGCTTCAAAAACTCCCCTACGCGCGCAAAATTCGGCTGCGGCGGAGCCAAAATGCCGCCGTATTACTGTCCGACGCTGGCACAGTCGATATTCGCCGAGTGGGGACTCAAAACAGCGGATATTCGGCGTGGGGTGTTCCGAGTAAAAATCTGACCGTCGGAGCGCGCGCTCGCGCATCGATGAGTCATGCCCAAATCGTGGTGCCCAAGTCTAGGGAGATCGGCATGAAGGAAGCCAGCAAAAGGGCAGCCTCGGAAGCACTCGCGCAAATGCTGGCGGTGACGGCCATGCTCGTCATCGCCAGCTTTGTGTTTTACTGGCGGTAATCCCGTGTCCCGGACGCGGTGCAGCGCTCTTCGCGCTGCTCCGCAGAGCCGGGACCCACTCGCGAGTCAATCAACATGGACCCCGGATCAGCTGCGCACCGCTTCGCGCCGCGCAGCGTCCGGGGAACGCAACACCAAGCCCCTATCCCAAAAACACCACGGCATCGACCACGACGCAGCCTTTCCCGGCGCTGTCGAGCAGCACCGGGTTGAGATCGAGGCTCATTACTTTGGCCGCGGGGTCGAGCATCAGCTCACCGATCTTCACCACGGCGCCGCCGAGCGCCTCGAGATCCATCGGCGGCTCGCCGCGCACGCCGGCCAACAACGGCGCGATCCGCAAGCTGCCGAGCGCCGCCTTGGCATCATCCATCGAGAATGGCGGCAGCAGCAGCGCGGTGTCGCGAAAAATCTCGACATATTTGCCGCCGTCGCCGACCGCGACCACCGGCCCAAAGACGGGATCGCGATGCGCCCCGATCATGATCTCGCGACGGCCGCTCGCCATCGCCGCGACGATGACGCCGTCGAACCGCGCGCCATGCCTGCGGATGATGTCCTCCATCTGCGCCCAGACCTCGCCGGCCTCCTCGCGGGTCCGGACGCCAAGTTTCACCAGCCCGAGTTCGGACTTGTGCGCGATATCGGCCGAGCAGCCCTTGACCACGACCGGACCGCCGATGGTCTCGAACGCAGCGACGGCTTCGGCGCGCGACCGGCACAGCCGGTACGGCACGACGGCAATGCCGCGCGCCGCCAGCAAAGCGAGGCTGTCGGCCTCGTTCAGCATGGTCGTAGCGGTGGACGCAATCATCGGCGGGCTCGTCTCCGTCCGCTGCGCCTTGCGCGCCAGCGTGCGCGCCATCAACTCGCGATGCGCCAGGAACTGATGCAGCGCAGTGACCGCCTCGGTCTCGGTTGGAAATACCGACAGCCCTTCGGATGCGAACTGATCGGCGACACTGCGTTGGGTCGCCGATATCACCACCGGCTTGCCGGTCTGCCTGCCGAAGGAGGCGGAGTCGCGGGCAAAGGCGTCGACGTCATAACCGGGACCGGCGACGGGAATGCCGATCAGAAACGCATCCGCCGCGGGGTCTTCGGCAAGCACCGGCAGGATGTCGCCGAACAGCCGGCCGTTGGACAATAGCGCCGCCGTCAGATCGATCGGGTTGGTGGTGGTGGCGAAACTCGGCAGGATGGTTTTGAGCTTCTTGTCGGTCTCGGCGGCGAGTTTTGCCATCGGCATGCCGACGGCGGTCGCGGCATCCGCGGTCAAGACGCAGACCGCGCCGGAATTGCTGATCGCCACCAGCCGCCTGCCCCGCGGTTTCCAACCCTTCAGATAAAGTTCGGTCGCCTCCACCAGCCCGCGCATGTCGGGCGCGCGCCAGATCCCGTGATGCTCGAAGAAGGCATCGACCACGCGATCCTCATTGGCGAGCGCGCCGGTATGCGACTGCGCCGCCTGCCGTCCCGCTTCGGAACGCCCGGATTTTAGCGCGATGATGGGGAGATCGCGATCAAGCGCCAAGGCCGCGAGTTCCTCGAGATACTTCTTCTCCGGGATGCTTTCGAGATAGAGCAGCAGCAACTTGACTTCGGGATCCTCGGCGACCGCGACCGCCAGTTCGCCGACGGAAATGTCGGCGTCGTTGCCGGTCGCGTGGGTGTGGCGGACGCCGATGTTGCGCTGGCGCAGGAAGCCGACCGGCACCGTCGACAGCGCGCCGCTCTGGCTCAGCATTGCGACATGCCCCTCTGACCGCTCCATATCCATGAACATGGTGGAGAAGCTGGCGATCGCGCCGGTGCCGAAATTGGCCAGGCCTTGCGAATTCGGCCCGACGATGCGCATGCCGGCCTTGTGCGCGGCTTCCACCATGCGGCGTTCCTTCGCCTTGCCGGCGACCGCGTCGACCTCGCCGAAACCCGACGCCATCACGACGGCGATCTTGACGCCGTGCGCGGCGCAGTCCTCCACGGCGCCGATGGCGTTGTCGCCGGCGACCGCGACGATCACCATTTCGGGCGCCTCCGGCAGGTCGTCGAGGCTCTTGAAGCATTTGTAACCCTGCACTTCGGAGCGCGACGGATTGATCGGAAAAATCCTGCCCTTGAAGCCGAACTTGTCGAAGTAGTGCACCGGTCTGCCGCCGACCTTGTTGGGGTTTTCCGAGGCGCCGATGATGGCGACCGAACGCGGATCGAGGGCTGCCCTGAGACGGCTCATGATTTTGCCTTTTCGAAATAGGGAACGAGGCGGCCGGCGAATGATGTGAACCGCGCAATCACGCGATCGCCGATCGCAAGATCGTTGTCGCCATGGGCCATCATGCGAAAGCCCTCGGAAGCGTCGACCAGGATGATGTTGTAGGGGATATGCGCGCGCGTCTCCGGGGTCGCGGCACGGCAGACCAGCGAAGTGGCGTAGACCGTGCCCTCACCGCTGGCGCGCCTTTGTTCAGGGTCCGGCGCGCCACAGGCGCAACAAAAACTGCGGCGGAAATATTGTTTTGTGCCGCAAGCCGCGCAGGACTGATAGACGATCGCTTCCGCGCCGGTGGTCCAGTCGGCGAGCCTGGCTTCGGTCATCGCACCCGCTCCAGGAACATGCTGACATGCGACGACAGCACGCCGCCATCGCCGTGCAGCAGCGCCATCGAGGCGTCGCGCACCTGGCGATTTCCGGCGCGCCCGGTCATCTGCAGATGCGTTTCGACCAGATGCGCCATCGCGCCGCCGACGCCGCAATGGCCGTAACTCAGCAAGCCGCCATGGGTGTTGAGCGGCATCGCGCCGTCGCGATTGAAATGCCCCGCTCGTACCCGCGCCGCCGCCTCGCCGCGCCCGGCGAGGCCAAGGTCCTCCAGCAGCATGGCGAGCGTAATGGTGAAACTGTCGTAAACCGCGGCGTAGCGCACATCCGATATCGCGACGCCGGCGGCTTGTCTGGCACGTGCAATCGCGATCTCGGCGCCGAGTTCGCTCAAAGCAGGCATCGCCGTGACATGCTGATGCGTATGCGCCTGGGCGCAGCCGCGCACGCGCACATGCGCCTGCCCGGTCGGCTCAAAGCTGACGATGAAAGCCGCGCCGCCGTCCGACACGGGACAGCAATCCAGCAATTTCAGCGGCAACGCCACCGGTTTCGAAGCCATAACGTCGGCGACCGTGATCGGCTCATGGAACTGCGCGCCGGGATGCGTGCAGGCGTGGGCGCGCATCAGCACCGCGAATTCGGCGAGGTCCTGCTGCGTCACACCGTATTCATGCATGTATCGCGAGGCGACGAGGCCGTAATAGGCTGGGATGGTCGGACCCAGCGGCACTTCGTATTGGGGATGCCCGACCTGTGCCAGCGCCAGGATCGAGGCGTCGCGGCTCTGCCCGGTCAGCCGGTTCTCGCCGCCAACCACCAGGACATGTCTTGTCACCTTGGCCTCGACCAGATGATGCGCCAGCATCGTCATGGCAAGCCCGGTCGCGCCGCCGACCTGCACGGCATGCGCGTAGGCCAGGCGAATGCCAAAATGCTCGGCAAACACGGTTGCCAGCATGATGTGCGGAGACACGGTGGAGTAGCCGCAGAGCACGCCGTCGATGTCGGCGCGTTTCAGGCCGGCATCTGATATGGCGAGTTCTGCTGCCTTGCTCATGAGGTCGAGCGAGGATGAGCCCTCATGTTTGCCGTAGGATGTGAGGCCGACGCCGGTGATGAAGCTCACGTGAGTACGACTCCTGTCGTCATTCCGGGGCGCATCGAAGATGCGAACCCGGAATCTCGAGATTCCGGGTTCGATGCTTCGCATCGCCCCGGAATGACGGAAGGAGAGAACGGAGCCAACATCAATACGACTTCGGCAGGCCCAGCACCTTCTCGGCAATAAAACTGAGAATGAGCTGCGGGCTAATCGGGGCGATGCGCGGGATCAGGGATTCGCGCAGGTAACGCTCGACATGATATTCCTTGGCGTAGCCGAAGCCGCCATGGGTCATCACCGCCTACTCGCAGGCCTGGAATCCGGCTTCGGCCGCGAGATATTTTGCGGCATTGGCCGCCGGACCGCAGGGCAGGCCTTGGTCGTATTGCCAGCCCGCCGACAGGGTCATCAGCCAGGCCGCCTCCAGTTCCATCCAGTTCTTCGCGAGTGGATGCTGGATCGCCTGGTTTTGGCCGATCGGACGATTGAACACATTGCGGGTTTTCGCATAGGCCGCCGCGCGCGACAGCGCCAGCTGGCCGAGCCCGACCGCTTCCGCCGCGATCAAGATGCGTTCCGGATTCATGCCGTGCAGAATATATTCGAA
>NZ_DATHOP010000112.1:0-4343 GCF_035484855.1 Bradyrhizobium sp.
GGCGACTTGAACGGGTCAACGGGATGCTTGTCGACAGCCATTGCCACCTGGATTTTCCTGACTTCGCCGACGATCTCGACGGCATCGTGGCGCGGGCCGCCGCCGCGGGCATCGGACGCATCGTCACGATCTCGACGCGGGTAAGGCGGCTTGGCGCGTTGCTGGCGATATCGGAGCGGTATCCGAACGTCTATTGCTCCGTCGGCACCCATCCGCATCATGCCGACGAGGAAGACGGCATCTCGGCCGACGAGCTGATCGAACTGACGCGACACCCGAAAGTGGTGGCGCTGGGCGAGGCGGGGCTCGACAATTTCTACGACAACGGCTCGCCGGAAGCGCAAGCGCGCGGCTTTCGCGCGCATATTGCCGCGGCGCGTGCGACCGGCCTGCCGCTGGTGATCCACACCCGCGACGCCGACGAAGGCTGTGCGCGTATCCTCGACGAGGAAATGGCCAAGGGGCCTTTCCGCGCGGTGCTGCATTGCTACACCGGCGGCCGCGAGCTCGCCATGCAGGCGATCGCGATGGGGCTTTCGATTTCGTTCACGGGAATTCTCACCTTCAAGAAATCGCACGCCCTGCGCGACCTCGCCGCCGAATTGCCCGCCGACCGCATTATGGTCGAAACAGACGCGCCGTATCTGGCGCCCGGCAAATTCCGCGGCAAGCGCAACGAGCCGTCCTATGTCGGCGAAATCGCAAAGGTGCTGGCGGAGGCCCGCGGCGTTTCGCTGGAGGAAATTTCTCGGCAAACCACGGAGAATTTTTTCCGTCTGTTCAGCAAGGTGCCCGCGCCGAAAGTGTTGGGATGACACTTACCCTCACGATCCTCGGCTGCGGATCCTCGGCCGGCGTTCCCCGTCCGGCGCTTGGCTGGGGCGCCTGCGATCCCAACAACCCCAGGAATCGCCGCCGACGCTGCTCGCTATTGGTCGAGCGCGCTTCCGCGCACGGCATCACCCGGATCGTGATCGACACCGCGCCCGATTTGCGCGAGCAATTGATCGACGCCGACGTCGATCACATCGACGCGGTGTTCCTGACCCATGAGCATGCCGACCAGACCCACGGCATCGACGATCTCCGCTCGGTGGTGCTGCACCAGCGCAAGCGGATTCCGGTCTACCTGAACCAGTCGACCGCGAAGGACATCATGCACAGGTTCTCGTACTGCTTCGTGTCGCCGCCGGGCAGCGACTATCCGCCGATCCTCAACCAGCATTCGATCGAAGCCGGCGAAAGCCGCACCATCGAGGGCAAGGGCGGTCCGCTGAAATTGTCCGCCTTCATCCTGCAGCATGGCAACATTCCGGCGCTGGGTTATCGCATCGCGGACGCCGCCTACACGCCCGATGTCAGCGACATCCCGCCCGAGAGCTGGCCGTACCTGGAAAACCTCGACCTCTGGATCATCGACGGGCTGCGCTACGCGCCCCATCCCAGCCATTTCAGCGTCAACGACGCGCTCGCCTGGATCGACCGCTTCAAGCCGCGTAGCGCCGTCATCACCAACATGCATTCCGACCTCGACTACGAGGTGCTGCGGCAAAGCCTGCCGGCGCATGTGGTGCCGGCGTATGACGGCATGCAGCTGACGCTGGAGCAGCAATCGTAGGGCGGATTGAAGCCGAAGGCGTAATCCGCCATCCCGGCTTGCCGCTCATAACGGCGGATCACGCCCATGCGCCGCGCTTTGCGCGGGGCTGTTGGGCTTCAATCCGCCCTACAGCTTGCCCGCGGCCGGGATCGTGGAATCGTGCGCGATAATCTCCCCTCCCTCCACGCGCCCTTGCGCGTGGCGGGGAGGGGTTGGGGGTGGGGGGTCTATCGGCTTGCTCCTCTGACAGCGAATTTGCTGAGGCACCCCCCACCCCCGACCCCTCCCCGCCGCTTCGCGGGAGGAGGGGAGACGTCCTTCACGGCTGGCACTCGCTGACGCGCTCGCCTTCCAGTTCGGTTTTCACATCGTTAGTCAGCATGCCCCCCATCCAGCCCTTGGTGATGACGGTTGCGGTATAATGCGAGGGGCTGTCGAAATTGAACTCGCCGGCGACGTCCATGTCGATCTGGCCCTTGCATTGCAGGCGCCATTTCAGCTTTTGCCCGGTCACATCATACTCCGTGCGCGCGCAGTCCGAATTCACCGTCGTCATCGCCGGGCCAAAGGTCTTGCCGATATCGGCGGTCTGCTCCGCCGTGAGGCAGCGCGCCTTGACCTGTGGCGGCAGCGGGGCGCCGTTGATCATGGTGTTGGTGGTGACCTTCCACTGTCCCGCCGCGATCAGGTCGTCGGCTGCGGCAGGCGCCGTTAGCAGCACAAGCGCGCAAAACGATAGCATGCAAAATCTGTTCATTGGGGCACGGTACTCACGCCGAAATGGCTTTCGCCGAATCCACCTGGTTGCGCAGGATGAATTTCTGGATTTTGCCGGTCGAGGTTTTGGGGATCGGCCCGAACACCACCGCCTTCGGCGTCTTGAAGCCGGACATCAGGCCGCGGCAATAAGCGATGATCTCGGCCTCGGTGGCGCGCGCGCCGTCCTTCAGTTCCACGAAGGCGCAAGGCACCTCGCCCCATTTGCCGTCGGGCTTTGCCACCACGGCGGCGAACAGCACGGCCGGGTGCTTGTAGAGCACGTCCTCGACCTCGACCGAGGAGATGTTTTCGCCGCCGGAGATGATGATGTCCTTGGAGCGGTCCTTGATGATGACATAGCCGTGCGCGTCGAGCACGCCGAGGTCGCCGGTGTGGAACCAGCCGCCGGCAAAGGACTCGCGCGTGGCCTTCTCGTTCTTCAAATAGCCCTTCATCACGATGTTGCCGCGGAACATCACTTCGCCAATGGTCTCGCCGTCGCGCGGCACTTCGCACATGGTTTCCGGATCGATCACCGTGACGGCTTCCTGCAGCGGGTAGGGCACGCCCTGCCGCCGCTTCAACTGCGCGCGCTGATCGGCAGGCAGTTCGTCCCAGCCCGGCTGCTCGGCGCAGACCGAGGCCGGGCCATAGACCTCGGTCAGGCCATAGACATGCGTCAGCTTGATGCCGATGTTTTCGGCGCCCTCCAGAACTGCGACCGGGGGCGCCGCGCCCGCGATCAATCCGACGACGTGCCTGATGGCGCTGCCCTTCGGCGCATCCGGCGCATTGATCAGGGTATTATAGACGATCGGCGCACCCGCCATGTGGGTGACGCCGTGCTTTTGGATCAGCTCGAAGATTTTCGTCGGATCGACCTTGCGCAGGCAAACATTGACGCCGGCGGCGGCCGCAATGGTCCAGGGGAAACACCAACCGTTGCAATGGAACATCGGCAGGGTCCAGAGATAGGCCGGATGCCGGCCGAGATCGGCCGCAAGGATGTTGCTGACGGCATTGAGATAGGCGCCGCGGTGGTGGGTGACGACGCCCTTGGGATTGCCCGTGGTGCCCGAGGTATAGCTCAGCGCGATCGCGTCCCATTCGTCGGAAGGCCATCGCGCGACGAAATTCTCGTCGCCTTGAGCCAGCGCGTCCTCGTATTCGATCTCGCCGATGCGTTTGCCGCCTGCGAAAGCGGCATCGTCGACGTCGATCACGAAGGGCTTTGGCCCCTTCATCAGGGTCAGGGCTTCCGCAATCACGCCGGAAAATTCGGGATCAACCAGGATGATTTTGGCACCACCATGATCGAGCTGGAACGCGATCGAGGACGCGTCGAGCCGGATGTTGAGCGCGTTGAGCACGGCGCCCGCCATCGGTACCGCGAAATGGACCTCGTTCATCGCCGGGATGTTGGGCAGCATGGCAGCGATCGTGTCGCGGTCGCCGATGCCTTGTTTGGCAAGGTATGACGCAAAACGCCGGCAGCGCGCATAGGTCTGCGACCAGGTGAAGCTGCGACCCTCATAGACGGTGCTGACATGATCGGGATAGACGGCGGCGCTGCGCGCGAGGAAGCTCAGCGGCGTCAGCGGAACATAGTTGGCAGGCGTCTTGTCCAGACCGATGTCGTACTGGCTTTGCTTCCCACTCATCGGCACCCTCCATCCGGCAACGCTTACAGGAATCCGATCGATATCCACGGAAAGATCGCCACCACGATCAGGCCCACCAGCAGCGCCAGCAGATAGCCCCAGATCGGCCGAATGCCCTCAGCCGGGTCGACGCGCCCGATGGCGCAGGCGGCATAATACCCCACTCCGAACGGCGGGGCGAACAATCCAATGCCCATGGCAAGGATGATGATCATCGCATAATGGACCTCGTGGACGCCCACTGCCTTCGCGATCGGAAATAACAGTGGCCCGAACAGCACGATGGCCGGAATACCCTCAAGCACGCTGCCCAATATCGTGAA
>NZ_DATHOP010000113.1:0-87418 GCF_035484855.1 Bradyrhizobium sp.
GCCGGATGTCTTGCGGGCGCGGGCGGCAGCCTGATCGTCGATAATCGATCTAAACTGCCTTCCGCGCGTGCACTTTGCGTCCTATCTCTTGTCGCAGTATCCCGACGCAAGGAAGCTCTCGTGCCTGACGCCATCGAACTGTTGAAAGCCCGCCGCTCGGTGAAGCCGCGCGAGATGACCGGTCCTGGTCCCTCGCCGGCTGAGCTCGAGACCATCCTCACGATCGGCTCGCGGGTGCCGGATCACGGCAAGCTGACGCCGTGGCGTTTCATCGTGTTCGAGGGCGATGCGCGCTCACGCGCCGGCGAGGTGATCGCCAACGTGTTCGCACGGAAAAATCCGGGCGCCACGCCGGCGGAGATCGATATCGAGAAGCGGCGGCTCACCGATGCGCCGCTGGTGATCGGCATCGTCAGCTTCACCAAGCCGCATCCCAAGGTGCCGCCGTGGGAGCAGGAATTGTCGGCCGGCGCCAGCGCCATGAACATCGTCACCGCGGCGACCGCGCTCGGTTATGGCGCGTGCTGGCTGACGGGCTGGTTCGCGTTCGACCGCGACGTGCTGGACGGCCTGGGGTTGAAAGCCGACGAAAAACTCGCCGGTTTCATTCACATCGGCACGCCGTCGAAGCCGAGCGAGGACCGTCCGCGGCCGCAGCTCGGCGATATCGTGACGCGGTTCTAGCAGCAAGGATTGTTGCTGCCGGTCCGACGGTCGAACGCGGGTTGTGGGCGATGCGCAATGACAAGAATATTCTGGCATCCTGCCGCTGCGGAAAAGTAGCGCTTGAGGTTGCCTGCGCTCCAATTTTGCGGGGAATTTGTTATTGTTCAAGTTGCCAGGCAGCAGGTCGTCGTCATCAGGAAACGCCCGGCGCCGATTCCGTCTTGGCCGAAGATGGCGGTACGGACTACGTGCTGTACCGCAAGGATCGGGTGCGCTGCGTCCAGGGAGCGAAGCTTTTTGAGGAGCGACGGCTGAAACCAGCTTCGCCACAAGACGGATGTACGCGCGCTGTTGTGGCACGGCTATGTTCCTCGACTTTACCAAGGGGCACTGGCTCACGATCTATCGCGGCCGCCTTCCCGCCGATATACCGCCGGCGACCATGCGTATGATGACTGCCGAACGGCCGGAGGGCGTGATTTTGCCTGACGACATCACCAACTATCCGGGCCACTCCGGCAAATTCATATTGAAGTTGCTCGGTGCATGGATCGCGATGGGTTTCAAACGGCCGGCCGTTGATGGCGTACCGTAAGGTGAACGCTGCAGAAATGCTCGCAAAGCTGGCTGAGACGTTTGGTGCCCGAGTTACGGGGCCGGCCTTACTCGGCCGGCACAGTGGATCGCTGGCTCGTCTGTTCAACCGGTTCGCGGCGGAAAACCAGCCAGCCAAAGAGCAACATATCGGCAAGAACCAGCAGCGAGGATACCGCGGCTATAGGATCGCCAATTTCATGGCCTGAGTGCACCAGACCTACGCCGATCGTCATGATGATCGTACCTGCAATCCAAATCCAGACCTGCAAAGTAGCCAAACGGTTGCGGTCGATGGTTGGGTGCAAGTGATAATAGATGCCAAAGAGGAACAAGGACACCCAACCCAGGAGATTGAGATGGGCATGGGCCGGCATCGTGGAATGATCCTCGCTGATCCCCATCACGATACCCCAAAGCATGCCTGCGATAACCAGCAGCACGGCGGCGCGGAAGCATAAAACGGAAGCTTTCAATTCGATCCTCCCCCAAAAGGTTTGAAAGGTCACAACCATACGCAGCTACGCGCTCGCCGGGCAAGCCGTGACTTCAAGACCACCCGCCGGCAAGACGGTTCGGATCCACCCCGATGATCGGACATCGTCAGGCGGGCCCACACGCACCCGTCCTGAGCTTGAAAATCCGGATTGGCGCCGAGATGCCTTTGACGCTCTCCTGTCCAATCTCATCGAAGCGGCTTCGGTCCGCGAGTGCATCGGCGATGACGCGGGAAATGACGCAGGCAGCATTGTGGGCCCGCGCCGCTTCCTCCATGCGAGCCGCGATGTTGATGGTATCTCCGTAGATGCCGATCGAACGCCTGGTGTCGCCCTGTTCACTGACGATGACGTCACCGCCGTGGATACCGATGCGGAAATCCGGCGCGACGCCGAACAATTGACGATAGGTGTCGCGCTCGCCCGCAACACGGGCCAGCATCGCATCCACGGCGTGCAGGATTGCGTCGTCCTCGATGGCCGCCGTCCAGTCCCACATCGCGATCAACCCATCGCCCTTGTAGAGATAGATCTCGCCACCACGGTCGATGATCGGCTGCGTCACCTCGGAGAGAAATTTGCGGACCAGCAGGCGCATCTGGAGCGCGCCAAGTTTCTCGCCAAGTTCTGTCGAGCCGTTGATATCGAGGAAAAGCAGGACTTTTCGTTCTCCCACCGGGCGATGATATGTGCCGACCATCAGATGAAACAGCGTACCAAGTCCGATAAAGTGAACCACCCGCATCATCAAGATACCGACCATCGAAAAAATGGTGAAGATGGTCAGTCCGTATGGCAGGCGCCGGTAAGCGGTCGGCAGGTCGTCGAGACGCCCCAGAACGAGATGGGCAACATGGAGGGAAACAAAATAAAGCACGATGACTACGGCGACATAAACCGGGATCGAACGCAGCGGGTGCATCGCGCGCAGCCAGTCGCCGCGCCGGCTCTGGACATAGAATTCCTCGAAGAGCCCGACGCCCAATCCGATCAGGGCGGCATTGGTCACGCCTATTTCGACGGGACGTCCGACCGCGGCCGTCGTCAGCGCGCCAAGACATGTAAAGATCGCCATCGCCACCAGCGCCGACGTCAGCTTGCGGCGCGTGGTCGGCGTGACCGGGAAGAGGTTTTGGGACATCGCAAGACGACCGCTTGGGACCGATCAATCCGCGGGAGACTACCATGCTTTCGGAAAATCACCCGCCATCGCCATGTCCGGCCGTGAGCGGCTCCATGCCGCTTTTCCGGATGGCCTCGGCGGCGCGCGGGGACGTCAGGAATTCGATCAGCCGTCTGGAAGCCTCGATCTCGCTCGAGCCGGCCACGATGGCGGCTGAAAAGGTCTGAATAAACTGGATCTCGGGTGCGATGTTGCCCGCGAAGTCGACACCCGCGGCATGCATGATTTCGCTCGTCGGCAAGACCGCAAGATCGGCGTCTCCCGCGGCGACCATCGCGGCCGCGCCGGTGCCGCGGGGCGTAACTGCGACGTTGATCCTTTCCGCGATGCCGAGCCGCGGGAAAAGCTCGGTCGTAAGCCAGATACCGCTGGTGCTTCCCGGGACCGCGACCGTTTTGGTCTTGAGCAGGATCTGTTTGAAGTCCTCGACGGTGCTCACGTCGGGCTTCGGAGCCCCGGTGCGCACCGCCACGCCGACGCCTACGCGCGCAAGATCGACGTCCGTTCCGGCGAGGATTCGGTTCGCCGCGATCAGCTCGCCGAGGCCCTCCCTCGACAGGATCACCACGTCGGAGGGCACGCCGCGGGCAAGCTGCGCGGCAATCGTCTGCGGCCCCGTTCCCTGCGACGCACCCGATCCGGTCGCAACCTTGATGCCGCTCGTCCGCTCGAACCGCGGCACCAATTCCTCATAGGCGCCGCTGAATCCGCCTGAGATCAGAACGTTCACCTGTGCCACGAACTATTCCCGATCCGCGTTGTTGCGCGTATTGTCCGGTTTGTCATTTGAACATCTGGCTGACATCCAGCGCCTCGTCGGCCGGCCCACTATTGAACGCAGTTTCCCAAACGGCGATCTGGCCGCCGCGCATGGTCCAGACCTCTACGCCAAATCCCTTCATGCGCCGTCCTGTCGCGGAGTCTTCCCACTCTCCGTCCCAGATGTTCGTCATCTTGTCGTGCATGAGCGTGCGAAACTGTTTCTTCAGGCGATATCCTTTCTGCCTGGCGCTGCGCGCCATGAAGAAGGCGCGAAGCGCCTCGCGTCCCCTGAATTCGGGAACGATGCCGAACCGCACGACACAGTCGTCGGTGAATCCGTCAACCAGCGCATCGACGTTCCACGGCATGAACAGCGACTCGACGTAGGCGACGAAGGATCGGCACTCCTCGATGGTGCCGGGATTGCGATCCCCCTCTTTCGCCATGGATATTGTCGTCACATCATCCTCCCAAAGCCCGCCGCCTCGTTAGCCACGCCCAGGTCCGAGACCGGAGAATGTATCGGCGAAACTGGTCATCCGGAAGGGCTGGAGGGACGTTGATCGCTTCAGGGGCGGCCTTTTGAATAGGCGCAGCCATTCACGCCGCGCGGCAACATTATTCCGGAGGTCGACGGGCAGCTACGATGGCAAGTGTCATCCATCGCACAATCGAGGAAGAGCCAAACGAAGTAGGACCCCAATACAAGAAAAACGACCCATAGTGTTGCCTTGGTCATTCGATCCATTTGAACAGCCACAGGGTTGCAGGAGCACCAGTGTCGGCACCCCCGAGGTTAACGGCCGCCGAATCCCGGCTACGACAAAGGCGCTGTCAGCGCATCATACTCGTACAACCAGTCGTATCGTTGCTTCACCAGCTCCGGCTGGAACTCACGCTCCACATACGCCGCCGCTCCTTCCGGAGTTCCCAACGCCGGATTGTGGAATCGCTTCGTATTGTCCCATGACCCCCGCACGATAGCCGCCGTCCGCTCCAATCGAGCGACCTCGTAACTTTTCAACGCCGCCGCAACATCGGCCCCGTCCAGACAGCGAGCGATCACGACGGCGTCTTCCAGCGCCATGTTTGCCCCCTGCGCGAGAAACGGCAGTGTCGGATGGGCCGCATCGCCCATCACGCAGACCCGTCCCTGAGCGTAATGGTCCAGCGGCTCCCGTCCCAGAAGTGCCCATTTATAAGGCGTATCGATGTTGCGAATGATCGTCTTCACATCGTCATGCCAGTTCGCAAGATCACGCAGACACTCCTCATGCGTCCCCGGTTCGGTCCATGACTCCACTTGCCAGTCATCGCGCTCGATCACGCCAACGAAGTTCAGGATTTCGCCGCGCCGGAGCGGATAAGTAACGACATGCCCACCCACGCCAATCCAGTTCGCACCGACCAGCCGACGCTGATGCAGCGGCAAGCGCTGCATCGGCACCAGCCCGCGCCAGGCCACGAGGCCGGTAAACCGGGCCGACCCCTGCCCGAAAATCTGCTGCCGCACCTTCGAGTGCACCCCATCCGCGCCGATCAGCACATCGCCCGTCGCATGCTCGCCATTGGCCAGATGCAGCACAACGCGATCATCCGACTGCTCGAACCCGACACACCCATTCCCCAGCTGAATTGCATCCGGCGCAGCCGCCTGCACCGCATCCAGCAAGACCCGATGAAAATCCCCCCGATGGACCATCCAGTAAGGCGCGCCGAAACGTTCGACCGAGGTCTCCCCCAGATCGAACGTCTGCCAACTCTGCCCGCTGCTTCCCAGCCGCATTTCCTTGCCGGTCGCGGCGCAAACGACTTGCTTCATGGCCGCTTCCAGCCCCAGCGCAATCAGCAACCGCGTTCCGTTCGCACCGAGTTGCACCCCGGCCCCGACCTCCCGCAACTCGGAGGCCTGCTCGAACAGCCGCACCTGATGGCCCCGCTGCATCAAAGCCAAAGCCGCCGTCAACCCGCCAAGCCCCGCGCCCGCAATCAGCACATTCGCCATCTGACCGGCTCTCGCATTGCCACAGGATTGCTCCTTCTCGCACGGAGCCTTGCCTGTTCAGTTTATTTTTTCTCGCCCGTGGTGACATAGGCCCACAGGGCCTCGATGTCGTCGCCCTTGAGCAGGTCGCCCCACGCCGGCATCTGGTTCTTGCCGTTGGTCACCGAGCGCACGAAGCGGTCGTGCTCGCCAGGCGGAAACTTGCGCAGGTCGAAGGCGCTCTCCGGGTCCTGCATCCGCGGCCCATGACAGGGCGAACAGTTGCGGGCGAAGATTTCGGCGCCGGCTGCGATCTGCTGCGGCGGAAAGTTCTGGTCTTGCGCGGCGGCCGTCACGCCCCACAGCGCAATGGCCGCCGCGAGACTGATGCCTGTCGTCAGTCCTGTCATGCCTGAACCTTCAGCCCGCGTCATCACTCCGGCATCAGGGCGAAGGTCCACACCGAGCCGCCGGGCGGCACGCTCTTGAGCGCCTCGCGCGCCTGGTTCCAGTACACGCCGCCGATGCCCGACAGCACGGTGACGTATTGCCGGCCCTTGTAGGTGTAGGTGATCGGCTGCGCATTGATGCCGGAGCCGGTCTGGAACTGCCAGAGCGTCTTGCCGTCGGAGGCGTCGATCGCAACGAATTCGCCGGTTTCCTTGCCGGTGAACAGCAATCCGCCGCCGGTCGCCACGATCGCCGACCATTGCGGATGGTCCCACAGCGGCGCGCGCCACACCTGTTTGGCGGTCAAGGGCTCGATCGCGTCGACATGGCCGACCGGCTCGCCGTCGGGCTGCTTGGCCGGCAGATTTTCCACGAACTGGAAACGCTGTCCCTGCACGTAAGGTCCGGTGGCGAGATGCTTGAACAACCGCGCCGAATGCATGGTGTTGGCATAGAGCAGGCCGGTTTCGGGGTTGAACGCGGCATGCGGCCAGTTCTTGGCGCCGCGCTGCGTCGGCCACAGCTCGACCTGCTCGCCGGCGCGCAGTTTTTTGGCGATGTCGGTCTCGATCGGACGTCCGGTTTCCATGTCGACGCCGCTCGCCCAGTTCACCCGCTCGAACGGTTTTGCGGAAATCAATTGGCCGCTGGCCCGGTCGATCACGTAAAGGAAGCCGTTGCGGTTGAGCTGCATCAGCACCTTGCGCCTGACGCCGTCGACGTTCAGCTCGCCGAGGATCATTTCCCAGTTGCCGTCGTAGTCGTATTGGTCGTTGGGCGTGAACTGGTAGTACCAGACGACCTCGCCGGTCTTCGGCCGCATCGCCAGCACCGAGGCGGTGAAGAGGTTGTCGCCGGGCCGCGTTTGCGAGGCCCAGGGCGCCGGATTGCCGGTGCCCCAATAGGTCAGGTCAAGGTCGGGATCGTAGGAGCCGGTGATCCAGCTCGAGCCGCCGCCGGTCTTCCAGGCATCGGTGTCCTGCGGCCAGGTCTCGTTGCCGGGTTCGCCGCGCGCCGGAATCGTATAGCGGCGCCACAAATGTTTGCCGGTTTCCGGATCCCAACCGTCGATGAAACCGCGAATGCCGAACTCCGCGCCGGAGATGCCGGTGATCAGCACGTTGTCGGCGATCAGCGGCGCGACCGTCATGGAATAGCCCTCCTTCCACTCCGCCGCCTTCTGGTTCCAGATCTCGTTGCCGGTCTTCATGTCGAGCGCGATGACATGGGCATCGAGCGTGGTGCGGTAGAGCTTGCCGCCCAGGATCGCGGCGCCCTTGTTGGAGACGCCGCAGCACACGATGCGCGGCGTCTCCGGCAGCCAGTCGACCGGCGTTTTCCAGATCTGCTTGCCGGTGCCGACGTCGATCGCCACCGTCGCCCTGGCGTTGGTGACATACATCACCCCGTCGAGCACCAGCGGCTGCGCCTGCTCGCCCCATGGATTGTCGAGGCTGAGGTTCCAGATCGGCACCAGGCGTTTGACCGTCGCCTTGTCGATCTGCTTGAGCGGGCTATAGCGGTTGAGGCTATAGCCCATGCCATAGGTCAGCACGTTGTCGGGGTTCTTGCCGTCGTTCCTGAGATCGTCGAGCGTCTGCGCCGATGCCGCGCAGCCAAGCATAACCAGCACGGCCGCAGCCGCTACCGCCTTCATGAGCATCCTCCCGTGACGACGGGTCGCGCGGCCTTCGACCGCCGCCACGTCCTTGCGCGGGAGGTTAGCGCAGCGCCAACGCCTGTCGAGCCCGATGTCAGCTTGGCTTTTTCGCGCAGCCATGCGCCAGACGCAGGGTATGGGCGAGTCATCCTTGATAGGCGCTCGATGTCGGCGATGTCGATCTTTTCATTCCATGCATGCATGAAGCATCGACGCCCGCCTTGGGGGCAAAACGGAAGTCGGGCGACGCAAGCGTGACTTCCGATCTACTCCTGCAAGCAGGCATCAAGCGGACATCGCGGGAGATCCGGGAAATGCCAAACCGGGACGTAAGTCGAGCGAGAGGCACGCGGCGCAAGTGCTTGCCTGGACCAGCCGCTGATTTGTGTCTTCTCAGCAACAGGCTGGATGTTCCTTAGGCGCAGCCAGATCTTGGACTTCACACTGGCGACCAGCCGCGGATATGCTCATGGTCCCCGGGCGGAGTATTTCAATTTCCTGAACAATTTTGAGTCCGGTGGGCCGCTAGGCATATTTTTAGCGTCCGTTGGTGAGGGGCTGCGTGATGGATTGGAAGCTGGAGCTCGACGCGCTGATTGAGAGCACGATGGCATTTGCAAATCAGGTCAAACGCAAACCTGTCCCGGACTTGTCCATTGCCTTGCAGACAGCTGAACAAGCGTTGGCCGAAACTCCAAAACCGGTCGCACCTCGCACCAACATCACGCCAATCGTCTTACCGACGTCAGAGCGCGACGAAATCAGGCAACGCGTAAGCACGTTCAGAGCCCATCAGGAAAAAATGGCGCGCGAGCGCGAACATCACTACTTGCAAGTCAAAGCCAGAATGATGCCGCCGCCGGCGCTCCTGGATGATCGAAAGAAAAACCCGTCGGCATGAACCGGCGGGAGCCGACGAGAGTCCTGGGGCCGACCATCACCGAGGGCTGTTCCGCCGGAACCATGTCCGAGCTGGTCAAAAGTCGAGATACTCGCTGCGAGCAGTCTTCCGCGTTGCTTTCGATAGCGGACATGTAGCGGCTGCGGCGGCATTTCCGGTTCGTGCCACTTCCGGACTCACGCAGTGCAGCAAATGGCATCGTTATTCGATCACCTCGTCGGCGCGGGCGAGGAAGGATTTTTGGATGGTCAGCCCGAGCGCCTTGGCGGTTTTTAGATTGACGACGAGATCGAACTTGGTCGGCTGTTCGACCGGGAGGTCTTTCGGCTCAACGCCGCCGAGGACCTTGACAATCAGACGCGTCAATTGGTGCCGGTAGCCGGTGAAATCGGCGTTGCGGGTTATCTTTGCGTAGCCCTGGGCGGTACGATCTCCCCCGCGCTTTGCTCAACCTGATTTCCAATGGCTTCTACGCCGCCAATACCGGACTTAGAACGGCAGCTTGTCCTGAAGCCCGGTTTCGCGCGCCAACTTGAGGAGATCAGCCATCGTATCTTCCGGAAGCTTTATACCCAGCTTGGTATTCGTCTCGTGGTTGCGTGCTTCCAACTCGCCCGGATAAACGACTTCATCGAAACCATGCGCGAGGGGTACGGATTTTAGTTCTGAAATCATCTGCTCCATTCGTGCATTGAAGTCGATCAGGGGCTGCATGGCCTCGATATTTATCGCGATCATGAATTGCCCTGCGCCGCTGCGATATTTGCTTTGATAGGGTCCACGAACTCGCGAGCCGAACGCGCTGCCTGTGGCAACCCCCGAAAGCATATCCATCATCACAGCGATGGCGTACCCTTTGTGTTGGGCCATCGGAAGGATAATTCCGTCAATCGCTTCGATCGGGTCAGTCGTCGGAAAGCCTTGCGCATTGATCGCCCACCCTTCGGGGATAGCTTGCCCCTTCTGTTTCGCCAGATAAACCTTCCCCCGCGCCACGCCCGTGTTGGCTATATCGAGAGCCATCGGCGAATACTTACCCGCCGGTGCCGCCCAAGACCACGGATTGGTCCCGACGGTCTTGACTCGGCCACCCCAGGGAGCCATTGCGGGACTTGCGTTCGTGGACAAAAACGCAATGCATCCTTCCGGCGGAGCCATTAGGGTGAAGTACATTGCCGTTCCGAAATGATTGGAATTGCGCAAACCGACGGCGCCGATGCCGTGAAGTTTGGCTCGTCGAATTGCCTCTTTCATTGATAGGGCCGTCAGTACCTGGCCCATCGCGTCGCCTCCGTCGATGACAGCAAGCGCCCCAAAGTCGGAGACAAATTCCGGTCGCGCCACTGCGCCGCAAACGCCGGATTTGATGCGAGCGACGTACCAGGAAAGACGCATCACGCCGTGCGACTGGTGTCCCCAAAGATCAGCCTGCACCAACGTATCTGCCGCAAGCCAGGCATCCGCCTCGGGCATGCCGATTGACGCATAGACCGCCGTCGCGAAATCTCTCAGAGAATTGGCCTGAAGCCGATCTGTATCCATCGAAACATCACCTGGATGCGTTTAAGGGCCCGGTGTTATTCAAGGCCACAGCTATTAATGGACAAAATACCTTTTTAGCGGAAGCCGGCAAATTGTCTGTGTTGGGTCAACAACGGACCTGCCGTCCTCGAATTCCGACTTCCGTTGTACCCCCAAGGACCGGACACCTCGAAGCGCGGCAAGCCATCGCCCCCATCCATGAAAAAACTGAAACGATGATTTTCGATTATTTCTGTTTCGCCGGTTGAGCCGGCAACCATATCTTCCCGCGACGGACAAGGAGTGCTCCCATGAACCAGCATGCCGGCAAGAATGGCGTCCCGCCGTCGGTGGGCGCAGATGCGAGTGGTATCGAGACGCTGCTCAACCGCAATCTTCCGGAAGTATTCGGTGAAGGTGATCCGGCGCGCCGAAGGCGCGCAATCGGGGAACTCTATACCGAGGACTGTGTGCTGTACGTGCCGCCCGGCGCCTTCGTCGGCCACGACGCACTGGACAAGTTCGCCGGCGATCTCCGAGCAACCCATCCCCATTATGTTTACACGCCTCATGGCCCGCCGCAGGTTCTGCACAATTCGGGACGCCTGGCCTGGGGCTCGGGGCCGAAAGGCGAAACACCCGCCTACACCGGTGTCGATTTCATCATCGCGCGGGACGGCAAGATCGCAGCGCTCTATGTTTACCTCGACCTGCCACCCGCATGATGCGCGAAAGGTGCCAACGACCGACGTCGCTGGCCCTATTCGATCACCTCGTCGGCTGCGACGACCAGCGACTGTGGAACGGTAAGGCCAAGTGTCTTGGCGGTCTTGAGATTGATGATCAATTCGTACCTGGTCGGTGCCTGTACCGGAAGCTCGCCCGGCTTTTCACCGCGCAAGATGCGATCGACGTAGGACGCCGCGCGCTTGAACAGGCTGGGCAGGTCCGGACCATAAGAGATCAAGCCGTCATTGAAGCGATGCGGGTAAACTGCCGGCAAGCCGCATTTTGCAGTGAGCGCGATGATCTGCGCCTGATTGGCCTCGTTAAACGTGTCGGGCATCATCATCAGCCCTCCGCCGGGTTCGCGCGCGAAGTCGGCGACGGCGGCATCGATCTCTGCGGAGCTATGAACGGGGGCGGCGACAAGCTGCACCGGAATTGTAGGAGCCAGCGCATCCAACGCGCGCAAAAACCCGGTAGGGACGGTTGCCAGGTTATAAATATAGACGACCCGCCGCACCGCCGGCGCTATCTTCGTCAGCAGCTCGATCCACTTGCCGACCATCGAAAATTCCAGATTTTGAAAGCCGGTCACATTGCCTCCGGGGTGCGGAAAACTCTGCACAAAGCCGCTGCCCACGGGATCGACGACCCACCCGAACACGATCGGAATGCTGCGCGTCTCCCTCAGCAGCGCGGCAACCACAGGCGTGGAGCGAGCGACAATGACCTCACACTGCTGGCCGACCAGAGCTTTCGCGAAGGCCTGGATGCGATTGGGCTCACCGCCAGGCCAGGAATATTCGATTTGGAGGTTACGGCCCTCGACCCACCCCAACTCCTGAAGACCCTGCTTGAGGCCGCTCATTTCGGATTGACCCTCAAGGTCATCGGGATCAAGCGCCATCAACACGCCGATCCGCCGCATCCGTTCCGGCTGCTGCGCCTCCGCCGCGAGCGGCCACGCGATTGCCGCACCGCCGAGAAGCGTGATGAACATGCGCCGTTGCATGCAGGTCCCCCGAGAAGACGCCTTCGCAATCGCCGAGCCTAGCATTTTCCGTCCGGGCTGCGAGCGAGAAATGCCAAACCATCCCCCGGCGAGCCGGTCGAAGCTCAAACTTTCAAGAGCGCGCGGAGGCACGACAACCAACGAGCCATCAGTCCAGCGTGATTTTTGCATCCTTGATCACCGCGCCCCATTTTTCTATTTCGGACTGGAGCAATGCGGCAAGTTCTTCCGACGTCGAGCTGGAAACCACCATGCCGACCTGTTCGAGTTTTGCCTTGACGACGGGATCGCCGAGTGCCGTTACCGTGTCGATGTGAATTTTATCGACAATCGCTGACGGCGTTTTGGCTGGAACGAATAACGCATACCATCCCGCCACGTCGAAGCCGGGAACGCCAGTCTCCGCGACGGTCGGCAGCTCCGGCGCTGCCGGACTCCGCTGCGCGGTGGTCACGGCAAGTCCGCGGACCTGGCCGCCCCTGACCTGCTCGAGCATTGCGGTGCCGCCAATCTGGAGGTCGACCCGCCCGGCCATCGTATCGGCGAGCGCGGGCGCGTCGCCCCGATAGGGAACGTGTGTCATCTCGACGCCGGACATGCGTTTGAACAGTTCACCCGCCAGGTGCGGCGTGGTGCCGACGCCAGGGGATGAAAACGTAACCTTGCCCTTGTTCTCCCTCGCGAATGCGATGAATTCCGCGACCGATTTCGCCGGCGACGAGTTCGGCACCAACATCAGCAAGGGAAACGTGCACACGAGCGTGACCGGCGCAAGATCGGCGATAGCGTAGTGCAGCGAGCGATAGAGATTGCGGCTCGACGCAAGGGCGGAGCTGCCCATCAATATCGTGTAGCCGTCGGGGTCGGCTTTTGCCGCCGCCTCGGCTCCGAAGTTGGTACCGGCACCCGGTTTGTTCTCGACTACCACCTGCTGGCCCCAAATCCTCGACAGGCGCTCGGCGACAACGCGGGTCACCACGTCGGTAGATCCTCCGGGTGCATAGGGGACGACGACGTGCACAGGGCGGCTAGGCCAAGCCTGGGCAGACACCGGGCGGATGACAGCTGGTGCAAGCACAGATGTCGCGGCAAGCGCGACGAGCCGGCGGCGGTTGATCATGGTTGCTGTCCCCAAGCTATGGCGCATTTCCGTTGATCAAAAACGGCTTGGGCCCGGCGACGACCGCGCAGCAGAGTAGCGTGATGAACCCGCGTCGTCGCAAATGACCCAGCCGAGAACATGCCTTGCGCAATAGCCAAGACTAGCACTTTGCAGTGGGGTTTCGGAAGGTCCGCTCGAGCCCCGACAACGGACATCGACCGTTACCGGATCAATGTCCGTTTGACGTGAGGCGGAAGCGATACCCCGTCGGGCAAATCACTTCCGAAGTGGCCGTGCCATCGCGAACCGGAGCTGTCAAGCCCCGTTTGCAAAAATATTCTGCTTTACCGAATATTCGGATTATCCTATATTGCTCCCGTCCCGCCCCACCAAAGGGGCGTTGCGCAACGTCATCGACGCGGGGCGGGATGCGGTGGACGCTGAGGGTGCTTCAAGACGAGGGCACTCGAGGCGGACGGAGAAGCCGTGTGGGCCTGGCACCCCGACGCTGGTGTCAAGTTCGCGTCAAGGAGCGCGGGCGACGGTGGCTAAAAAGCCCGGTACGCCGGGGCGAGCACGGAGTAGCCGTTAAAACCATTGCGTGGGGAATGCCGGGTGATTCCGGTGTGACCTGTGGTGACTACACTCGTATGTTCAATTCAATTTTACATACGAGGCTGCGGGTGCATCGAGCGCCCGGCATTCCCTGCGCCCTTTGATTGGAGGGCGGGAAGTAAACGAATACCTCGCGCAAAAAAACATGCGGCGAGAATGCGAAGGTGTGTCTCACCGTCATTGCGAGCGCAGCGAAGCAATCCACTCTTGCTTACTGCCTTGCCGCGCCATGGATTGCTTCGCTGCGCTCGCAATGACGGTGTTGGGCTGTTTGAAATTCGAAATCCTTGCGCCCGCGCTCAGTGCGCGACCACCTCGACCTCGCCGTCGACGCCATTGACGACGTTGAACGGGCGCTCGTAGACCTTGCCCTCGTTCTTGGCGATGGCGCGGTATTCACCTTCGGACAGGATGACGCGCGGGAAGGCGCCGATCGATTCCTTGATGATGTCGCCGCCGGGCGTCAGCACCGACCAGGCGGTGTTGGCGAGCGCCTCGCCGCCCTTGTCGCTGACCAGCTTCAGCGTGATCACGGCGGCGCGATGGGTGATGATGACGTCGGTCAGCTTGCCGGCCTGCACGCGGATATCCGAGCGCACCACGGAATTGGCGTCGCCGTAGCTGGAAACGATGTAGTAGGTGCCCTCCGGCAGCAGCACGACGTCGCCGGCGGCAACGCTCGGCACCAGCGAGGCGCGCTCGCTGACCTCGAACTGGCTGCCCTTGTAGATCGCAAACGATATCTGGTTCTGCGGGATCTTGCTGGTGCCGACGCGCCCTTCGATGCGCAGGCCACCGGCCGGAAGCAGGAAGGCTTCGCGGTCGGTCTCGGACTTCAGGGTCACGGCGCGGACCGCGCTGACCAGCCCGAAGGCGACATGGACCACATAGCCACCCGGCGGCAATACGATGTTGGGCGTGGCGCCATGATCCTCGCGGATCAGCTTGAAGGTGCCGGTCTCGTCCGGCCGGTCCGCAAACACCCGCCACACCAGGCCGCTGTTGATGACCGGAAGGTCCTTGCCGTAACGCGCCGTCAGCGCCAGCACCGCCTGACCGGGAACAGCGGCGCTCGGCGGGGCGACCACCGGCGGTACCGCGGCGATCGCCGGTTGCGTCAGCGGTGCCGGCAGGCTCGGAATCGATGCCGGCCCGGACGGCGGCGCCAGATTCATCGCCGGCCCGGATGGCGGTTCGGGGACGGAAGCCGGCGGCACCGGCGGCGGCCGGTCGCTGAACATCTGGGCAGAGGCTGGAGCAGCGAAGGCTGCGGTCAAAAGAAGCGCAAGCGCCGGCAGCAAACGCCCGCCCCGCCCGATGCCATGACCCCCTGCAATCATGGCCCATGCTTTTCACCGAAAACGCGGCAAATTCAAGCCTGCACAGTCGGAAAGGCGCCGGGGAACCGGCGGCAGGCCGGCGTGTTATCGTCCAAGCCGCGATCCCGTCACAATCCCTGCCTGGCCCGGCCTCCGGAGTGCGGCATAAACCATGCCTGTGCTTCATTCTGGCGGGCCGAACCGGCAGCGACTAGTTTCTCGCTGCCAGGAGAGTTCAGGTGTTGGATATTTTGATCGGACGCAGCCCGAACGGCGCCGACGACCGCGACAAGGTGGGGCTGGGCAGCATCCGGCGGCCGGTGATAGGGCTTGCGCTCGGCGGCGGCGCGGCGCGGGGATTTGCCCATATCGGCATCGTCCGCACCCTGCTGGCCCATGGCATCGTCCCCAATGTCGTGGTCGGCACCTCCATCGGCGCGGTGGTCGGCGGCGCCTATGCGGCAGGCCAGCTCGATACGCTCGAGGCATGGGCGCGCAGCCTGCAGCCGCGCAACATTCTCGGTTATCTCGATATTCGCCTCAACGGCTCTGGCCTGATCGGCGGCGACAGACTGGCTTCGCAACTGGAGGCGGCGATCGGGCCTGCCCTGATCGAGGAGCTGCCGCTGAAATTCGCAACGGTAGCGACCGAAGTGCGCACCGGCCATGAAATCTGGCTGACCCATGGCCGCATGGTCGACGCGATGCGCGCCTCCTATGCGCTGCCCGGGATATTTTCACCGGTGCTGGTGGGCGACCGCTGGCTGGTCGATGGCGCGCTGGTCAATCCGGTGCCGGTGTCGGCGGCGCGCGCACTCGGCGCGGAAATCGTGATTGCCGCCAACCTCTCCAGCGACGTCTTTACCCACGCCACGACGATCTACTCCCATGGCGCCGCGGCCGATGCGCCGGAGCCCGTGATCGCGCCGGCGCCGCCGAAACGCGGTTTTGGCAAATTGTTTTCGCCCGAGCGCACTATGAAGCGCGAATTCTTCGGCGGCGGCGGCCGGCCGGGCATCTCCAGCGTCATGGTCGATGCGTTCAACATCATGCAGGACCGCATCACCCGCGCGCGGCTGGCCGGCGATCCGCCTGACATGCTGATCTCGCCGCGCGTCGGCCAGATCGGCTGGTTCGATTTCCATCGCGCCGCCGACCTGATCGCGCATGGCGCGCGCGCCGCCGAGCGCGCCATCGATTCGATACAGGAGGCGATCCACATCCTGGCGCCGCCGTCCGCCAAGCCCGGCGGCGAATAGGCCGTTATAGTCCGCGCTTCGCGGCTGGCTCAGGCGGTCTTGATGTACTCGCGCAGCGCTTCCTGCTCCGTCTCGTATTCGTGCACCCGCCACTTGACGATGTCGCCGATCGAAATCAGGCCGACCACCCGGCCCTCCTCGACGACAGGCAGATGCCGGAATTTTCCGGTTGTCATCATCTCCATGATGGCGGCAACGGTGTCGTTCTGCCGGCAGCTGACGACCTTGCGCGTCATCACGGCGCTGACGGGCTCATCGAGCACGGAAGCGCCTCGCTCCGCCAGCACGCGCACGATGTCGCGCTCCGACAGGATGCCCTCGATGCGGCCCTTGCTCATCACCAGCACCGCGCCGATCTTCCGCTCGCCCAGAACCTTCACCGCGGCCGAGAGCTTTGCCTCCGGCTCGACGCTCTGGATCTGATGTCCCTTGGAATCGAGAATTGCTCGTACCGTCATTGTCGTCTCCCTGAAGCCGATCGCGCCCTTGAGCGAGCGCGTTTTTGTTCCGTTAGAGCCTTCAATCAACAGTTTGGCGCCGGTTTCGTTGCGGGCGCATCGGGCAGGCATTGTCGATCAAGCACGCCCAATTAAGCACGGTTGCGGGCTTATGCCTTGCCTCATAACGATGGCGATGATGGATGAAATCACGTTGAGCCGCAAGCGGCGATCAGCCGCTGTGCGATGCATCCTGCGACGACGCATCTGCAGCATCGACGGCGCCGCGCGGAACCGGATCGAACAGCGAAAACAGGATCAGGCCGGCGAGGAAGCCGCCGATATGCGCCTGCCAGGCGACGCTGGCGCCGTCGGTGCCGATCGCGATCGAACCGACGCCGAAGATGATGTTGACGCCGAACCAGATCGCGAGAAACGCCAGCACGCGCGGATTGCGCAAGGCGTGCCAGAGCGAAAGCGCCGGCACCCGTGCCGCGGCATCGGCGTCGCCGCGGCTGAACGAGAGGAAACTGCCCTTGACGAAGGCAAAGCGGATCGCCGCGGCCATGGTGCCGGACACCGACGCCGAGGCGCCGATCATCGGCGCCATCGAGTGCTCATTGGTGATGAGATGGGCGAGCGCGCCGGCGGCGGCCGTCACCGCCATGAACAGGAAGAACCTCAAGGCGCCGAAGCGGCGCGCCAGCGCGCTGCCGAACGGCAACAGCCACAGCACGTTGAATCCGATATGGCTGAGATTGGCGTGCAGCAGCGAATAGGTGACAAACGTCCAGACCTTGGCGCCGGCGCCGCCGGGAAAATCGATCGCCAGCAACGTCGCATCGTAGCGCTTCGGAATGAATCCGAAGACGTCGATGGTCCAGTTCTCCCATTCCAGCGGCAACAGCACCCGCAGGTGAATCACCGCCAGCAGCAGGATATAAGCGGTCAGCGCGCCCGGCAGCGTCAGGATCGGTTCGCGCGGGGTCACCGGCGGGGGATCCGGCGGAATGTCCGGCGGCGGTTCTGTCGGGGATTCCAAGGGCTTTGGGACCTGAAGCAAGCGGCTGACGCCAGCGATTGCGCCCAATTAGGCGGCTTGGCGAGGCTACGCAAGCGCGTAATGCGGCCCGACTGGCAACTTTGCCAGATCGGCTGATGTCAGATATCAAAATGTCGGCGGAGATTTCAGGGAGCGCATCCATGGGCAAATTCATCGTCGAGCCGCATTTCCGCCTGCAGGAATGGGTCACCGAGGAAAAGGGATATTTCCGCGCCGAAGGTCTCGACTACGAGTTTCGCGAGCTGATCCGCTCGACCGATGGAAAGCATCACGACAAGGCAAACCAGGGCGCCTTCCAAAGCATAGAGAAAGGGCGCGAAGCCAATGTGAGCTGCGCCTGCCACTGGACGGTCAACGTGGCGGCCTCGAACGGTCACGCCAAGCTTTTCGCGGATGTCTATTCGGTCGCGCCTTCCGGGATTTTCGTCCCCGCGGACTCGCCGGTGCGGACCCCGGCCGATTTGGCGGGCGTCCCGATTTCAGTCGGATTCCAGTCCGGCAGCCACTATTCGACGATCCAGGCGCTGGAACAGTACCTTCCAACCGGTCAAATCAACCTCACCTTCGAAGACGGTATGCTGTTCCACCGCATGGAGCTCTTGGTCGAGCGGAAGAGCGCCGCGGCGGCGCTGTTCAGCGGCCCCTATTACCTCGCCGAACAACTCGGATTCCGCAAGGTGATCGACACCACCTTCATGATCGCCGCCATGATAAAGGGCACGCCGGATCCGGAAGATGTCAGACGATATTTTCGCGCCCTGAGATCGGCGCAGCGCGACATCGATCTGCGGCCGGAGCTCTACACACACTATTACAAGAACGAATTCCCCGAGCGCTTCCATGCGTTGATGGATACCAGGGGCTGGGGTCCCGGAGAGCGGATCGTTTTCGAGCCCTATTCAAGAGAAGTGTACGAGCAGTCCTTTGACTGGATCGCAAAGCACGAGATTTTTGCCGAAGGCCGCATGGGATCGGGAGATTACGACCAGGCCACGATTTCATTCGCCGCGGGGTAAAGGCCCTCGCCTGCGGCACTTGCACAGACGTCATCCAAAACAAGGCCGGGCGCTTGGCCCGGCCTTGTTGTCGGTGCTGGATCAGCCCTTGGCGAGCGGCACCGCGACGAACCTGGTCGCATCTGCCGTCTTCACCTGCATCAGGACGCTGTGCTTGCCGCTCGTGCTAGCTTCCTTCAGCGCCGAGCGGACGTCGCCGACATTGGCAACCGCCTTGCCGCCGACATTGAGGATGACGTCCCCGGTCTTGAAGCCGTGATCGGCGGCCGGGCCGTCCGGATCGACCGCGGTCACGACGACGCCCTTCTGGCCGGCGCCATCGACTTCGCCCGCGGGCGCGAGGCTGAGGCCCAGATGCGGGGTGCCGGCGGTTTCATTCGACCCCTGCTCGCTCGCATTGGCCTGGTGGTCATTCGGCATCTCGCCAAGCGTCAATGTCATCGTCTTGGATTCACCCTTGTGCAGGACATCGAGCTTCACCTGAGTTCCCGGCGCTATCGTGCTGATGGTGCGGGCCAAATCGCGTGAATCCTTGACGGTGTTGCCGTTGACCGAGGTGATGACGTCACCCGCCTCGATGCCCGCCTTCGCAGCCGGGCTGCCGTCCTGCGGATTGTCGACCATCGCGCCCCTGGCCTGCTTCAGGCCGAGGCTGTCGGCGATGTCGGCCGTGACCGGCTGCACCTGCACGCCGAGCCAGCCGCGCGTGATGTAGCCCTTGTCCTTGAGCTGGGCGACGACGAGTTTTGCCGTGCCTGCCGGGATGTCGAAGCCAATGCCGACCGATCCGCCCGACGGCGAATAGATCGCGGTGTTCACGCCGATCACGTTGCCGTTCATGTCGAACGCCGGACCGCCGGAATTGCCCTTGTTGATGGGCGCGTCGATCTGGATGTAGTCGTCATACGGTCCCGCGCCGATATCGCGGCCGCGCGCGGAAACGATGCCGGCGGTCACCGTGCCGCCGAGACCGAAGGGATTGCCGACGGCGACGACCCAATCGCCGATCCGCGGCTGCGCATCGGCAAACTTCACATAGGAGAAGTCGCTCTTGCCGTCGACCTTGATCAACGCCAGATCGGTCTTCGGATCGGTGCCGACCACCTTGGCGGTGTAGATCGTGCCGTCATCAGCGGTGACCTGCACGGACTTGGCGTGGTCGACCACGTGATTGTTGGTCACCGCATAGCCATCCGGCGAGATGAAGAAGCCCGAGCCTTCGCCTGTGATCACCTGGTGACCCTGCGGCATCATGTTTTGGCCACGGAAGTCCTGGGGGCCCCGGAAACCGAATTGCCTGGAGAAGAACTGGTCGAACGGCGAGCCGGATTGATCCGAATTGTCGTTGCGCTCACGCTGAACGAACGAGCTGTTGCCGTTGTCCTCGTCGATCTTGACGCGGACCGAGATCACGGCCGGCTTCACCTTGGCGACGAGATCGGCAAAGCCCGCGGGCGCCTGCGCGGCTTCCGCGGCATGCACGGGCGTGCTCCACGCCGTCAGCGGCAGGTTGCCGCCGGCCCCGAAGGCGAGAACCGCCATGCTGAGGCCGGCCACGGATGCAAGCAGCGCCAGCCGCCGCGGCCTGAGGATCTTGCGTGGCGCGACAGGTGGGGTGTTTGATTGATCATTCATAATGGCGTCTCCGGTGTTTGAATGGGGAGAAAATCCCTCGCACAAACATGGAGGCCGCACATTACGAGCTCATGTTCACCGGATTAATGTTTTGCAAGGACGATGCGGCGCGGAGTCGCAACGCCGCAGCTCTCGAAGCCGCCGCCGATCAACGAACGGGACGACGGGCGCCGCGGCAACTCGCCACGGAAACATTCATCCCATGCGCGTAACAAATCCGTGAGCAACGACATCCGTCAACTCTGCGATTTCTATATTCGAGTTGGTGAATCGAACGACTTTGCCGGCCAGGACATCGGTGCGGCGGTTCCATTTTTTCGAGCGTCGCCTGCCATGATCAATTCAGCCATTGTCCGGATCGTCAATATCTGCGCCCGCCACCGCTGGGCCATCGTCATCGTGGGTACGCTGTTGCTGCTTGCAGCGGTGGCCTTCGATGTCACGCGATTCAAGATCAATACGGATATCGAGGGATTGATTTCGCAGAACCTGCCCTGGCATCAGCGCCAGCTCGAACTCGACAAGGCGTTTCCGAAAAAAGGCATCCTGGTCGTCGTCAAGGCGCCGACGCCGGAAGGTGCCGAACAGGCAACCCACGCGCTGGCGCAGGCGCTGTCGAGGGATCACGACCTGTTTCCCGTGGTCGAGCAGCTCGACAGCGGCGAATTCTTCGACCGCAACGGATTGTTGTACGGCTCCGTAGCGGAGGTGAGGAAGAATGCGGAGGGCCTGGCCATGGCTCAGCCCTTCATCGCATCGCTTGCCGGCGACCCGAGCCTCCGCGGCGTCATGTCGGCGCTCACCACGGCGGCCGAGGCCGTGCAGGCGGGCCGGATAAAGCTCGAGCAGCTTGCCTGGACGCTGTCGCTGGCGGATCGAACCCTCGGTGACGTTTTGTCCGGCAAGCCCGCAACCTTCTCCTGGCAGGGGCTGGTGCAGGGCCAGCCGCCTGCGGACAAGCAGCTGCGGCATTTCATCGGCATTCAGCCGACACTCGATTTTGCGAAGCTTCAGCCGGGACGCAAGGCGGACGACGCAATTCGCCGAACGGCTGCCGATCTCGGCCTGCAAGGCAAGTTCGGCGCGACCGTCGAATTGACCGGTCAGGTGCCGATGAACGACGACCAGTTTTCGGTCATCCAGTACAGCGCAGTGCGCGATACCCTGACGGCGGTGTTCGGCGTCTTGATCATCCTGCTTCTGGCGCTGCGTTCCTGGAAGATTATTGCGGCAGTCTTCTTCAGCCTGGTGGTCGGGCTTGCGGTCACGGCGGCCCTTGGACTGGCGATGGTCGGTGCATTCAATCTGATCTCGGTTGCCTTCTTCGTGCTGTTCGTGGGACTCGGGGTCGACTTCGGCATCCAGCTCAGCGTGCGTTATCGCGCCGAGCGCCACGACCATCCGGATATGTTTGAAGCGCTGCGCTGGGCCGCCCGCAAGGCGGGTAATCAGCTGGCGCTGGCGGCCGTGGCAACGGCCGTGGGATTCTTCGCGTTTCTGCCGACCAGCTACCGCGGTCTTTCGGAGTTGGGCCTGATCGCCGGTTGCGGCATGCTGATCGCGTTCGTCTGCTCCATCACGCTGGTGCCGGCGGCACTGGCATGGCTCAAGCCGCCGGGCGAACCGGCGCCGGTAGGTTTTCGCTTTCTGGCGCCGCTCGACGATTTCCTGCAGCGCCATCGCATCGCGGTGATAGTGGCCGTGTTCACTGTCGTCCTTGCCGGAACGCCGCTGTTGTCGCATTTGAACTTCGACTTCAATCCGGTCGATCTGCAAAGTCCGAATTCTCCCTCGGTCGTGACCTATCGCCAATTGCAGAATGATCCGGCAACCAGCGGCAACGGTGCCGAAATCCTGGCGCCGTCATTGGAACGGGCCAACGCAGCCGCAAAGCGTCTGGCGGCGCTGCCGCAGGTCTCGCGCACCCTGACCCTCAGCAGCCTCATTCCAGCCGATCAGCGCGAGAAAATTGCAGCCTTGAGGGGCGCTTCGCAACGCCTTGGTCCGGCTCTCAACCCTCCGGCGCGGCAGCCCGCGCCAAGCGATCAGGACAATGTCGGTGCTATCCAGCACGCAGCCGATGTTCTCTCGGCCATCGCCGGCAACCAGAGCGGTCCTGCTGCCGATTCCGCACGGCACGTTTCGAGCTTGTTGAAACAGCTCGCCAGCGCCGATAGCGGGGTGCGGACCAGGGCCGATGCCGCGATCGTGCCGCCGCTGCTCCATGACCTGGATCTTCTGCGCAAAAATCTTGATCCTGAAGAAGTCACGGTCAGGACACTGCCGCAGGATCTGGTGCGCGAGTGGCTATTGCCGGACGGCAGGGCCCGTGTGCAGGCCTTGCCGAAGGGCGATCCGAACGACACCGGCGTGCTGCGCACATTCGCAACCGCCGTGCTTGCGGCCGAGCCAATGGCGGCCGGGGGCGCCGTCAGCCTTTATGAAGCCGCCAGGACCGTGACCACGGCCTTCATCGAAGCCGGCGCTCTCGCCATCGTCGCGATCGCCATCTTGCTCTTCATTGCGTTGCGACGCCTGACGGACGTGTTGCTGACGCTGATCCCGCTGCTGCTCGCAGGCGTCGTGACGCTGGAGATCTGCGCGCTGGACGGCCTCTCGCTCAACTTCGCCAACATCATCGCGCTTCCGCTGCTGCTCGGCGTCGGCGTCGCCTTCAAGATCTATTACATCATGGCGTGGCGTGCCGGAAAAACCCACCTGCTGCAATCGACGTTGACCCGGGCGGTGGTCTTCAGCGCCATGACGACCGCGGTCGCGTTCGGCAGCCTGTGGGCATCGAGCTATCCCGGCATGTCGAGCATGGGCAAGCTGATGGCCCTGGCGCTGGCCTGCACCATGGCCGCCGCGGTGCTGTTCCAGCCCTTGCTGATGGGGCAGCCACGGCAGGTGCAGGCCCATCCGGAGCCGGAGCAGGATTTGAGAGAGGCCGCGGAATGAAGGCCAACCAACAAGCGCGCAGGAAAAAGGGAGGGCTCTGAGAAAGCCCTCCCTCGATCGTGTCGGTCTTGCTGCGCGGGCCCCGGGTGACATCCCCACCCCTCCCCGCGCGATGACCAAACTGTCTGAGCGCAACCCTGTGTAACGACCCCGCCGCAACCTGGAGAGAACCGGCGAGGGATCGCTGCGGACACTAGCCATCCCCCCGCGCAGGGGAAACAACATCGTTAATTTAACCTTAACGGCGCAAACCGGCCGCCTCGCCCCCCGAAATGCGGCTCCGGCATGGACGCTGCAAAGCACCTCCTGCAAGACAGTGAAGGGAACAGGCGTGCTCGAAAGCGGGACAGATATGTCCCGCCAGACGGGCACCGGGGCAAGGCTGCAGCATGAAACATCCGTCGAATCGCGCGTTCTTCGCCTATTGGGACGGCAAGCGCGCCGGCGCGCGGGCGCCGGACCGCAGCGAGATCGAGCCCGGCGCGGTGCGCGAACTGCTTGGCGACATCTTTGTCCTCTCCTATGACGCCAATTCAGGCCACCCGTTTCGCGTCGCCGGCACCCGCGTTTGCGCCCTGCTCGGCTGCGACCTGAAGGACAAGAGCTTTTCAGCGCTGTTCGAGGGCAGCGGCCGCCGCGAGATCGAGGAGATCATCGCAGTGGTCGCCGAGGAAATGCTGGCGGCGGTAGCCGGCATCACCGCGACCGCCGACGACGGTTCGCGGGCGCATCTGGAATTGCTGCTGTTGCCGTTCAACGCCCGCGCCCACACGCCGATCAGCCTGACCGGGCTTTTGGCGCCATTCGACAGCGAACACGCCAGGCTAGGGAGCCTCACACTGACCTCGTGGCGCTATCTCGACCATCCCCCGCAAGCATTGGTTCCCCGCGCGCTGCGCAAACTGAAGATCGCGCGCGGCTTCATGGTCTATGAGGGACTGGCTTAGGACCGCAGCCGCTCCGCCAAAACAGCAACGAAGCGGTCGACATCGGCCTCGTCATTATAGACATGCGGCGAAATCCGCATCCGGCCGAGACGCGCCGCGACATGGACGCCCTTGGTTGCAAGTCCCTCGACCAGTCCCGCCGGCATCCCCTCCTTGAAGCCGAGACTGAGGATATGCGGGGCGCGCAAGCGACGGTCCGGCAGCCCGACGCCGATATCACGCAGCCCCTCCGCGATACGGTCCGTCAGCATGGCGAGCCGCTGCACCACGGCGTCCGCGCCCCACTCGGTCACCATTTCCATGCCGATCGCCGCCATCTCCATCGAGATGAAATGATCGCGCTCGCCCATGTCGAAGCGCCGTGCATTGGGGACATAGCGCGTGTCGGCGAAATAAATTTTATTCTCGGCGCGCACGTCAAGGCGGCCGAACGCCGTCTGCTCCAGCGGCAGACCGCCCTGATGACGTTTGGCGACATAGATAAAAGCGCGGCCGTAGGGACCGAGCAGCCACTTGTAGGTCGGAAAAATCACAAAATCCGGATCAAGGCGCTTGACGTTCATCGGCAACACGCCTGCGCCGTGGGTCGCATCGATCAGAAAGATGGTGCCCTGCCGGCGCAACGCCACACCGACCTTTTCGATATCGATCAGTCCGCCGTCCGACCAGTGCACCGATGAGATCGATGCAAGGCCGATCGGTGGCGCGCCCGGTCGTTCGATTGTCGCGAGCACCGCCGAGGTCCAGTCGCCATCGTCCGGCTGGCAAACCGTCTCGACGGCAAAACCGCCGGCGTCTGCGCGCGTCCGCCATTCCAGCACCGGCGAGGAATGATCGTTTTCCAGCACAAGGACGCGGGCGCCGCGGGCCACCGCGCACAGTTTTGCAGCCGTCGCAACGCCATAGCTCACCGAGGAAATCAGCGCGACGTCGTCGGGTTCGGCATTGATCAGTCGGGCGGCGGCACTCCGCGCGCGCTCGTGCTGGCGATTGGCGAAGCCAGCGTCGAGCGTCCACGGCGTGCCCTTGCGCCCAACCGCAACTCGGCCGGCTTCCAGGCTGCGCAGCGGCAACGGACTCCAGGAAGCCGCATTGAGATAGCAGATGTCGCGCGGCATCTCGAAAAGGTCGCGCTGCGAGGGGAGCATGGGGGGCTCTTTGTTGGGATACACTTATTTTCAGTACGTGGGCGAAGCGAGTCTATGTGAAGCCGATGGCAATGCCAATGCGCGGGCCTGCCGTCGTGCCGCGATTGACAGCGGCATCGCCGCGCCTCAGGTTGCGCGGCCATTTCATCGGGAGTGAGGCGTTGCGCAGTCGCTGGTTCATCCTTGCCGTGCTGTTCACGGTTCGCCTCACCATGGGTTTTCAGTTTCAAAGCGTCGCCGCGGTAGCACCTCTGCTCGGGCAAACGTTCGGCGTCAGCCTTGCCGACATCGGCATCCTGATCGGCCTGTATTTTACGCCCGGCGTGGCGCTGGCGTTGCCGGGCGGCGCGATCGGAAGAAGGTTTGGCGACAAGCCAATGGTGCTCGCGGCCCTGCAGCTGATGCTGATCGGCGGTCTCGCCATGGCGCTGTCCGGTGCCTGGACAGTGCAGATCGCGGGACGGCTGATCGCCGGGGCCGGCGGCGTCCTGCTCAATGTGCAAATGACAAAAATGGTCGCCGACTGGTTTGCCGGCAAGGAGATCGCCACCGCGATGGCGATCTTCGTCAACTCGTGGCCGGCCGGCGTCGCCATCGCGCTGCTGACGCTGCCCTCGATCGGCGCGGCTGACGGTGTCGGCGCGGTGTATCTCGCAGTCGCCGCCCTGATCGGACTGGCGTTCGTCCTGCTGGCTGCGACGTATCAGTCGCCGGCAAGTTCCGTGACTCAAGCCGCGCCATCCGCCCGCCTCAATCGGCAGGCGGTCATCGCCGTCGTCGCGGCGGGATTGATCTGGGGCCTCTACAATGTCGGTTTCGCGATGATCTTCTCGTTCGGTCCCTCGTTGCTGGTCGAGCGCGGCTGGTCGATATCGGCAGCGGGATCGATCATCAGCATCGTGCTGTGGCTGGCGGTGATCTCCGTCCCCGCCGGCGGCTATCTCGCCGATCGCAGCGGGCGGCCCGAATGGGTTCTGGTCGGCGGCTGTATCCTGTTCGCGATATTGATGATCGCGCTGCCGCGCAGCGGCGCGGTGGTCTCAACCGTTGTCGCGCTCGGACTGGTGTGCGGCCAGCCCGCCGGGCCGATCCTGAGCCTGCCCGCCCGCGTGCTGGCGCCCGCGACGCGCGCGATCGGCATGGGCATCTTCTATACGCTCTATTATGCCACGATGATGCTGGGCCCGATTGTCGGCGGAGCCTGTGCCAAATGGACCGGCAGCGCGAGCGCGGCATTCGATTACGGCGCGGCGGTGCTGCTGGCGTGTCCGCCGCTGCTGTGGGCCTTCAACCGCATTCGGGCAACTATCCCTGGCCCGGCGTGATTGCCCATACTTGCCGCACCTCCCGCTAACCCCTCATTAACCTTGTCCGCCGTAGGGTCGGGCGACACCGAAAAGCCGGCTGTCGGGTGGCGAAGATGGCGTTTGTCAGCAAGAAATCGATCCTTCCGGCCGCCGAGGAACGTCGGCGCTTTCAGCGGGTGAAGGTGCACCTGCTCGGCCGTTACATGCTCCCCGACCGGCGCGAATTTCCTTGCCAGATTATTAACATGTCGCCCGGTGGGCTGGCGCTGCTGGCGCCCGGCATCGGCAATGTCGGCGACCGCGTGATCGCCTATCTCGACCATATCGGCCGGGTCGAGGGCAAGATCACCCGCATCATCGACAACGGCTTTGCCATGACGGTCGGCGCCACCGCCCGCAAGCGCGACAAGCTCGCAGCCCAACTGACCTGGCTTGCCAACCGCGATATCCTCAACCTCCCCGAGGACCGCCGCCACGACCGCATCATCCCGCGCAACCCGATCGCGCTGCTGACGCTGGAAGACGGCACCAAGATGACCTGCCGGATCATCGACATGTCGCTGTCGGGCGCTGCGATCGCCGCGGAAAACCGCCCGCCGCTGAAATCGCTGGTGATGCTCGGCAAGGTCCAGGCGCGGGTGGTGCGAAACCTCGAGGAAGGTTTTGCACTGGAATTCGTCCACCCGCAGCTGGAAGACACGCTCGAAGACAGCGTTACCGCGCGGTAGATCGACCCACCCTCACTCGCCCGCACTTCGCCGCCATGGATGCACGAACTTCGCATCCCGCCAGGCTTCCCTCGCCTCACCGAAGTCAGCGTTACCGCAAGGTAAAGCGCTGACGACCGCAAATTCCCGCATTTCTGACGGACCAACGGCGTATCTGCGTCGAAGGCGGCGGCCTGTGGTTGCTTGCCGCGACCGCTTCCAGAGTTAATGCGGCGAGCCTTCGGCACCGCAAGTTCCGTAGCGGCGGGCTTTGCCGCGTTAACCCCTAAAATTTGAATCAATTGCAGTTGTTTAAAATTCTATTCGAATTTTACTCAAGTATAGATCGAACTGTCGAATAGTTTTACTTGTGTTCGTCTCAATTGTACTTGGATAACTTAGCGGCGACGCAAAACCTTTGTGTGAAACGTGGTCCCAACAAGAAACGGGGGCCACAATGTTCGGGTTCAGGGGACAGGGAAAAGGATTGGCGATCGCCGCCGTCCTGATCGGATTGACTGCGTCGGCGAAGGCCGGTGACGATCGCGTACTTTATGCCAGCCTTGGCGACGTCACGCGGGCGCCGATCGGCTGGGTCGAATTCTGCGCCGAAACTCCCGGCGAGTGCCGCGGCGGCGCGTCACAGCCGCGCGACATCGTGATGTCGCAGGCGGCATGGCGCGATCTCTTGAAGGTCAACCGCTGGGTGAACGAAACAATCAAGCCGATGACCGATATGGATCATTGGGGCGTGATCGAGAAATGGTCGATCCCGACCGACGGTTACGGCGACTGCGAGGACTACGTGCTGTTGAAGCGCAAGATGCTGATCGACGCCGGCTGGCCGCGCGAGGCGCTGCTGATCACGGTGGTGCGCGACAAGAAAGGCGAAGGCCACGCGGTGCTGACGGTGAAAACCGACAAGGGCGAGTTCATTCTCGACAACCAGAACGAGGAGGTCGTGGCCTGGACGGAGACCGGATACCGCTTCGTCAAGCGTCAGTCGCAGGGCGATCCGAACGTCTGGGTCTCGCTCGGCGACAGCCGCCCGGCGGTCTCGACCGCCAGCGCCCGATAACAGGCAACGGAACATAAGGACACGCGACCCGGTCACATCCCCACCCCTCCCCGTCCCAGACCGGTTCGCGCGCGGCCAGCTCTCCCCCAAGAGCTGGCCGCAACTTCTTGTGCCCCCGCAAGAACCGCGAAATCGTTATGTTTCAAAAGTTTCGCGGAATCCGCCGATGACCGTTGGCGACGGCACCGAAAAATTCGACGATGAAATATGCCAACGACCGCCCCTCAATCAATGGAAGCAAGCTTGCTCGACCAAGGGCCATAACTCGGTTGCGCTGGCGTCCAGCAGGTGATCCTGATCGGCAAAGGCGCGATCGGCAAAAGAATATGGCAATGAGTGAAAATCGACGCGCTTGACACCCAGCCGGCTGGCCAGCTGAGCAGCATAGTCGTCAAACTCGGCAAATCGCGTACCTGGGATGCGATACGCCAAGTCCAGGTAGAGGCTCGTGACAGGCGTGCGGTAGAGACACAGTTTGGCGCCGCGCGTCATCAGAAAACGCAATGCTTCTTCATAGGCTCCTGCAGCGGCACTTGATGCAAAATTGTCGGTGGGGTTATGGGCCTGGACCCTCGTCGATGTGAAAGCGAATCGAACGTCCTTGGGAACCGTCGACCAATCGGAGCCCTGCGGCATTCTCCCAAGGATCGCGAGAGCTGCTTTGGGATCGAGCATCTGTTCAGGCTCATCTGCTCTGACGGCTTGAACTGCCAAATTCAGAAGATCTGCCTGAGCATTGGCGCGAATCGAGGCCAAAAAATTCTTTGAAAGGATCAACAGCGGAATCGGCAGCCACCTGTTGGGCAGCGAGCCCTCCGAGAGGACAGGCGCATTCTCGCTGTGATAGCGACCGAACCACTGCGGCGACGCGATGACGATGATGTTTCCTGGGCGATTGTAAGTATAAAGGTATTTCACCAACATCAACAACTCTTCGGGATCCTGTCCCCGAAAACCGAGAAATGCATAGCCGGGGATGCGCGACACGTAGCCGACGTGAGAATCCCCGAATACGGCATTCTTCGCGTCTGCATTCATGATTTCACGAATATAATCCTGATGCTCCTCGAGGAATCGCGGGGAGAATCGGCAATAGAGTTCGCCCGCGGCAATCACGCATGCCAGGAATGCCAGCAAGCTCACAACGTATCGTCCTGATTGGCTCATGGGTCAAAAGTTGAAATAGATGAATTCGGACGGCTGGGACAGGCTCAGCAGACAAGCGACGACCAGCAAGGCCGAAACGGCCGCCCATCCGATACTTGGATTCCAAGCAAGTAGGTGGCGAGAATCCTTGAAGTCACGCCAACCGAACGCAGGCTCATGATGGCGCATGAATTCCTGGGTATTGGGCGCAAGCCACACCAGCAAGAGAAGGGCGCAGATCCATGTCCATGCGATGCTCGGATTTGCTATCACGTGATTGGGAAAGGCGGTCTTCCGGGACGTTAATGCCGCTACCAGATTGAGCGCGCCAGCCCAACTTTCAGCGCGGAAAAATATCCAGGAGAACGCGACCGCCACGAACGTCAGAACTCGTCCAGCATGGCGCGACGCCGATTGCGGCAAGACCTGCGGAATCCACAGCCGTTTCCTTGCGGCGATAAAAAGGTGGTTTACGACCAGATACGACCCGTGCAAACCGCCCCAGACCACAAATGTCCAGGCAGCGCCATGCCACAAACCCCCGATGAGCATTGTCAGCATGAGGTTTGCGTAGCGGTCGATCATTCCCCGACGATTGCCACCGAGGGGAATATACAAGTAGTCGCGCAGAAAGCGCGATAACGTCATATGCCACCGGCGCCAGAACTCGACGATGCTTGCGGCTTTGTAAGGAGAATTGAAGTTCAGCGGAAGCTTGATCCCAAACAGTCGAGCCAGGCCGATTGCCATATCCGAGTATCCCGAGAAGTCAAAATAGATCTGCAAGGTCCACGCAAGCACCCCGGTCAACGCCTCCAAGGCAGTCAGATCGATCCCATCGGATGCAGCGGTGAAGACTGGAGTCGAATAAGCGGCGACGTTGTCGGCCAGAAGAACCTTTTTCGTCAGGCCGATGATGAAAATGGTGAGGCCGACAGCGATATTGTTCCAGTCGATACGTGAGGTGATTTGCGGCGTGAGCTGCGGCACAATCTCCTTGTGGTGAACGATGGGGCCGGCAATCAGCTGGGGAAAAAACAGCACGAATACGATGTATTTTAACACATTCCGGATCGCGGATGACGGAGATCGGTATGTATCCGCGATATAGCCGATCTTCTGAAACGTCCAGAACGAGATGCCGAGCGGAAGCACGATCGCAGGCCATGCAACTTGCTCACCTGTCAGCGCATTCAACGTGGTGACGAAAAGTACGGAATATTTGAAGAAGGCGATCAGGCCAACATTGGCAACGATCGTAACCGTCGCGAGCCAGAAACGAACGCGCTCGGCCGCGCGGGAAATTGCAAGCGCTGCTAGGAAGTTGATGACGATGGATGCGACGATCAATAAAAGATTGGCTTGTGCTCCGGCGTAATAAAATACGAGTGACGCCCCGGCGAGCCACGCCAGGCCGGCAGAATGATTGAGACGTCCCAGGAGGTAATAGCCGACCAGAGTAATCGGCAGGAAAACCGCAACAAACGGGTAGCTGTTAAAGAGCATCGTTCTAGAGAACGCGCATGATGAAGTACGCGGGATTGCCGGGAACGAACTTGCCAACCTTCATTGTATCAAACCAGATACAAGCGAATTCGCCGGGCGCCAGACCGGCAGCCTCCCCCCACTTACGGTAATTCGAGACTTCTCGCGGCGATTCCCACGCTTTGCCCGCGGCCGCAGCAATTGCACGACAAAGCGAGGGATTCGACGGTTCAAGTGGGGCTACGAAGCCCGATACTTCCCTGCCCTCGGGTGGCCGCCGGCCTTCGTTGGTTGTCAGGATGGCGGGATCTTCCAGAAGAACGGGAAACCAACGCGTGACTCCCGTGGAAGCGGAGACCACCCGACCAGGAGGCACCGGCAATGTGCCGAGGTAGGGGGTGAGATCGTCAGCGCCGTCCCACCAGGCGAGGTCTTTCAGTAGATAAGGATTGCGACCAGGCTCCGCCGCCAGATGGCGCCAGGCGGCAGCAATCGAGCGCGCCTGCTGAACAAGCTCTGTCAGGTCCGGGTCGGAGGGTGTGGTGGGATAGATTCCGATCCATCCAAAATAGACGGCGAGCAAACCGCATGCGCTCACGCCCAGTGCTTTGCACAGAGTGATGAGGGTTGACCCTGACCCGTTTCGCAATCGGCCCTCCTAGGCCACACGAGGGCGGAAGTTCCCAGGTTCCAGTCCGGGAACTATTGCGAGAAACGCAGGCTTCCGAAATCACTACAACCCTACCAATATTAATACGGAACTAGCAACCGCTAATCACTCTCCGTTACCGAATCGAACATTCGCCTCACCTCGCATCGGCTTCAGAACCAGCGGACCTTCTTCCCCCAAAGGCCGGCCGCAACCTTACGCCGCGCCGCCGCCGCGCACCGCGCTTTCCAGGAAAGCCTCAAGGGCCGCGATGCAATCGCGATCGCGATAAAGCCGATATTTAGTGTCGGCGATCCGGGCCGATAGTTCGCTCCGCCTGTCCGGGCAGCGGCCGAGCGCCCCGGCGATTGAAACGTAATCGTCGATCGTTTTCGCCGTGGTCTCACCGATGCCCATCATCTGTAAAATGGCGGCGGCGTGCCGCCCGCGCATCAACTGGCCGGCGAGCGTTACGATCGGAAGATCGTGGATCAGGCTCTCCAGGATCGAGTTGCAACCCGACCAGCCGATGCTGTCAAGCACGACGTCGCATTGCCCGATGGCGGCAACGAAACCATCCGGCGCGAGCCGCGGCAGGAAGACGCAGTGGTCGCTGGCGTCAAGGCCGACCGCCTTGAAGGCGCGTTTGAGCCGGGACTGAAACATCGCGGTGACGCGGCTGCCACCTGCGAATTCGATGAAGACAAACTGACTGCCGCGCACCTCGGCGGCGATGCGCGCAAACACCCCGTCATATTGCGGCAGGTATTTTGGCAGCGACTGGCCGCACCAATACACCACGGCATCGCCGCGCAGCCCGAGCTGGGCCCGGTCGGTCGTCGCAGGCGGGACCTCCGACGGCTCGTAATGGATCGAAAGATGGGGCAGCCGGACCAGCTGCTCGCCATAATGATCGGCGGCGCCCGCGGGCTCCATCAGGTCGCTGCTGATGAAGTAATCCATGGTCGGAAATCCGCTGGTGACCGGATGACCCCAGGAAACGCATTGCACGGCGGCGAGCCGCTGGCCTGCGAGCTGCGCTGAAACCTTGTCCATGCCGATTTCGGGATAGATCAGGACATGGGGCGCGTCGTCCAGGATGGTGCGCCGCCAGGCGTCGAGCGACATCGGGCCGTGCACGAAACGCCGGCACAGGGCTGCCGCTGCATCGGTCTCGCCGTCCCGTTCATCGCCCGTGTAGTAGCCGGACACGTGAAACCGCTCCCGGTCCAGCATTTTGAGCCATCCCTTGATCGGGATCTTCCAGTTCGAGTGCTGCCTGAAGAATCCGCTGACGATGCCGAGCCTGATCGGCTCATGCGAATCCGGCGGTTTTGGCAAGACCGGCGCGGCATATCGCGCCGCCATGATCTCGCAGACCAGCGCGCCATACCGGGATTGAAGCTCGCGATCGTTGCGTCCCTGGTAGGGCAGATAGAACGGCTGGTGGGAACCGATCGCTTCCGACAGCATGGCAGGCGCGCGGGCGCTTTCGACGTCCGCGCTGAAGGCGGCAAGCCGGCTCGCGTAAGCGTCGCGCCGCTCGTTGATTTCGGATTCATTTTCATAAAGCGCCGGAAGCTCCGCCATGCACAGCGCGAGCTCGGCTTCGAGAAAATCCGGCCGCAGCGCAAGAGCGCGGGCGAAATGGGCGCGCGCCTCCGCGATCATGGTCTCGCCGCGCAGCGCCATGCCGCAATTATAGTGCGCCATGAAGAAGTCGGGATCGATCCGGAGCGCCGCCTCGTATTGCGCGATCGCCTCCTCGCGCCGGCCAAGCGCGCGCAGGATATTGCCGAAATTGTTGCGCCCGCCGGCGCTGTCCGGCCGCAGCGCGACCGCGCGTTCCGCATGCACGAACGCCTCGGGCTGCCGGCCCATCTCCTGAAGCAGCGAGGCGAGATGAAGGTGCGCATCGACGAAATCGGGCCGTAGCGCGATGGCGCGGCGCAAATGCGCCTCGGCGTCCGACGCCCGCCCGGCCGGCTGCAGCACCGAAGCCAGATTGAAGTGCGCGGCGGGCGAATCCGGCGCGCTCTTCAGGACCCATTCAAACTGCACCAGCGCCTCATTGAAGCGCCCAAGCGAGCACAATCCCCGCCCCAGATTGTTGCGCGCCTCGCCGTAGGAGGGGTTGAGCGCCACGGCACGCTCGAAGCAGGACAGGGCATCCGCTGATAATCCGTTGGCCGCAAGAATCACGCCGCGGTCGTTGTGCGCCTCGGCGGAGTTCGGATCGAGCGCTATGGCGCGGCCGACCAGCGATGCCGCGTCCGCGCGCTTCAGCTGATGGGCGACCACGCCCAGCAGATGGAATGCGCGCGCATTGTTCGGATCGGCATCGCAGACCAGCCGATAGAGCCGCTCGGCCTCGGCGAGACGCCCGGCGCGATGCTGCGCGATCGCCGCTGCGAGCGTCTGTTCCAAGCGGCCCGCATTCATGGCGATATCCCGAAAACGACGGATCCTCGTCCAGCTAGTGCCAATCGCACGACCGATAGCGCCCGAGGCCGAGATCGACCTCGCAGGGACTGCCATAGACCCAGACCGGCTGATCGCACGGCAGCGCGCGCGTGGACCGATACGGCGTGCCGCAGGCGATGTTCTCGGCGGGATGCATCACCAACCGCCCGCCATAATAGGGCGGCGGCAACACCGGCGGCTCCTGATATCGGACAACCGCTTGATGGCGATGATGTCTTGGCGCGTGATGGGCGCTCGCCCAGCCGTTGCCGCACCCGAGCACGAAAATGGCCGCCAGCGCGGCGATGGTTCGCATCCACATGGTCGTCATCCTTTCCCGCTCACGCGCTTTCGACGGAAAATGCGGCCGGCGCCTCGCCGGCAAGCCAAGCTTGCCACATCCGCAAGTACGCCGCTTCGATATTCGCCGTCAATTTCGGCGCGTCGAACAAAGCACTGGCGTCGCGGTTTTTCTGCAATTTCTCGCGCAACGCGATCAGGCGCTGCGGATCGCGGGCCAAGCTCAGTGCCAGCCGTTCATAGTGTTCGAACGATTCCGTGACCAGTTCCGGCAGGCCGACCGCCGTCAGCAGGCTGCCCGCGACACGGCCCGCAAACGTGTTTCCGCTGCAGGTCAGGAGAGGCAATCCCGCCCACAAGGCGTCGCTGGCCGTCGTATGCGCGTTGCAGGGCAAGGTGTCGAGAAACAGATCGGCATGGCGGTGACGCGCGAGATGTTCGGCCGGCGCTACGCGTGGCGCAAAGATCAGCCGCGCCGGATCGATGCCGCGACGTCTCGCTTCCGAGCGCAGATTGCCCGCGACCAGCGCGTTGGTCTCCAGCAGCCACAAGACGCTGCCGGGTACTGAGCCGAGCAGCCGCATCCAGACATCGAAAAATGCCGGCGAGATCTTGTAGCTGTTGTTGAAGCTGCAAAGCACCAGCCCAACCTCCGGCAGTCCCCAATCCCGTCGCGACGTGGGTTTGGTCGCGATTTCGCGCCGGCTGTCATTGGCCTGATAACTGCCGGGTAGATGGACCAGACTCTCCGAAAAGAAAGGCTGCTGGCTAGTGGGCACTGCCAACGGATCGACGATGATGTAGTCGATGAAATCGGCCGCCATGGTGGCGGGATAGCCGAGATAGCTGATCTGCACCGGCGCCGGCCGGTGCGCCGCTATCGCCGGACGCGCCTGATGGGTATAACCCTTGAGGTCGACCAGGATGTCCACTTCGTCGGCGTGGATGCGCGCGGCCGCCTCGCGGTGAGGCAGCGCGCTGATATCGACGAGGCGGTCGAACGCGGAGGCAAGCCGGGCGCGCATCGGGCCGTGGTCGTCGGGACCGTAGGAATATCCGATGACCTCGAAACGGTCGCGATCATGGCGCTCGAATAATTCGGCCATTAGCTGCGCGGTGGCGTGCTGGTGAAAATCCCCGGAAAGGTACCCGAGACGGATGCGTTCGCGCGGAGCCGCGGGCCGATGCTGGAAAACAGCTTGCCGCGGCGGGCGGATCGGCGCGATCCAGTTCTCGGCGCAAACCAATTGATCCGCTGATGAGGCCGGCGTCGACAGCAGATAAAACGGCGGAACGCGAACCCCTCGCCGCACCATCTCGAGCAGTTTTTCCTGGTCCTCGTCGTAATCATGCCAGTCGCAGGCCTGGGCGCGATGATAGGTCAGCTGGCTGAACGCATCGGTGTCATCGGGTCGCAGACGCAACGCGTTGCGGTAGCACTCGATCGCTTCGCTCAGATTGCCGAGTTCGCGCCAGGCATTCCCCAGATTGTAGGAGGCCTCCGGGAAATCCGGCTTGCGCGCCAGCGCCTGTTCGAACGCGACCCGCGCTTCGTCCAGCCGGCCATCCGCCAACAGCGCGGTGCCGAGATTGTTGCAGACGTCCGCATGCGCGGGCATCCGCTCGAGCAGTTGCCGATAGAGATCGATCGCCTCAGTGGCGCGCCCAAGTTCCTGCAGCAGGATCCCGGCATTGTTGATCGCATCGGCGTAATCGCCTCGAAGCCCGACGGCCCGGCCGTAGTCCGCGAGCGCCTCCTCCAGCCTGCCCTGCTGCTGCAGCACCGTACCGCGATTGTAATAAGCCTCGGCGAAATCGGCCTTCAACCCGATCGCATTGTCAAAGGCCGTGACCGCCTCCTCGGGCCGGTCCTGGTCCTTCAGCACGGTTCCCAGATTGTTGTAGCCGGCGGCGATCCCGGGATTGAGTGAGATTACCCGACGGTAGGCGGCTTCGGCGTCATCTAGTTCCCGCCGAAGATGCAGCACGCAACCGAGGTTGAATTGGGCCTCCGCATAGACCGGCCGCAGCGCGACCGCCTCGCCATAGGCCGATGCGGCCTGCTCGAGCTGGCCTTGCATCTGAAGCAGCACACCGAGGTTGTTGTAGGCTTCGGCATAGCCGCGCTTCGCCGCGATAGCGGAGCGATAGGAGGCCATCGCCTCCTCGAACCGGCCTTGCTGCCTCTCGGCATTGCCGATTGCGAAATAGGCTTCGGCGTAGTTCGGCTTGAGATCGAGGGCCCGCCGGTGAGCCACGATGGCCTCGACCGGCCTGCCCTGCTGCTGCAACACCGAGCCGAGATTGTTATGACCCGCCGCATCATCAGGCTGCAGCTTGATGCCGTGACGGAACATCCGCTCCGCGCCGGCAAGATCGCCCTGCTGTGCCGCGATGATCGCAAGGTTGCCGAAGGCCGCCGCGTTGGTCGGGTCAATCCTCAGGACCGAGGAATAAAGCCGCTTCGCATCTCCGATCGCGCCGCTGCGCTGCGCGGCGAGGGCCTCTCGCAGCAGTTGTTCCGGCGTCGGATGTCCCACGGCGTCATCCGTTTTCAAGCGAAAGCTCGCAGCATCTAGTTAGATGGCAGCCGATAGTTGGTGTACTGGATATCGAAACTCGTCGCTCCATAGAGCTTCACATATATCGTCGGACCGGAGAGCTTGACTTCGTCGATCGAGCGCGGCCCCTTGAACACGGTCCCGTCCTTCTCGCGGCCGGCGGCATAAACGAGGGCCTGACCGGTCGGCGGAGTCAGCGTCACGATCATCGTCACCGCGGTTGCCGAATCCGGGATATATTTCGAAACGTCGACCTCGATCGGTGTCGGCTCGACTGGCGCCTGGGGTGGGACCTCGGCCTGCGCAAGTTGCACGATGGCCGGCGGCGGGTGCATGTCCATCGTCAGATTCCCCCATAACACTTGTTGCGTCCACCGGGGTTTTATCCCTGGCTAGGAGGCTGGCCAAATCAATTTATCAGGGCTTTCCGCGCCACGACCCGACAGCGCGGGAATCGAAATTCGCGGTGGCATTGTATAGAGACGAGAAAAGAGGGACCTGTCACCAGGCCCCCCTTCATCCAATATTCGCAAGCGTTCAGAAATTGAACGTCATGCCTGTAGTCGCCGCGCTGATCGTCGCGCCGCCGATGGTGTCGTTGAGAGCATCGCGAGAGCAGACCTGGTAACCATGGCCGCTGGCGCCGAGACAGTAGTGCGCACCCGGACCCTGCGTGAGTTGGGAGGCGACAATGTACCAGCTGGCCCAATCGTTGAAGTAGTAGCGGGCGCCGACCGCATACTGGTTGGCGGAGTCGTCGAACAGGTTCCCTTGCAAGGTCGCGGCGGGAGCAAGAACCGGATCGTTGACGCTCAACATCGCCGGATTGCCGGGCGTTCGGAAGGCGTGGGCGTAAGACGCGCTCAAGGCCCACTTCCCGATCCGCTGCGTCGCACTCGCAAACACGCCATCGCGGGAACGTTCGTTGAACGGTTCTTCCATCGGGGTCACGTCGCGACGCAGCCACTCGTAGAAGGCATTGAGCTGGAGATCGCCGAGGCCATCATTGAAGTGGTAACCGCCGCCGATTTTCGCGGCCCACTCGTTGTGAACGCCGGTGAAGACCTGCGAACCGTCGGCCAGGAAGACGGGCGCAATCAGGCCCGGCTCCAGTCCGTCGTCGCCGTGACGATTGACGCCTTCGTGGAGCTCATAGGCGGCGAGCGCGTTGAACGGACCGTTCTTGTAGGTCAGAGAGGCGCTGTAGGCGTTGCCATAGGAGCCGTCGGTGCAGCCGTTGCCGCCGATCAGACCGGGAATGGCGCCGCTCGAGTTGGGGAAGTTGCTGCCGCTGCCGCGCGCCGACGCGCCGTTGCACTGGTAGGCGTCGCCGTAGGAGTAGTCGCTGTTGTCCTGCGCATAATTCTGGCCGGGCGAGAACAGCGCGCTGAACTGCAATCCATTCCAGATCGGCGATTCGTACCAGACCGCGTGGTCCATGCGCCAGTCGAACTCGGCGCGGTTGTCGCCGCCGGTATTGCCCATGATCGAATTATAGTCGCCGAGCGTTCGCGAGAACGGATCCATGGCCGCTGTGGCCTTCTTGTAGGGCGTATCGCTCTTGCCGGCCTTGAGGGAACCCCACGGACCCTCCAGCCCCACGAAGCTGTCACGTGTGCCCAGCGCGGCTTTTTCGGTTGGAGCTGAAGCGATATCGACCTGGGATTCCAACTGGGCCACGACCGCCCAGCCATCCCAGCCGTAGGGCGTGAGGTTATGCCTGACACGGATGCCGAAGCTCGAGATGTTGCTGGCGATACCGAGTTTTGTCCCCTGATCGTAAACCGACGGATTGAAGATGTCCCCGGAGACGTCGATCGACCCGTAAAGCGTGACCGTGGTGTTGTCGATCAATGGCGTCAGCGGACCTGCCTTTACCGGTATGCCGGCAATTCTCGGACCCGGCGGCGGGAGCGGCGCTGGCGAAGTAGCGACGGCGCCATGCAGAACCGGATTGCCCGTGAATTTGCTTGGATCCGTGGAAGCCGGCGCAACGGCTACCGGCGTCACCACGGCTGGCCTTCCAGCGGACAGGGCTTTGACCTTCGCGCGTAGTTCGGCGTTTTCCTTCTCGATCTTGTCAAGCCGCGCCATCACGTCATCGAGCGTCGCCGACCGCGCCGCGCTGCCAAACGAGACCAGGCAGAGAGCGGCACATGCCGTCCCTGAAAGAAGCTTATTCCGCATGATGTGCCCCCACGCTTGAAGTCCATTCAACTTCTGTGCGAGGGGAAGCGTAGTGTATACCAAATGCCAAATGGAAGGCGGCGGAGCTTGGTTAATGAAATATTCGTAACGTGTCGCAAAAATGGTACATTGGTACTGCTGCATTGCAACAATTAGAAACATCCCATCACAATGCCGCGATTTCCTGCGCGTTCATGCTGAATTACACATGCCATCGAAGCCGCGCCTTCGGTCTTGATGTGCAAAGCCAAATCCACTGCGCCCAGCGACAATTTTTAGTTGTGGAACGTGCGAGCGGTCGATCCGCGATCGAGCGGTCAGTCAATCCACGGTTTTTCACCACGCGCGAAGAGCTCCGAGATCTCGGCCTGAAACGCCGGCGGTCCGAAGGCGAACCAGTCTTCCTCGATCTGATAGATCAATAACCGCTTGTTTTCCGAGCTGAACTTCATCAGCCAGTCCAGCGCCTTCTTCTTCGGACGGTCTCCGGCCGCGACGATGACGTCGACCGGCAGCCCGTGCCAGAAAAAGTTGGCGGCCAGCATGATCATGTCGGACTTGTCGGGGCGCATCCATTCCGGCAGCGGACTGGAATCGGCCAGCCACCCGCACACGAATTCGCGGCACGGATGCTGCGGCCGTTCGCTGTAGATCGAACACCGGTGTTCGACACTGAACGGACACGGCTCGCCGCGCCGGACGCGATGTCCGCGCACCTCAATCTGCAACCAGCCGTCGCAGCATGCCGTGCAGCTTCCGCAGCTTCTTCTGGATTGCCGTTCCAACCGAATCGCGCCCCTCATGCGAGATGAAGCCTTGGAGGAATTCGACCACGGCTTATCCCTTCCCGTTGGCCGCCGACAACCTTTTTGCGCTGCCACGGCCACTGTTTTGGCTGGGCCTGGCGCCGGCCATTATGCTAGGTATGGTGGAGTTTCGGGTCCGGCGGGCTTTTGAGGGCATGATCGAAGTCACACCTCAGGATACGAGAACCGGCAGCATCGCGCATATCGGCGCCCAGCCGATCGCGCTGGCTGCGGGCGCGCTGGTCGTGCTCCTGCTCAGCATCGGCGCCATCACGTTATGGCGCGCCTACACCGGCACGACCCCTGAACCGGATCGCGTCGTTGCCGCCCGCCAGTTGCAGGCCAGGACCGCGCAAACTTCCGAGCAGCTGGTCGAGAAGACCAAGGGCCTGGAAGTCACCCAGCAGGAATCGATCGACCAATTGCAGATCGTTCAGGATCAGTTGCAGACCGTGAGGCGCCAACTTGCCGCGCAGCAGGCCGAGACCCGGCGGCTCTCCGAGCAGGTCTCGGGCCTCACCGAGGCGATCGACGGCCTGCGGCAGTCTTTCGCAAGCGTCCAGGGCCCCGATGCGCCCGCCTCGACCCGCAACAAGCCGCTCAGAACCCGATCTCGGGCGGCGGCCCGCCACAGGCACACCGGATCGCACGGCTGAAACGCGGCCGGGGGCTCGGCCCCATGCCGATCGCCGGGCCTCGTTCCCGGCAGTAGAGCGGCCCATCGCCATTTTTTTGCGTCGAATGTGAAATGGATCACATGCGCCCATGAATTCCCGGGGCAGTGTGAAGTTCACCGGATGGCGCGAGCCAATTTCAATGTCCGGGGCTGGCAAGGCCGTTAGCGTTATACTGCGCCGACGGCCTTGTTTTTTTATCCCCATCGACTGTGACCAAACGCACAGAAGCAGCCGCTCAACCGCTGCTACCGATTGTCAGGGAGTCGCGGGTTGCTAATCTCGCGTTACTCTTGGACATCCATGCTATTGGGGCAGCTTCGATGTGCAAACCTTTCCTTGCCAGTTCTCGGCTTGCCGGCTTTGCGGCGCTTTTCCTGCTTGTCGGTGCCGGCACGCTTTCGTCGGCGAACGCGCGTGGCGATCGCGATCAGGCCGTCTGCAGCAGAGGCGACGGCGAAGACCGGATCGCCGCCTGCGGCCGGATTCTCGACCGGGGCGGGCGCGAGTCGGAGGAAAAGCGGGCCGCCGCCTACGTCAACCGGGCCTTCGTCTACAACACCAGGGGCGACTACGACCTCGCCGTCCACGATCTCGACGACGCCATCGTGCTCAATCCGAGAAATTCCGTTGCCTTCAACAACCGGGGCTTTGCGTTCGAACGCAAGGGCGACCCCGATCGGGCGATCCGCGACTATGACGAAGCGGTGCGGATCAATCCGAAAAACACCGTCGCGCTGGTCAACCGCAGCAACGCCTATCGCACCAAGGCCGACTACGATCGCGCCATTCGCGATCTCGACGACGTTCTGCAGATCGAGCCGAGAAACGCCTTCGCCATCAACGGTCGGGGGCTTGCCTACAAGGGCAAGGGCGATCTGGACCGTGCGATTCGCGATTTCGACGAGGCGCTCCGGCTCAGCCCGAAGGATTCGGGCATCCATTCCAACCGCGGCGACGCCTTCCGCGAGAAGAACGATTACGACCGCGCGATCCAGGACTACGATGAGGCCGTCCGTATCAATCCGAACGACTGGTACAGCAATTACGGCCGCGGCCTTGCCGATTTGGCCAAGGGCGAGAACGAGCGCGCCGTCCGCGATCTCGACGAGTCGATCCGGATCAATCCCAAGGCTGCCATTGCCTTCAACACGCGCGGCTTCATCTATCGCATGCAAGGCGACTATGAGCGCGCGATCCGGGACCTCGACGAGGCGCTGCGGATCAATCCGAAATTCGCCGCGGCCTATTCCAACCGCGGCGAGGCCTGGCGCCGGCGGGGGGACATGGATCGCGCACTCGCCGATCTGAACGAGGGCATCAGGCTCGATCCGACCCTGACGCCCGCCTATGTCAATCGCGGGCTCGCCTACGAGAAGCGCGGCGATATCGAACGGGCCAAGGCCGATTATGACGCCGCGCTGAAGCGTCCGCCCGGAAACTACACCACCACGAAAGCCTCCCTCGAAACCGCGCGCGAACGGCTGGCGGCATTGTCAACGGCAACGGCGCCGGTTGCAGCACTGCCTTCTCCGGACCGGCCGGCCACAGCAGCCGGCACGTCGCAGGATTCCCCTCGCGGCCCGCGGGTGGCGCTGGTGATCGGCAACGGCGCCTACACCAACGTCACCTCGCTGCCGAATCCGCCCAACGATGCCCGCGACATGGCCGGCGCATTGCGCGATCTCGGCTTCAAGGTGATCGAAGGCTACAACCTCGACAGCACCGCGATGCGCGGCAAGATCGAGGAATTCGGCGCAGCGCTTCCCGGCGCTGGCGTAAGCCTGCTCTATTACGCCGGCCACGGCATGCAGGTGGCCGGCAAGAATTATCTCATTCCGGTCGATGCGAAACTCGAACGTCCCTCCTCGCTCGGCGTCGAAGCCATCGAGGTCTCCACCGTGATCTCCGACATGGAGGCGGAGAAGCGCGTCAATCTGGTATTCCTCGATGCCTGCCGTGACAATCCGTTGTCGCGAACGCTGGCGCGATCGCTCGGAGCGTCGCGCTCGGCCTCCGTCGGCCAGGGCCTCGCCCAGCTCAACGCCGGTATCGGCACGCTGATCACCTTTGCCACCAGCCCCGACACCGTGGCGCTCGACGGCTCCGGCAAGAACAGCCCGTTCACCGCGGCGATGCTGCGATACATCCGCACCCCCGGGCTCGAGATCCGCTCGATGCTGACGCGGGTTCGCGCTGACGTCATCCGGGCGACCAACGAGCAGCAGGTGCCGTGGGATCATTCCTCCCTGACCGGTGATTTTTACTTCAAGCCCGGCAGCTGATCGGCCAGGGCTTCGGCGGTCCTCGCAGGCTGGTGATTTGCCTTCCACCGCGATTGTTTGCTCAATGCGCGCGCCAACAACCGAGGGGAAACCAATATGAGCGCCGAACCCATGCTGACATCCGATGTCGTCGGATTGACAAAAGTCGCGCCGTTGTCGCGCCGCGGCTTCATGACCGCCTCGGCCGCCGTCACCGCAGGCTATACGCTGGCCGCCGGACCGGTCCGCGCCGACGTCATCACCACCGACACCAACGGCCTCACCGCGGGTGATGCGAAGATCAAGGTGGCCGACGGCGAAATGCCCGGCTATTTCGCGCGTCCGAGCGGCGTCAAGGATCCGCCGGTCGTGCTGGTGGCGATGGAGATTTTCGGCCTGCACGAATACATCAAGGACGTGACGCGGCGGCTTGCCAAGCTCGGCGCCTTCGCGGTCGCGCCGGACTACTACTTCCGCAAGGGCGTCGATCTCACCAAGATCACGGATATCCCGCAGCTGCTGCCGATCGTGAATTCCAAGCCGGACGCCGAATTGCTGTCCGATCTCGACAGCACGGTGGCCTGGGCCAAGTCGCAGGGCGGCGATACCAGCCGGCTCGGCATCATCGGATTCTGCCGCGGCGGACGCACGGTGTGGGAATATTCGGCCCATAGTGACGCGCTGAAGGCGGGGGTCGCGTTCTACGGTCCACCGGTCGATCCGCCGAACCCGCTCTGGCCGAAGAGCCCGACCCAGCTTGCTCCCGACATGAAGGCGCCGGTGCTGGGCCTCTATGGCGAGGCGGACACCGGCATTCCCGTTGCGACCGTCGAGGCATTGAAGGCCGCGCTCGCGGCGGCCCACAAGACAGCCGAGTTCAAGATCTATCCGGGCGCGCCGCACGGCTTTCATGCCGACTACCGCGCCAGCTACCGCAAGGAAGCCGCCGAGGATGGCTGGAACCAGATGCAGGCCTGGTTCAAGAAATATAATGTGCTGAGTTGATTGAGTATGGCGGGTGCGCGCAGTCGCGCGCGTCCTGACCTCGGAGAAGCCATTTGCGGTTGCGTAGTTGGAACCGACGAGAACCGCAGGAGCGCACGCGTGCGTAAACTGATCGCCTTCGACGACGACACATTCGACAAGCTGAAGCAACTCGGGCGCGACCGGATGGCGACCATTCAGGAACTGGCGGATGAGGCGTTCGCCGACCTGCTCAGGAAGCACGGCATTCCGGTCGACCTGAAGGACGCGCTGCGCAAGAGCGCGGCGCTGCCGAAAACAGCGAAGGCCGCTGCATCAAGGAAACGAAACCATGACGACTGATCCGGATCCGTTCGAGCAGGGCGAGGAAGCTGCGCGCAATGGCCTCCCGGCCGGAGCCAACCCGTATCAGGACGGCAGCGAGCAGCATTCGCTCTGGGCCGCCGGGCACGAAAGCATCGCAGGCGACAGCGAAGCGGGCGACTCCGGGAACGACTGAAGCGATCGGGGTCAGCCGATCTTCTTCAGGCCCTTCTTGAAGCGCGGTCCGTTGCCGACGTAGAAACCCACTGTCTCACCGATCGCCGCGACCTGCGCCGGCTCGAGCGTACGGATCACACGCGCCGGTGCACCGATGATCAGCGAATGCTCAGGAAATTGCTTGCCCTCGGTGATGACAGAGCCGGCGCCGACGATGCTGCCGCGCCCGATCCGGGCGCCGTTCATGACGATCGAGCCCATGCCGACCAATGCGCCCTCTTCGATCGTGCAGCCGTGCAGGATGACGTTGTGGCCGACCGTGCAGTTCTTTCCGATCGTCAGCGGATAGCCGATGTCGGTATGGCAGGTCGAATTGTCCTGCACGTTGGCGTTCTCGCCGATCTCGATCCACTCATTGTCGCCGCGCACTACCGCGCCGAACCAAACGCTCGCGAAACTGTGCAGGCGCACCTTGCCGATCACGGTGGCGGTGTCGGCGATGAAATAGTTGCCGTCAGCGGGAAGATCGGGGCCCTGCCCGTCGAGTTCGTAGATCGCCATATCCTGTCAGTCTCCTGTTCGCGGAGACTTTGGCACAGCGACAGCGTTCAGGCCAATAGGCCCGCAGCGCGTAGCGTCATCAGGAAAAAGGTGCCGGACATCATGCTCCAGAACCCGGCCAGGACGGTTGCCAGCATCACGAATTCGAACCGGCGCCGCTCGATCCGCGCGCCGCGCAGCGTATTGCGCATGATGATGAAGGGCGCCGCGAACACCAGGAATGGCACCGCCGCAAAGGTCTTCGGCGCCACGCCCTCGCCGAGCAGTCCGAATCCCGCAGGCCGCTGCAGCAGCGCCTGATAGCCGCTCGACAGCGCGCCGGCGAGCGCGAAGCCGATGCAGAGGGAGAACAGGGAATTCAACGCATCCGGCGACATCAAACACACTTCCGCTACACGGCAACTGCCATTGCTTCGCAGAATTGGCAGGCCGCCGCCACATCATCCTTAAGGAAAGGTTAATGGCCGAGGCCGGAACCGCTTCTCGGACATGGCGCGGGCAGGTTCCAGCCGTTCGGAATGCTGCAAAAAAAGCCACGGCGCGTGGCATATTCGAAAACTGATTCGGCTGATGCCTTTTGGGTAGCTCGTTCATGACATTCTTCTCGACGGCCCAGCAGATCGCCCGGGGTTCGCGCGGAGCCCGCGGCGGCCACCTCATTCCGATCGCGCTGGGATGTGCGGTCGCGGCGGCCGCGCTGGCGCTCGTCGCCTATTTGCTGTGGCCGACCTGGGGCGCCGACGGCTCCAGCAGTCCGGCGCGGCTGCCGGTCAGCATCGGCGCCACCCTCTTCAATGTACCGACAGCGGCAATCCGCATGAAAATCCAGCGCCACTCCGGATCGCAGGAACGCATCGACCTGTCGTTCGCCTATCCGTCGCTGGAGCCCGCCGAGGCGCCGAAGCATGTCAGCGCGGAGGAGGTCGTGGAGGAAGGGGTGCAGCCGATCGACCGCCTCTTCCTGTCGATTTCAGCCCATCACGATACGCTGGCGCCGGATATCCTGGTGCGCACCATCTACCCGCGCTACCTCGAGCAGGCCTCGACGCCCGGTGACGACGGGCTGGCGATGCGCGCGTTCCGCGACGGCACGCCTTACAGCGGCGAGGATCTGTTTTTCTCCAATACCCCTGATCTCACCGCGCGCTGCACCCGCGACGCCGCGACCCCGGGGATGTGCCTGAGCGAGCGCCGCATCGACGATGCCGACCTGACGTTCCGTTTTCCGCGAAGCTGGCTGGCGCAATGGCGCGATGTCGCCGGCGCGATGGACCGATTGACGGCGCAATTGCACGGGCCGAAAGGGTAGCGGCCGGGAGCCCTCAGCCCTGCTCGACCAGATCGTCCTCGAGGATCGCCATCTGGAACTGGAACGAGCGGTCGTCGTCCTCGTCGTCGACAAACAGCACGCCGATGAATTCCTCGCCGATGTAGACCTCGGCCGAGTCGTCTTTCTTCGGCCGCGGCACGACGCGAATCCTGGGATTGCCGAACAGGCGCTTGAGATAGGCGTCGAGCTTCCTGACTTCCTGAACGTCCACGGCAGTCTCCAATCGGATCGGGTTTCGAGGAAGTTTTAGGACGAGACGCAGCCGACCGCCAGCCCAACTTGCAGAAATCGTAGCGGCGAGCTGGGCGCGGAAATCACAGTCCGATCGCGTTCAGCATCTGATCCATGGTGCGCGACGGCTCGGCGCAGCCGGCCTCGCCGACGATCTTGGCCGGCACGCCCGCCACCGTCACATTATTCGGAACCGGCTTCACCACCACCGAGCCCGCGGCGATCCGGGCGCAATGGCCGACCTCGATATTGCCGAGAATCTTAGCGCCCGCCCCGATCAACACGCCATGGCGGATTTTTGGATGGCGGTCCTCGTTCTCCTTGCCGGTGCCGCCGAGCGTGACGCCGTGCAGGATCGAGACGTCGTCCTCGATGACGGCGGTCTCGCCGACCACGAAGCCGGTCGCATGATCGAGGAAGATACCGCGGCCGATCCGGGCTGCCGGATTGATGTCGGTCTGGAACACCGCCGAGGAGCGGCTCTGCAGGTACCAGGCGAAATCCTTGCGGCCCTTCTGGTAGAGCCAGTGCGCCAGCCGATGGGTCTGCAGCGCGTGAAAACCCTTGAAATAGAGCAAGGGATCGATGAAGCGCGAGGTCGCGGGATCGCGGTCGTAGACGGCGACCAGATCGGCGCGGAAGGCGTTGCCGAGATCGGGTTCGTCGCGCAGCGCCTCGTCAAAGGCCTGCCGGATCAGATCGCCCGACAACGCCGAATGGTCGAGCCGCTCGGCGAGGCGATGCACCACCGAGTCCTCCAGCCGCTCGTGATGCAGCACGGTCGAATAGATGAAGGAGGCCAATTCCGGCTCGCGGCGAACGATGTCTTCCGCTTCGGTGCGGATGCGATCCCAGATCGGATCGAGCGCCGAAAGTTTTGCACCCTGAGGGTTGATCTGATGCACGGCCATGGATTGTTCCCGCGATTTTCTGGAGTTTCTGCGCTGTAATATAGCATGACAAGCGCACTTCTGTCCCGCCGGCTCAAGCGAAGGTGAATTTCAGGCTTTGGCTTGAATTGCCCCGCCAAGACATTGAAGCGGCACAATTTATTCAAACAGCCGAAATCCATCTCCGCCACCGGCGTCGGCTCAAAATGGTCTGCAATTTGAGGAAATCAAGCCGTCCGGCGTCCGACTATTTGGGGATTTCCGAACCGCGCCCGGTCCGGGCATGGTGGCCCGACATTGGGGGAAGCCGCAATTTCTACGCAGATCATACGCGCACGCGTCACCGACCAGGCCCGGGTCTGGGTATCGGCCGTCACCATCCCCCTGCTGTTGCTCGCGCCGGCGTTCTGGAACGGCTACCCGCTGCTGCAATGGGACACCGGCGGCTATCTGGCGCGCTGGTACGAGGGCTATCTGGTCCCGAGCCGATCCACCGTGTTCGGTCTCTATCTGCACTATGGCGAGGATTCGGGCTTCTGGCTCGATCTCGGCATTCAGGCGCTGGCCACGCTTTGGATCCTGCAGCTGACGCTGCGGGTATTCGGCATGGCACGGCCATGGCGGCTGCTGGGCGTGAGCCTTGCGCTGATCCTGACCACGGCGCTGCCCTGGCTCGCCAGCATGCTCCTGACCGATATCTTTGCAGGACTCGCGGTGCTGTCGCTGTATCTGCTGGTGCTGCATGGCGACAGGATTTCGGCGGTCGAGAAATTTGCGCTGTTCGCCTTCACCGCTTTCGCCGCGGCAACCCACAGCGCCACGCTCGGCGTATTGTTTGGACTGTGCTGCCTCGGCTGGATCGCGCGGCTCCTGCTGCCCGGCCGGTTCGACATTTCGTGTCTCGTGGGTGGCACGCTGACGATCGCCGCCGGCGCCCTGATGCTGCTGGCCGCCAATTTCGCGCTGTCGGGACAATGGGCGTGGACGCCCGGCGGCACCGGGGTCGCCTTTGGGCGGATGCTGCAGGATGGCATTGTCGCGCGCTATCTGCGCGATCATTGCCCGCAAGCCCGCCTCAAGCTCTGCCCCTACCGCGACGAACTGCCTGCGACCGCCGACGCCTTCCTGTGGGGCGACAGCATGTTCAACACGCTCGGCCGCTTCAAGGGCATGGACGACGAGATGGGTTTCATCGTCACCCATTCGCTGGCCGAATATCCGCTCTGGCAGGCGGAGGCCGCCCTCGCCGCCACCGCCCAGCAACTGGCTGACGTCGCCACCGGCGAAGGCTCCAGCGACTGGATCCCCCATACCTACGGGATTATCGAGCGCTACATCCCCGCGCAGACCAAGCCGATGCAGGCGGCGCGCCAGCAGCATTGGGGGCTGGATTTTGCGCCCGTCAACTGGATCCATGTTCCGGTCGCCCTTGGCTCGATGCTCGCGGTGTTCGGCCTGTTCGCGGCCGCGATCTGGCGCCGCCGGCTCGACGACCTCGGGCTGCTTGCCGCCACCGTGTCGTTCGCGCTGCTCGGCAACGCCTTTATTTGCGGGGTGATATCGGGGCCGCATGATCGCTATGGCGCACGCATGGTCTGGGTCGCAACCTTGACGGTGATGATCGCCGCCTTCAGGCAATTCGACGACGACAACGAGGTGGAGGAAGACTCATTGCCGTTGCGCGAGGAAATCCAGCACGCCTGATTTGTAGACCCGGTCGCCGACCGCGCGCATGTGGTCGCGGTTGGGGATGTCGAGCACCTGCGAGCCCGGAATGATGTTTCCGAGCGCTTCCGCCGAGCCCGCGATCTCATCCATCGTGCCGACCGCGATCAGCACCGGAACCGCGATGCCACCGGCCTCCTCGCGCGTCATCAGGCCGCGCGAGCCGCGCATGCAGGCGGCGAGCGCCAGCCGGTCCGAGTGGGTCTGGTCGGCGAAGGCGCGAAACGTCCGCCCGACCGGATCGGTCACCTCATCGATCGAGGCCGCCTCCAGTGCGTCGGCGACATTCTCGCCGGGGCCGCCGCCCTCGATCAGGCCGATCCCGATGCCCCCGAAAATCGCCGAGCGCAGCCGTTGCGGCTGGTAGCGCGCAAGCCACGCCGTCATCCGCCCGCCCAGCGAATAGCCCATGATGTCGGCGCGCTCGATTTTGAGGTGATCCATCAATGCGGCGACGTCGCCGGCCATGATTGGGATCCGGTAGGCTGCGGGATCGTAGAGTTTTGCGGATTCGCCATGGCCGCGATTGTCGAGCGCAATGACGCGGCGGCCGGCCTTGGTCAGTTCGGAAACCCAGGCCGGATAGATCCAGTTCACGTTCTTGGTCGAGGCAAAGCCGTGCACCAGCACGATCGGCTCGCCCTCGCCCTGGTCGAGATAGGCAATTTCAACGTCGCCGTTGTTGAAACTCGGCATCAAGTATTTTCCATATGTCCTGGAGGAGATTGCGCGATTGTCCAACGCTAGCCGGTTGCGCCTGATATCGCCAGCGCGGGTTGCGCCGCCGGCTGCTGCCGCAGCCGCCGCGCCTTTTTGCGGATCAGCCAGGACTGCGTCAAGCGCTCGGTGGTGGCCTTGATCGAGGCGAGCAGGCTGAACAGGGCGAACAGCGCGCCGGACACCCAGAGCGAGAGATCAAAGGCGCCGGCGGCCAACAATAGCGCGCCGCGGCCGGCGACGGCATCGCTGACCCGGCGCGAAAGCGCTTCGTCGAGCGCGACGTTTCTTTCCCTGGCGAGTTCGACAAAGCTGTGCGCGAGATCGGCGTCACCGGCGGCGAGCGCCGCCTCGATATTCTCGATGACTATTTTCTGACTATTTCGCAGGGCAGAATTGAGTCGGACATCCGACAGTTCTGCAGGATCGTCCTGTGCCGACAGCACGGCAAACGCATCGCGCGCATGCGGCGACACCACGGCCAGCGCAACCGCGCTTGCCGCCATCGCAGCCAATGCGAAAACTTTTCTCAATTGGTGCCTCTTCTCAATTGTTTCATCCTGGAAACACGGCGTTCTCGCCTGCTTCAACATGTGTGCCGCTTTTAAGACACAACGGCCCCGACGAAAGAAGGGCTTCTCTGGGAGGACAAGATTGTGTCGAATTTCCATGAGCAAATCAGCGGCTGGGGGGCTCTAGGAATCGACCGAACCCGCCAGTAAGGTTGCGCAGCAAATTCGACTTTGCCGCGTCGTATCGATTGCGCCCGCCTCGATTGCTACCCAAGGTGAAGATATTATGTCCGATCATGTCGTTCCGCACTTCCACAACGATGCCGGCGTCTCCGTGATCGAGATCGGCTCGCAGGAATTCATGTGCGTGGGCGCCAATCCGCCGTTCGATCATCCCCATGTGTTCCTCGATCTCGGCAACGACAACGAGATCATCTGCCCCTATTGCTCGACGCTCTATCGATTCGCAGCCGACCTGAAGGCCGGCGAAGCCCGGCCGCCGGAATGCGTGGTGAAGGACACGGTCGCCTGATCCTGCGGTGGCCACCTCACGCACCATCTTCGTCGCTGGTGCCGGGATCGGGGGACTGACGGCCTCGCTGGCGCTCGCCGCAAAGGGGTTTCGCGTCGTCGTTCTCGAGAAGACCGAGCGGCTGGAGGAGATCGGCGCCGGCCTGCAGCTGTCGCCCAATGCCAGCCGCGTGCTGGTGGGATTGGGATTGCGGGAGCGGCTTTCTTCCCGCGCGGTAACGCCGGACGCCGTCAGCCTGATGAGCGCGCGCAGCGGCGGCGAGGTGGCTCGCCTGCCGCTCGGCGAAGCCGCAACCCTTGCCGCCGGCGCGCCCTATTGGGTGCTGCATCGGTGCGACCTGCAGGCGGCGCTGCAGGCGGAGGTCGCCGACCATCCCGATATCGAGCTGCGGCTCGGCTGCCAGTTCGAGGATGCGGCGCCCCATGCCAAGGGACTGACCGTAGTCCATCGCAGCGGCATGATACGGCAGCCGGATCTGGCGCTGGCGCTGATCGGCGCCGACGGCATCTGGTCCACGGTGCGCCAGCATCTGTTCCCGCAGGTGAAGCCTGTCTTCTCCGGCCTGATCGCCTGGCGCGGCACGCTGGAGGCCACCCAATTGCCCCGCGAATATGCCTCGCGGCGGGTGCAGCTCTGGATGGGCCCGAACGCCCATCTGGTGGTGTACCCGATTTCGGGCGGTCGCCAGATCAATGTCGTTGCGGTGGTGCCCGGCAGCTGGAATCGGCCGGGCTGGAGCACGCCCGGCGATGGCAACGAACTGAAGAACATTTTTGGCTCGCCGCGATGGCCGGGCCCGGCGCGGATGGTGATCGGCGCGGTCGATGCCTGGATGAAATTTGCGATGTTCACGCTGCCCGAGGGCGGCGACTGGACCCGCGGCACCATTGCGCTGCTCGGCGATGCCGCCCATGCCATGCTGCCGTTCGCAGCGCAGGGCGCAGGGATGGCAATCGAGGATGCCGCGGTGCTTGCCGAATGCCTCGCAGGCGCCGCCGACTCCGGCGAGGCGATCACGGCGGCGCTGAAGCGCTATGCCCGGCTGCGCCGCGCCCGCGTGACGCGCGTACAGCACACGGCAAGACGGAACGGCACGATCTATCACCTCACCGGCCCCGCGGCGCTCGCGCGCGACCTCGCGATCAGAGCGATGGGTCCAAGACGCGTGCTGGCGCAGCAGAACTGGATCTACGATTGGCGGGTGTAAGCCGGGCATCGCGAACGGCTAAACACCGTCATTGCGAGCGCAAGCGAAGCAATCCATCGCGCAACAAAAAGAAAGAGTGGATTGCTTCGTCGCAAGGGCTCCTCGCAATGACGATCAGACATACGTTCGCGATCTCGCCGCGAGCGTCGCGCGAGGTATTCGTTTATTTCCCGCCCTCTTTAAACAAAGGGCGCAGGGAATGCCGGGCGCCCGATGCGCCCAATAGCCACGTGTGCAACGGGTAGTGGTAGAACGCACACGTGTTGTCAGGTCACACCGGAATCACCCGGCATTCCCCACGCAATGGTTTACGGCTTACTCCGTGATCTCCCCGGTGCTCGGGCTTTTTGGCCACCGTCACCCCTGAGAAGCTTGCTTCTCAAGAACTTGACACCAGCGTCGAGGTGCCAGGACCACACGGCTTCGCCGTCCGCCTCAAATGCCTTCGTCAAGAGCACCCTCGGCGTCCACCGCATCCCGCCCCGCGTTTAGTGACGACCGCGAAACGCCCCTTTGGTGGGGCGGGACGGCGGGGAATATAAAAGTGATTTGGGTCGGCCGCAAGCGTCATTTATGTAATTTTGAAATTATTTTCCGTAATTCAGCATAGCGCGCCTGCGGCATATTGGCACGACGGGCAAGTCGGCGGCAGAGGCCGCGAGCCGTCAATAGACCGCGCTGCCCGACGCCGACGGCGGCACGCTCTTTGCGGCGGGAGGCGGTGCCGGCGGCACGCCCGGCGTGGGCGTGGAGGGATGGCATTTGTTGCGTTCCCAGGCCTGATTGGCCAGCCGTGTCTGGGCGCGGACCGAGATGTATTCGTTGCGATAGGCGAGCTCGGCCACCACGGGGCCGGCGACGCCGGTATTGGCCTTGGCCATCAGGCCTTCCAGTTCCGCGGCGCGCGAGGCCAGCGATTTGCGCTGGCCCTCCAGCTGCTTGCAATCGTAGAGCTCGAATTGGGCGGGATCGGCGAAACCCGCGAGCATAGTGTCGTTCATGTCGGCGCAGCCGGCAAGCGTCAGGCCGAGCACGAGCAGCGCCAGCGCCACGACGGCGCCGCGCTGCGGATGGCCCTGGGAAACTCGAACGATCATGCGACCTTGGTAAACCGACAAGCTTGAAGTTGCGTAAAGCAGGCGGGCATGACCGGATTGAGGCTTTGCCAAAGCCGGCAGGCTCGCCTAAGAAACGCTAGCGTTTCCTTCAAGCCTACCCCAATTCCATCGCGCAGGAAAACGCGCTAACTATCTGATCTCGTGACACAAGCGGACGTGGCGGAACTGGTAGACGCAAGGGACTTAAAATCCCTCGATGGCAACGTCGTGTGGGTTCGAGTCCCACCGCCCGCACCAATCCAGACAGGCAGAGTGGGGTCCTATGCCCGACGACCAGGATGATCTTTTCAGCGAGGACGGGAATGAAGCCGTCGACGACTTCAACCGGCTAACCGAGATTCTGAATCAGCGCGTCCTCGAGTTCGCCGACGAGGAAGAAATCGATGAGGAAATGCTGTGGCCGCTGCTGCTCCGGCTCGCACTGACCACGCGCATGGTGGGCTACATGGCGAATGCTGCCAAACCCTCCGGTGGCGGACTCAAACTCGATCTCGACCGCTTTGGTCGCGATATCGAGGGCCTCATTCGCGAGACCAAGAAGGACGCCGACCGGTTCGTCGCCCACGCCAGGGAGACGATGGCGGCGGCGGCCGAACAGGACGAGGATGAGAGCTGAACCGGCGAGGTATTGGTGAAGGCGGCGAGCAGCCGAATTCGGAAGCAGGCTTGCCTGGATACGAGGTGCCGAACGCCTGTAAACTGAAGACGCCCCAGAAGTCCATTACGGAGCGGAATTTGCAATCAAGCGTCGACGGTGGGCCACACAGGCATTTTGGTCAAATCCACGGTCAGGTCGGAGGCTTTGCAGTAACCCACGATATTGCTACTTTCGTGAAGGCCGACACCAACAATTCCATCTTGGCGCCGTTCCAGAATTCGAGCATTCCGGCCATACGGAATGCTAGTGATGGTTGCTGACCCGGGATCGGGTGTCGAGAATACGGCAGCAACCTTTTGAATGGAAAAAGCTCTATTTGCAAGAACCAGTTTTGAGTCCGCGCTTGGATACGGTGGCCTTGAACCATCCTTCCGCCACTGACCGAAGTCCTCATAAAGATCGTTGAGGAGGTCAGTATCAATCGTGCGCGAACTCTCATCGATCGTGTGGACGACGCCGTCTTCATCTGTGTAACTGGCCGGGATGAGATGACTAGGGACCTCAGTCATGTTCTGAAACAGATGCCATTTGCCGGAATTGTAGACGCCGGCAGTGTCGGAGTAAGAAACCGAGGCGGAAAGCCAGAAAAATTCGGCGACTTTGGCTCTTCCTTCCGCGGCGCCTCCGACCAGGTCAGCCGTCCTCCCGCAGCCATAAACGCCGACCTTGTAGTTTTTCGGAGTCAGCTGTTCGTAAGCGTACTGGAAATATTCGTAAATAGCCTGCTCGTTTTCCGCTCTTATATCGGCCGAAGTTTCAAGCGCCCAATCGCCTCCAACCTTGTAATAATTGCCATCTGCGTTCTTCTTTCTCCGATATGCAATGTCGAAATCCGCGGCGAAATAGATTGGGGTTCCCGTTGGCTGATGGATGGTGTCCGCACAAGAGAGCGCCGCCGAAATGTCGTCGATCTTTTTCTGAGGATCATAGAAAAGGTCTGCTTGGCCGCCGTTTTCGAATACGACCGCAACCGAGAGACCCGCATTGTCTAAAGCGGCGAGTTCATCCTTCGATAATATCTTTGTCGGGTGGGCGCCACTGACAGAGTAGTACCGGATGACGGATTTTATTCCAGCAGCTTTAATCGCATTGGCGGTCGACGCAACGCTCCAGTCGCAATCAAAAATGCGGGCTCCAGTCATGTCGGCCATGGGACGGCTCCAAAGCTAAATGATTATAAATGCAGTTACCCGATTGAGGTATTTAATATCGGCACCTGAAGTCCAGTGCTAGGATCTTAATTGGCTATCTAACTCGCGTCACTATGTCCGTTGCGGGTCGACACTGTTGAAAACGTCTTTTGTCCTGGTGCCGGCCGTGCAGCAGCCTCCCCTACCCCCTCGTAAACACCACCACCCCGTTCGCCGGAATCACGACTGCCGCCGACGCCGCGAATCCGTGAAGGCCGCTCCCCGAAGCGACGATGCCGCCGTCATTGCCCGAAACCTGCGGATTGGGAAAATGGTCGTAGACGTCGCTGTTAAAACGCTCCTGCCAGCGGCCGGAGAACGGAAACCCAATTCCGTAGCCGGTCCATGTCGTCTCCGCGAAGGAGGCGACCACGATGACGTCGTCGCCGGTTTGCTCGCGCCAGCGATGAAAGGCGATCACGCGGTCACGGTCCGAACAATAGAAGGCGCGGACGTTGTCGCTGCGCAGCGCCGGCAGCTCGCGGCGCAGGTGGATCAGGTCCTGGCTGAAGCGCAGGTGATCGCGCATGCTGGAGTCCCCCGGCGTATCGAGGCCGTCCCATGACAACAGGTTGGGCCCGTTGGGAAGGACGTCCCAGGGCAGAGCTTGCAGAAATTCCTGACCCATGAAGAGCTGGGGAATGCCGGGCGCGGTCAACAGGATCGCGCTCGCAACCCGGCTGCGGCTTCGCGCGTACCAGGAGCGGGGGTTCGAGGAGTCGGCCAGCACCGGCAGCCGCGGCTCGCGGCCGGCCATCACCAGGTCATGGTTCTCGGCGCAGGTCACTGCGCGCCAGGCGTGGTCGAATCCCGGCGGATAAAGTGCTGCCGCAATCGACGACACCTGCACGGTCGCGTTCGCTCCGCCCGACGCGGCGCCTACCGCGCCGCGCAGCACGCTGCGCAGATAATCGTGCTGCACCACGTCAAAGCCCATGCCGCCGGTTTCCGCCGGCGCGACCACGGGCGCGGCAGTGGCCGGAATGTCGGCAAAACGCCCGGGCCAGAATTCCGCGTTTTGCAGGCAGCGGTCGCGCAAAGCTCGCAGTTCCGATGTCAGCGCGCGGCAGAACTCCCAGCCGCTGCCCTGGCTGGTGGAGATCAGGGTCGAGATCTCGTCATAGCGGAAGCCGTCGGCATGAATCTCTTCGAGAAAGAAGCGCGCATTGCCGATCAGGAATTTCGAGACGTCGTCGTTCCACAGCGCAAACGCCAGCCCGCCGGTGCCGCGATCCTGGTCGGTAAAATACAGGCTGTCATTGTTGTCGCCGCGATCGGCGCGGCGGTCCATGTAGTACAGGCAATTGTCGTCGAATTTCCCATCGACCGAAAATCCGCCGGCGTGATTGTAGACCACGTCGAAGATCACGGCGATGCCGTGGACGTGGCAAAGGTCGACCAGCGCCTTGAGCTGGCCGGGTCCGCTAGCGATGTCGGCAAGCGCGATGGCGGATTTCTGCTTCGCCGCGTAGAGCGCGTTGAGCTGTTCGAGATAGAACGGCAAATCCGTGGCCGCGACGTAGGGGAAGTCCGGCGAGAACAGGTCGGCGCCGCCATAGCCCATGTTCGGATTGTTTTCCTGCTCGTCGACCGGCAGCGGCTGCAGCACGTTGATGCCGAGATTTTCCAGGTAGGGAATCTTCAGCGCCACGTCGAGGAAGTTGGAGCAGACCCCTGGCTTGCGGATCGCAAAGGTCCCGACATGCAGCTGGTAGGCGATCATGTCGGAAAAATCCGGCGTGACGAAATCCTGGTCGTGCCAGGGAAAGTCGCCGGCGCGCAGGATCGCAAAACAGTCCGGAAAATTTTCCGCCTCGAGTTCGCGCGCGCTGGGGTCGCGCTTAGTGCCGCTCGAGCCCGCGCCCTGGACCCAGAAGCGATAGCGGTCGCCGTCGCGCGCACCGGCTTGATATCCGGTCCAGTAGCCCCGCGCATCCTTTTGCAGCAAACGGTCGTCGATCGGCTGATCGAAAACCTGTCCGCCGAAGATGCCCTGCAGGTAGACCGCGGCTGCTTCCGGCGCCCAGACCTTGAAGGTCGCGCCGGCCGCAATCAGCGTAGCGCCGGTCGGGGTTTGCGCAGAGATATTTTGTTGGGAAAGCACTGGCCTGTCCTCGCTATAATCCTGTCGACCGCAAGATTTCGTGCAATCGGCGTGGTGTTTCGATTGTCTTCCGCATCGCATCCAAATATCGCGAACATGGTCACACAACTGCAAGATGCGGGCCAGCGCAAGATGCGCGCCAGCAGGAACCGGCAGCAAGGCCCGCACGAAATCCGTGGTGGACCGGCCACGCCCGCGCATCTAGAACATTTGCGATGCTCGAACTGGAAACCATCGCGATCTCCCCCGCCCTCACCTTCGACGCCCTCGCCGCAGGGCAACCCGGCGCGCCGCTGGTGCTGTTGCTGCACGGCTTTGCGGAATCGATGCATTGCTGGCGGGCGCAGGTCGAGGCGCTGGCCGCGGCCGGCTATCGCGCGGTCGCGCCGAGCCAGCGCGGCTATTCGGCCGGCGCGCGGCCGGACACCGGCGATCCCTCGAACTATCATATCGACCGGCTGATGGACGACGCGATGGCGATCGTTTCGGCTTCCGGCCATGGCGAGCGCCGCTTTCATCTCGCGGGCCACGACTGGGGCGGCAGCATTGCCTGGGCGCTCGCCGATCGTTGTCCGGAGCGGCTCGCCTCGCTCACGGTGCTGTCGCGGCCGCATCCGAACGCCTTCAACCGTGCGCTGCTGGAGACGGACGGCGAGCAGGCGCAGCGTTCAAAGCACCACAAGGCGTTTCTCGAGCCCGATGCCGCCGATGTCGTCCTGGCCGACAACGCCCGATGGCTGCGCGAGCGGCTTTCGGCCAACGGCGTGCCTTCGGAAGCGATCGAGCTGCATCTGGCCGTGCTCGGCAACAAGCCGGCGATGGAGGGGGCGCTCGCCTGGTATCGCGCCCGCGGCGCGATCCGCGGGCCGCTCGGGATGATCCGCGTACCCGCGCTCTACATCTGGGGCGATGCCGACGACACCGTCGGCCGCATCGCGGCCGAGGGCACGGTGGAGTTCGTCGCCGCGCCCTATCGCTTCGAGGTGTTTTCAGGCGTCGGCCATTTCGCGGCGGACCAGGCGCCCGATCGGGTCAGCGAATTGCTGCTCGAACACGTCGCGGCGCATCCGGCCTGACCGGCCGCCACGGGATGGGCTTCGCTTGCCGGAACTGCTAGATGCAAGCGAAGGGGAGTTGCCCGCATCCGAGGTTCACGCGATGAAACACGTTGCCCCAGCCGAACGCCAGGACGCCGGGCGCACAGCCAAACCCGCGCTCCGGATCGCCGTCGCAGGTCTGGGCGCGATCGGGCTCAAGGTCGCCGAGGCGCTCGACCGGGGCATCCCCGGCTGCGAGCTGGCGGCGGTTTCCGCCAACGGGCTGGCCAAGGCGGCGCAGCGGCTTTCGCATCTCGACCGCCCGCCGCCGGTGGTGGCACTCGCCGAGCTCGAGCCGCTCGCCGATATCGTCGTCGAATGCGCGCCGGCCAAACTGCTGCCCGCGATCGCCGAGCCGTTCCTGAAGGCGGGCAAGACCGTGATCGTGCTGAGCGCGGGCGCCCTGCTCACGAACGAGCACCTGGTCGCCCTCGCCCGGCACCATGGCGGCCAGATCGTCGTGCCGACCGGCGCGCTGATCGGCCTCGACGCGGTGACGGCGGCGGCCGAAGGCGAGATCCGCATCGTGCGGATGGTCACCCGCAAGCCGGTGCGCGGCCTTGTCGGCGCGCCCTATCTCGTCGAGCACGATATCCGCATCGAGGACATCACAAAACCGTTGCGCATCTTCAGCGGCACCGCGCGGGAAGCTGCGATCGGGTTTCCGGCCAATCTCAACGTCGCGGTCGCGCTGTCGCTCGCCGGCATCGGCGCCGACAAGACCACGCTCGAAATCTGGGCCGACCCAGCGCTCGAGCGCAACACCCACCGCATCGAGGTCGTCTCGGATTCGGCGACGTTCTCGATGGCCATCGAAAACATCCCGAGCGAAAATCCGCGCACCGGTCGTATCACCGCGCTGTCGGTGATCGCCTGTTTGCGCAAACTCAACGCGCCGCTGCGCGTGGGGACCTGATCCGTGCCCCTCACTCGCTCTTGTCGATATTCCAGAAGATCGGCGTCGCCGGGCCGTCGAGCACGCCGGAGAGCGATTTGCGCCAGGCGGTCGGCTGGGTGAATCCCCCGAGCGGGATATATAGGCAGATCGATCCTACCATTTTTAGTTGTGTCATGCTAATGATACCCCAGCTTCCACGGCCGCTCGTTTTCGGGCGATTGGCCGGGAGCGAATAATATCGCTGAACCATCCTTATCGAAAAATCGAATCCGGCGTGTTGATCACCGTAAACAGCGTGGTCTTACCCAACCATTGTTTTGAGAGGAATATTCCATGGCCAAGAAATCCAAGAGTTCTAAGAAAGTTGCCAAGAAGGCGGCCCCTGCAAAGGCAGACAGCTCGCGCAAGACGAAGTCGGCACCGTTGCGATTTGCCCATCCATTTTTCACGACGACGCCCGCCGCGCAGCGCAAGGTCAGTCCAGCGACCAATACGAAAAGCATGGCGCAATTCGCCTCGCAAAAGCTCGGACCGATACCCAAGCCGACCGGGGACTCGAGCATGGAACTGAAAGACATCATAGGCCAGCCGGGGACTGACGAAATCCAGGCTGCTGGCACGATCAGGTTTCACGCCACGGGCGACACCGGCAGACCGGGTGGCGCCAACACCGAGCAGGAGGAAGTCGCAGAAGCCATGGCCGGTGATTACGATCCCGCGGCAGGGGCGCGCAATCCTGCCCTGTTCCTTCACCTTGGCGACGTCATCTACGGCCACGACAAGGCCGAGTTATATCGAGACGAATTCTACCGACCTTATATGAAATATCCCGGCAAGATCGTCGCGATACCCGGAAACCACGATGGCGAGGTGTTCGCCGGCACCGATCCGGTTCCGCTCAAGGAATTCATCAACAATTTTTGCGCGCCGAGCGCCGTGGTTCCCAAGACCGCGGCCGAGGTCCGTATCTTCCGCGAAACAATGACGCAGCCGGGAGTCTACTGGATGTTGTCGGCCCCGTTCGTCAACATCATCGGTCTCTATTCCAACATCGCGGAAGGTCCCGGCAATCTGCTGGGCGCGAACGGAGACGACCAGCAAGTCAAGTGGCTGACCAAGACGTTGACGAACCTCAAGCAGTCGGCCGACAAGAAGGCGCTGGTGATCGCCACGCATCATCCGGCCTACAGTTCCGGCGGCCACAGCGGGAGCCCGGAAATGCTGGCCCAGATCGACAAGGCGTGCAATGACGCCGGCATCGCGCCGCACGCGATGCTTGCCGGTCATTCGCATACCTATCAGCGCTACACGCGGACGGCGCAAATTGGCGGCGCTACGGTGGGGATTCCCTATCTGGTGGCGGGGTGCGGCGGCCACGCGGCGTCAGCGGTTACGGCCGCAAGCGGCCAGCACGTCAACGGCGCCGTCTTTGAAAAATCGCTGAAGGGCTACGGCTATCTCATCATAACGGCAAGCGAGACGGAACTCGAGATCGATATGATCGAGACCACGGACGCAAAGAAGTCATTCGACAAGGTGACCATCGACATCTCGACTCACAAGGTGAGTTGATTCCGGTTAGACGGAACCGCGCCGTGCACGGGCCTGAAGGACCGTGCACGGCGCGCTGAACGGATATCACTCGCTCTTGTCGATGTTCCAGAAGATCGGCGTGGCCGGGCCGTCGAGCACGCCGGACAGCGATTTCCGCCAGGCGCTCGGCTGGGTGAATTCGCCGAGCGGAATGAAGATCACCTGGTCATAGGCTTCCTGCTGGATGCTGGCGGCGATCTTCTTTTGCTCATCGGGCGAGGATGCACGCACGAATTCATCCTTCAGCTGCTCGATCCTGGCGTCTTCCGCCCAGCCGAACCAGCCGCCGTTCTTGCCCCTGCCCCCGATCGCGAAATTGACGATCGGGTTCATGACGTCGGCGCCGGCCCAGTTGGTGAAGAACATGTTCCAGCCGCCCTCCTTCGGTGACTTCTGCAGAGTACGGCGAGAGATCACGGTGCCCCAGTCGGTGGCCTGGACGTCGACCTTGAAGCCGGCCTCGCGCAGCAATTGCGCCGCGACGATCGGCTGCGCTTTCAAGGTGACGACATCGCCGGGCGCCATGATCACGATGGGCGTGCCGTCATAGCCGGATTCAGCGAGCAGCTTCTTGGCTTCCGCCATGCCGTTGCCCTTGACCAGGGTCTCCGAGCCGGCTTCGGTCGCAAGCGGCGTGCCGCAGATGAAGTACGCGCCGCAGACCTTGTAATATTCGGGATAGCCGATCAGCGCGTCCAGCACATCCTTCTGGTTCATCGCCAGCAGCGCCGCGCGGCGAATCTTGACGTTGTCGAACGGCGGCCACAGGAAATTCATGCGCCCGACGGTCTGGAAGCCGAGCTTGTTCAGGGTTTCGACCTTGATGTCCGGGTTGGCCGAAAGCACCGGCAGGATGTCGTAGGACGGCACCTCCATGAAATCGATGTCGCCGGACTGCAGCGCGTTCGCCGCGGTCTGCGCGTCGGGCATGGTGATCCACTCGACGCGGTCGACCTTCACCACCTTGCCGCCGGAGGTCCAGCTCGGCGGCTCCTTGCGCGGCACGTAATCCTTGTTCTTCTCGAACACCGCCTTGACGCCGGGCTGGAATTCGCTCGCCACGAACTTGAACGGCCCGGATCCGATCAGCTCCGGAAGCGGTTTGTCGGGCGGAGATTCCGCCATCCGCTTCGGCATCATGAACGGCACCAGCGAGGACGGCTTGCCGATCGAGTCCAGCACCAGGCCGTAGGGCTCCTTCAGCTTCAACACGATGGTTTTCGCATCGGGCGCTTCGATGCTGGCGGTGAAATCCATCAGCTTCTGGCCCATGCTGTCGGCCTTGCCCCAGCGCTTCAGCGAGGCCACGCAATCCTCCGCCGTGACGGGCGCGCCGTCATGCCATTTCAGGCCGTCACGCAGCGTGAAGGTATAGGTGAGCTTGTCGTCGGAAATCTTCCATTCGGCCATCTGCGGCTGGATCTTGTAGCTGGAGTCCTCCGCCGCCAGCGTGTCGAACACCATGTAGCCGAAATCGCGCACGATGTAGGCGGTCGTCATCGTGCCGGGGGTGCGCAGGTCGGCATGCATCACCGCGGTGATGGTCTTGCCGGCGGCTGCGGCCGGCGATGTCGATACGGCCGAAAACGCCAGCACCGAGAGCGCGATGCTCGAGGCGATGACGGGCCGTTTCCAGCGCAAGATGTGGAACATTCTGTCTCTCCTGACGTGAAACCGGTCAAAGCCGGATCATTTGTTATGCATGCCGGCCGTTAATTGGGCGCACTAACACGCTGTAACTCTTCAGATTTTGAGACTTGCACCAAGCGCGTTGCGCGTCAATCGGGTTTTGGTCTGATGGCCCCGCCGCGAATGCAGCCGTGGCGCATCGCTCATCTTTCACTTTACAAATCGATCGCCGGTCATTCTCGTAAGCCTGCGGTTGCCGACCACGCACCGCCGATGCCGGCCCTAACCCCAGCCCTAACCTCAAGAGATTCTCCATGAACCCCGCCAACCTTCCGTTCGATTCCGAGGCCATGCTGCAGGGACTGCGCGTTTGGGTGGAGTGCGAAAGCCCGACCTGGGACGCAGCCGCCGTCGACCGCATGCTCGATATCGCCGCGCGCGACATGGCGATCATGGGTGCCTCGATCGAGCGCATCGCCGGCCGGCAAGGTTTTGGCGGCTGCGTGCGGGCGCGGTTTCCGCACCCGAAGGCGGGCGAGCCGGGAATCCTGATCGCGGGCCATTTCGACACCGTGCATCCCATAGGCACGCTGCAAAACGGCCTGCCGTTCCGGCGCGAAGGCAACAAATGCTTCGGCCCCGGCATCTACGACATGAAGGGCGGCAGCTACCTCGCGCTCGAAGCAATCCGGCAACTGGCGCGCGCGGCCTTCACCACGCCGCTGCCGATCACAGTCTTGTTCACGCCCGACGAGGAAGTCGGCACGCCTTCGACCCGCGACATCATCGAGGCGGAAGCCGCGCGCAACAAATATGTGCTGGTGCCGGAGCCGGGCCGCGCCAATAACGGCGTCGTCACCGGGCGCTACGCCATCGCCCGCTTCAACCTGGAGGCCACCGGCAGGGCCAGCCACGCCGGCGCCAATCTCTCGGCCGGCCGTTCCGCGATCCGCGAAATGGCGCGGCAGATCATCGCCATCGACGGCATGACGAGCGATGACTGCACGTTTTCGGTCGGCATCGTGCATGGCGGCCAATGGGTCAATTGCGTCGCCACCACCTGCACCGGCGAGGCCTTGAGCATGGCCAAACGCCAGGGCGACCTCGACCGCGGCGTCGAGCGGATGCTGGCGCTGAACTCGACCTCCAACGACGTGATGTTCAAGGTGACCCGCGGCGTGACACGGCCGGTGTGGGAGCCGGATGCCGCCACCATGGCGCTGTACGAAAAAGCGCGCGGGCTTGCCAAAGCGATGGGCAAGGAGCTTCCCCACGCCAGCGCCGCCGGCGGCTCGGATGCCAATTTCACCGGCGCGATGGGCATCCCGACCCTCGACGGGCTGGGCGTCCGCGGCGCCGATCCGCATACCCACAACGAACATATCGAAGTCGACAGCCTCGCCGAACGCGGGAGGCTGATGGCGGGACTGCTGGCGACGCTGGAGTGACCGAATTTTTTCGTCATGGCCGGGCTCGTCCCGGCCATCCACGTCTTTCTTTCTTGCAACGAAGTAAGACGTGGATGCCCGGCACAGGGCCGGGCATGACGAGGGTTGCCGATGGGAGCTCTCATGGCACAGGATTTGCTAAATCCTTCCATCGGGGCGGCAGAGAATGCGAGAGTGGTATGATGATGGATTACCGGAGCGTTCCGCAAACCCCATTCGTCGTCCCTGCGAAAGCAGGGACCCATAACCACTGTCGTCAATTGTCGCACCAAAGCCGTCGAACGGCGTCTAAAAAAATGAGGGCCGCGGCGTATAGGTCCCTGCTTTCGCAGGGACGACGGAGCGGCTGATGCTCGGATACCTGCTTCGCCGCGTGCTGGCTGCCATTCCCGTGATGGGCGTGGTGGCGCTGTTCGTGTTTTTTCTGTTGCGGCTGACGCCGGGCGATCCTGCCGCGATCATCGCCGGCGACAATGCCACCCCCGAGCAGCTCGAGCGCATCCGCGTCTCGCTCGGGCTGCACGAGCCGCTCTATACGCAATTCTTCACCTGGATCGGAAAACTCCTGCACGGCGATCTCGGCGTATCGCTGATCTCCAACGTGCCGGTGCTGCAGATGATCGGCCAGCGCGTCGAGCCGTCGATCTCGATCGCGCTGTCCACCATCATCCTGTCGGTGCTGATCGCGGTGCCGCTCGGGGTGATCGCGGCCTGGAAGCAAGGCACCTGGATCGACCGTTTCGTGATGGGATTGTCCGTGGTCGGCTTTTCGGTGCCGGTGTTCGTGATCGGCTATGTGCTGATCCAGGTTTTCGCCATCGACCTGCGCTGGTTGCCGGTGCAGGGCTTCAAGAGCATCACGGCGGGTCTGGGTCCGTTCCTCGAACGCATCATCCTGCCGACGCTGACGCTGTCCTTTATCTATGTCGCGCTGATCGCGCGGATGACGCGGGCCTCGATGCTGGACGTGCTCGGCGAGGACTACGTGCGCACCGCCCGCGCCAAAGGCATCAATGAGAGCGCCGTTTTGTTACGCCACGGCCTGCGCAACGCCGCGGTGCCCGTCATCACCGTGATCGGCTCGGGCTTTGCGCTGCTGATCTCGGGCGTCGTCGTCACCGAAAGCGTGTTCAACCTGCCCGGCATCGGCCGCCTCACCGTCGATGCCGTGCTGGCGCGCGATTATCCGGTGATTCAGGCGATGATCCTGTTGACCTCGCTGATCTATGTCACCGTCAACCTCCTGATCGACGTCGCCTACACGCTGCTTGATCCCAGAATCCGCTATTAAGGTCAGATGCTGATGGCGATCGAAACCCTTCCCGAACCATCGATACCCATCACCACGCCGTTCCGGCCGGGGCTCGGCTTTCTCACGGCGACCCCGATCATCGCTACCGCCGCCATCTGCCTCGTGCTGATCATAGCCTCCGCGATCCTGGCGCCATGGCTGGCGCCGCACGATCCGCAGCTGCTGGCGCCAGCGCTACGGCTAAAGCCCAACAGCGCGCAATTTTTGCTCGGCACCGACGGCTATGGCCGCGACCTGCTGTCGCGCATCCTTTTTGGCGGCCGGATTTCGCTTCTGATCGGCCTCGGCGCCGCCGTGATCAGCGTCGGCATTGGGCTTGTGATCGGTCTCGTCTCCGGTTTCTTCCGATGGGTCGACGCCGTGATGATGCGGGTGATGGACGGCCTGATGGCGATCCCGAGCATCCTGCTGGCGATCGCCGTGGTCTCGCTGTCGGGCGCCAGCCTGATGACGGTGATGATCGCGATCACCATTCCCGAAATTCCCCGCGTCGCGCGGCTGGTGCGTTCGGTGGTGCTGTCGGCGCGCGAGGAGCCGTATGTGGAGGCGGCAATCTCCGTCGGCTCCAGCCTGCCGAAAATCATGTGGCGGCATCTGATGCCGAACACGATCGCGCCGCTGATCGTGCAAGGCACGTATGTCTGCGCCTCCGCCGTCCTCACCGAGGCGATCCTGTCGTTTCTCGGCGCCGGCATCAGCCCGGAAACCCCGACCTGGGGCAACATCATGGCCGAGGGCCGCGCCTATTTTCAGATCAAACCATCACTGATCTTCTGGCCGGGACTGCTGCTGTCGATCGCGATTCTCAGCGTCAACCTGATCGGCGACGCCGCCCGCGACGCGCTCGACCCCCGCATGAAGAAGCGGGAGGGCGGGAAGTGACTCTTCATCCACACGCTGTCATTCCGGGATGGTGCGGAGCACCAGACCCGGAATCTCGAGATTCCGGGTTCGATGCTTCGCATCGCCCCGGAATGACGAAGTATGGATTGCTTCGCTTCGCTCGCAATGACGGCGAGAGGGTTGTGGCATGACCAACCCCATCCTCGAAATCGACAATCTCGCGGTCAGCCTCGGCAAGAGATCCGGCACCGAAAAAATCATCGACGGCATCTCGCTGCAGGTCAGCGAACGCGAGACGCTGTGCCTGGTCGGCGAAAGCGGGTCGGGTAAATCCGTGACCTCGCTGACGGTGATGGGCCTGTTACAGAAGGGCGCGCTGGTGCCGTCAGGCGGCAGCATCAAACTGGTCGGCGAGGAGCTGCTCACGGCCAGCGATCGCCGCCTGCGACAGCTGCGCGCCACCACCATGGCGATGATCTTTCAGGAGCCGATGACCGCGCTCAATCCGGTGGTGCCGGTCGGCCGCCAGATCGACGAGGTGCTGCGCGCCCATACCGATCTCGATGCCCGCGCCCGGCGCCAGCGCATTCTGGCGATGATGGAGCAGGTGCGGCTGCCGGAGGTCGAGCGTATCTTTGCCTCCTATCCGCACCGGCTGTCGGGCGGCCAGCGCCAGCGCATCATGATCGCAATGGCGTTGGTGCTGGAGCCCAAACTTCTGATCGCGGACGAGCCGACCACCGCGCTCGACGTCACCACGCAGAAGCAGATCCTGACCCTGATCCGCGACTTGCAGCGCGATCACGGCACCGCCGTGCTGTTCATCACCCATGACATGGGCGTGGTCGCCGAGATTGCCGATCGGGTGGCCGTGATGCGCGGGGGACGGCTGGTCGAGACCGGCACGCTCGATGCCATCCTGCGCGACCCCACCATGGAATATACCCGCAACCTGCTGTCGGCGGTGCCGTCGCTGGTGCCGCGCCGGCCTCGCGCGGATACGACGGAGCCGGTGGTGCTGGAGGCCAACGAACTCGGAAAAGTCTATCGCGAACGCTCGTTGTTCGGCAAAACCCGCGAAGTCGCGGCCGCCAAAGATGTCACCCTCACCTTGCGCAAGGGCCGCACGCTCGGGATCGTCGGCGAAAGCGGCTCCGGCAAGTCGACGGTGGCGCGCTGCATCGTGCGGCTGATCGATCCGACCTCGGGCGGCATCCGGCTTGCGGGCCGCGAAATCTCCGAACTGTCGCGACGGCTGCTGCAGCCGCACCGCAAGAAGATCCAGATCATCTTCCAGGACCCCTATCGTTCGCTCAATCCGCGCATCACGGTCGGCGAGACCATCGCCGAGGGCCCGATCAATTACGGCATGCCGCATGTGCAGGCGATCGCGAAAGCGCGCGAACTGCTGGAACTGGTCGACCTGCCGGTCGACGCCATCTCGCGCTATCCGCACCAGTTTTCCGGCGGCCAGCGCCAGCGTATCGCGATCGCGCGCGCGCTGGCGCTCGATCCGGACGTGCTGGTGGCCGATGAGGCGGTCTCCGCGCTCGATGTTTCCGTGCAGGCGCAGGTATTGGAACTGCTCGATGAAATCCAGACCCGGCTCGGCATCGCGCTGTTGTTCATCACCCACGATCTTCGCGTCGCCGCACAAATCTGCGACGACGTCGCCGTGATGCAACACGGCCGCATCGTCGAACAGGGACCGGCCGCCGAGGTGCTGACCCATCCGCAACAGGCCTATACACGACAACTGCTCGAGGCCGCGCCCGGACGGGGCTGGGATTTTGCGAATTTCAGGCCGGTGGCGGCGGCGGCGGGGGCCGCAGAATAGCCGTCATTGCGAGGAGCTCTTGCGACGAAGCAATCCATCTTGACGCGACAAAGAAAGATGGATTGCTTCGCTTCGCTCGCAATGACGGTGAAACGACAGTGCAAGCCAATCCGTACCGCCCGCGCGGCATGCAAAACGGGATTGCTTCGTCGCAAGGGCTCCTCGCAATGACGCGGAGAGGTTCTGCACGCGCCCAGCAATCCAGAAATACCGCGGAGCCATGCGAGGACGGATTGCTTCGTCGCTTGCGCTTCTCGCAACGACGGGGCTAACGTTGCGCGCGAAACATTCGCCGAGACAGACTGAATGACCCGCATCGCCATTGGCGGCTTCCTGCACGAGACCAACACCTTCGCGCCGACGAAGGCTGTCTATGACGACTTCGTGCATGGCGGCGGCTGGCCGTCGATGGCCGTGGGCACCGACATGCTCAAGGTCATGCGCGACATCAATGTCGGGCTCGCGGGCTTTGTCGCGGCGGCGGAAGCGCAGGGCTGGGAACTGGCGCCGACGATTTCGGCTGCGGCGAGCCCGTCCGCGCACGTGACCAAAGATGCCTATGAGCGCATCGTCACCGACATGATCGAGCGCATCCGAGCGGCGGGTCCGCTCGATGCGGTCTATCTCGATCTGCACGGCGCCATGGTGTCGGAGCATTTCGACGACGGCGAAGGCGAAGTGTTGAGGCGCGTCCGTGAGGTCATCGGCCGCGACCTGCCGCTGGTGGCCAGCCTCGACCTGCACGCCAATGTCACGCCGGAAATGGTCGAGCATGCCGACGCGCTGATTGCCTATCGCACCTATCCGCATGTCGACATGGCCGACACCGGCCGCGCCGCCGCCAGGCATCTGGCGCTGCTGCTCGGCACCAGGCAGAAATTCGCAAAGGCGTTCCGGCAATTGCCGTTCCTGATTCCGATCAGCTGGCAATGCACCAACGACCAGCCGGCCAAGGGCATCTACCAGAAACTGGCGGAGATGCAGAGCGAGGCGGTTCCGACGCTGTCCTTCGCGCCGGGTTTTCCGGCGGCGGACTTTTGTCACTGCGGGCCGAGCGTGTTCGCCTATGGCCGAACGCAAGCCGATGCCGATGCGGCGGCGGATCAACTCGCCGCGCTGGTCGAGAGTCACGAAGATGATTTCGACGGCCGCATTTATTCGCCCGACGAGGGCGTGCGGCTTGCGATGGAACTGGCAAAGACGGCGAAGAAGCCGATCGTCATCGCCGACACCCAGGACAATCCGGGCGCCGGCGGCGATTCCGACACCACGGGCATGCTGCGCGCGCTGGTCCACAACAAGGCGCAGCGCGCGGCGATCGGCGCAATCTGCGATCCCGCTTCCGCCAAGGCCGCGCATGCCGCCGGCGTCGGGTCAACCGTGACGCTCGCGCTCGGCGGCAAGTCGGGCATCCCGAATGATGCGCCGTACAAGGAAACATTCGTCGTCGAGAAACTGTCCGACGGCGAGTTCGTCGCCTCCGGCCCCTATTATGGCGGCCGCGACATGGACATGGGACCGTCGGCCTGTTTGCGGATCGGCGGCATCAGCGTGGTCGTGGCCTCTTACAAGGCGCAGCTTGCGGACCAATCGATGTACCGCTATGTCGGCATCGAACCGATGGAACAGGCCATTCTCGTCAACAAGAGCTCGGTGCATTTCCGCGCCGATTTCGAACCGATCGCGGAAAAGCTGCTGATCTGCGCCGCACCCGGCGCGATGCCCGCCGACACCGCGGCTCTGCCCTGGACGCGGCTGCGTCCGGGCATTCGCCTCAAGCCGAACGGTCCCGCTTTCATTCCCGCAACCAAGTCACGCTCAACCGGATAGATCACATGCCCACCATCGACCGCATCGAAGCCTTCGCCGACGAACTCACCGCGATCCGTCGGGATCTGCACGCCCATCCCGAGATCGGCTTCGAGGAAGTCCGCACGTCGGGAATCGTCGCCGACAAGCTGACGCAATGGGGCATCGAGGTGCATCGGGGGCTCGGCGGCACCGGCGTGGTCGGCGTACTCAGGGGTAACGGCAGCGGCACCAAACGCATCGGCCTGCGCGCCGATATGGATGCGCTGCCGATGGAGGAAAACACCAATTTGAAATGGCGCTCCACCATTCCCGGGCGATTCCATGGTTGCGGCCATGACGGCCACACCACCATGCTGCTCGGCACCGCACGCTATCTCGCCGAAACCAGGAATTTCGACGGCACCGTGCATTTCATCTTCCAGCCCGCCGAAGAAGGCCTCGGCGGCGCGCGCGCCATGATCAAGGACGGGCTGTTCGAGAAATTCCCCTGTGACGAGGTCTACGGGCTGCACAATGCGCCGGACCTGAACCATGGCGAGGTCGCGATCCTGCCGGGGCCGGCGATGGCCGGCGCCGACTTCTTCGACATCACCATTCATGGCTACGGCGCGCATGGCGCGATGCCGGAGCGCTCGAAGGACCCGATCGTGATCGCGATGTCGCTCGGCCAGGCGCTGCAGTCCATCGTCAGCCGCAACGTCAATCCGCATTCGCCCGCCGTACTGTCGATCACCCAGTTCCATGCCGGGTCCGCCTACAATGTGATCCCCGGCGAAGCCAAACTCTGCGGCACCGTGCGCGCCTTCTCCGATGAGACGCGCGCGCTGATCCGCGAGCGGATGCGCGCGCTCTGCGCCGGCATGGCGACCGCGTTCCAGGTCGAGATCACAGCCGATATCCGCGACACGTTCAGCGTGCTGGTCAACCAGGAGGAACAGTCCCGGGTGGTCGAGGCCGCGGCGCGCACCGTGGTCGATCCCGCCAAAGTCATCACCCGGACCCAGCCGAAGATGGGCAGCGAGGATTTCGCCGACATGATGCAGGCGGTGCCCGGCGCCTATTTCTGGGTCGGCCATGAGGGATCGGTGCCGGTGCACAATCCCGGCTATGTGCTGGACGACAAGATCCTGCCCATCGGCGCCAGCGTGTTCGCGCGCATCATCGAGACACGGCTACCGGCGGGTGCCCATGCATAAATCGATGTCACAGGAAGCGGTCACCTCGCTGCACGACCTTTCCGCCCACGACCTGCTCGCGGGTTTTCGGGCCAGGCAATTCTCGCCCTCCGAAGTGCTGGAAGACGTGCTGTCGCATATCGCGCTGTGGGAGCCGCACATCAAGGCGCTCTACGCCTTCGATCCCGACGGCGCGCGGGCCACCGCAAAGGCCTCGACGGAACGCTGGCAAAAGGGCGAGCCGATGGGCACGCTCGACGGCGTCCCCGCCACCATCAAGGACAATATCGCGACCAAGGGCGTGCCGGTGCCGCTGGGCGCGGCCAGCGTAAAACTGGTGCCGGCCACAGCCGATGCGCCGCCGGCGGCGCGCCTGCGCGAGGCGGGTGCGGTGATCTTTTCCAAAACCACGATGCCGGATTACGGCATGCTGTCGTCGGGCTTGTCGAGTTTTCATCCCCTCACCCGCAATCCCTGGGACCTGACCAAGAATCCGGGCGGCTCCTCCGCGGGCGCCGGTGCGGCCGCGGCCGCCGGTTACGGCCCGCTGCATCTCGGCACCGATATCGGCGGCTCGGTACGGCTGCCGTCATGCTGGTGCGGATTGGTTGGCCTGAAGCCGAGTTTTGGGCGGGTTCCGGTCGATCCGCCCTATGTCGGTCGCGTCGCCGGTCCGATGATCCGCACCGTCGATGACGCGGCCCTGATGATGAGCGTGCTGTCGCGGCCCGACCGCCGCGACGGCATGAGCCTGCCGCCCAACGACATCAACTGGAAGGCGCTGGAAAAGACCATCCGCAAATTGCGCATCGGGCTGATGCTCGACCCCGGCACCGGCCAGGCGCTGGAAAAGGAAGTGCGCGAGGTCGCCGTGAAGGCCGCCAAGGCGTTCGAGGCGGCCGGCGCCGTCGTCACCGAGGTGCCGGGTATCCTGACCCGCGAAATGCTCGACGGGCTCGACGATTTCTGGCGGGCGCGGATGTGGGACGATCTCTCCAGGCTTTCGGAAAGCGAGCGCGCCAAGGCGCTGCCCTATATCGTGCAATGGGCGGAGCGCGGCGCAAAGCTTTCCGGCGTAGACGTCGTCAGGGGTTTCAATGCCACCATGGCGATCCGCTCGGCCGCGGCAAAGCTGTTCTGCGATCTCGATTACGTCATCTCGCCGGTGTCGCCGGTGGTGAATTTCGCCGCCGAACGCGCTTCCCCCATCAACGATCCCGCAAAGCCGTTCGAGCACATCGCCTACACCGTGCCGTGGAACATGGCGGAAAATCCGGCTGTCTCGATCAATGGCGGTTTTGGCGCCCAAGGTTTTCCGATCGGCGTCCAGATCGTCGGCCGCCGCTTCGACGATCTCGGCGTGCTCGGCATGGCGAAGGCGTTCGAGGGCCTGCGCGGGCCGCAGAAGCCGTGGCCGGCGCCGCCGGTGAAATAAACTCATCGTCATTCCGGGGCGCGCGAAGCGCGAACCCGGAATCTCGAGATTCCGGGTTCGATGCGGAGCCTGTCATCGGGCCGGCCAGAGGCCGGACCCGTTGGCATCGCCCCGGAATGACGGCGCAAAAAAACACCCGAGAGGAAACCCCGATGGCATACGAGACGATCAAATACGAGGTCGCCGAGCAGATCCTCACCATCACGCTGAACCGGCCCGACAAGCTCAACGCGTTCAACGGCGTGATGCTGCGAGAGATGATCGACGCGCTCGATGCCGCCGACGCGGACGACGACGTCAGGGCCATCATCGTCACCGGCGCCGGCCGCGGCTTCTGCGCCGGCGCCGATCTCTCCTCCGGCGCCGACACTTTCGATCGCGACGCGCGACGCGGGCCGGTGAAGCGGCTTGCCGACGGCAAGGTCGACTACAGCGATCCCAATGTGCGCGACGGCGGCGGCCAGCTGACGCTGCGCATCTTCAAATGCCTGAAACCCGTGATCGCGGCGGTGAATGGCCCGGCCGTCGGCATCGGCGTCACCATGCAGCTCGCAATGGATATCCGGATTGCGAGCGAAGCCGCCCGTTTCGGTTTTGTGTTTTCCCAGCGCGGCATCGTGCCGGAAGCGGCCTCAAGCTGGTTTTTGCCGCGCATCGTCGGCATCGCGCAGGCGCTGGAATGGTGTTTTACCGGCCGGGTATTTCCGGCACAGGAGGCGCTCGTCGGACGCCTCGTCAGCAAGGTGGTGCCGCCGGATGAGCTATTGCCGACCGCACGCGCGCTGGCCCGCGAAATCGCCGCGAAAACCGCGCCGGTGTCGGTGGCGCTGATCCGCCAGATGATGTGGCGCATGCTGGGCGCCGACGACCCGATGGAAGCCCACAAGGTCGACAGCCGCGGCATTTACGCGCGCGGGCGATCGGGCGACGTGAAGGAAGGCGTGGTCGCGTTTCTGGAAAAGCGCCCCGCGCTGTTCAAGGACAAGGTATCGGCTGATATGCCGGATTATTTCCCGTGGTGGCACGAGCGGGAGTATGAGTAAGGCGAGCAGCCGCAATTCCACCGTCATCCTGAGGAGCGCGCTCTTGCGCGCGTCTCGAAGGATGGCCACGGGCTCCGTCATCCTTCGAGGCTCGCAAGAGCTCGCACCTCAGAATGACGGGGATCAGCTCATCATCAGCGCCACCCGTCCGATCGCCTTGCGGTCGATCAACAGCCGCATCGCCTGCGCGTAATCTTCCAGCGGAAGGCGGTGCGACACGTTGGGGCGGATCTTTCCGGCCTCCGCCCATTCCAGCAACTTCCTTTGCCTGACTTCACCGAGCGCGGGATTTTTGCGCACCGCTTCCCCGGCGCGGACGCCGAGCACGCTGGCGCCCTTGATCAGCAACAGATTGGTGCGGGCAAGTCCGATGCCGCCGGTGAAACCGATCACGAGCAGCCGCGCGCCCCAGGCAATGCAGCGCAATGAATTTTCGAAGATTTCGCCGCCGACGGGGTCATAGACGACGTCGACCCCGCGCCCGTCGGTGAGGCGCTTGACGGCGTCGCGAAACGGCTCGCGGCTGTAGAGCACGAGATGATCGGCGCCGCGCGCCTGCGCTACCGCGAGTTTTTCCTCGGAAGAGGCCGCAGCGATCACGGTCGCCCCCAGCATTTTCCCCATTTCCACCGCCGCAAGCCCGACGCCGCCGCCGGCGCCGTGCACCAACAGCACTTCGCCTGATCGGAGCTGCCCGCGGTCGATCAGCCCGTGATAGGCGGTGCCGTGGGCGGCAAGGAATGTCGCGCCCTCGGCGAAGTCGAACGTCGATGGCAAAGGCGTGATCTGCGCCGGCGTGACCACCGCCTCACTGGCGTAGCCGCCATGTCGCAGCTTGACGATCACCTTGTCGCCGATCGCAACGCCTTCGGCCGCGTCGGCGACCTCGACCACCTCGCCGGCGGCCTCCATGCCCGGGGTGAACGGTAATTCCGGCTTGAGCTGGTACTCGCCGGCCGCCATCAAGATGTCGGGAAAGTTGATGCCAGCGGCATGGATGGCGACGCGCACCCCACCCGGTTTCAGCGGCGCCGATGCAAAGGTTTCCAGCCGCAGCCCTTCGGGCGGGCCGAGTTCGCGGCAGACCACCGCCTTCGGCATCAGGCGGCGCTCGCTTTTCGCCGCGCCAGCGCCTCGCGCACCAGCGGCAGCCGGTCATTACCGAAATACATGTCGGTCCTGTCGATGAAGATAGTCGGCGAGCCAAAGCCGCCGCGCGCCATCGCCTCATCGGTGTTGGCCTTGAGCTGATCCTTGATCGCCTGCTGGGAGATGCCGGCAAGGAATTTCTGGGGATCGACGCCGACGCGCTTGCAGACTTCCGCGAGCACCGCGTCCTTCGAGATGTCCTTGTCATGGCTCCAATAGGCCTCGAATACCGCGCGCGCGAACGGGACCAAGTCCTTGGCCAGAAAGATGCAGCCTCGCATCGCCTTCACGCTGTTCACCGGAAACACCGTCGGCCGCGCATTGATGACGAGCCCGGCGGAACGCGCCCAATCCGCGAGGTCCTTCTTCTGGTAGGCGTCCTTGGCCGCCACCGGATGCTGGCGCGCGGCATAGACGCTGGGATTGATGGCGTTGAAGATGCCGCCGACCAGGATCGGGCGCCAGATGATCTCCGCGCCGAACTCCTTCGCCAGCGGCTGGATGTTGTGAAAGGCGAGATAGGTCCAGGGGCTGGAGCAGTCGAGGAAGAATTCGATCATGACGTTTCCTTTTGTTTTGTTGGTCCGCTGTGTCGGGTGGATTGGCCTAACCGTCATTCCGGGATGGTCCAAAGGACCAGACCCGGAATCTCGAGATTCCGGGTTCGATGCTCCGCATCGCCCCGGAATGACGAGCCCTCACTTCTTCCCCGCGATCTCCTTCGCCCTTTGCCCGAACATGTTCCTGCGCGCCTCGTCGTCGAACGGCTCTTTGACGAATTTGCCGATCGCAAGGCCCGCCTGTACCTGAGGCCGCGCGCGGACCTCGGCGTACCAGCGTTTGACATTCGGATAATCGTCGAGCGTAAAGCCCTGCGCCTTGTGGGTCATGGTCCAGGGGAAGCAGGCGATGTCGGCGATCGAATAGTCGCGGGCGACGTAAGCCCCCGTCTTGCCCAGTTGCGCGTCGAGCACGCGATAGAGCCTGATCGCCTCGTCGCGGTAGCGCTCGATGGCGTAGGGAATTTTTTCCGACGCGTAGAGCGCGAAATGACCGTGCTGGCCGAGCATGGGACCGAGCCCGCTCATCTGCCACATCACCCATTGGGTGACGACGGACCGCCCGCGCATGTCCGCAGGGAGGAAGCGGCCGGTCTTCTCGGCGAGATAGATCAGGATCGCGCCGGTCTCGAACACCGAAAACGGCTCGCCGCCGTCGGATGGCGCGCGATCGATGATCGCGGGGATCCGGTTGTTCGGGCTGATGGCCAGAAACTCCGGCCGAAACTGTTCGCCGGCGCGGATGTTGACGGGAATGACGGTGTAGGGGAGCCCAAGCTCCTCCAGCATGATCGAGATCTTCCAGCCGTTCGGCGTCGGCGCGTAATAGAGGTCGATCATGGGGTTTCCGCCGTTGTCGTTCGCTCTACCCTAGAGCAGACTTTAGTCGGATTGAAGCCTCGGCAGCGTCATGGCCGGGCTTCGTCCCGGCCATCCACGTCTTGCTTCACGGAGCCAAGAAAGACGTGGATGCCCGGGACAAGCCCGGGCATGACGAGGATATATACGTCACGGCCAAGTCGTGGCAGATAGACGGTTAAAGTCAAAGCCGGGGGATGCGCTCATGCTGTTTCCGACCACCATCGCGGGCTCGCTGCCGAAGCCGGAATGGCTCGCCGAGCCCAACAAATTATGGGCGCCCTGGAAGTCGCAAGGCGATGAGCTGGCACGCGCCAAGCGCGACGCCACGCTGCTTGCGATAAAACTGCAGGAAGATGCCGGCATCGATATCGTCACCGAGGGGGAGCAGGCGCGCCAGCATTTCGTGCACGGGTTTCTGGAGAAGATCGAGGGCATCGATTTCGCCCACAAGGTCGAGATGGGAATCCGGAAAGACCGCTACAAGGCAATGGTCCCGCAGGTGGTGGCGCCGCTCACGCTTAAGGGACGCGTCCATGCCGATGAAGCCCGCATCGCCCGCACCCACACGGCGCGCAAGCTGAAATTCACCCTGCCCGGCCCGATGACCATCATCGACACCATCGCGGACAAATATTACGGCGACCGCGTCAAGATGGCGTTCGCGTTTGCCGAGCTACTCAACGAGGAAGCCAAGGCCTTGCAGACCGACGGCGTCGACGTGATCCAGTTCGACGAGCCGGCCTTCAATGTCTATATGGACGAAGTTTCGGATTGGGGCATCAAGGCGCTGGAGCGCGCCGCCGAGGGCCTGACCTGCGCCACCGCGGTGCACATCTGCTATGGCTACGGCATCAAGGCCAATACCGACTGGAAACAGACGCTGGGATCCGAGTGGCGGCAATACGAGGACATTTTCCCGGCGATCGACAGGAGTTCGATCCAGCAGGTCGCGATCGAATGCCGCAATTCCAAGGTGCCGCTGGAACTGTTGGCGCTGCTCAAGGGCAAGATCGTGCAGGCCGGCGTGATCGACGTCGCCAGCGACACCGTCGAGACCGCCGAGGACGTCGCTGACGTGATCGACGCGGTGTCGAAATTCGTGCCGAGGAGCAATATCGTGGCGACCACCAATTGCGGCATGGCGCCGATGCACCGCGACATCGCGGAAGCCAAATTGATGGCGCTCGGCGCCGGCGCGCAACTGGCGAGGCTGAAGTTCGGGTGATGCGGGTTTTGCCGAGACTCGCGGCCGCGGTCGCCCTATTCGTCGTAACGGCGCTGCCGGCTTATGCCGACGGCCGCATCGAACTCGTTAGCTGCAAGGCCATGGTCGAGCGTGCTGCGCAAGCGGCGGCGAGCCAGCCGGACGATGCGGCGCTGGCGCGCTGCCGACAAATCATCCGCGACTGGACGCTGCGCGAATCGCGGATGACCGTGGATGAGCAGGGCCGACCACTGCGTTAGAATTGCGTTGCGCTCGAATGCAGCACCGGCAGATACCCAGCTGATAATGCGCGCAACGTCGAGGGTGGCGTCAGCAGCATGGCGTTCGCAAGCACATCGCCGGCCCGGCGATAGCCGGCCGGCGACCACAAGAGCGCCCTGCCCTGCGCGATCAGGAAGTTCTCGCCTTCCGTCTGCACCATCGTCCCGTCCGGCAGCCCTTGCCACGGAACGGGCAGCGGGTGCAGCCGTTTCCTGCCGCGATCGAGCCGCTCCCGATGCAGCACCGCGTCGACGTCGGGCGCCAGCACGTCCGCAACGCCGTTGCCCTGCCCCCACGCCGCGCGAAACCGTTCAGCGTCATCGCGGCGGCAGTAGAAGCAGGGGCGATGCCCGGCTGACAACGCGGTGGCCTCGTCGAGAAAGAACAGCTCGGTCCAGCTGCGCCCGCCCATCACCTTGCGCCGCCGGCCGCGGAATTCGCAGACGCAGGTGAGCCAGGCCTTGTTCGCCCAGCGCCGCGTCAGCGTCCTGGTCGCGGGATCATGGATGATGCCGCGATTGCCGGTGAAGAGGCCGCGATGCGGGGTAGCGATGATGTCGCCTGATGGTGTGACGCGGTTTTGCAGGGGCATGATCAGGTGGCGAATAGCGAATGGGGAGTAGCGAATAGAGCATCCCCTATTCGCCATCTGCTACTCGCCATTCGCCTTTTCACGCCGCGCCTTCGCGGATCGGGGGCTGGAACGACAATGCGGTGTCCCAGGGAAAGAAGATCCAGGTGTCCTGCGACACCTCGGTAATAAAAGTGTCGACCAGCGGACGCCCCATCGGCTTGGCGTAGACGGTGGCGAAATGCGCATCCGGGATCATGTCGCGCACCAGCCGGCCGGTCTTGCCGGTGTCGACGAGGTCATCGACGATCAAGAGCCCCTTTCCGGTGCCTCCGCCGAGTTTTGCGGTGTCGGCGGAAATCCCCTTCAGGACCTTCAGATCGCCCTGCTTGGTGTGATCGTAGCTGGCGATGCAGACGGTATCGATGATGCGCACACCGAGTTCGCGCGCCACGATCGCCGCCGGCACCAGCCCGCCGCGGGTGATCGCGATGACAGCATGAAACGGCCCGACTTCGTTCAGCCGCCAGGTCAGCGCCCGGCAATCCCGGTGAAACTGGTCCCATGAAACCGGAAAGGCCTTGCCCGCCCGCTCCTGCGCGCTCAGTTCCGGATGTTCCGCCATCGTCGTTCTCCCCATATCGTTTCGGATGGTAGCCGCAAGCCGCAGCGACCCCGCAGCCAGAATGACCGGTCCGCTAGCGGATCACGTTCAATCCCGCCAGCATTTCCTTCACCGCATTCATCGCCGCATTGAGTTTTTCGGGATCGCGCGAGCGCACCACGAGATTGGTGTTCGGCTTCTTTTCCTCGTCGGTGAAAGGATAGCTGCCGATCATGGTGTCGGGATGGGCGTTGGCGATTTGGCGCAAGGGTCCGCCGATGTCGCCCTCCCGCGCATTGGCGCGCACGGTATCCGACAGCATCCTCAACCCCGATTTCAGCTTGGGCGCGACGATGTCCATCATCGCCTGCATGATCGTGGGCACGCCCGCCATGACGATGACATTGCCGAGCTTGAAGCCGGGGGCGAGGATAGTCGCGCTCTGGATCAGTTCGGCGCCTTCCGGAATTCGCGCCATCCGCAGCCGCGCCTCGTTCAGGTCCTGCGCACCCCAGCGCTCGCGAAACCGCGCCACCACTTCGGGATGGTGGTCGATGCCGACGCCGAACGCCTTCGCCACGCTGTCGGCGGTGATGTCGTCATGGGTCGGCCCGATGCCGCCGGTGGTGAAGACGTAATCGTAGCGCTTGCGTAGCGCGTCCAGCGCCGCGATGATCTCTGGCTCCTCGTCGGCGACGACCCGGACCTCCTTGAGGTCGATCCCGATATTGGTCAGGTATTCCGCGATGAAGCCGATGTTCTTGTCCTTGGTCCGTCCGGACAGGATCTCGTCGCCGATCACCAGAATCCCCGCGGTGACGATCTCGCTCATGGCTTCTCCTCATCCTTTTTCTTGTCGCGACCTTGCTCAAGCAGCGCCCTGAAGTCACGGAGATTTTGCTGTCGAAATAAGCAGCTAGCAGCACTTTTTTAGGCAGCGCCGCAACCCTTCCCGACCGAATGCTCCCCCAAATGCACCCCCGAATGCACCCCCGAATGCATATCGCGCTGGCCCGGGCCTTGCTACCATCCCTTTCAATCATGCACTGTCCCGCATGGCAGGGAATAGTCGGGATATATGGCAGTCGCGTTCGACGAAATGAATGGGCCCGAAGGCTTGGTCCGGCCGGCCTACCAGGAGCTCTCCCGCTGGCTCAAGGAGACGCCACCGGACGCCCTGGAATATCGCCGTCAGGAGGCCGAACTGCTGTTCCGCCGGATCGGCATCACCTTTGCCGTGTATGGCGACGCCGAGGCCCAGGAGCGGCTGATCCCCTTCGACGTGATCCCGCGGATCATGTCGGCGAAGGAATGGGGCATCCTCGAAAAGGGCCTGAAACAGCGGGTCCGCGCGCTCAACATGTTCCTGCGCGACATCTATCACGGCCGCGACGTGCTGCGCGCCAACATCGTCCCCGACGACCTGATCTTCCAGAACCCGGTGTTTCGGCCCGAGATGAACGGCCAGGACGTGCCGCACGACGTCTATGTCCACATCGCCGGCATCGACATCGTCCGCACCGACCCGGAAAACTTCTTCGTGCTGGAGGACAATGCGCGGACGCCCTCGGGGGTGTCCTACATGCTGGAAAACCGCGAAATCATGATGCGGCTGTTTCCGGATTTGTTCGCGCGCCACCGCGTCGCGCCTGTGGAAAAGTACCCGGACGAGCTGTTGTCGGCGCTGCGCTCGGTGGCCCCGCTTTCCGCCGCCGCCGAGCCGACGGTCGCGCTGATGACGCCCGGCGTCTACAATTCCGCCTATTACGAGCATTCATTCCTTGCCGACAAGCTCGGCATCGAGCTGGTCGAGGGCCGCGACCTCGTCGTCAAGAACGACCAGGTGTTCATGCGCACCACCGAGGGCCTCAAGCGCGTCGACGTGATCTACCGGAGGGTCGATGACGACTTCCTCGATCCCCTGACCTTCCGCCCGGACTCGGCGCTCGGCGTGCCCGGCCTGATGTCGGCCTATGCCGCCGGCAACATCACGCTGGCGAATGCGGTCGGCACCGGGATTGCCGACGACAAGGCTGTTTATTCCTACATGCCCGAGATCGTGCGATTTTATCTCGGCGAGGAGCCGATCCTGAAGAACGTGCCGACCTTCCGCTGCCGCGAGCCCAAGGACCTCTCTTACGTGCTCGACAATCTCGGCGATCTGGTGGTGAAGGAAGTGCATGGCTCCGGCGGCTACGGCATGCTGATCGGACCTGCCGCCACCAAGGCGACCATCGAGGCGTTCCGAGACAAATTAAAGCGCGAGCCCGAAGGTTTCATTGCGCAACCGACGCTGGCGCTGTCGACCTGCCCGACCTGCGTCGCGTCGGGGCTGGCGCCGCGCCATGTCGATTTGCGCCCCTTCGTGCTGACCGGCAGCCATCACGTCACCATCGTGCCGGGCGGCTTGACGCGGGTGGCGCTGAAGGAAGGCTCGCTGGTGGTGAATTCGAGCCAGGGCGGCGGCACCAAGGACACGTGGATTCTCGATGAATAAGAATTGGATACTGGACGAGTAGCCCCGCATGTTGTCGCGCACCGCCGAAAACCTGTACTGGCTCGCCCGCTATGTCGAACGCGCGGAATATCTGGCGCGCACCATCGAGGCGACGCTGCGCGTCACCGCGCTGCCGAACACCTATATCGGCAAGACCAATGAATGGGACTCGGCGCTGTTGACCGCCGGCGTCAGCGTGAGTTTCTACGAGGTCTATGAGGAGGCCGACGAGCGCAGCGTCGTCGAATATCTGTCGTTTTCGCCCTCCAATCCGTCCTCGATCAAGAACTGCATCGAGAACGCGCGGCTCAATTCGCGCTCGGTGCGTACCGCGCTGACATCAGAAATGTGGGACACCATCAACGGCGCCTGGATCGACCTGCAGGAGGCCTGGGGCAAGGGCACCAAAACCCGCGAGGAACTGACGAAGTTTTTGCGCTTCGTGCAGGAAACCTCGTTGCGCTTTGACGGCTCGGCCTACCGCACCATGCTGCGCAACGACGCCTATTGGTTCTCCCGCCTCGGGCTGCACCTGGAGCGCGCCGACAACACCGCGCGTATCCTCGACGTCAAATATCACGTGCTGCTGCCGGAGGAAGAACATGTCGGCGGCCCCCTGGATTATTACCAGTGGACCTCGATCCTGCGCTCGGTCTCGGCGCTCACCGCCTATCACTGGGTCTATCGGGAGACGCTGAAACCCTGGCTGATCGCCGATCTCCTGATCCTCAACGATTCGCTGCCGCGCTCGCTGGCGAGCTGCTACGGCAATCTGGTGCGCAACCTCGACCAGATCGGGGTTGCCTATGGCCGCCAGGGCGCCGCCCAGCGCCACGCCCGGGGCGTGCGCAACCGCCTCGAGCACAGCCACATGGACGATATCTTCCAGCACGGCGTCCACGAGTTCATTCAGGAATTCATCGCTGACAATGCGAGGCTCGGCGAAATCATCACCAAGCAATATCTGGTTTAGACACCGTCATGGCCGGGCTTGTCCCGGCCATCCACGTCTTGCTTTGAGGATGGGTCAACGAAGAAAAGACGTGGATGCCCGGGACAGGCCCGGGCATGACGAAGTTTTTGCTCTAGTCTGCGTTCGGAAACGTCCAGCTTCATCGTGGAATATCATGCGCCTGCGAATTGCCCATACCACCAGCTATCGCTACGAACCGGCGGCGACCGGCGTCATCCAGATCCTGCGCATGACGCCCGGCAGCCATGACGGGCAATATGTCGCGGAATGGCAGATCGACGTGTCAACGGATTGCCGCCTCGACGTACACCAGGATGCGTTCGGCAATGTCACGCATGTATTGACCGAGGGGCCGATCGCCAATCTCACCATCAATGTCGAGGGCCTGATCGAGACCCACGATACCGGCGGGGTGCTGCGGGGCACCGACGAGCGGTTTCCGCCGAGCCTGTTCCTGCGCTCGACCCAGCTCACTGAAGTCAATCCGGCGATGGCGAATTTTGCCCGCGAGCTGCGCGCGGAATCCGAGGCCGACGTGCTCGGATTCCTGCACGCGCTGATGATGCAGATCAACGAGCACATGACCTTCGACGAGGACCCCACCAACAGCGGCACCTCGGCGGTGGAAGCCTTCGGGCTGAAGCGCGGGGTGTGCCAGGATTACGCGCATATCTTCATCGCCTGCGCGCGGTCGGGCCTAGTGCCGGCGCGCTTCGTCTCCGGGCATTTTTTGCGCTCGGACGGCATGGTCAATCAGCAGGCCGGCCACGCCTGGGCGGAGGCCTTCGTGCCTGATTTGGGCTGGGTCGGGTTCGATCCGGCCAACGGCATCTGCACCACCGACGCCCATGCCCGCGTCGCCATCGGGCTGGATTATCTCGGCGCGGCGCCGGTGCGCGGGACCCGTTACGGCGGCGGCATGGAAACGCTGACGGTCGCGGTCAAGGTCGACCAAGCCGGCGGCCGGCAGGGGCAAAGCCAGAGCCAGTCGTAACGTGTCGTCATTCGGATATGGCCCGAGCGCGCCGGCAAGTTTTCGTTTCGCCGGCGCCGGGCGTTGCTTTGGACCCCGGCGCGATTATCGGGCGCTCCACGAATAAGCCTGGAAAGGCTCTTCGACCGGCGGCTTCGTGACGCTGGCAGTGTAATTTGTGATGGTGGATGCCGCCACGACCGCGATGACCTCCAACGCATGCTCCTTGCGGAACCCGGCCGCCACCAATGCATCGACGTCGTGATCGTCAACGCGTCCGCGTTTCTCGATCAGGGTTCTCGCGAATGTCGACAGCGCCGCGGACGTAGCGCCCTTCGGAACGCGACGTTCGCGAATGGCCTGGACGTCTGCCTGGTCAAGGCCCTCCCTGAGCGCCAGACCCGTGTGGAAAGCGACCGCCCAGGAACAACCGTTTGTCACCGCATTGGTAAGAAGCAGCGTCTGAATCTGGGCCTCGGTAAAGCTGCCGCCATGTACCTTCCCGAACAGAGCGACCAGGCTGTCGATAAGCACGGGAGACGTCGCCATGGCGCCGGCGACGTTCGGGATCATGCCGAACGCGCCCTGCAGTGCCTGCAGTGCAGGCCTGGATTTCTCGGGTGCCGTATCAATCGTAAGAACGGGAAAGCTTTGCATTTTGTTTCTCCTACAGGTTTGGCGCGATGGCTGCGCCGTTCGATTATCTGGAACCGCTACCGACCGGTGAACTCGAATGCCGAGCGTTCAGCTGATCCCTATTCAGGGCTGGATGCTTTGGCGGATTTGCCAAATGACCCTCGTTTCCCGCCAAATGCGGAAACTCATGGCGCAGCTCCGGAAACGTCGATGCCGAGGCGGTCGGCGACGCGCCGAGCGGTCGCTTCGCGTTGCGCGGTGATGCCGGCTACCGATTGCCGCGCTTGCGCGAGGATCGCGGCAGGCGCGGTTTCCGGGGTGCCGCTGTCGAAGGGCGGCTCCGGCGCGTACACCATATGGAGCTGGATCGTCCGAGCGGCATCGTCACCGCGCAATTCGGCGGCGAGCCGCAAGGCGCCGTCGATGCCGGCCGTGACGCCGGCGGCGAAAACCCAGTTGTCGTCCACGACCACCCGCTCGTTGACGGGGATTGCACCGAAGTACGGCAGCAGGTGAAATGACGCCCAATGCGTCGTCGCCCGCCTTCCCTTGAGGAGCCCCGCCGCGCCACAGAGCAGCGCGCCAGTACATACCGAGAAAACGCTGCGCGCGGCGGCCGCCTGCTGCCTGATCCAGGCCAGCACTTCGGCGTCCTCCATCAGGGCTTCCTGCCCGAATCCGCCGGGGACATGAAGCACATCGAGTTGTGGCGCATCCGACAGCGCCGCGTCCGGCGTCAGCCGCAACCCCTTGAGGTCGCGTACGGGCTCGGCGGTCTTGCCGTAGAGGCGGTAGGTCGAGTTCGGAATGCGCGACAGCACTTCGAACGGTCCTGTCAGGTCGATCTGGTCGAGGCCCTCAAACAGCAGGGAACCGATTTGTAAATGGGTGTCACGCGGGATCATGAAGCACTCCTTCAAGTTCGGATGGACAAGCGCAGCCTAGGGGAATAGCCTCTGGCGGAAATGCCAAAGTCCCCTCGTTTCCCGCCAACCACAGTTCGAGGCCATTCGGCTCGCCTTGTCGAAGTGTTGGCCTACCCCTCGGTGCAGTTGCTGGATGTCACGGGGCCGCTTCAGGTGTTCGTCTGCGCCAACGATCACGTCGCGCAAGCCGGAGGAATGCCGCCTTACGTCCTGCGCGTTGTGGCGAAAGGCGGACAGGGCGTAACGACTTCGGCCGGAGTTGGGATCACGACCAGCCCGCTGCCGCGCACCGGAACGGCTCCGGATACACTGATCGTGGCTGGTGGTCCGGGCGTCGATGCGGCTGCCGCCGACACGGTACTAGTTGATTGGGTGCGGCAGCGTACCAGGAAAGCGCGGCGCGTCGCATCGGTCTGTACAGGCGCGTTCCTGCTGGCTGCCTCGGGCGCGCTCGACGGACGACGAGCGGTCACCCATTGGTCATACTGCGCCGAGCTTGCCCGGCGTTTCCCCGCGGTGCGGGTCGAGTCGGACCCGATCTTCGTGCGAGATGGCTCGGTCTGGACTTCGGCGGGCGTGACCGCCGGCATCGACCTCGCGCTGGCGCTGGTAGAAGAGGATTTGGGTCGTACCGCGGCACTGGCAGTTGCGCGTTATCTCGTCGTCTTCCTCAAGCGTCCGGGCGGGCAGGCACAATTCAGCGAGGCTCTGTCGATGCAATCGGCCGAAGACGAATTCGGCGCGCTGCACGAATGGATCAACAAGCATCTCTCCGACGATCTTTCGCTCGCGATGCTGGCCGATCAGGCCGGGATGAGTGAACGCAGTTTCAGCCGGCACTATGCCGAGGCTACCGGGGTAACGCCGGCGCGCGCCATCGAACGGCTGAGGGTGGAGGCGGCGCGGCGGCTATTGTCGGAGTCACGCCTGCCGGTGAAGCGCATCTCGCAGCGTTGCGGCTTCGGCTCGGAAGAAACCATGCGCCGCAGCTTCCTGCGCGTGCTTTCGGCAACGCCGACCGACTACCGCGCACGGTTCAGCTCTTGAATGTCGTTGATTGCACTTGTTTCTACATCGCGCGCAGCTACGGCTATCATTGAAATGGGGGCCAAAGTCAGCATTCGTCCTCCGGAATCGCAAGATTCGATGTTTGCTCGTTTCGGGAACGGCTCCGGAATGACGCCGGTGATCCCCCGATTGGGGTTGGAGACCCCACCAAAATTGGCTAGTAATTCACCGCCGGCTGAAGCGTTCGGGGACCTGGGATGACCTATTGTTGCGGAGTGCTGGTGCGGGATGGCCTCGTCATGATCGCGGACACGCGCACCAATGCCGGCCTCGACAATGTCTCGACCTTCCGAAAGCTCCACATCTTCTCCAAACCGGGCGAGCGGATCATGGCGATCGCCAGCGCCGGTAATCTGGCGATCAGCCAGTCGGTGCTCTCGACGCTGACCGAGGGGCTGGAAGACCCGCACACCGGCGACATCGAGACGCTGCTGAACGCACCGACCATGTTCCAGGCGGCGCAGCGCATCGGGCGGGCGATCCGCGCCGTGCACGCTACCGAGGGCATCGCGCTGCAATCCGAGGACATCAATTTCGACGTGTCGTTCCTGTTCGGCGGCCAGATCAAGGGGTCGCGGATGCGGCTGTTCATGGTCTACCCGGCAGGCAATTTCATCGAATGCACCACCGATACGCCGTACCTGCAGATCGGCGAGCACAAATATGGCAAGCCGGTGCTCGACCGCGCCATGCATTACGACGTCGAGTTGTACGAAGCGCTCAAGACCAGCCTGATCTCGATGGACTCGACGATGCGCTCCAATATCGGCGTCGGGCTGCCGATCGACGTGCTGGTGGTGCGAACCGATGTCTGCGACGCCGATCTCAATCACCGGATCGAGGCCGGCGAGCCGTATTTTCACGACCTGCGCTCCCGCTGGTCGGCGGCGCTGCGCGCGGCGCATCAGAATATTCCAAGACCACCCTACAAGGCAGAAACCTGAAAACGCAAAGGCAAGGAAACAAATGACCGAGGCAGCAAACAAGATCGCCGTGGTGACCGGCGCAGGTACCGGTGTCGGACGCGCGGCGTCGCTGGCGCTGATGAGGGCCGGATTTACCGTGGTGCTCGCGGGCCGGCGGCTGGAGAAACTGCAGGAGACCCAGAAGCTCGGCGACAACATCGGCAAGAGCCTTCCTGTCTCCGCCGACATGACCGATCCCGGATCGATCGCCGCCTTGTTCGCCAAGGTGATGGAGACCTATGGCCGGCTGGACGTTCTCTTCAACAATGCCGGCATGGGCGCGCCGCCGGTGAATTTCGAGGATCTCAGCCTGGCGCAGTGGCAGGCGGTGGTGAACACCAACCTCACCGCGCCGTTCCTGTGCTCGCAACACGCGTTCCGGATCATGAAGGACCAGACCCCGCGCGGCGGCCGCATCATCAACAACGGTTCGATCTCGGCGCACGCGCCCCGGCCGCTCTCCTCGGCCTATACCTCAACCAAGCACGCCATCACCGGCCTCACCAAGGCCACCAATCTCGACGGCCGCATGTACGACATCGCCGTCGGCCAGGTCGACATCGGCAACGCCGCAACCCCGATGACGGACCGCATGGTCGCCGGCGTGCTGCAGCCCGATGGCCGCAAGATCCCCGAACCGCGCATGGACGCCAAAGCGGTCGGCGACGCCGTCGCCTACATGGCCGGGCTGCCGCTCGACGCCAAC
>NZ_DATHOP010000114.1:0-37617 GCF_035484855.1 Bradyrhizobium sp.
TGCAGCAGCGAGACGTAGTTCTCGAACCAGACGAATTCGGTCGACAGCCCGAACGCGTCCTGCACCAGGAACGATTGCCACAGCGCCTGCGCCGCCGGCCAGTAGAAAAAGATCAGGGAGACCGCAAGCTGCGGCAGGATCAAGAGATACGGCAGCAGCCTGCCCGAGAAGATCGCCCGGTTTTCCATAATGCCCCGCTGGATGGATGATGGCCGGGATACGCCCGGCCATCAACCTCAGCCCTCACTACTTGACGGCGGTACGTTCGAACTGCCGCAGCATCGCGTTGCCGCGCGACACCGCTTCGTCGAGTGCGTCCTTCGCCGACTTCTTGCCGGCGAGCGCCGCCTCGATCTCCTCGGCGAACACGTCGCGCAACTGCACCATGCCGCCGAAGCGCAGGCCGCGTGAATTCTCGGTCGGCGGCTTGTTGGTCAATTCCTTCAGCGGCACTTCGAGGATCGGGTTCTTTTCGTAGAAGCCATCCGCCTTGGTCTTTTCATACGCCGCCTTGGTGATCGGCAGATAACCCGAGACCTGATGCAAATTGGCCTGGCGGTCGGTGTCCGAGAGGAAGGTGAAGAATTTTGCGATCCCCTTGTATTCCTCCGGCGATTTTCCGCCCATCACCCAGAGCGAGGCGCCGCCGATGATGGAATTCTGCGGCGCGCCGCTGACGTCGGGGAAATACGGCATCGGTACCGCGGTATAAGCGAACTTGGCGTTCGCCTTGACGTTCGGATAGAACGCCGAGGAGGTCATGAACATCGGGCATTCACCCGAGGTGAAGCGTCCTTCGCCGGTGTTGGTGCGTCCCGAATAATCGTAGCTCTTGTCCTTTTGCAGGTCGGCGAGGGTGTCCAGCAGCTTGGTTTCCAGCGGGGTGTTGAATTCGAGCACGGTGTCGAAGCCGTCGAGCCCGTTGGCCTTGGTGCCCATCGGCACGTTGTGCCAGGCCGAAAACTGTTCGATCAGGCCCCAGGAGCCCCAGGCCGAGGAGAAGCCGCAGGTCGGGCTGGTTGCATGCAGCTTCTTGGCGTCGGCAAATACTTCGGGCCAGGTCTTCGGCGGCTCGGCGATATCGGCCTTCTTCAGCGCGTCGAGATTGACCCACATCACCATGCTCGACGAATTGAACGGAAACGACAGCATGTCGCCCTTCGAGGTCGAGTAGTAACCGGTGATCGCCGGCAGATAGGATTTGGGATCGAATTTCTCGCCCTGCTCCTTCATCAATTCGGAAACCGGTTTGACGGCGCCCTTGGCAGCCATCATGGTCGCGGTGCCGACCTCGAACACCTGCATGATGCCGGGCGCGTTGCCGGCCCGAAACGCCGCGATCCCGGCGTTCAGTACATCGGCGTAGCTGCCCTTGAAGCTCGGAACGATCTTGTAGTCGCTTTGCGAAGCGTTGAAGTCATTGGCGAGCTTGACCACGACGTCGTTGTTCGGGCCGGTCATCGCGTGCCACCACTGAATCTCGGTGACGGCGTGAGCAGGTGTCGCAAGCGCAAGTCCAACCGCTGTTGCCGCCGCCGCGCCGAATCGTCGAAGTGCCATGAAATTCCTCCAGGTTGGGGCCGCCATCTTCGTTTTGCGCGATAACAGCGCCGGATGACGTGCAAATGACCGTATAAGCGAAAGGATGGTATTGGGGAAGCGCGGGCCAAGGGAAGCGGAAAATAGGCGAAGACGACGATCTCGTGTCCCGGACGCGGTGCAGCGCATCTTCAGCGATGCACCGCAGAGCCGGGACCCATTGATACAGAGACGGATGGGCCTCGATCAGCAGCGCACCACGCCGCAAGAGCGGCCTGCCGCACAGCATCCGTGGCACGAAACTAGCGCTTGCGCTCAGACCCGCAGACCACGCCCTTGGCGATCAGGCCGTCGACGTCGGCTCCGGAATAGCCGAACTCGGCCAGCACCCCGGCCGTGTCCTGGCTGAATTTCGGCGGGACGCGGCGCAGGCTGGCCTTGCTGCGCTCCATCCGGATCGGCGAGGCGACCCCCTTGTACCAGTCCTTCTCGACGATATCGCCGCGGTGGACGGTATGGGCGCTGGTCAGCGCCTGGGCGATCGACTGCACCGGCCCGGCCGGCAATCCCGCCGCGAGCAGGCGATCGCACAGCGGTCCGGCATCCTGCTGGCTGAACACCGCGGCGAGTTCGGCGCGCAGCGCGTCACGGTTGGCGATGCGGTCCTTGTTGCGGGCAAAGCGCGGGTCGGTGCCGAGTTCGGGCTTGCCGATCTCCTTGGCGAGCTTGCGGAAGGTGCCGTCATTGCCGACGCCGATGAAGATGTCGTCGGTCCGGGTCGGGAAGATCGCGTAAGGCACGAGGTTCGGGTGCTCGTTGCCGGTGAGTTTCGGCGGTTTGCCGTGCATGAAATAATTCGCGGCATGCGGATGCATGATGGCAAGGCCGGTTTCATACAGCGTGGTCTCGAGAAATTGGCCGAGGCCCGATTTCTGCCGCTCGGCCAGCGCCATCAGGATTCCGATTGCCGCGTAAAGGCCGGTCGAGATGTCGACCAGCGGAACGCCGATCCGCATCGGCCCCGATTGCGGCGAGCCGGTCGCGGCGATCATGCCGGTCATGGCCTGGATGATGGCGTCATAGCCGGGATTGCCGCCGCGCGGGCCGTCGGCGCCGAAACCGGAAATCCGGCAGTGCACCAGGCGCGGAAATTTCGCGCGCAGCACCTCGTTGCCGATGCCCCACTTGTCGAGCGTGCCCGGCTTGAAATTCTCGATCAGCACATCGGCGCTCTCCAGCATCTTCATCAGCACCGCGCGACCGCCAACGGAAGCGAGATCGAGCCCGATCGAGCGCTTGTTGCGGTTGATGCCGACGAAATAGGCCGCGTCTTCATTATGGAATGGCGGGCCCCAGTCGCGGACCTCGTCGCCGGCGGGCGGCTCGACCTTGATCACGTCGGCGCCGTGATCGGCGAGGATCTGCGTGCAATAGGGCCCGCCGAGAACCCGCGTCAGGTCGATCACGCGCAATCCGGTCATCGCGCCAGGGGAAGGTTCAGGAGGCATGGGTGCTGCTTGCGAAGTTGCCGAGGGATGTCAGGAAGCTTTAAGCATCAGAGCGGCTTCTTCGCAAATCCCACGCCGGAGCCATAAGCCGTCATTGCGAGCCAACGGGTCGCGCAAATGCGCGCCCGATGACAGGCTCCGCGAAGCAATCCATCGAGCAGCAAGCAAGAAAGCTGGATTGCTTCGCTGCGCTCGCAATGACGGAAATTGGCATTCACGCGCCGGCGCCACGCGAGCCCGAAGGGCGAAGCGTGGTGGAGCCAGGCGGGATCGAACCGCCGACCTCTTGCATGCCATGCAAGCGCTCTCCCAGCTGAGCTATGGCCCCTCACGCCTCATTTTAGCATGATCTTTTTCGGAAAACCGCTTCGCACTTTTCCGGATCACGCTGTCCGCGGGTCTGGGCGACCCGCGGGCGAAAACCCTGAACACAGTTCAGGGCCGATCTCAAGTCTCCTCGTCGCCGCCGACGTCGCCGATGATGTCGGTGACGTCCTCGTCGCCTTCCTCCTCGTCGGCGATGAAGGTGGAATCGTCATCGTCGTCATCTTCGATGGTCTCGTCGATCTCGATGTCGTCCTCGGACTCCGGCACGACCGCCTTGACCTTGCCGGTATTCTCCTCGGCGTCGGCCTCCTCGAGCGGCACCAACTCTTCCGCCTCGACCGGCTCGGGCACGGCCTCGGCGGCGGAGGCGGCAGCCGCGGCGCTGGCGCGGGCCGCGGCGTCGGCACGGGTCCGCGGCGGCGGCACCGGGGCAATCGGCACGATCTCACCGGTATAGGGAGAGATCACCGGGCTCTTGTTGAGATCATAGAATTTCTTGCCCGTCGTCGGGCAAATACGTTTGGTTCCGAGATCGGACTTGGCCACGTGTGGAATCCTGGGAATTTTTTGAAAAACGGTGCTTCACTTGGCTAGTTGCCACGCCGCTGTCAATAGCGCTTTACATGAGACGGATGCCTGCGTGACGCGCCGCCGCCCATGTGGTACCTGCGCCCCGCGCCAGAGGACACAATCTTGACCCAATCCGCCCAGCCGCTTGAAGCCCGCTCCAGCGGACCCCTGACCGGGAAGGTCCGGGTCCCCGGCGACAAGTCGATTTCGCACCGGGCCCTGATCCTGGGCGCGCTGGCGGTCGGCGAAACCCGTATTTCCGGCCTGCTGGAGGGCGACGACGTCCTCAATACCGCCAGGGCGATGCGGGAACTGGGCGCGAAGGTCGAACGATCAGGCGATTTCGCCTGGACCGTGCGCGGCGTTGGCGTAGCCGGCTTCGCCCAGCCACGGGCACCGCTCGATTTCGGCAATTCGGGCACCGGTTGCCGGCTGGCGATGGGAGCGGTAGCGGGCTGCCCGATATCGGCGGTTTTCGACGGTGATGCGTCGCTGCGCTCGCGTCCGATGCGGCGGATACTCGATCCCCTGGAATTGATGGGCGCGCGGGTGGGCGAAAGCGAGCAGGGCGGCCGGCTGCCATTGCGGCTCGAGGGCGCCCGCGATCCCCTGCCGATCCGCTATCAAACACCGGTCGCCTCGGCCCAGATCAAGTCCGCGGTGCTGCTGGCGGGGCTGGCCGCGCCGGGCGTCACCATGGTGATCGAGACCGAGGCGAGCCGCGACCATACCGAGTTGATGCTGAAGCATTTTGGCGCCGAGATCGTCTCGACGCGGGAAGGCAGCCACGGCCGCAGGATCGCGCTGACCGGTCAGCCCGAACTGCATGGCACTGAGGTGGTGGTGCCGGCCGATCCGTCCTCGGCGGCCTTCCCGATCGTCGCGGCCTTGATCGTCGAAGGCTCCGACCTCGTTCTGTCGGACGTCATGACCAATCCGCTGCGCACCGGGCTGTTGACGACGCTGCGCGAAATGGGCGCCTTGATCGAGGAAAGCGAAATCCGCGGCGATACCGGCGAGCCGATGGCGCGGCTACGGGTGCGCGCCTCGAAACTGCGCGGCGTCGAGGTGCCGCCCGAGCGCGCGCCCTCGATGATCGACGAATATCTGGTGCTGGCGGTGGCGGCTTCCTTCGCCGAAGGCACGACGATCATGCGCGGCCTCAAGGAATTGCGCGTCAAGGAGTCCGACCGGCTCGAGGCCACCGCCGCCATGCTGCGGGTCAACGGCGTCAAGGTCGAGATTTCGGGCGACGACCTGATTGTCGAGGGCCGCGGCCACGTGCCGGGCGAGGGCCTGGTTGCCACCCACATGGACCACCGCATCGCGATGTCGGCGCTGGTGATGGGACTTGCCGCCGACAAGCCGGTGAAGGTCGACGACACCTCCTTCATCGCCACCTCATTTCCGGATTTCATTCCGATGATGCGCGGGCTTGGTGCGGAGTTCGCCTAGCTGAACGATGTCGAGCGGAAGGACGATCCGATGGGTCCAAATACGCTTGCAGAGGCTGTCGATAGAATTCGACGCGGCGCATCGCCGACTGTGACGCTGGCCGAGTTTGTCGATATGTTCGACCTCGTAGCCACGACTGAGGCCCGTTACGATACGATCGCCGAGGAACCGGCATTGACGAACGACAAAAGGTTCGATGCGTTGGTTGGGGCAATCGCCGAATACCTGGCCAAGCAGCACAGGATGGGTCATGTACCGAAGTGGGTTTGCGGTCCTGCACGTTTTCTCGATCGACCTTGGCACACGAGTTCGATTTTCATCGACTGGACGCGCGAGTTTGTGACCGACGGCATGCGCGAATACCTGACCTTTGCCAGCCCCGGCGAATTCGCCTCGCGCAACATCTTCACCGAGGAACGGCCGCTGCGGCGGGCCCGTGGCCCGCAGCCAGCCAAGACATAGGCCAGCATGATCATCGCCATCGACGGACCGGCAGCTTCCGGCAAAGGCACGCTCGGCAAGCGGCTTGCCCGGCATTACGGCTATCGTCACCTCGATACCGGCGTGATCTACCGCGCGGTCGCCAAGGCGCTGTTGGACGCCGGCGCCGACCTGACCGACGAGATGATCGCGGTGTCAGCGGCATTGGCGCTCGACCCCGAAAAGTTCGGCGATCCCGCGCTCAAGACCCAGGCCGTGGGCGATGCCGCCTCGGTGGTCTCGGCGATCCCCAGGGTGCGGGAGGTTTTGCTGAATTTTCAGCGCCAATTTGCCGCCGATCCGCCCGGCGCGGTGCTCGACGGCCGCGACATCGGAACCGTGATCTGCCCGCATGCCGACGTGAAGATTTTCGTCGTCGCCGACCCGAAGGTCCGCGCCCGCCGCAGGACGCTGGAGGCTCGCGCTCGGGGCGAGGACGTCGACGAGGCCGCGGTGCTGGCGGATATCCTCAAGCGCGACGAACGTGACCAAAATCGCGCCACCGCTCCTTTAAAGCAGGCCGCGGATGCTTACTTGCTCGATAACTCCCATTTGGATATAGAAGGCAGCGTCCAGGCCGCCATCGACATTGTCGAGGCCGTCCGAGCGGGCCGGCAGCGGGTCTAATCCGCCGCCGTCATTGGAGGAAAGCCCGCTCCAGGTCTTGAACATCGATATCCCGAGGTCGATTGCCTCGTTCAGGTCCCGGACAAAACCAACGTCTCGAACGTGCAGGCATGCTGCCGGCCCGCCATTTGCGCATTGTCGCAAAGGCGGTCGTCAGGGATTTGCGGAACCCTGGCACTTCACGCGCGATACGCCCCAAAACCCCAATGGCCGGCAATACCCGCATCTGGAGAACAAATGGCTTCGACTGCTACTTCCTATAATCCTTCCCGCGACGATTTTGCCGCCATGCTCGACGAGTCCTTCGCCGGCGGCAATCTGCAGGAAAGCTCCGTCATCAAGGGCACCGTTGTTGCGATCGAGAAGGACATGGCCGTCATCGACGTCGGCCTGAAGACCGAGGGCCGTGTGGCGCTACGCGAATTCGCCGGGCCCGGCAAAGAAAGCGAACTCAAGGTGGGCGACGTGGTCGAGGTGTTTCTCGACCGCATCGAGAATGCGCTCGGCGAAGCCGTGCTGTCGCGCGACAAGGCGCGCCGCGAGGAGAGCTGGGGCAAGCTGGAAAAGGCCTTCAACAATAACGAGAAGGTGCACGGCGTCATCTTCAACCAGGTCAAGGGCGGCTTCACCGTCGACCTCGACGGCGCGGTCGCCTTCCTGCCGCGCTCGCAGGTCGACATCCGCCCGATCCGCGACGTCGCACCGCTGATGAACAATTCGCAGCCATTCCAGATCCTGAAGATGGATCGCCGCCGCGGCAACATCGTGGTGTCGCGCCGCACCGTGCTGGAAGAGACCCGCGCCGAGCAGCGCCAGGAACTGGTGCAGAACCTCGAAGAAGGTCAGGTCATCGACGGCGTGGTCAAGAACATCACCGATTACGGCGCGTTCGTCGACCTCGGCGGCATCGACGGCCTGCTGCACGTCACCGATATCGCCTGGCGAAGGGTCAACCACCCGACCGAGGTGCTCACCATCGGCCAGACCGTCAAGGTCAAGATCATCAAGATCAACCACGAGACCCACCGTATCTCGCTCGGCATGAAGCAGCTGCTGGACGATCCGTGGCAGGGCATCGAGGCGAAATATCCGCTGAACGCGCGCTTCACCGGCCGCGTCACCAACATCACCGACTACGGTGCCTTCGTCGAGCTGGAGCCGGGCATCGAAGGCCTGATCCACGTCTCGGAAATGTCGTGGACCAAGAAGAACATGCACCCCGGCAAGATCGTCTCGACCTCGCAGGAAGTCGAAGTGCAGGTGCTGGAAGTGGATTCGGTCAAGCGCCGGATTTCGCTCGGTCTCAAACAGACCATGCGCAACCCATGGGAAGTCTTCGTCGAGAAATTCCCGGTCGGCTCGGTGGTCGAGGGCGAGGTCAAGAACAAGACCGAGTTCGGCCTGTTCCTCGGGCTCGAGGGCGACGTCGACGGCATGGTGCATCTGTCCGACCTCGACTGGAAGCTCCCGGGCGAGCAGGTGATCGACAACTTCAAGAAGGGCGACATGGTCAAGGCCGTGGTGCTCGACGTCGATGTCGAGAAGGAGCGCATCTCGCTCGGCGTCAAGCAGCTCGAGGGCGATCCGTTCGCGGAGCCCGGCGACGTCAAGAAGGGCGCGGTGGTGACCTGCGAAGTGCTCGAGGTCAAGGAAAGCGGCATCGAGGTCAAGATCGTCGGCACCGACTTCACCACCTTCATCAAGCGTTCGGAGCTGGCGCGCGAGCGCGCCGATCAGCGCGCCGAACGTTTCGCCGTGGGCGAAAAGGTCGACGCGCGGGTGATCCAGTTCGACAAGAAGGCCCGCAAGGTGCAGGTCTCGATCAAGGCACTCGAAGTCGCCGAAGAGAAGGAAGCCATCGCGCAATATGGCTCCTCCGATTCGGGGGCGACGCTGGGCGACATTCTCGGCACCGCCCTCAAACAGCGCACCGACAAGTAAGGTCAGCGCTTACCGGCTTCATCAATCGGGCCCCGGTTTCGACCGGGGCCTTTTTGTTCGTCATCCCGGCGAACGCCGGAATCCATACGCCGTGCCCTGTCGATGGGGGCACCGTGGTAAAGACCTTCAACAACAATTACCGCCGCGGAATATGGGCCCCGGCGTTCGCCGGGGCGACGAGGGGGCCTTGTTTTCTTCATATTGCATCGCAATTGATGTAATCATGACACGCCATATTAGGGCTATGCAGAGGACGCCGTGCGATCCCTCGGGTAGCCGCTTCCGGGAGAATTTTCGATGTCGCTTGAATCGGACGTGATCGTCGACCGCCGCAGGATTCGCCGCAAGCTGACGTTCTGGCGCGTCGCCGCGGCGGTGCTGGCGATTGCCGCGATCGTCGCGATCGGGGTGATCGCGACGCCGGGCGGGCGCGGCGCGTTCTCGACGGCGGGCTCGATCGCGCGCATCCAAATCGACGGCCTGATCCTCAGCGACAATGATCGGGTGGCGGCGCTGGAGCGGCTGGAGAAATCCAGCGCCGCGGCGGTCATCGTGCACATCAACTCGCCCGGCGGCACCACGGCCGGCTCCGAACAGCTCTACGATGCGCTGACGAGCCTGAAGGCAAAGAAGCCGCTGGTCGTGGTGGTCGAAGGCCTGGCTGCATCGGGCGGCTACATCACTGCGATCGCGGCCGATCATATCGTGGCGCAACAGACCTCGCTGGTCGGTTCGATCGGCGTGCTGTTTCAGTTTCCGAACTTCACGGATCTTTTGAAAACCGTCGGCGTCAAGGTCGAGGAAGTGAAGTCCTCACCGCTGAAAGCGGCCCCCAACGGCTTCGAGCCGACCAGTCCGGAAGCGCGCGCGGCGCTGGATTCGCTGGTGAAGGACTCCTACGCCTGGTTCCGCGGCCTGGTGAAGGACCGGCGCGGCATGGACGACGCCTTGCTCGACAAGGTCGCGGACGGACGGGTGTTCACCGGCCACCAGGCGGTCGACCTCAAACTGGTCGATCAACTCGGCGACGAGAAAACCGCGGTGGCGTGGCTGGTCGCGGAGAAGGGCGTCAAGGCCGGCCTGCCGGTGCGCGACTACAAGCTGGCGCCGCGCTTCGGCGACCTGACTTTCCTGCGCACGGCGGCCTCGATCACGCTCGATGCGCTCGGCTTCAGTGGCATGGCGAGGCGGATCGAGCAGGTTGGCGTCGCAGGGGCGGTCGACGGGCTAAGCCTCGACGGTATGCTGGCGCTGTGGCAACCCGGGGGTACCAATTGAGCGGCCTATGTCCGGTTTCCGCCCCCTGTCCCGCATTGCGGGTACTGTCACAAACCCCGCCCGGGACCTCTGTCACGCCTTTTCGCGCCGGCCAAACTTGATTTAGCGTCTTGACAGTTCAAGGCATTTTCACGGAAATGGATATCCGCACCTTCCCGGGTCCCAGTCTCGATGATCAAATCCGAACTTGTTCAGCGTATCGCCGAGCACAACCCGCATCTCTACCAGCGGGATGTCGAGAACATTGTGAACGCGATCCTCGATGAGATCGTTGCCGCCCTGGCTCGCGGCGACCGGGTCGAGCTGCGCGGTTTCGGTGCTTTCTCGGTCAAGCACCGCCCCGCGCGCGCGGGGCGCAATCCGCGGACCGGCGCGCATGTACCGGTCGATCAGAAGAGCGTCCCGTTTTTCAAGACGGGCAAGGAAATGCGTGAACGGCTGAACCGCGAGAGCGGAGCGCCCGAAACCGGCGCATAAGCGTTTTCGGATCGCGCATCATCGGGCCGCAAAGCCGGGCGTGTTTTCGGACTGCGCGCCCGCCGGGTTTTCAGCAACGCGAGAGGGATCATGCGCAAGTTCTTTACCGCAGTGGTGCTGATCCCGTTGGGCCTGATCTTTGTCGTATTCGCGGTCGCAAACCGGCATTCGGTAACCGTGTCGTTCGACCCGTTCAATTCGGCCGATCCGTCGATCGCGGTCAGGCTGCCGCTGTTCGTCGTCATCATCGCGGTGGCGATCCTCGGCGTGGCGGCGGGCGGCACCGCCACCTGGTTCCGGCAGCGCCACTGGCGGCGCGCCGCACGCCGGCACGAGGCCGATGCGAACGCCGCGCGTGCCCAGCTCGCCGAACTGCGTGCCGGCAGCTCGCCTGCACGCTACAATCCGCAGCGCCTGCCGGCCCCGCAGCCAGCCGGCCCATATGGGGCCTCCGGGCGAGACAAGCAGGGCGCGACGTTGTAGAACGCGGGCCGCGAGCGCATCCTATTTCCGGCCCAGCCCGCAGCCCTGACCCGTGCCCTGAAACATGTCCCTGATCGTCAAAATTTGCGGCCTGTCCACGCGCGAGACGCTCGACGTCGCGCTGGACGCCGGCGCGGATATGGTCGGGTTCGTGTTCTTCTCCCCGTCGCCGCGGCATATCGGCTTTGAGGCGGCCCGCGAACTCGGCAACCAGGTCAAGCGGCGCGCGAAAAAGGTCGCGCTCACCGTCGATGCCGACGATGCGACGCTCGCCGACATCGTCGAGGCGCTGCAGCCCGATATGCTGCAGCTGCACGGCAAGGAGAGCGTGGCGCGGCTCGCCGACATCAAGCAGAAATTCGGATTGCCGGTCATGAAGGCGATCGCGGTCGAGACATCGGCCGACCTTGCCTCGTTGGCCGGCTATGCCGCGGTCGCCGACCGCATCCTGTTCGACGCCCGCGCGCCGAAGGAGGCCACGCGACCGGGCGGCCTCGGTGCGGTGTTCGACTGGCATGTGCTGGAACATCTCGACCTGAAACTGCCGTTCATGGTCTCGGGCGGGCTTAATGCGGAAAATGTCGCAGACGCCGTTCGCATCTCCCGCGCCGGCGGCGTCGATGTCTCCTCGGGCGTCGAACGCACCCCCGGCGTCAAGGATCCCGAGATGATCCGCGCCTTTATCCACGCCGCGCGCGCCACCGAAAACTCGACGGCGTCATGCCCGGGCTTGTCCCGGGCATCCACGTCTTTTGAAACTCAAAGCAAGTAAGACGTGGATGGCCGGGACAAGCCCGGCCATGACGAAAGGCGAAGATGAGTCCCGCAATACCCAACTCCTACCGCAGCGGCCCCGACGAGCGCGGTCATTTCGGCATTTTCGGCGGCCGCTTCGTCGCGGAAACGCTGATGCCGCTGATCCTCGACCTGGAAAAGGCCTATGCCGAGGCCAAAGCTGATCCGGCATTCCAGAAGGAGATGAACGGCTATCTCCGGGACTATGTCGGGCGGCCGTCGCCGCTGTATTTCGCTGAACGGCTGACCGAACATCTTGGCGGCGCAAAAATCTATCTCAAGCGCGAGGAGCTGAACCACACGGGCTCGCACAAGGTCAACAATGTGCTCGGCCAGATCATGGTGGCGCGGCGGATGGGCAAGAAGCGCATCATCGCCGAGACCGGCGCCGGCCAGCATGGCGTCGCCACCGCGACCTTGTGCGCGCGGTTCGGGCTCGAATGCGTGGTCTATATGGGCGCGGTCGACGTCGCGCGGCAGGCGCCGAACGTGTTCCGCATGGAAATGCTGGGCGCCAAAGTGATCGCGGTGCAATCGGGCACGCGAACGCTGAAGGACGCGATGAACGAGGCGCTGCGCGACTGGGTGACCAACGTCCACAACACCTATTACTGCATCGGCACCGTCGCGGGCCCGCATCCCTATCCGGCGATGGTGCGCGATTTCCAGTCGGTGATCGGCATCGAGACCCGCGCCCAGCTGCAGGAGGCGGAAGGCCGCTTGCCGGATTCGCTGGTGGCCTGCATCGGCGGCGGCTCCAATGCGATGGGGCTGTTTCATCCCTTCCTCGACGATCCCTCCGTCGAGATCTTCGGCGTTGAGGCGGCCGGCCACGGGCTGACGCAACTGCATGCGGCCTCGATTGCCGGAGGCCGGCCCGGCGTGCTGCACGGTAACCGAACCTATCTGTTGATGAACGATGACGGCCAGATCCAGGACGCGCATTCGATTTCGGCAGGCCTGGATTATCCTGGCATCGGGCCGGAGCATTCCTGGCTGTACGAGCAGGGCCGCGTCACGTTTCTGTCCGCTACCGACGATGAGGCGCTGGCGGCGTTTCAACTGCTGTCGCGGCTGGAAGGCATCATTCCCGCGCTGGAATCGGCGCATGCCATCGCCAAGGTGACGGAACTCGCGCCGAAGCGGCCAAAAGACCACCTGATGGTGATCAACCTCTCCGGCCGCGGCGACAAGGACATCCCGCAGGTGGCGGATATTCTGCGGGGGAAGACGCAGTGATGACCGCCAGCATCGAGTCCGTGGAGAGAGCCCCCACCCTAACCCTCCCCCGCAAGCCGGAGAGGGAACGGACCGCATTCGGGGCAAGCACCGCTCTGTCTGCTCGGCGAGGTCAGCCCCCTCTCCCGCTTGCGGGGGAGGGCCGGAGTGGGGGTGCTTCCGCAGATGCAAATGCAAGAGGCGGGCACAGCACCGCAGGCGCCGCATCATGACCACGCGCATCGATGCACGCTTCGCCGAGTTGAAGAAACAAGGCCGCTCCGCCTTCATCACCTTCCTGATGGCCGGCGATCCCGATCCTGCGACCTCGCTCGACATCATCAAGGCGCTGCCGAAGGCGGGCGCCGACATCATCGAGATCGGCATGCCCTTCACCGATCCGATGGCGGACGGTCCGGCCATCCAGGCGGCGGGCCTGCGCGCGCTGAAGGCCGGCATGACGCTGAAGAAGACGCTCGCGATGGTGCGGGAGTTTCGCAACGGCGACAACGCCACGCCGCTGGTGCTGATGGGCTATTACAATCCGATCTACATCTACGGCGTCGACAAGTTCCTGGTCGACGCGAAGTCCGCTGGCGTCGACGGCCTCATCATCGTCGACCTGCCGCCGGAGGAAGACGAGGAATTGTGCCTGCCGGCGCTCAAGGCCGGGCTGAATTTCATCCGGCTGGCGACGCCGACCACCGACGACAAGCGTCTTCCGGCCGTGCTCGCCAACACCTCCGGCTTTGTCTATTACGTTGCCATCACCGGCATCACCGGCAGCGCTGCCGCCGATTCCGGTGTCGTCGGCGAGGCCGTTGCCCGCATCAAGCGGCACACCAGCTTGCCGGTCTGTGTCGGCTTCGGCATCCGCACCCCTGAGGCTGCGCGCGCGATTGCGCAAAATGCCGATGGTGCGGTGGTCGGCACCGCGCTGGTCGATGCGCTGCGCGGCAGCCTCGATGCCGAGGGCCGGGCGACGGCCAAAACCGTCGGTGCGGTGGCCGATATGGTTTCCTCGCTGGCGCAGGGCGTCCGGGGTGCGAAACAGGCCGCGGAATAAGCCACAATTGCAGGCGAGATAGACGGGCAAAGCGTTTTCGAGCGAAGTGGTCACCGGTTCGCGTGAAGAAAACGCGTCAAAACAAGAATCTAGCGCCGGCTTGCCGGGATATGTCCGGGGCGCCATATATTCCAGGCGATTTGATCGCCATTCGGAGCGAACCATGAATTGGCTCACCAACGTCGTCCGGCCGAAGATCCGCAGCATCCTGCGCCGCGAGACGCCGGAGAATCTGTGGATCAAGTGCCCGGATTCCGGACAGCTGGTGTTCTACAAGGACGTCGAGGCCAATCAGTTCGTGATCCCCGGCTCGAACTACCACATGCGCATGGGCGCGATGGCGCGGCTGAAATCGATCTTCGACAACGAGACATGGTTCGACGTGGCGCTGCCCGAGGTAACGGCTGACCCGCTGAGATTTCGCGACGAACGCCGCTACGCCGACCGCATCAAGGATGCCCGCGCCCGCACCGGGCTGAACGACGCCATCAAGGTCGGCTATGGCAAGCTCGAAGGCGCAGCCGTCGTGATCGCGGTACAGGATTTTGACTTCATGGGCGGCTCGCTCGGCATGGCCGCCGGCGAAGCCATCGTGCGCGGGCTTGAGCTTGCGGTCGAGAAGAAGTCCCCGTTCATCGTGTTCGCGGCCTCCGGCGGCGCCCGCATGCAGGAAGGCATTTTGTCGTTGATGCAGATGCCGCGCACCACCGTCGGCGTGCAGATGCTGCGCGAGGCGAAACAGCCCTATATCGTGGTCTTGACCAATCCGACCACCGGCGGCGTCACCGCCTCCTATGCCATGCTCGGCGACGTGCAGATCGCCGAGCCCGGCGCGCTGATCGGCTTTGCCGGCGCGCGCGTGATCGAACAGACCATTCGCGAGAAGCTGCCGGAAGGGTTTCAGCGCGCCGAATATCTGAAAGACCACGGCATGGTCGACATGGTGGTGCATCGCCACGATCTGCGCCCGACCCTGGCGCGGCTGTGCCGGCTGCTGACGAAGTCGCCGGCGCCGGAGACAGCCTCAAAACCCGCAGTCTCCGTCACTTTCCCCACCCAGATCGTATCAGGTGCGGACGTCGCCCCGGCCGCACCCCACGCGTGAACGCGCCCGCCCCCAGGCCGTCGTCGCCGCTCGGCGAATTGATCGCGCGGCTGTCCGCGCTGCACCCCAAACGCATCGATCTCGATCTCGAGCGGATGCATCGGCTGCTGGCCGGGCTCGACCATCCCGAACGAAAACTGCCGCCGGTGATCCACGTCGCCGGCACCAATGGCAAGGGCTCGACGATCGCCTATCTGCGCGCGATCCTGGAAGCGGCCGCGCTCCGCGTCCATGTCTTTACCTCGCCATACCTGGTGCGGATCAACGAATGCTTTCGGCTCGGCCGGACCGGCGGCGGCGTACTGGTCGGCGACGACGATCTCACCACGGCGCTGGAGGTTTGCGAGCGGGCGAACGCGGGCGCGCCCATCACCATATTTGAGATCCAGACTGCGGCGGCGTTTTGCCTGTTCGCGCAGCATCCGGCCGATGTCGTGCTGCTCGAAGTAGGCCTCGGCGGCCGGCTGGACTCCACCAACGTGATCGAAGCGCCGCTCGTGACCGTGATCGCGCCGGTCAGCATGGATCATACCGAATTCCTCGGCGATACGCTGACGGCGATCGCCCGCGAAAAAGCGGGCATCATCAAGCGCGGCGTCCCGGTGATTTGCGCCGAACAGCCGCCGGAAGCGATTGCCGTGATCGAGCAAGCGGCGAAACGCTTGCACGCGCCGCTGTATTCGGCGGGCGAGGGGTGGCATGTCAATGTCGAGCGCGGCCGGCTGGTCTATCAGGACGAGCGCGGCCTGATGGATCTGGCGGCGCCAAAACTGTTCGGCCGGCACCAGTTCGACAATGCCGGTCTCGCGATCGCGACGCTGCGCGCTCAAAGCGTGTTCAAGGTCGACGCGGCCGCGTTCGAGGCCGGCATCGTCAACGCCGAATGGCCGGCGCGGATGCAGCGGCTGGCGTCGGGCACACTGCTGGAGCATGCCCCGCAAGGCTCGGAAATCTGGCTCGACGGCGGCCACAATGCCGAGGGCGGGCGCGTCGCCGCGGCAGCGCTCGGCGATCTCGAGGAGCGCGTCTCGCGGCCGCTGGTGGTGATCGCTGGCATGATGGCCAACAAGGATGCGGGCGGCTTTCTGGCCAATTTCGCAGGGCTGACGCGTCATATCATCGCGGTGCAGATCCCCGGCCGCGATGGTGCGATGCCGCCGGACCGGCTGGCGGATGCCGCGCGGGCGCTCGGCATGCGGGTCGAAACCACAAGCAGCGTCGAGGCCGCGCTGCGCGCGCTGGCGCGTCTCACCTACGAAGTACCGCCGCGCATCCTGATTACCGGCTCGCTCTATCTCGCCGGCCATGTTCTGGCCGCCAACGGCACGCCGCCGGGATAGGGTCCAAATGCGCTTTGCCGCGATTGCCGATGTCCATGGAAACCATCTCGCGCTGGAAGCCGTGGTCGCCGATATCCGCGCGCAAGGCATCGACCAGATCGTCGATCTCGGCGACATGGCGAGCGGGCCGCTCGACGCGCGAGCGACCATGGATGCGCTGATGGCGCTCGACGCCGTCCACGTGCTGGGCAATCACGATCGCTATCTGATCGACCGGCCGCCCGGGAAGATGGGGTCATGGGACCGCCCCGCGCATGCGCAGCTCGACGCCCTTCATCTCGACTGGCTGCGCAGCATTCCGCCGACTTGCGTGTACCGCGACCGCGTCTTTCTCTGCCACGCGACGCCGGCAAGCGATGAGGTCTATTGGCTGGAGACCGTGTTGCCCGACGGCAGGGTTAGGATGGCCTCATTGGAAGCGATCGAGCAGGCCGCGAAGGGAATCGCGCAGTCACTCATGCTCTGCGGCCACAGCCATATCGCGCGTGCGGTACGGCTTTCCGACGGGCGCCTGATCGTCAATCCCGGCAGCGTCGGCTCGCCCGGCTATCGCGACGTCCATCCATTTCCGCATGTCATGGAAGCTGGCACGCCCGATGCCCGCTATGCGATCCTGGAATTTGCCGATGGCGGCTGGAGCGTGACCTTCCGGCAGGTGCCCTACGATCACGAGGCAATGGCGGCGCTGGCCCGTCGCAACGGCCAGCCGGAGCTGGCCTCCGCGCTGGCGACAGGCTGGATCAGGTAGAAAGCAGTTTCATTGGGTCGGCGGTTTTCTGCTTGAGCTGATCGAATGTGCATTGCTTCGGCGCCTTGTCGGGACGCCAGCGCAGGATCGACGTGCCATGGCGAAATCGCTCGCCGCTGAAATGGTCGTAAGCAACCTCGACGACGAGTTTTGGCTTGAGCGGATGCCACTGCGCTGAACGCTCGGTCGACCACCGGCTGGGGCCGCCCGGCGCGTTGCCGGTGAAGCCCGGGGGTAGCGATCAGCGGCTCCAGTCTCGCCGTCAGCTCGGGCTTGTCCTGCGCCTTGATCGCCGAGGTGAAGCCGACATGATGCAGCAAGCCATCGTGATCATAAAGGCCGAGCAACAGCGATCCGACGACCCGCTTGCCCTTCAGCCTGTTGGTCGCGTAGCGGAAGCCGCCGATCACGCAGTCGGCGCTGCGGAAATTCTTGATCTTCTGCATGCCGTCGCGGTTGCCGGATTGATAGGGCAGATCGACGCGCTTGGCGATCACGCCGTCGCAACCGCCGCCCGCCCGCGCCAGCCATTTCCTCGCGGTCCCATAGCTCGTCGTCGCCGGCGATAGCCGAAACGTTGGATTGGATTTGAACTGAGCTTTTGCAAAAGCCTCGAGTGCCGGCCGCCTCTGACGAAGCGGCCGTGCGGCGAGGTCTTTATGTTCGGCACTCCCCAGGAGGTCGAAGGCGAGATAGAGCGCCGGCGTGTCCGCTGAAAGCCTCTTCACCCGGCTGGCGGCGGGATGAATTCGCTGCAACAGGTCGTCGAAGGAGAACGCCCTGCCCTCCGGCACGACGATCTCGCCATCGAGGAGGAACGATCGCGCCTTCAAGTGGCGCGCGGCTTCGACCAGTTCGGGGAAGTATCGCGTCAGATCCTGACCCGACTTCGAGCGGAGATCGACCTTGCCGTCCTTGCGGGAGAGCAGGCAACGAAAGCCGTCCCATTTCGGCTCATACTGCCATTCGGCCCCGCGTGGAATGGCGTCGACCGAGCGCGCCTCCATGGCCACCGGTTCGGCGGCTTTCATGGCGGTCCTTCGGCGCGGCGGCGGCATAGGCTCCCAACGCAAACGGCCGGCTATTCGCCGGCCGCTTTCGGAAATAATTGTCGCGCAGCGAATCAGACCGCAGCGGTGATCCACTGCTGCAGCTTCTGCTTCGGCGCGGCCCCGACCTGGCGCGAGGCCATCTCGCCGCCCTTGAAGATCATCAGGGTCGGGATCGACATCACGCCGTATTTGGAGGCCGTCTTCGGGCTCTCGTCGACGTTCAGCTTGACGATCTTGACTTTGTCGCCCATGACGCCGGAAATCTCGTCGAGCGCGGGCGCGATCATGCGGCACGGACCGCACCATTCGGCCCAGAAATCGACCACGACCGGGCCGGTCGCCTTGAGCACTTCGGCTTCGAAATCGGCGTCAGAAACCTTGCCAACGGCCATCGGAATACCTCGTTCGGTTCGGGAAGGATGCGGCCCTTAGAATCGCCGCGGGGATCATGCAGCCAACCTATGAACGGGCGGTTGCCGGGTCAAGCTTGCTCATCCCCCTGGATAATGGTGGCCAGTTGCGCGTCCAGCGCAGGAGCAGGAATCTCCATCAATTCAGGCGTTTCGGTCCAAAGCAACGCTGCCCGGACCAGCCGCTGGGGATAAAGCTTCTGCAGTATCGCGCGGTAAAGTGCGAGCTGGCGGACATAGGCCGAAGGCGCCCCGGCCGGCAGGCTGGGCGGGGCGAGGTTGGTCTTGAAATCGACGATCAGGACCTCGGTTGGCGTCACCGCCAGCCGGTCGATTTGCCCTGATACCAGGGCCGGAGGCCGTCCCGGCCGATCCAGCCTTCCCGCGATGGAGACCTCGGCGCGGCTACCCGACGCAAATACCGGCGCGAACAGCGGGTTGCCGACCAGCGCCAGCACGCTCTCTGCCAGCGCCGCACATTCGCCGTCGGACCAGCCGCCGGCATTGCGGGCAAGGTAGCCCAGCGCGGCGTCGCGGCGCCGCTCAGGGGCAATATCGGGGAGGGATTGCAGCAGCCGGTGCACCAGCGTGCCGCGCTGGAGCGCGCGGGCCCGCAGTGCGAGCGATTCGCCGCTGCGGAAGGTTTTGCCCTCATCCGCGCCGGCATCGGACGGGCGTAGCCGAGGGTCGATGGTTTGCGCCGGCGCGGCCGGTGTGTAGAGCCATTCCGGCAGCGATGGAGGCGTGCTTGCCCCGGCATCGAGGACGATGCCGGTCTCGCGCGTTGCGTCTTCGGCTCGCCGGTAGCTTTTCACCACGCCGTCGCCGGCCGGGATTTCCTGGAGATCCAGGCCTGAATTCGCAAGGCCTCGCTTGATCAAATCGTACCAGGAATCCGCGCGGACGCTGTTTCTGTTGCCGGGCATGCAGCCGGCGACAATCAGCCGATCGGCCGCGCGCGTCATCGCGACATAGAGCAGGCGGCGATATTCGTGCTCGGTCTCCTCCAGCATGGCGTCGCGCGCCTCAGCCACGCAAGGCGGATCCTCGGCCTTGCGTCCGGCCCAGACCACGGCCTTGCCGCCGTTGCCCTGCAGCAAATGGATGAGGCGCAGCCGCTGGGTGTCCGATGGCGACGTCGTGGTGTCGGCCATGATCACGACGGGGGCTTCCAGCCCTTTCGCGCCATGCACGGTCATCACGCGGACCTCGTCGCGCGAGATCTCCATGTCGCGTTTCACCTCGGTGTCGGCGGCGCGCAGCCAGGCCATGAACCCCTGCAGCGAGGCCGGCGCCTTCCGCTCGTAGGACATGGCCAGTTCGAGGAATTCGTCGAGCGCATCGTTGGCCTCATGCCCGAGCCGGCGCAGGATGCGCGCGCGACCCTGATCGCCGCCGAGCAGCCAGGCGAAGAAAGAGAACGGTGTCTCGGTGCGAAAGCGCCGCTCGCATTCGGCGAGCCGCTCGAGCGCACTCCTGAAGTTGCCGCTCTCGGCGGCGTGAGCGGTCAGCGCATCGCGCAGTGATCCCTTGCGGTTCCAGGCGAGCCGGAACAGCTCGTCCTCGTCGAGGTTGAACAACGGGCTTTTCAACGCGACCGCGAGCGCAAGATCGTCCTGCGGCAGCAACAGGGCGTCGGCGAGATTCATCAAGTCGATGATGGCAATGTGTTCGGTGAGTTTGAGCCGGTCGGCGCCAGCCACGGGAATGCCGGCGTGCTTGATCGCCTGGATGACGGCGTCGAACAGGTTGCCGCGGCGGCGCACCAGTACCAGCACGTCGCCATAGCTAAGGCGGCGGCGATTGCCGAGGCGTCCGGTCATGGTGCCGCCGGCGACCAGCCGGCCGATCTCGCTCTGGATGCGTTTCGACAGCTTGACCTCGGCGCTGGTCACGGGCACGCCATCGAACGGCGCGCGCCAGCCCTCGATGTCCTGCTTCTCATCGGCGACTGAGAGCTCCCAGAGGTCGATCTGGCTTGGGCCTGCATCGGGCAGCGCTTCGTGCAGCGGATAGGCCTTTTCGGCGTGGATGCTGCGGTAGATCGCCTCGTCGCGAAATACGTGATCGACGGATCTCAGGATCGCCTGTCCCGACCGGAAGGAATAGGTAAGCGGGATGGACTCGAATCGAAGCTCGGCATCCTCGAACTTCTTCTTCAATTCCCACCGCCGTGCGTCGAACTCCCGGGGTGCCGCGCCCTGAAAGGAGAAGATCGACTGCTTCTCGTCGCCGACGGCGAACACGGTGCGCATCACGCCGTCACGCGCGCCTGCGCCGGCGGTGAATTCCGAGATGATATGCGCGATGATGTCCCATTGCCGGGGACTGGTGTCCTGCGCCTCGTCGATCAGCACGTGATCGACGCCGCGGTCGAGCTTGTAGTGCACCCAGCCGGACGCTCCGCTTGCAAGTAGCGCCAGCGTCTTGTCGATCAGGTCGTCATAGTCGAGCAGGCCGCGCTCGGCCTTTTCGCGCCGGTAGTTTGCGGCGACCGCGATCGCAATATGCAGCAGGGCTTCAGTGCGGTCGCGCACCATTATCGCGCGGCGCTTTTCGATCAAGGGCGGAAGACGATCGACTTCGGCGTCGAACCGGTCGCCGAAGTCGGCATTCTTCTTTCGAAAACTGTTAGTCACGACTGAAGCGCGCGGCGTCTTGGCGTCGGTCAGGAACACGCATAGATACTCATCGACCTTAGCGGTATCCGTCGCGCGCATCGCCTCTGCGAGGCGTGCGGCCTGTGCCTGGTCGGCATTGCTGCTCGCGGCAAGCGCTACGGCGGCGCGCTGCCAAAGCGACCGGGGCAAATTCGGACCGTCGACAATCTCCTGATCGATATCGTCAAGACGATCGTCGATTTCGACTCCGAGCGCCGCCGAAACCTGGGCTGCGGCAGCGTCAGCGCCGCCGGCCGCGTCGGTCCAGGCCATGAAATGATCGCGGCTGAGGCATGCCTCGCGCACGACGTCCTTGAAGGTAACGTCTGCCGCGTTGGCCATGGCGGCCAGCAGCGCGCGCCCGACCGCGTTGTCCGGTGCCCGCGAGGCATCGAGCATCACGGCGAGGCTGGCGCGCTCCATCATCTCGGTCTGGTCGCGGTCGTCGAGCACGGTGAAGCGGGCCGGTACGTTGGCCTCAAAAGGAAATTGCTGCAACAGGCGGGTGCACAGCGCGTGGATGGTTTGCACCTTCAGCCCGCCCGGTGTTTCCAGCGCGGAGGCGAACAGTTCGCGGGCCGATTTGCGCAGCTGCACCGTCGGGTGCGCGATACCGGCGTCGCGGATCGCGGCATCGAGCGCGCCGTCGTCGAGCGTTACCCAGTGGCCGAGCGTCGTGAACACGCGCTCGGCCATGTTGGCTGCTGCCGCCTTGGTGAAGGTCAGGCACAAAATCTTTTCCGGCGGCACGCCGGCGAGCATCAGCCGGATCACGCGCTGCACCAGCACGTGGGTCTTGCCGGAGCCGGCATTGGCCGACACGAACGCGGAGGCCGCGGGATCGGATGCGCGGGCCTGCGCGTCACGGACGGGGGGCGGAATGGTGCGCAAAACCTTCACCACTCCTCCAGCGCGACGCCGCCGGCGGCGGACCATTCCTTGACGCGGGCGAGGTTGTCGTAGTCGCCGTAGCGGGCGGTCCACATCGACAGCACCAGCGATCGATACGGTTCGTCCGGGTTCTCGAACCGGCGGATCAGCGCCTCGAGCTCCGCCCGCGCATAATCGGCCGCCTCATCGGGCAACTGTGGCGTGTCGTTTTGCCTGATCTTCAATTCGACGGTCTTGTGCTCGCCCGGCGGATTGTTGCCGCTCAATCTGACATAGGCGAGTTCTCCGACGGAGGCGCCCGCATCGATATCGGCAAAACCTCCCTCGCGCAGGATCGCCGCCTCCAGGGTGAGCTGCGGCGACAATCCCATCCGCACCTGCTTTCCGCTCGGCGGTTGCCCGGTCTTGTAGTCGAGGACGGCAAAGCTGCCGTCGCCGCGGCGTTCGATCCGATCGGCGCGTGCGGTGAGCGTGAATATTCTGGCATTGTCGAGGGGGATCTTGATCTCGCCCCGAATCTCGGCGGCGATGGCGGCGATGTTGCCGCGGCGCCCGGCCTCCCATTCGGCGAACCAGCGCGAGATCCGCTGGAACCGCGGCCACCACAGCGCGCGCGCCTCCGGCTTCTCCATCAGCGGCGCGAAATGCTTTTCGCCGATCCGGCGCAATACGCCTGCCGCGTCGTCCGGCAGTGCATTGGCGTATTCCCTGGTGAACTCACCAAGCGATTCGTGGATGGCAGAGCCGCGATCGGCCGCCGACAGCGGCATGTCGACGGGATCGAGCGAGCCGAGCCTGAGAATGTGGCGGGCATAGATGGTGTAGGGATCGCGCAGCCAGTCCTCGATCGCGGTGACCGACAGCGTTGTCGGACGCGTCTCGCGCGGCGGCCTGGGCTGCGGCTGCCCGATCGGCTTGACCTCCACGGGCTGGTCGATCGCGGCGGCGTAGTGAACATACTTGTCGCCGGCCGCTCTTGCCGCCCTCCAGCGTTCCTCGCCCGCGACGGCTTCCAGCCGATGCAGGAAGCGCGAGGCGACCGCCGGAGCGCCTCCGACCTTGGCCGAATGGGTGAGGATCACATCCTCATGACCGAGCAGTTGAGCGAAGTCGTGCGCAGAAAGGCCGATGCGGCGCTCCGGAAGGTCGAGACCGAGTTCATGACGCATCGGCCGGCTCAGCCAGGGATCGACGCGCGGCGCCGGCGGCCATACGGTTTCGACCAGCCCGCCCAGGATGACGCGGTCGGATTCCGTCAACCGCGCTTCCAACTGGCCGAAAATGTGGATTTGCGCGCCCGGCAGCTCGCGCCGCCGCACCAGACGGTCTGCAAAGGCGGTCTGGAACACCTCGGCATAGTCGCCGGCCTCGACCATCAGGCCGATCTTCTCCTGCCGGCCGAGCAAATCATCGAAGGCGGACGCGAGCGCGAGCCCGTCCGAGCCCTCGAATGCCGTGGCGACACCGTGCTCGTCGGCGGAGAGAACAACCAGCGTCTCGCGATGGCGCTGCGCGAGTTCAGCGAAATCATGCGGTCTCGAGCCAGCAAGGCCTTCCAGCGGCGTCAGCGCCTTGCGGAGCGCCGCGATCAGCGATTGCGCGCGGTCGAGTTCGTGGTCTTTCAACCGTGCACGCGGCTCGGCACGGTGCAGCGATGAGGTTTCGCCGCCCCGCAACTTGCGCAGTTCATCGCGGAAGCGGGCGAAATCGGCGGCCAAACCACTGCCGCCGGCCTGCGGTCGGGTGCCGCGCAGCAGCGAAAGCTCGAGCACTTCAATGTCGCGCTTCAATGCGTCATGCATGCCGCCGAGCCGGAACATCGGATGCTTGAGCAGTGCCAGCAGGGTTGGCGGCTCCAATCCCTTTGTCGCGGCTTCCGCCACCAGCCGCGCAAAGATGCCGGCCGGCGTTTCCGTCAGTGCGTCGCCGCCGGAATCGTCGAATTCGAGATTCCAGCGGCCGAGCGCCGCCGTCACCCGCCGCGCCAGCGCGCGGTCCGGCGTCACCAGCGCCACCGACTTGCCCAGATGCCGCGCCTCGCGCATCGCGACCGCAATGGCGAGCGCCTCAATCTCCGGATTCGGCGCCTCGATTACGGCGAGCCCGTCCATGCCGGCTGCGATTTGCGCCGCGATATCCAGCCGCTTCAACCGATCGTACCATTCCGAGGTGGCGTTCGACGGCCGCATCGCCTCGGATGCCAACACCTCGCGGCCGCCTTGTGCAGTCTTCCCGAGAATTTCGACATCGCCGCGCTTGATGCCGAAGCGCGACAGCAGGGCGTGCATCGCATATTGCGGATGGTTGGAGGCCGGCGGCGTCGTGGAGGCGCCTTTTGCATCCCTGACGCCGCCGATTGATCGCCAGGCGTCGTCATCGAGGTCGGTATCGAGGCCCGGCAGCACCACCGCACCGTGCGGCAGCCGGGCCACGGCCTGCAGGAATTTTGCCGTTGACGGCATCGATCCGGTCGAGCCCGCGGCGATCACGGGCTCGTCGGACGACTTTGTGAGGCGCTCGGCTTCAGCATCGATCAAGCGGTCGCGCCGTGTGGCGGGCTCGATCCGGTTGGTTTCGGCAAGAAAAGCCGGCCAGAAGTCGCGGGCGATTTTCAGGAAATCCAGCGTGTGTTGCCAGTATTTGTCGAACTGGTCGGGCACGAGACGGTCAAGCGCGCTCCAGTCGACGCCGCGTGTCACCATGTCGTCGATCAGCCGCGCAAGGTCGCCGGCCAGTCTAAGCGTGGAGGCAGGACCGCCGACCACCAGCGGCGACAGCCCCGGCCGTTTGGCCCAGGCGGCGATAAGTCTCGACAGCACCAGCCGGCGTTCGAGTTCACCGAGTTTGGGCGGAACGTCCAGCGGGGCGATCCCGCCGGGTTCGGAATCTTCCGCAAACGCAAGCTCATCCTCGTCGATGTCGCCGAGCGCGACAATGCGCGGCAGGATCGCCGCATCCTTGCCGAGCACATCCAGGAAGATGCCATGCGCCAGCCGGCCGGCGCGACGGGTCGGAAGATAGAGCGTCGCCTGCGCCAGCCGTGCCGGATCGGAGCGCGCTTCGAACCCGTCGACCAGCCGGCCGTCGACCAGCGCGGCGATGACGCTGCGCAGGAACGGCACGGACAGGGGAACGCTGAAAACGCGCATGGGCCTTCCTGATTCGAAGATCAGGCCGCATCATGGCATGGGCGGTTTTCGGGAGCGATTTCTAATTGGGTGCGGCGGTAACCTGTAGGGTGGGCAAAGCCAAGCGTGCCCACCATAACTGTCCTAATTTTTTGCGAGATGGTGGGCACGCTGCGCTTTGCCCACCCTACGAGAGCGATCCTACGCCACGCTTTCGAGAAACGCCTCTTCCGCCGCGCCGACCGCGTCGGGGGTTCCGACATGCATCCAGACGCCGTCTAGCCTGAGGCCGAATAGCCGCTCCTGTTCGTTGGCAGAATCGAACATCTTGGTCAGCGAGAATTCACCCGTTGGCGCATCGGCGAACAGCGACGGCGACATGATCGCGGCGCCGGCATAGACGAACGGCACCACCTGATGTTCCCGGCGCTTGCGCAGCGCGCCGTCGGGCAGCATGGCATAGTCGCCGCGGCCGCCATAGCCGATGCTGCTGGTGGTCGGCGCCATCAGCAACAGGATGTCCATGCGTGAAGGATCGAAAGTTTCTGCCAGCCGCGCCAGGTTGGGCCGCACGCCATCGATCCACAAGGTATCGGCGTTGACATGGAAGAACGGCGCGGGGCCGAGCAAGGGCAGGGCCTTGACCACGCCGCCGCCGGTGCCGAGCACCTGGTCGCGTTCGTCGGAGATGATCACGCGCGGCCGCGTGCGCGAGGCGACGTGATCGATGATCTGGTCGGGCAGATAGTGCACATTGACCACGGCTTGGCTGACGCCGGCGTCGGCAAGCTTGTCGAGCGCATGGTCGAGCAGCGCACGTCCGGCCACCTGCACCAGCGGCTTTGGCATCCGGTCCGTCAGGGGACGCATGCGCACGCCGAGACCGGCGGCGAGGACCATGGCTTTGTCGGGTTTGACGGACATTTCCTGAAAGTTCTCTCGAACCGTATGCTTCGAACCATATCACGGCGATTCACACCGCGCATCGCGCGGGTTGATGCCATAACCGCCCCGCATGACGGTTGTGCGACCCGAAGGCCGGCGCGGTCAGACTTCCACGGTCTGCGAGCCGCGCTTTGCCGCCTTCCGCTTCTTGTCGCCCTGCTTCAGGAAGTTTACGCCGATCTGGTCGCCGTTGACCCAGGACAGTTCGCAGCGGCGATAGGCGAGACCGGTGGATGACAACAGCAGGAAGAATTCCTTCAGATGCAAGCCCTCCACGGAACCTTCGACCGTGAGTTTGGCGCCGGTCTCCGAAATGTCTTCCATTGTGCAGTCGCGGCGCCAGGTGCCGTCGATGCCCATCATATGCGCGGGAATGCCGCGTTCGAATGTAACGCGCTCGCCTCTGCGCCGTTCGGCCGTCATTGAACTGCTCCAGCCATCGAAGCCATTGCGCCCTGCGCTGAACGGCAGGGTGTTACCGCCAGACTAAAGGGGAGACGGCTAACAACCGGTAAACTACGGACCCGGCGGCGGAACGTTGGCGGCATACCATTCCCGGGCGCGCGCCAGCGCCGGGTGGGCCAATGAACGACCGAGATAGGTCCAGATTCGGGGTTGGTGGCGGAGATATTGCGGCTTGCCGTCGCGTCGGTTGAGCCGGGCGAATATGCCGAGCAATTTCGTGTTGCGCTGCACCGACATGATCGCATAGAGCTCGGCGAAACCGGCCGGATCGAAGCCATCGTCGGAAGCGCGCCGCGCCTTGATGTAGCGCGTCAACAGCGCCAGTTCGAGCTGCTCGGGCACGTCGATCCGCGCATCCTGCAACAGCGACACCAGATCGTAGGCGGCCGGCGCCAGCACCGTGTCCTGGAAGTCGATGACGCCGACCCTCGCGATGCCGGCGCGTTGGTCGAGCCAGATCAGATTGGGCGAATGAAAGTCGCGCAATGCCCAGGTCTTGGCGGCGGCCGCGGGCTTGCCGAGGAGATCGCGCCACATCGTGACGAATTCGGCACGCAGGTCGTCCGAAGGCGGAGCTCCGCGATCCGGCAGATACCATTCCAGCATCAGTCCCATCTCGGTCAGCAGCGCGTCGGTGTCGAAGGTGGGGATGGCGTAGCTGAGATGCGGGGCCAGCGGGAGAATTTCGGGCAACGCCTCGCGGTGCAGCGCCACCAGCATGTCGGTCGCCGCTTCGTAGCGCTCGCCGATCGGCGCGGGCGGATCGCCCTCGATAAATCCAGCGCTGCCGAAATCCTCGGTGATCAGGAATCCCGCATCGAGGTCGGCGTGGCGGATCGCGGGGGCGGAAAAGCCGCGTTCGCGAAGACCGCCCGCGATGGCGACGAACGGCTTGACGTCCTCGGCCAGGTGCACCGCTGCACTGTACGACTTGCCGTGATAGATCGCGGGCCCGTCGGGCCGCTGCGGCGAGTTCATCAGGATGAAGACGCCGTCGTCGCGGATTAGCCGCGCATAGGAGCGCGTCGAGGCGTCGCCGGCCATGCGCTGGCGCTTTGCCTCGCCAAAGCCGGCGCCGTCGAGGAACTGCCGCAGCGCCTTCAGCCGCGCCACGATCGCGGCGGCCTTGCCATGGCCGGTGATCTCGGCGGCGCGGGCGGTCGAACCCAGCGCCGGACGATGGCTCAGCGCGATATCGATGCGGTCCTGTGGCAGCGCCGCGGGCGCCCGCTCCGGCCATTCGATCAGCGCCACCGTGGCTTCCGGCAACGGGGACAGGCCGATCTCTTCCAGCTCAGTGGGGTCGTTGATGCGGTACAGGTCGGCGTGAACCAGCGGAAAAGGCGGCAGGTCGTAGGCCTGGACCAGCGTGAAGGTCGGGCTCGGAATTTCCAGCGTATCGTCGCCGGCGAGATAGCGGATCAACGCGCGCGCCGCCGCGGTCTTGCCGGCGCCGAGGTCGCCCGACAGCGTGATGACGTCGCCGGGGCCGATCAGCAACGCCAGATCGGCCATCAGATGCGCGGTCGCCGTCTCGTTCGAGAGCGCCAGCGAGAATGTCGTCGGCGCGATCATTCCGCGGCGTTGCGATGCGCGGCCTGGTCGATCGGAAAGTCGCAGGTCACGGTCGTGCCTCGGCCGACGATCGAATCCAAGTTAACGTTGCCCCCATGCAGTTCGACGAATGACTTCACAAGCGGCAAGCCCAGCCCCGCGCCGCGATGCTGCGATCCATTGGAATGACTCTCGAACCAGTCGAACACCTTTTCCTTGACCTCGGGTGGAATGCCGGGTCCGGAATCGGTAACGGCGAAGACCACATTGTATTCCGTGCGTTTGGCGCTGAGGGTGATGGTGGAATCCTTTGGTGAAAATCCGACGGCGTTGGCGAGAAGATTATACAGTACCTGCAGCACGCGGCTGCCATCGGCGATGAAACTCCCGATGTTGGGATCGGCATCGATCTTGAGTTCGATTCGGTCGCGAGCGAGTCGGTCTTGAATTCCCTCTGCGGCAGTATCGATGGTTTTGCGGATATCGACGGGGCCAAGCTCTAGCGTCATCGCACCGGCGTCGATGGTGGCGAGATCGAGAATGTTGTTGATGAGGGCAAACAGCGAGTTGGTCGAGGTGGTGATGTAGTTGAGATACTCGGCCTGCTTCGGCGTCAACGGGCCAGTGGCGGGATCGGTCAGGAGATGGGCAAAGCCAATGATGGTGGTCAGCGGCGAACGCAATTCATAGGACACGTGGTGGACGAAATCGATCTTGATCTGGCCGGCCGCCTCCAGCGCCTCGGCACGCTCGCGCAGCGCCCGCTCGACGTTCTCGGTATCGGTAATGTCCTGGAAGGTCAGCATGGTGGCGCCGTCGGGCAACGGCATGGTCATGCAGTCGAGCACGCTGCCGTCCTTGCGCTCCAGCTTCAGCGGCACCTCGACGCGGTTCTCGATCCGCGTGACCGCCTCGCGGATGGTCCGCCAGGTGTCGGCGTCGTCGAACAGCGGCCTGCACCAGCCTTCCACGGTCTCGATATGCGGCTGCTCGCGCAGCGCCTCGGCCGACAGCTTCCACATTTTGGCGAAGGCCGGATTGAACAATTGCGCGCGGCCGTTGCTGCCGAACACCGCGACCGCCTCGGTGAGATTGTCGAGGGTTTCGCGCTGCACCCGGATCAGTCCGTCGAAGCGGCGGGCGAGTTGCAGGCTTTCGGTGACGTCGTCGAACAGATAGGTGACGCCGCCTTCCGGATTTGGCGTGGTGACGACGCTGACGGCGCGGCCGTCGGGCAGATACCAGGTATCCTTTTCCGGATCGACCGCGCGATAGGCTTCGTGCAGTTTGGCCTTCCAGGCCCGGAAATCCGGCTGCTCCGGCAGCTTGCGCGCGGCGCGCAGGCGGTCGAGCACGCTGGAATCGTCGGGATTGCCGTCGAGAAAGGCGCGGTCGAGGTCCCAGAGGCGGCGATAGGAGTCGTTGTAGAAGGCAAGCCGCCGCTGGCCGTCGAATACGGCTACGCCGGAGGACAGCTGATCGAGGGTGCGGCGATGCGCCTCCGCCATCCGCACCACCGCCGCGCGCAAGGCGGTCGCCTCGCTGGCATCGATGGCGATGCCGGCGTTGCCGCTGCCGAGGCGCAGCGCATGGACGTCGTAGACCCGGCGCTCGCCGCCGACCACGATCGGCAGGCGCGCGGTGAAGGCGGAATTGTCGTTGAGCGCGCGGGCGACGTCGTCGCGCTGGTCGCTTTCGAGCAGTTCGAGATTGCGATGGATGGCGTCCGCCACGCCCGTGGCCTCGGTGGCCTTGGCATAGGCGGCATTGGCGTAGCGCAGCTGTCCCTGCGCGCTCCTGGCCCAGATCGGCCAGGGCGCGGCGGCGGCGAAGTCGCGCAATAGCTCGGTTTCCTCCAGCAGCGTCTTGTAGCGGAGGTTGGACTCGGCGAGTTCCCGGCGCACGCCGCCGAGCTCGCGAATCCGTACAATGGCCTGGCCGCCGATGGCGCGGCCCATGGCTTCGATCGAGCGCCCGTTCGATGTGGTGAGATTGAGCAGAAAGCCTTCGCCGGACTCGCGCAGCGCGTCGACCGCATGATCGATCTGCAGCGCCGGCTCCGGCGGCAGCCAGGTTCCGAAGGCGAGGATGCGCTGGGGCTGATGCGGCTGGGCGTCCGGCGGCATCAACAGCGCGGTGTCGCCGGCGATTTCCGGGCGATGGCCGCCGGCCGGCCACGAAATCAGGATCTGCGGCTCCGCGAACAACAGCGCCCGGAACCGGTCGGCCTGGACCTGCAATTCGCCGATGTCGGCGCGCAGCCGCGCCTCGCTTCGTCCCGCGCGCAGCCTCGTGCGCATCAACAGGATCGCCGCCATCACGGAGAAGCCGACCAGCGCCAGCGCCGTGGTCAGCACCGCGAATTCCTGACGGTAGAGACCGAAATAGCCTGCGATCGTGTCCAATAGCGACGAATCGCCGGCATATGCCGGCGTCACTGATGCGAATGCGGTGGCGGCAGCGGCGAGCACGCCGTTACGTGCGAGCGATGTGCACGACAGCAGGGTCCGACGCATCGTACCGATCACGCCCGACATGTTTGCCCCAAACCGCACGACTTCACGCCCGGCGATGACCCCCGCCGTGCGAATCAAACGACAATATCCCCATCGGGAGTCAGCGGGTAAGAGTCCAGACCGTGAACGCGAATCCCGGTGCAAAAAAATGCCGGCCTAAACCTTATCGGCGCGATTTTTATAAAAATGAATCCGTAGCTTTACGTGGATTAGCGGCCGGTCGAACCGAAGCCGCCACCGCCGCGCTCGGTCGTCGAGAGCGTCACCGCGGGAACCAGTTCGGCGCGCACCACGGACGCGATGACCAGCTGCGCGATGCGCTCGCCGCGGCGGATCGCAAACGGCGCCCCGCCGTGGTTGATCAGGAGCACGCCGATCTCGCCGCGGTAATCGGCATCGACCGTGCCGGGCGCGTTCAGCACGGTGATGCCGTGCTTTGCGGCCAGGCCCGAGCGCGGACGGACCTGCGCCTCATAGCCCGGCGGCAGCGCGATGATGAGCCCGGTCGGCACCAGCGCGGACTGTCCCGGCGAAAGTGTCAGCGGCGAATCCTCCGGTACCGCCGCCAGCAGATCGAGTCCGGCGGCGTGGGCGCTTTGATAGGCCGGCAGCGCCAGGCCTTCGCCGTGCGGCAATTGCAGGATCTCGACTTTGACGCTCGCGCTCACGAACTTTTCCCGACTGTTTTGGCGATCCGCGCCACCAGCGCGGCGGCGACTTCTTCCTTGGACATGACAGGCCAGGAGTCGACATGGATCTCCGACCCGTCGCGGGTCAAGAGATGAACCGTGTTGCGGTCGCCGCCCATCACGCCCGTGGCCGGCGAGACGTCGTTGGCGACGATCCAGTCGCAGCCCTTGCGCGCCAGTTTTGCCTTGGCGTTGTCGATCAGGTTTTCGGTCTCGGCGGCGAAGCCGATCACGAGTCCCGGACGCCTGTCGGGCAATTTTGAAATCGTCGCCAGGATGTCCGGATTTTCCACCAGCTGCAGCGGCGGCATCCCGGCCGCGGTCTTTTTCAGCTTCTGTTCGCCCGCGTTGGCGACGCGCCAGTCGGCGACCGCGGCGGCGAAGATCGCGATGTCGGCCGGCAACGCCGCTTCCACCTGGTGCAGCATGTCGCGCGCGGATTCCACATGCTTCACGGTGACGCCTGCGGGATCGTCGAGATCGACCGGGCCGGAGATCAACATCACATCGGCGCCGGCGGCCTGTGCTGCGGCAGCGATGGCAAATCCCTGTTTGCCGGAGGAGCGGTTGGCGATGTAGCGCACGGGATCGATCGGCTCGTGCGTCGGACCCGCGGTAATGAGGACGCGCTTTCCCGCCAGCGGACGCGGCTGCGGTGGATGCAGCAGTCGCTCGGCGGCGGCGGCGATCTCCGTTGGCTCGGCCATCCGTCCGACCCCGGCCTCGCCCGCCTCGGCCATTTCGCCGGCATTGGGACCCACCATGGCGATGCCGTCGCGCTGGAGCTGTGCGACATTGCGGCGGGTCGCGGCATTGTTCCACATCAGGGGGTTCATTGCCGGGGCCAGCAGGATCGGCCCGCTGGCCGCGAGCAGGATGGCGCTGGCGAGGTCGTCGGCATGGCCGCTCGCCATCTTCGCCATCAAATCCGCGGTCGCCGGCGCCACCACGATCAGATCGCACTCGCGCGCCAGCCGGATATGCCCGGCATCGAACTCGCTCTCGGGATCGAACAGGTCGGTGTAGGCGCGCTCATTCGACAGCGCGCCGGCGGCCAAGGGCGTGACGAATTGCTGGGCAGCCTTGGTCAACACGCAGCGGACGCGGATGTGGCGTTCCTTCAGCCGCCGGATCAGGTCCAGCGACTTGTAGGCGGCGATGCCGCCGCCGATGATCAGGGTGACCCGCGAAAGGCCTTCGGCGGTGCGCGGGGTCGGATGCCGCGCCGTCTCTGACGCGGCGGCAGAGGCCGCAGGGCGGTTCTGCGAGGCCTCGCGCAGGATCACCCGCACCTCGTCTTCAACCGAGCGCCCGTTGCGGGCCGCACGCAGCCGCAGCGCGTCCCGGATGGCGTCGTCGAGTTTTCGGATGGTCAGGCTGGCCATGGACGCCTCGGACAAGAACTGCTAGCAATGATATCATTTTTTGCATTCATTGCAATCAATGACGAAGAATTGCCAGCATTATCCCAATGAATGCGGCAGCGATGACCCAGTGTGCGATGGTTCGCCATCGGCTTTCGACCACGCCCATGTTGCCGATGGTTTCCTCCGACAGGGTCAGTCCCTCCCGGGTCATGGCTTCCAACTGCTCCAGTACCGCGACCGACCGCCCCACGATGGCCGGAAGGCCTGCCAGCACGCGGCCGATCTCGCCGGCGCCTGCCATCGCGCCCTGGATGCGTCCGACCGGGCCGAGGTTGCGCTCGATCCATTCGCGCACCACCGGATCGGCGGTCTTCCAGATGTCGAGCTTCGGATCGAAGCTGCGGGCAACGCCCTCGACCACCACCATGGTCTTCTGCAACAGGATCAGTTCGGGCCGGGTGCGCATGTCGAACAGGCCGGTGACCTCGAGCAGCAGCGTCAGCAGCTTCGCCATGGAAATTTCTTCGGCGGTGCGGTTGTGGATCGGCTCGCCGATGGCGCGGATCGCCTGCGCGAAATTCTCCACCGAATGATGCGCCGGCACATAGCCGGCCTCGAAATGCACCTCGGCGACGCGGCGATAATCGCGGGTGATGAAGCCCAATAGAATCTCGGCGAGGAAGCGCCGTTCCTTCATCCCCAGCCGGCCCATGATGCCGAAGTCGACCGCGACCAGCCGGCCGGCGTCGTCGAGGAACAAATTTCCGGGATGCATGTCGGCGTGAAAGAAACCGTCACGCAGCGCGTGGCGCAGGAAACTCTGGATCACCTTGCGCCCGAGGTCGGGCAGGTCGACCTGCGATTGCTCCAGCCGCGCGTGATCGCTCAGCGCAATGCCGTCGATCCACTCCATGGTCAGCACATTGTGCGTGGTGCGGTCCCAGTCGACGGCGGGGACGCGAAAATCCGGATCGTCGCGGGTATTTTCGGCCATCTCGGACAGCGCGGCCGCCTCCAGCCGCAAATCCATCTCCATCGCCACCGAGCGCGACATGGTATTGATGACTTCGACCAGCCGCAGCCTTCGCGCTTCCGCGGAGTAGCGTTCGGCCTGGTGCGCGACAAAGAAGAAGTCCGCGAGGTCGCGGCGAAACCGCGACGCCACATTGGGCCGCAGGATCTTCACCGCCACGGCGGTTCGCACCCCGTCGCGCTCGGTCTCGCCGCGATGGACTTGCGCGATCGAGGCAGCGGCGACCGCGGGGCCGAAGCTCGCAAAAGCCTGCGCCACCGGGCGTTCCAGCGATTGGGCGATCGCGGCCTCGGCCTCGCTTTGCGAGAACGGCGGCAGCCGGTCCTGCAGGCTTTCCAGGTCGCGCGCCATCATGACACCGACCACGTCGGGCCGGGTGGCGAGGAACTGTCCGAGTTTCAGGTAGGCCGGTCCCAGCATGGTCAGCGCGCGCGACAGCCGCGGGCCGGATTTGGCGCCGGGGCGCTCGATGATCCGCGCGATGCGAAGCGCGAGCTGCCCGGGCGGCGGCACCAGGCTCGGATCGACCACGCCGAACACGCCCTCGCGGGCGAACACAAAGCCGGCGCGGGCGAGCCGCGCGGTGTGGGTAATGGCAGAGATCACAAACGCCAGCCCGAATGCAACGCCACGATGCCGCCCGACAAACTCTGCCAGCCGACACGGGAAAAGCCGGCCGCGCGGATCATGTCGGCAAACGCGTTGGGCCTCGGAAACTTGCGGATCGATTCCACCAGGTATTGATAGGAGTCGGCATCGCCCGTCACCGCGCGGCCGAGCGTCGGAATCACCTTGAACGAAAACAGCTCGTAGATCCGGTCGAGCCCGGGCACATCGACGGTGGAAAATTCCAGGCAAAGGAATCTGCCGCCGGGTTTCAGCACGCGAAACGCCTCGCTTAAAGCGCGATCGATCCGCGGCACATTGCGGATGCCGAAGGCGATGGTGTAGCCGTCGAAGCCGCGGTCGGGAAACGCGAGCCGCTCGGCATTGCCTTCGACGAACGACACCTTCTCGTCGAGATGCCGCGCCGCCGCGCGCCCGCGTCCCACATCGAGCATGTCGGAATTGATGTCGCAGACGGTGGCACGAAAGCCCGCGCCGGCCGCCTTGGCGGCGCGGAACGCGACGTCGCCGGTGCCGCCGGCGACATCGAGCAACGCAAACGGCCGATCCGTGCGCGGCGGATTGAGCATGTTGACCATGATGTCTTTCCAGACCCGGTGCAGGCCCGCCGACATCAGGTCGTTCATCAGGTCGTAGCGCTGGGCCACGCTGTGAAACACGTCGTTCACCAGCGCCTGCTTGTCGCCCAGGGCTACGTCCCGGAAGCCGAAATGCGTGGTTTGGTCAGGCCGATCCATCACTTACGCCCTCAAACTTGCAACAGCCGGACCATAGCGCGCCCGCCGCAATGTCGCTATCACGTCAACATCACAAGGTGAACGCCGATCCATGCCCGAACTGCCCGAAGTCGAAACCGTCCGCCGCGGCCTGCAGCCGGTCATGGAGGGGTCGAAAATCGTCAAGGCGGAAATCCGCCGCAAGGACCTGCGCTTTCCCTTTCAGAAGGATTTTGCCGCGCGGCTGACCGGCCAGACCGTGACCGGTCTCGGCCGCCGCGCCAAATATCTGATGGCCGACCTTGGTTCCGGCGACGTGCTGTTGATGCATCTGGGCATGTCGGGTTCGTTCCGCGTGATAAAGGACGATGAAAAGAGCGTGCCGGGCCAATTCCATCATCCGAGGGGCAAGAACGGCGCGCATGATCATGTGGTGTTCCACATGTCATCGGGCGCGGCCGTCATCTTCAACGATCCGCGCCGCTTCGGTTACATGAAGATCATCGCCCGCAAGGCGATCGAGGACGAGCCATTGCTCAGGGGCTTGGGCCCCGAGCCGCTCGGCAACGAATTCGATGCAAAAATGCTGGCGCATTCCTGCGCCAACAAGAAGACCAGCCTGAAGGCCGCGCTGCTCGACCAGCGCGTGGTGGCGGGTCTCGGCAACATCTATGTCTGCGAGGCGCTGTTTCGCGCGCAATTATCGCCGCGACGGCTGGCCGCGACGCTTGCAACGAAAAAAGCTGAACCCACCGATCACGCCAAGCGCCTGGTGACGGCGATTCATGCGGTGCTGAACCAGGCGATCAAGGCCGGCGGTTCGTCGCTGCGCGACCACCGCCAGACCTCGGGCGAACTCGGCTATTTCCAGCATTCATTCCAGGTCTACGACCGCGAGGGCGAAAAATGCCAGACCGCGGGTTGCAACGGCATCGTCAAGCGCTTCACCCAGAACGGCCGCTCGACCTTCTGGTGCCCGAAATGCCAGAAATAGTTCGCGGCACGGGTAAAACGCGATGGGCACTCCGACCATTCAAACCAGCCGCCTGATCTTGAGGCCGCTTGCGCTGTCGGATGCGCCGGCGATCCAGCGCCACTTCAACAACTGGAATATCATCAGGCACCTCGCGACCGTGGTGCCCTGGCCATATCCCGACGACGGCGCGGAAAGCTTCATCAAGCAGCAGCTGGAAAAAATCGCCACGGGCGAAGAAGTCTATCAATGGGTTCTGGTGCTTCGGTCCGGCGACGGCGAAGCGATCGGCAACATTGCTTTTTACCCAACGGCGAAGGACCCCAAAGGCAATCGTGGATTTTGGCTGGCGGAGCCCTATTGGAACAGGGGTTTGATGACCGAGGCCATCACGGCCGTGAACGATTTCGTCTTCTGTGCGCTCGGCGTCGAAAGCTTTTACGTCGGCAACGCGGTTTCCAATGTGGCATCGCGTCGGGTCAAGCAGAAGACCGGCGCCGAGTTCGTCGGCTACATCGAGCTTTCGCATCACGATGGCCAGACGAAATCGGAAAGGTGGAAAGTGACGCGCGAAAACTGGCTGGGCCGAAGCTCAACCAGCTGATTGTCGGTTTTATGACTATTCCGGATCAATACGGGCCGCTATGCATGGTCTCGCGCAGTCAGAGGACGAAACGGCACCATGACCAGTAACTGGCGAGACGGCACGGGCACGGTTTTCGAATGTCAAAAGCAGCCCGCCTCAGGCAGCCGCGGCATGGTGGTCAGCAATCATCCGCTGGCTTCGAGCGCGGGCGCGGAGATGCTGGCCGCCGGGGGCAACGCCATCGATGCCGCGATCGCGACCCTGTTCACGCTGACCGTGGTCGAGCCGATGATGGTCGGCATCATCGGCGGCGGCATGGCGCATATTCGCCTCGCCGACGGCAGCCATCGCTTCATCGATGGCCAGAGCACGGTGCCGCTGAGCGTTCGTCCCGACACCTACCCATCGAAGCCGGGTTCGGCGCATGACGTGTTCGATACCGTCGGCGAAGAGAACCTCAACGGCCCAAAAGCCGTCACCACGCCCGGTTCGCTCAAGGCGTGGTGCGAGACGCTGCAACGCTTCGGCACCATGAGTCTGGCCGATGTGATGCAGCCCGCCATCAGGCATGCCTCGCGCGGCTTTGTCGCGACGCCCTATTTGCATGAGTGCATCGTCGATGGCGCGCAGGAGATGCTGAAGGACAAGGCGATCTCGGCGGTCTATCTGCCAGATGGAATGCCGCTGAAGGCCGGTGACCGGGTAATGCCGGCCGAATATGCCGAGACGCTCGCGCATATTTCGCGGCATGGCGAGGCCGCGCTTTATCAAGGACCGCTCGGCGACATCCTGGTCGATTACATGAAGGCGCATGGCGGCTTCATCACCCGCGAGGATCTTGTCTCTTACAAAACCGTCGAGCGCGCGCCGATCCGGGCCAATTATCGCGGCTGGGAAATTTTGGGGCCGCCGCCGCCCGCGGCCTCCGGCGTGCACATCGCGCAGATGCTGAACATTCTCGAAGGCTACGACATGACGGCGCTTGGCTTCGGTACAACCGAGACGATCCATCTGTTGGCCGAAGTGCTGAAGATCGCCTTTGCCGACC
>NZ_DATHOP010000115.1:0-2412 GCF_035484855.1 Bradyrhizobium sp.
CACGCCGAGAGCCCAAGACAGATGATCAAGGACGAAATTAGCTTCATGCCGGTTCCCCAATGCGGTTTGCATTTCGAGCTCTGCGGCAAATCAATAACACGATCGTGAAAATCAGGCAACGGTCCGTCGACACCGACGGAGTCCTGCCTCTCGTCAGCGCTTGACGACGCATTCGATATACGCCGCCAGCATCTTCCGGACTTGCGGCACGAGCGGCTGCCCGCCATCCTCTTGCTCTTTCGCCAGCGTCGGCACGAGCTTCAAAACATGGCCAATCATCGCGGCGGCCTCCGCCGCGGCTTTCTCGCGCAGCCGGGGACTGGCGGCGCGCAGGATTGCGGCGATTTGACGGCGGGTCGCGCCGCGCAGCGATTTGCGGCGCTCGACGATGCCGGAGACCGAACCCGACAGCGCCGCGGCGGAGTCACGGTCCGAGCGGACCTTGAGCATCAGGTCGATGAGCCGGTCCGCCAGGCGCGGCGGCGGCAAGCCCGGCGCGCGCTTCGCCAGATCCTCGAGCATTGACGCGACGCGCTCCACGTAGCGAACAAACAGCGCTTCCGCGAGCGCCTCCTTCGATGGAAAGAACTGATACAGCGAGCCGATCGATGCGCCCGCGCGCTGCGCGATCTGCGTCATCGTGGTGGTTTCATAGCCATTTTCCGCAAACAACGCGGCACCGGCGTCCAACAGCTCTGCGACGCGCTGCACACCGCGGGCGCGCTGGGGCGCCTTGGCTATCGGCGCTTCGATTGACATTTGTGAGGATCCCTCATAAAATTATATTTATGAGTCTCCCTCATAAATAGCTTTTATACAAGGCCTGCGGTGCTGCCCGCGCCGCCCTCACCTTGGAGCCTAAGATCATGATCGAACTCGATCCTCGAACATCTGCTCTCGTCCTGATCGACCTGCAAAAGGGCATTCTCGGCAGAGCCCTTACTCCCGTCACCAGCCAAGAGTTGCTGGCGCGCGGCCAGGCCTTGGCCGAGCGCTTTCGCGCCGCCAAGGCGACTGTCGTGCTGGTCAACGTTGCGTTTGCGCCGGACGGCGCCGACATGCTGCGCCAACCGGTGGACCAGGCGCAGCCGCTCCCCGCGGGTGGCCTGCCGGCCGGTTGGAACGAATTTCCAGCCGGTCTGATGCAATCGGGGGACCTGCAAATTACCAAACGCCAATGGGGCGCGTTCTACGGTACCGAGATGGACCTGCAGCTGCGTCGACGCGGTATCCGCACGATCGTCCTGGGCGGCGTTGCGACTCAGATCGGCGTGGAATCGACGGCGCGTCAGGCCTACGAGCACGGCTACGAGCTGCTGATCGTCAGGGACACGACAACCAGTTCGGACGCCGAGGGCCATGACATGTCGATGAAACACATCATGCCCCGGCTCGGCCGTATCGTGCAAAACGGCGACATCACGTTGACTCGACGCTAGCACCGGATCGATCGAAACCGTTCCTCCGCAATATGGATCAGCCGGCCAAGCGCACCACATTCAGTTTGCACGACACCAAGGCGCCGCTGAAGTGGACCATTCTGCTGCTCGCATCGCTCGCCTTCATCGTGCCGCTCGAATTGATACACCTCCCCGCGGCGCTGCTGCTGGGCGCGATGGCGGCAGCGATCCTGGTCGCGGTTTTCGACGGCAGGCTCGCCGTGCCACAGTGGCCCTACGTCCTAGCGCAGGGATTGATCGGCTGCCTGGTGGCGCGCAGCATCGGTCCCGCGATCCTGGTGACGGTGGTTCGGCAATGGCCGCTGTTTCTCGGCGGTGTTTGCTCAGTGCTGCTCATCAGCACCTCGCTCGGTGCGCTGCTCGCGCGCTGGAAGGTCTTACCCGGAACGACCGCGGTCTGGGGCTCGTCGCCGGGCGCGGCTACTGTCATGGTGTTGATGTCCGAAGGCTTCGGCGGTGACCCGCGGCTGGTCGCCTACATGCAGTTTCTGCGCGTGATGCTGGTGGCCCTTGTGGCCTCGATCGTTGCGCGGCTCTGGGTCGCGCCCGGCGGCCTCGCGAGCGCAGCGATCGACTGGTTTCCAGCGGTCTCGGCGGGACCCTTGTCGGAAACGGTGGCGCTCGCCGTGTTCGGTGCAATCGCCGGCGCCAAATCCAAAATTCCCGCCGGCGCGCTGCTCGTCCCGCTGTTCGCCGGCATTGCGCTCTCCTGCACGCATGTCATGACGATCACCCTGCCGCCCTGGCTGATGGCCGGCTGTTACGCGCTGGTCGGCTGGTCCATCGGACTGCGATTCTCGCGCGAGATCGTCATCTACGCCGCACGCGTCTTTCCGAAAATCGCCGCCTCAACCTTGACGTTGATCGCGTTGTGCGGGGGTTTGGCCGTGCTGCTGCACCTTATCGTCGGCACCGACCCCTTAACCGCCTACCTCGCCACCAGCCCCGGCGG
>NZ_DATHOP010000116.1:0-10847 GCF_035484855.1 Bradyrhizobium sp.
TTCCTATGAGGCGCTCGACGGCGCCCAGGTCTGCATCGTCACCGCCGGCGTGCCGCGCAAGCCGGGCATGAGCCGCGACGACCTGTTGAGCATCAATCTCAAGGTGATGGAGCAGGTCGGCGCCGGCATCAAGAAATACGCCCCGGACGCCTTCGTGATCTGCATCACCAACCCGCTGGACGCCATGGTGTGGGCGCTGCAGAAGGCCTCCGGCATGCCGCACAAGAAGGTGGTCGGCATGGCCGGCGTGCTGGATTCCTCGCGCTTCCGCTATTTCCTCGCCGACGAATTCAACGTGTCGGTCGAGGACGTCACCGCCTTCGTGCTCGGCGGCCATGGCGACACCATGGTGCCGCTGGTGCGCTATTCCACGGTGGCCGGCATTCCGCTGCCCGACCTCGTCAAGATGGGCTGGACCTCGCAAGCGCGGATCGATGAGATCGTCGACCGCACCCGCAATGGCGGCGCCGAGATCGTCAACCTCTTGAAGACCGGCTCGGCATTCTACGCGCCGGCGGCTTCCGCGATAGCGATGGCCGAGAGCTATCTCAGGGACAAGAAGCGCGTGCTGCCGTGTGCCGCCTATCTCAACGGCGAATATGGCGTCAAGGACATGTATGTCGGCGTGCCCGTCGTGATCGGATCGAAGGGCGTCGAGCGCATCGTCGAGATTGAGCTCGCCGGCAAGGACCGCGAGGCGTTCGACAAGTCGGTCGGCGCGGTGCAGGGTCTGGTCGACGCCTGCAAGAAGATCGCGCCGGACCTGCTCGGCCGCTGATCGCGTTTGATTCAGGCAGCATCGCTTAAGGGGTTTTCGGGGACCTAGCCATGAATATTCACGAATACCAGGCCAAAGCGCTGCTGCATGATTTCGGCGTGCCGATCTCGAAGGGCGTGCCGGTGCTGCGTGTCGCCGACGCCGACGTCGCCGCGAAAACACTTCCCGGCCCGGTCTGGGTGGTCAAGAGCCAGATCCACGCCGGCGGCCGCGGCAAGGGCAAGTTCAAGGAGGCTTCAGCCGGCGACAAGGGCGGCGTGCGCATCGCCAAGTCGGTCGCCGAGGTCAATGAATTCGCCAAGCAGATGCTGGGCGCGACCCTGGTGACGGTCCAGACCGGGCCGCATGGCAAGCAGGTCAACCGGCTCTACATCGAGGAAGGCTCCGACATCGACAAGGAGTTCTATCTCTCGATCCTGGTCAACCGCGAAACCAGCGAAGTCTCGTTCGTGGTCTCCACCGAAGGCGGCGTCAATATCGAGGATGTCGCGCACAACAGCCCCGAAAAGATCGTGAGCTTCTCGGTCGATCCGGCCACCGGCATCATGGGCCATCACGGCCGCACCGTCGCCAAGGCTCTGGGCCTCAAGGGAGATCTCGCCAAGCAGGCGGAAAAACTGGTGGCGCAGCTCTATGCCGCCTTCGTCGCCAAGGACATGGCGATGCTGGAGATCAACCCGCTGGTGGTGACCAAGCAGGGCGACCTGCGCGTGCTCGACGCCAAGGTATCGTTCGACGACAACGCGCTGTTCCGCCATCCCGATGTTGTCGTGCTGCGGGACGAGACCGAGGAAGACGCCAAGGAGATTGAGGCGTCGAAATATGAATTGAACTACGTGGCGCTGGACGGCACCATCGGCTGCATGGTCAACGGCGCCGGCCTTGCCATGGCGACCATGGACATCATCAAGCTCTACGGCATGGCGCCGGCCAACTTCCTCGACGTCGGCGGCAGCGCCGACAAGACCAAGGTCACCGCGGCCTTCAAGATCATCACCGCCGATCCCAATGTGAAGGGCATCCTGGTCAACATCTTCGGCGGCATCATGAAATGCGACATCATCGCCGAGGGCGTGGTCGCCGCCGTGAAGGAAGCCGGCCTGAAAGTGCCGCTGGTGGTGCGGCTCGAGGGCACCAATGTCGAGGCCGGCAAGAAGATCATCCGCGAGAGCGGCCTCAACGTGCTGCCCGCCGACAATCTCGACGATGCCGCGCAGAAGATCGTCAAGGCCGTGAAGGGAGGCTAGCGCCATGCCCGAGGACCGTCTCGCCGCGCCGAAGCCGCTGGAGGAACATCGCAAGCTCGCGGTGTTCGCCGGCGAGTGGAGCGGGGAAGAGGTGGTATTCCCCTCGCGCTGGGACGCCGGAGGGCCCGCCGTCTCCCACGTGGTGGCGCGCATCGATCTCAACGGCTTCTATCTGATTCAGGACACCCGCCAGACCCGCGACGGCAGGGAAACGTTCGCCACCCATGGCGTGTTCACCTACGACCGCGAGGACCGGCATTACAAGCTGTTTTGGCACGATTCGCTCGGCTATTACGCCCCGGCGCCGGCCTCCGGCGGCTGGACCGGCAAGACGCTGATTCTCGTGCGCGGCTCACTGCGCGGCAATGCGCGCCATGTCTATGAGGTCATCGACGACAATAGCTACACCATGAAAATCCAGTTTTCGCCTGACTCCGAAGGCTGGAACGACGTGCTCACCGGCACCTATCGGCGGATCAAGTGAAGGGCGCGCGCGTAAGCCGCAAATCATCGAAGACGATCTCGAGTCCCGAAGAAATCCAGGCCTATTGAAAAGCAGGTAGACGCATGTCCGTTCTCATCGACAAGAATACAAAAGTCATTTGCCAGGGATTTACCGGCAAGAACGGCACGTTTCATTCGGAAGCGGCGATCGCCTATGGCACCAAGATGGTCGGCGGCACCTCGCCGGGCAAAGGTGGCATGACGCATCTCGGCCTGCCGGTGTTCGACACCGTACAGGAGGCCAAGCAGAGGACCGGCGCCGACGCATCCGTGATCTATGTGCCGCCGCCGGGAGCGGCGGACGCGATCTGCGAAGCGATCGATGCGGAAATCCCGCTGATCGTCTGCATCACCGAAGGCATTCCCGTGCTGGACATGGTTCGGGTGAAGCGCTCGCTGTCGGGATCGAAGTCGCGGCTGATCGGGCCGAATTGCCCGGGCGTGATGACGGCCGGCGAATGCAAGATCGGCATCATGCCGGCCAACATCTTCAAGCCCGGCAATGTCGGCATCGTCTCGCGGTCGGGGACTTTGACCTATGAGGCGGTGTTCCAGACCACCCAGGAAGGCCTCGGCCAGACCACCGCGGTCGGGATCGGCGGCGATCCGGTCAAGGGCACCGAATTCATCGACGTGCTGGAGATGTTTCTGGCCGACCCAAAAACCACGTCGATCGTGATGATCGGTGAAATCGGCGGCGCCGCCGAGGAAGACGCCGCCCAGTTCCTGATCGACGAGGCCAAGCGCGGCCGCAAGAAGCCGATGGTCGGCTTCATCGCCGGCGTCACCGCGCCTCCCGGACGCCGCATGGGCCATGCCGGGGCCATCATCTCCGGCGGCAAGGGCGATGCCGCCTCCAAGTCCGCGGCGATGGAAGCGGCCGGAATCACGGTCTCGCCGTCGCCCGCGCGGCTCGGCCATACCCTTGCCGAAAAATTGAAGCGTTAATTCATTCTTTGGTTCTTTTCGGGGCGAACATTCACCCTAAATAGGGTAAAAGCCCTTCAATCATGCCGATCCGCTGGCCGGGTCGGCTGTCGCGCCGGTTTTCCATGCGCCAAGCCAAATCACCAGGACGTTAATCATGTCTCGCCAGGACGCGAATGCAGCATTTGCTCTCTCCTCCTTTTTGCAGGGCACAAACGCCACCTACATCGACGAAATCTATGCCCGCTACGAGAAGGATCCCGCGTCGCTCGACCCCGAATGGCAGGAGTTCTTCAAGAGCCTGAAGGATACTCCCGCCGACGTCCGCAAGAACGCCGAGGGCCCGTCCTGGGCGCGCAACAACTGGCCACTGGAGCCGCGCGACGACCTGACGTCGGCGCTCGACGGCAACTGGGCGGAAGTCGAAAAATCCGTCGGCCCCAAGATCGCCGCCAAGGCGCAGGCCAAGGGCAGCGAACTGACGGCCGCCGACCTCCATCAGGCGACGCGCGATTCGGTCCGCGCCCTGATGCTGATCCGCGCCTACCGCATGCGCGGCCATTTCCACGCCAAGCTCGATCCGCTCGGGATCGAGGCGCCGCGCGACCGCGAGGAACTCGATCCGCGCTCCTACGGCTTCGTCGAAGGCGATTTCGACCGCAAGATCTTCCTCGATCATGTGCTCGGCATGGAATACGCGACCTTGCGCGAAATCGTGGCGATCTGCGAGCGCACCTACTGCCAGACGCTCGGCGTCGAGTTCATGCATATCTCTAACGCTGCGCAGAAGGGCTGGATCCAGGAGCGCATCGAGGGCCCCGACAAGGAAATCAGTTTTACGCGTGAGGGCCGGCGCGCCATCCTGATGAAGCTGATCGAGGCCGAAGGTTTTGAGAAATTCTGCGATCTGAAATTCACCGGTACCAAGCGGTTCGGCCTCGATGGCGCGGAATCGCTGATCCCGGCGCTGGAGCAGATCATCAAGCGCGGCGGCAATCTCGGCGTCAAGGAGATCGTGGTCGGCATGCCGCATCGCGGCCGCCTGAACGTCCTGACCCAGGTGATGGGCAAGCCGCACCGCGCGCTGTTCCATGAATTCAAGGGCGGCTCGGCCAATCCCGACGCGGTCGAGGGATCAGGCGATGTCAAATACCATCTCGGCGCGTCATCGGATCGCGAGTTCGACAACAACCGCATCCATCTGTCGCTGACCGCCAACCCCTCGCATCTGGAGATCGTCGATCCCGTGGTGCTCGGCAAGGTCCGCGCCAAGCAGGATCAGCATGGCGACCCGCCGGACCAGCGTATTTCGGTGCTGCCGCTGTTGATGCATGGCGATGCTGCGTTCGCTGGCCAGGGCGTGGTGGCGGAGTGCTTCAGCCTGTCCGACCTGAAAGGCTACCGCACCGGCGGTTCGCTGCATTTCATCGTCAACAACCAGATCGGCTTCACCACCTATCCGCGCTATTCGCGCTCCTCGCCGTACCCGTCCGACGTGGCGAAGATGATCGATGCGCCGATCTTCCACGTCAACGGCGACGATCCGGAAGCGGTGGTGTTCGCCGCCAAGGTCGCGATCGAATTCCGGCAGAAATTCCACAAGCCAGTCGTCATCGACATGTTCTGCTACCGCAGGCATGGCCATAACGAAGGCGACGAGCCGATGTTCACCCAGCCGGTGATGTACAAGAAGATCGCGGCGCATCCGGGCACGGTCGAAATCTATTCCAAGCGGCTGATCGCCGAAGGCGTGATGACCGAGGGCGAAGTCGAGAAGGCCAAGGCCGACTGGCGCGCCCGGCTCGATGCCGAACTCGAGGCCGGCACCGGCTACAAGCCTAACAAGGCCGACTGGCTCGACGGCAAATGGGCCGGCTTCAAGTCGGCCGATCAGGAAGAAGACGCCCGCCGCGGCATCACCGGCGTCGACGTCGCGGTGCTCCGCGACATCGGCCGCAAGATTACCAAGGCGCCCGACGGTTTCCGGGTTCACCGCACCATCCAGCGCTTTCTGGAAACCAGGGCGAAGGCGATCGACACCGGCGTCGGCATCGACTGGTCGACCGGCGAAGCACTGGCGTTCTGCACGCTGTTGCAGGAAGGCCATCACGTCCGGCTGTCGGGCCAGGACTCCGAGCGCGGCACTTTTTCGCAGCGGCATTCGGTCCTGATCGACCAGGAAGACGAGAGCCGCTACACGCCGTTCAACCATCTCGGCGGCGACCAGGGCCACTACGAGGTCATCAATTCGCTGCTCTCGGAAGAGGCCGTGCTTGGCTTCGAATACGGCTATTCGCTGGCGGAGCCGAATGCGCTGACCATGTGGGAGGCGCAGTTCGGCGATTTCGCCAACGGCGCGCAGGTCCTGTTCGACCAGTTCATCTCCTCGGGCGAACGCAAATGGCTGCGCATGTCCGGCCTCGTCTGCCTGCTGCCGCATGGCTATGAGGGGCAGGGGCCGGAGCATTCTTCCGCTCGGCTCGAGCGCTACTTGCAGATGTGCGCGGAAGACAACATGCAGGTGGTCAATCCCACCACGCCGGCCAACTACTTCCACATGCTGCGGCGTCAATTGCATCGCGAAATACGCAAGCCACTGATCGTGATGACGCCGAAGTCGCTGCTGCGCCACAAGCGCGCGGTATCGCGGCTCGACGAATTGGGCGCCGGCACCACCTTCCACCGCATCCTCTACGACGACGCGGTGATGCTGCCGGACGAGACCATCAAGCTGGTCGCCGACGACAAGATCAAGCGCGTCGTGCTGTGCTCGGGCAAGGTCTATTACGATCTCTATGAGGAGCGCGAGAAGCGCGGCATCGACGACATCTACATCATGCGCGTCGAGCAGCTCTATCCGGTGCCGCTGAAGGCTTTGGTGCAGGAACTTGGCCGTTTCAAGAACGCCGAAGTCGTGTGGTGCCAGGAAGAGCCGCGCAACATGGGCGCGTGGCACTTCATCGAGCCCTATCTCGAATGGGTGCTGAACCAGATCAACGCACCGAACCGGCGTCCGCGTTACGCCGGCCGCGCCGCCTCGGCGGCGACCGCCACCGGATTGATGTCCAAGCATCTCGCACAGCTCAAGGCGCTGCTCGACGAGGCGCTGAGCTAGGAATTTTCAAACCGTCATGCCCCGCGAAAGCGGGGCATCCAGTAATCCGCGCCGCCGGCCTCGATCGCGATCGTCACGGAGTACTGGATCCTCTGCTTTCCCGGAGGATGACAACACAGACTATTTGAGGAAACGAACCCATGACTGAAATTCGCGTTCCGACGCTCGGCGAATCCGTGACCGAGGCCACCATCGGCCGCTGGTTCAAGAAGGCGGGCGATGCCGTCGCGGTCGACGAACCCTTGGTCGAACTCGAGACCGACAAGGTCACCATCGAGGTGCCGGCGCCGTCGGCGGGCGTGCTCGGCGAAATCGCCGCCAAGGATGGCGAAACGGTCGCGGTCGGCGCCCTGCTCGGACAGATCAATGACGGCGCGGCCGGAGCCGCCGCCAAGCCGGCCGCCGCACCCGCGGCGCCCCCCAAGGCTGCGGCACCGCCACCACCGCCGCCCGCGCCCGCGCCAGTCGCCGCGGCTCCGAAAGCCCCGCCGGCCGACGCGCCGCTGGCGCCGTCGGTGCGCAAGATTTCCGCCGAGACCGGCATCGATGCTTCGACCGTTCCCGGATCTGGCAAGGATGGCCGCGTGACCAAGGGCGACATGCTGGCGGCGATCGAGAAGGCGGCCTCGGCGCCGACCCCGGTCAATCAGCCCGCCGCTGCCGTACAGGTGCGCGCGCCATCGCCCGCCGACGATGCCGCGCGCGAGGAGCGCGTGAAGATGACGCGGCTGCGCCAGACCATCGCGCGCCGGCTGAAGGAAGTGCAGAACACGGCTGCGATGCTGACGACCTTCAACGAGGTCGACATGAGCCACATCATGGCGATGCGGGCGCAGTACAAGGACGTGTTCGAGAAGAAGCACGGCTCTAAACTGGGCTTCATGGGCTTCTTCACAAAAGCCTGCGTGCAGGCGCTGAAGGATATTCCAGCGGTCAACGCCGAGATCGACGGCACCGATCTGATCTACAAGAATTACTATCACATCGGCGTTGCCGTCGGCACCGACAAGGGCCTGGTGGTGCCGGTGGTGCGCGACTGCGACCAGAAGTCGATCGCCGAGATCGAAAAATCGATCGCCGATTTCGGCCGCCGCGCCCGCGACGGCCAGCTCAAGATCGACGAGATGCAGGGCGGCACCTTCACCATCACCAATGGCGGCATTTACGGTTCGCTGATGTCGACGCCGATCCTGAACGCGCCGCAGTCGGCCATCCTCGGCATGCACAAGATCCAGGATCGCCCGGTCGCGATCGGCGGCAAGGTCGAGATCCGTCCGATGATGTACCTGGCGCTGTCCTACGATCACCGCGTCATCGACGGCAAGGAAGCGGTGACGTTTCTGGTGCGCGTCAAGGAAAGTCTGGAGGATCCGGCGCGGCTGGTGTTAGATTTGTAACACAATCAGGGGGAGGGGAAATGGCTCAAATTCTACTTCGATCGGACACCAAACTAACCGAGTTTGGTCATCTGACGCCAATTGATATCGAACTAAACGGCGTAATTCTGGAACTCTTTTATCTGCTCTGCCTCGACAAAGCTTATGATTCAAAGGCGGCGCATTATTATCTTTATGATTACGACTCAAAAGTCGAGAGGATATCGTATCAAAATCCATTCGACATTCTAGCTCTGTTCAAAAACATACCAAAGCATTGTGCTTCCTTTATTTTAGATAGAACGGTGTTCTACACAGAAGAGAAGCAGCGACGTCAGGCCGAAGCGGATAAGAAGAAAGCCGAGGTGGAAGAAAAGCACCAATCCGTCATTCAAAAAAAGTTAGCGAACCTCGACAAGGCGCACAAACTGCGACAAAAAATGATTAAGGACGGAATTAAAGCCGAAGAAGCGACTCAACTAGTTGGGGGACTTCTATTCGACCAGCGCGCGAAATTGTTGCTCGTTGATCAAGACAAGGCGAGCGCATGAGTCGTTCGGCGCGGCCGGTGCTCGATCCCTGATCAGGTGAAACGGCGCGAAAGTTTGGGAAATAGGATGCAGCCACTGCCGATCGAAGTCGTTATGCTCGGCTTAGCCGTCATTCTCCTGCTCGCGCAGATGTTCCTGCAGTCGGTTTCGGCGACCCTTGAGATGGGTGGCGACTACAAGGCCGGGCCGCGCGACGAGGCGAGGGTGCTCAAAAGCGTCTTCGCCGGCCGCGCCGAGCGCGCCTTCCGCAATCTGTTGGAGACCTTTCCGGTGTTCGCGGCACTCGCGCTGGCGCTGGTCGTCACCGGGCGCAATGGCGGCCTGGGCGCGCTTGGCGCGGAGGCGTGGGTGATCGCCCGCATCCTCTATCTGCCGCTTTATTTCATCCAGATACCCTACGCACGGAGTCTCGTATGGTTCGCCTCGATCTTTGCGCTGGTGGCGATGCTGGTGCGGCTGTTCGAGTAGGGTTCATGAAAATTGGGGGGACGAGCTTTGACTGACAAGGTTGCGATCATCACCGGCGGAAGCCGCGGTATCGGCCGCGCTACCGCGATTGCCGCCGCCAAGCGCGGCTACAAGATCGTTGTGGGCTATGCCAGCAACCAGGCTGCCGCGAGCGAAGTGGTGTCGATCATCGAGCGTTCCAACGGCAAGGCGATCGCGGTGAAATGCGACGTCGCCGAGGAGAGCGAAATCCTTGGGATGTTCGAGGCCGGCGATAAACTCGGCACCCTCGGCGCGCTGGTCAACAATGGCGGCATTGTCAGCAGGAGTGGCGTACGCGTCGACGAAATGAGCATCGAGCGGATTCAGCGCGTGATGGCGATCAATGTCACCGGCAACATCCTTTGCGCGCGCGAGGCGGTGAAGCGGATGTCGACCAAACACGGCGGCAAGGGCGGCGTGATCGTCAATCTGTCGTCGGTCGCGGCCAAGCTCGGCGGCGCCAACACCTATGTTGACTATGCGGCGTCGAAGGGCGCGATCGATTCCTTCACCATCGGCCTCGGCCACGAGGTCGCCGGCGAAGGCATTCGCGTCGCCGCGATTCGGCCCGGGCTGATCGATACCGAAATCCATGCAAGCGGCGGCGAGCCCGATCGCGCCCACCGGCTGGCGCATATGGTGCCGATGAAACGCGTCGGCTCGGCCGAAGAAATCGCCAACGCCATCGTCTGGCTGATGTCGGACGAGGCCTCCTACGTGACCAGCGCCATCCTTGATGTCTCGGGTGGGCGGTAATACATCCAGCGTGTGGGAGAATGATTTTGCCGGTGGTTGCGATTGTCGACGGCGTCAAGATCGAATTCTATCCGGATGAGCATCCGCCCCCGCACTTCCATGCCCGTTACGCGGAGTTTGTTGCTCAGATTGAAATCCGGACCAGCAGGGTTTTGCGGGGGTCGCTGCCTCCCGCGAAACTCAATCGTGTGCTATCCTGGGCCGCTCGACATCAATCAGGGCTGATGGACGCCTGGTCCGCGGTTGAGGAACTGCGAAAGCCGGAGAAGATAGATGACTGACATAATCGCGATGCATAGTGCGGAGCCGGTCATTTTCGGGGTCGTCAAGATCGTCTGGAAAGACGGTTTTGCCGGCATCGTGGATTTGCGGCCGCTGCTGGCAAAGGGCGAGATGTTCGATTTTCTTCGTGCACATCCCGACCGCTTCGACGAGCTCAAGCTCGAGGAGCATGGTCACAAGATTTTCTGGCTCGACGATCAGGGTGACGAGATTGATTTTGGATCGGACTCCCTGCGTCAGCGCGCCGAGCGTCAAGCCGGTCTCCTCCACCTCGCCAGCTGAATAGAAAGCTTTCATGGCCACTTACGATCTCGTCGTCATCGGCACCGGTCCGGGCGGATATGTCTGCGCGATCCGCGCGGCGCAGCTCGGCATGAAGGTTGCCGTGGTTGAGAAGAACGCAACGCTCGGCGGCACCTGCCTCAATATCGGCTGCATGCCGTCGAAGGCGCTATTGTATGCTTCCGAGATGTTCGAGGAGGCCGGGCATTCCTTCGCGAAAATGGGCGTCAGCGTCTCAGCCCCGAAACTCGATCTGCCCTCGATGATGAATTTCAAGCAGCAGGGCATCGACGGCAACGTCAAGGGCGTCGAATTCCTGATGAAGAAAAACAAGATCGACGTCATCAGCGGCAAGGGCAAAATCCTCGGCACCGGTAAGGTCGAAGTGTCGGGCAATGACGGCAAGAGCCAGATCGTCGAAACCAAAAACATCGTCATCGCCACCGGCTCCGACATCGCGCGGTTGAAAGGCATCGAGATCGACGAGAAGCGCATCGTGTCGTCGACCGGCGCGCTGTCGCTCGACAAGGTTCCTGAAAA
>NZ_DATHOP010000117.1:0-2449 GCF_035484855.1 Bradyrhizobium sp.
ATGAACGTAGAAAGTGCCGGGCGCGTAGCCGGCCTCGCGCGCGATGCGGTTGGAATCGGTGCCGTGATATCCCGCCGAGTTGAAAATCCTGGCCGCCGCTTCGAGCAGCGCGTCGCGAGTCTTGTTGGGTTGTCGATTCCGCGCCGGCCTGCTGCGAACCTGCGGCTCGGCAGGCGATCTGTCCGCGCGCAACTCTCCGGCCAGGCGCACGATAGTGGTGCGATCCTTCGCGCGCATCGGCTATCGCGCCGCCGCTGCGACTGGCCTCTCAGCCGTAACGCCTTCGAGAAAGGGCTCTACGGCAGCTAAAAACCTCTCGGGTTTTTCGAGGAATGCGCAGTGGCCGCCGGCGAACATCGCGACCGAGTGATTTGGAAAACGGCCAATCGCGTCCTTGCTGTACGCGAACGAGACGATTCGATCGCGCGCCGCCCACGTGAATAGCACCGGGCAATGGATTCGCGGGCCGGCATCGGTCTGATCCGCCTCGGGTGTGCGAAAACTCAGCCACGCCTGCTCCCAAATCGGCGCGCATTCAGCGGCCGCGTCGACGATACGGCTACGCTGGGCGCTCGCGGCGGGCGTCTGCAGAATCTGCCGATACAGCATCGAGAATAACGGTTTGAAGTAGGGCGCGTCGCGGCGGCCGGCGCGTCCGAGCGCCGCTATCGCGCCGCATAACTTTCGTCCTAGCGGGTTCATCGGAATCAGGCCGCCGGGATTGGCAAGCACGAGGCCGGCGACGCGGTCGGGAAACTCCGCCGCGTAGGCCATCGCGGCTGAGCCGCCGATTGAATTCCCGATCAGGACGGCGCGCTCTATTTCGAGCACATCCATGAATCCAGCGAGCAGCGCAGTGTAGCGCGCGAGGCACGCAGGATGCTGATCTGTGCCCGAACGGCCCTGGCCGGGCCAATCGGGCGTGATGAGGCGCCACCTGCTCGCCAGCCTGTCCGCGACGTACTCGAAGTCGCGACTGCCATGCGTGATCGCATGCAGGCCGACGACTGGAAATCCGTGTCCGCGATCGTCGTAAGCCAGCTCGACGCCATTGACCTTGACCGTTCGGCAATCCTGGCTGGCGCCAAGCGCAAATCGTTTCGGCTCCGCACTCGCTGCTGATGGCATCGGCATAACTGCTCCCGGAATTGATATGATACTGATACCAATATCATTTCATCGAAGCAAATGGCAGTCCGTTGACGCCAGCAGGTGAGCCAACCGTTTCAGGAAGACGACCGCCTCACCTGACAGAACTAGGCCTTTAGTCTAGTTGACGAAAGCATTAGTGACGGCCAGTATCCGGCTGATTCTTTAGTGAAGCGACCATGACAGGAGAAAAATGATGAAGTCTCTAAGCAGGATGCTGCCGTTAGTTTTAGTGCTGGTGCTGGTCGCCGGGTGCGCCTCGACCAATGTCACGCAATCGACCCCGATGGCACAGCCGGGTCTAGCGCGGCCGAACAGGATTTGGGTTTACAACTTTATCACGAACCCGGCCGACATGCCGTCCGATTCGTCGATCCGCAACCAGATCAGTCCGTCGAGCACGCCGCCGACGCCCGATCAGATCCAGGAGGGCCGCCGTCTCGGCGCCATTATCGCGCAGGATCTGGTGGCGGATATCAACGCGATGGGACTTAACGCCGTGCAGGCAGGCTACGGAGCTTCGCCGCAAGTGGGAGACGGTGTGATTCGGGGCTATATTGTATCTACCGAAGGGGGAGGCGCTGGCGGCGCCGTTCAGCGCTTTGTGATTGGGTTCGGCGCCGGAACTTCGGAGATGGATACGGTGGTCGAAGGCTACGCGGTGACGCCGCAAGGCTGGCGCAAACTCGGGGAGGGGACGCTCAGCTCTTCCGGCAACAAGACGCCCGGGATGGTGGTGCCGGCAGCAGTCGCGATCGCCAGCGGCAATCCCATCGGGCTGATCGTCGTCGGCGGGCTCAAAGTTTATGGCGAGGCGAGCGGCCGCAACACGCTCGAGGGAAGAGCCCAAGCGACGGCAGACGCAATCGCGCAGGAGCTGAGAGTCAGATTCCAGGCCAGGGGCTGGATCCAGTGAGCTAAAGAGGTCGACAAAAGAGAGGGCGGAGGATTGCGGCCATGTTGAAGTCTCTTTCGTTGCTCGCTCTGACCATCGCGCTAGTATTTGGACTGGTATCAAACTCAGCCGCTCATGCGGCGGTCACCGCAGAAGATGAAGCCCGCGCCATCGCGAAGGAAGCTTATATCTACGGTTACCCGTTGGTGGATAACTATCGGGTCGAGTACTCCTATTTCGTGGATCGCCAGGATCCCGAATTCAAGGCGCCCTGGAATCAGATCACCAACATCCCACGTGTCTTTACGCCGGCAGACACGGCGGTTCAGACGCCCAACTCGGACACCCCTTATTCCTGGCTCGGCCTCGATTTGCGTGCCGAACCCATCGTCCTCACCTTGCCGC
>NZ_DATHOP010000118.1:0-2752 GCF_035484855.1 Bradyrhizobium sp.
GAATGCCGCGCAGTTTGATCGTCAGTTCGCAGATGATCCCGAGCGTGCCCTCGGCGCCGACGAACAGATGCGTCAGGTCGTAACCGGCGGAGGATTTCTTCGCCCGCGTGCCTGTCGTGATGATCTCGCCGTCGCCGCGCACCACCTTGAGCGCCAGTACGTTGTCGCGCATGGTGCCGTAGCGCACCGCATTGGTGCCGGACGCGCGGGTCGATGCCATGCCGCCCAGCGACGCGTCGGCGCCGGGATCGATCGGAAAGAACACGCCCTGGTCGCGCAAATATTCGTTCAGCGCCTTGCGGGTGACGCCGGGCTGGATCACACAGTCGAGATCATCGGCATGGACTTCCAGCACCTTGTTCATGTCGCGAAGATCGATGCAGATGCCGCCCGCCGGCGCATTGACCTGCCCCTCCAGCGAGGTGCCGGTGCCGAACGCGATCACGGGAACGCCAAAATGAGCGCAGATACGCACCACGTCCTGGATATCGGCGGTCTCCTGCGCCATCACCACCGCATCGGGCGGCTGCGGCGCCAGCCAGGTCGTGGTATGGGCGTGCTGGTCGCGGACCGCCTGCGACGTGATGAGCCGGTTGCCGAAGCGGGCGGCGAGCGCCTCCAGCGTGCGCGCCAGTGCCTGCGGCTCCGGACGTTTCAGATGATCGGTGACGGTGATGCCCAACGGTTTCCTCCCGGCTTTGAGACCGACCCTTGCAAAGGATATATAGGGGGTCAAGGGACCTCCCGGGGTCGAACGAACGGAGACGCGCGATGACGATGGCCGCCGGCGACGATGTGCTGCACCGCCCCGCGCCGTTCCTCGCCTCGGTGATGCAGATCGAGCCGCAATGGATCGACTACAACGGCCATCTCAACATGGCCTATTACAACGTGATGTTCGACCGCGCCATCGATGAATTATGGCTCGAACTCGGGATCGGGCCCGCCTACAGGACGGCGCGGAACGGATCGACCTTTACCGCCGAATGCCATGTGCGGTATTTGCGCGAAATCCACCTCGGCGATCCCGTGCAGGTGTCGGTCCTGCTGGCCGGCGCCGACGAAAAGCGACTGCACACGTTCGAGGAATTGCGCCATGCCGGCGAGGGCTGGCTGTCCGCGACGTCGGAAAACATGACCATTCACATCGACATGAATGCGCGGAAAACTGCGCCGTTTCCGCCTGATATCCGCGCCCGCATCGAGGCACTGGCGAAGGCTCATTCGGCAATCCCGCGCCCCGAGGGCATCGGCCGCAGGATCGCAATGCCCGCGAAATAGGACAGGCGTCAGACGCGGGTTCGTCCCCGCGCCAGACCGACCACGGCCGACACCAGAAACAGCACCACCGCGATGAAGAAGATCGTCTTGGCGATTTCGATGGAGACGCCGGCGATGCCGCCAAAACCCAGAATGCCGGCGATCAGCGCAATGACCAGAAACGTAACGACCCAGCTCAGCATGACACACACCTTCGTCTTGTGTTTCGAGATCAGCGCGACGGAGAGTGCCGCGCATCGGTTGCGGGATTAATCGGGCGTGGGAACGAAAGTTCCCCGCGGTTCCCCTGCCCGAAACCGGGAAAATTTCAGCCCGACGGAGGAACAAATTCCGCCTGCGCAGCGCGGGCCCGCATGTGAGCGCGCTGTCCGTGCGGCGGACGCTCGCGCATCTCGCCCCGCAGGGCGGGGTCGCCTAACCTTCCGTCACCCACGCTGGCAGCCTGTCGAACCAGGGCCGCGCCTGTTCGAGTTGCCGGGCGAGTTGCAGCAACCGATCCTCTGCGCCGATGCGCGCCACGAATTGCACGCCGAGCGGCAGGCCGTCCGCGGTCCAGTGCAATGGCACGTTCATGGCGGGCGTGCCGGTGAGGTTGGCGAGCTGGGTGAACGGCACATATTGCAGACTGTCGCGCGCGATCTTGTCGACGGTGCCGTCGAGCAGGCCGATGCGGGCGAGAAGCCCGAGCAGGCGCGTGCGGTCGAGCAGGTCCAGCACCGTCTGCTCTACCGGCGTCGGATCGCCCTGTCCGTGGCGGATCGGCGGATGCGCCAGCGTCGGCGTCAACAGCATGTCGTAGCGCTGGTGGAAGCGTGCGAGCCGGCGTGCGAATTCGTTCCACTTCAGCAGTTGCGCCGTCAGCGCGCCGGAGGAGATCGCTCCGCCAAGCGACGCCAGCACCCGCGTCAGCAGCTCGAAATCCGAACGCCCTGCGCCACGCATGCGCGCCTGAGCCACCATGGCGGCGACCTGGCCGAAATAGACGTACAGGAAGGCCTTCGCGAGCGCCGCTCCATCGATGTCGGGCGCGGCTTCCTCGACCTCGTGGCCGAGGCTGCGCAGGAGTTTTACCGCCTCGTTGATCGCGGCTTTCGCCTCCGGGTGAACATCCGTCCCGATCGGCGAGGTCGACGTGAAGCCGACGCGCAGGCGGCCCGGATCGCGCTGCATCGCCTGCGCGTAAGATTCGGCCGGTCTTGCGACCACGAAGGGATCGCGGGGCTCAGTGCCCGCCAGGACATCGAGCGCGACGGCCGTGTCGCGCACGCTGCGCGAGATCACGCCTTCGCATGAAGCGCCGAACCAGTATTCGCCGCAAGCGGGCCCCCCGAGATCAGCCCGCGCGACGGTTTCATCCCGAACAGTCCGCAGCAGGCGGCGGGAATACGGATCGATCCGCCGCCATCATTGCCGGCCGCCATCGGCACGACGCCCGAGGCAACCGCCGCCGCCGCGCCGCCACTCGATCCTC
>NZ_DATHOP010000119.1:0-6018 GCF_035484855.1 Bradyrhizobium sp.
CAATGCGAGGCGCCCTTTAGGCAAGCCGAACAGGAGGACGAAATGGACAATTTGTCGATTGATCGTCGGGATAGCGAGGAAGGCATCCTCAACTATCAGGTCTCCGATGAGGCCCTTGAGATCGCTGCAGCCGCGCCGGGCCAGGGAGTAGCTTTTACCATCGCATACTGTACCGACCGGGAGTGCCCTATAGGCGATTAGAATCGGATCAATTCGCCTGTCCGCTTTGGGTCATTAGCTGCCGCCGCGCGATCTTGTTGGGATGTCCGCTTTGGGTCATTAGCTGCCGCGACCACTTTGGTTATTGGCGTGCGCTTTACCCCCAATCGCGGACATCATTCTGCAACGCTTCGATGTCCGCTAGGTGTCATAGAATATCAACTCGCGCAGCGTTAGCCGGGAGAGACGTGGCTCGCGCCCGAAGGAATTCGTAAAGGAGCCGGAATGCAGATAACAGGTTCTCCAGGAACGCTGCATCGCGCCGCAGCGGCGCCCAGTGCAACGTCCTCGAGCTCATCATTGACCACGAGGAATAAGAGGCCGCGCTTGTCGGTGGCATAGAAGAACAACGTCCCAAGCGCCACGCCGGCGCGAGTCGCAATCTGACGCGTGCTCGCCTCGTCATATCCTTCGCAACGAAGAGCTTGCGGGCCGCCTCCCTGATGCGGCGTTGCTTGTCTTCCAGCGAGAGAAACCATCATAATTCATCCAAATTCGCCGCCACCTCTCCGAATGTCTTCCCGTGTCGCAACTCGTTTTTCGGTTGCAGTGCAGCATCGCTGCCTTTCCACTCGCGCATAAACAGCGCGTAAAAATAAACCTAGAAAACTCAAAAGCTAAGCCCGACCAGAGCTGTGGGACGCGAGGAATTTTTGAGTTGTCGACGTGCAACCCGTTAGCTATTTTGTGCACCGCAACGATAGCTAAAGGTCGTTTCGAGGGGTGACATTCGAAGCGCGCTTGGTGCACCACGCGCCACGCGCAACGGTGAAAGTCGGAGCCCGCGTTGATCGCGCTCGTCCGCATAGCACTGCAGCGGCCTTACACATTCGTTGTGTTGGCGCTCCTAATCCTGATCACCGGCCCGCTGGCGGCGTCACGGACGCCGGTCGACATCTTTCCCGAAATCCGCATCCCCATCATTGCTGCGATCTGGCAGTACACCGGACTGGCGCCGGAAGACATGGCCGGGCGCATGGTGTCGTCTTACGAGCGCACCCTGACGACAACCGTCAACGACATCGAGCACATCGAAGCCACATCCTATAACGGCCTCGGCATCGTCAAAATATTCTTCCAGCCGGGCGCCGATATACGCGCCGCCAATGCGCAAGTCACAGCGGTGTCGCAGACCGTGCTCAAGAACATGCCACCGGGCGCGACGCCGCCGCTCATTCTCAATTACAACGCCTCAACCGTCCCTATCATTCAGCTCGCGCTGTCCGGCAAGGGATTCTCCGAACAGCAGCTTCAGGATGTCGGGCTCAATACGATCCGCATCTCCCTGATCACGGTGAATGGGGCCGCGATCCCTTACCCCTATGGCGGCAAGTCGCGCGAAGTGCAGATCGATCTCGATTCGGCGGCGATGCAGGCGCGCGGCCTATCCGGCCAGGACGTCGCCAACGCGCTGGCGGCGCAGAACCTGATCACGCCCGTCGGCACCGAAAAAATCGGCAATTTCGAATATGCGATCCAGCTCAATGACGCGCCATCCGTCATTTCCGAGCTGGGCAATCTGCCGATCAAGAATGTCAACGGGACGATGGTCTACATTCACGACGTGGCGCATGTGCGCGACGGCAATCCGCCGCAGACCAATATCGTGCATGTCGAGGGCGACCGCTCGGTCCTGCTGCAAGTCCTGAAAAACGGCGCCGTGTCGACGCTATCGATCATCGACGGCATCAAGGAAAAAGTGAAGGAGCTCAAGACCGTCCTGCCGGACAAGTTCAACGTCGATTTGCTCGGCGATCAGTCGATCTTCATCAAGGCGGCGATCGGCGGCGTCATCCGCGAGGGCCTGATCGCCGCGGCACTCACGAGCCTGATGATCCTGCTTTTCCTCGGCAGCGCGCGCTCGACCTTGATCATCGCCACTTCGATTCCGCTCTCGGTGTTCGGCTCGATTATCACACTGTGGGCGCTCGGGGAAACGCTCAACATCATGACGCTGGGCGGGCTCGCGCTCGCCGTCGGCATCCTGGTCGACGAGGCGACGGTCACCATCGAGAACATCAATTGGCATCTCGAGCAGGGCAAGGACGTGGAAACCGCGATCATGGACGGCGCCGCCCAGATCGTAACGCCGGCCCTGGTGTCAATGCTCTGCATCTGTATCGTGTTCGTGCCGATGTTCTTTTTAACCGGCGTGGCGCGATATCTGTTCGTGCCGATGGCAGAAGCCGTGATGTCGGCCATGGTGTGGTCGTTCATCCTGTCGCGCACGCTGGTGCCGACCATGGCCATGTACCTTTTGCATCCGCATGCGGCACATACCGACCTGCACGGGCTCAATGGGCCGCTGCCGCGGTCCCGGAATCCTCTGGTCAGGCTACAGCGCGGCTTCGAGGCCCGCTTCGAGCGCTTCCGCCTTGGTTATTCCGAACTTCTGGCGCTTGCCCTGCACCACCGCGCGGCGTTCGTTTGCTGCTTCCTGGCTTTCGTGCTGGCTTCATTCGCGCTAACGCCGTTTCTCGGCCGCGACTTCTTCCCCAGCGTCGATGCCGGCCAGATTCTGCTCCACGTGCGCACCCGCGTCGGCACGCGCGTCGAGGAAAGCGCCCAGCAATTCTCGGAAATCGAAAAGGTCATTCGCCAGATCATTCCGCCGGAAGAGCTTGCGACCGTGGTCGACAACATCGGCTTTCCGGTCTCGGGCATCAACATGACCTACAACAATACCGGCACGATCGGCACGCAAGACGGCGAGATCCAGATCAAGCTCAGCGAAGACCACCGGCCGACGGCGAATTACGTTCGCATGATGCGCGAAGAATTGCCGGCCCAATTCCCCGGCACCACCTTCTCCTTCCTGCCGGCGGACATCATCAGCCAGATCCTCAATTTCGGCGCGCCGGCACCAATCGATCTGCAGATTCGCGGCCGCCAAATCGAGGACGACTTTGCCTATGCGCAAAACTTGTTGCGGCGCGTCCGCCATGTGCCTGGTCTCGTCGATGCGCGCATTCAGCAGTCGCTCAACGGCCCGGCGTTCGATGTAGACGTCGACCGCACCCGCGCCCAATATGTCGGCATCTCCGAACGCGACGTCACCAACAGCATGGTCGTCAACCTAGCCGGATCGAGCCAGGTGGCGCCGACCTTCTGGCTCAATCCCGACAATGGCGTGTCGTATTCCATCGTGATGCAGACGCCGCAATACCAGATCGACTCATTGAGCGCGCTGAAGGACCTGCCGATCACCGCGCCGGGTGCGCCGTCGCAAACGCTCGGCGCCATCGCCGACATTCGCCGCGTCAATACCCCGGCGGTCTTCTCGCAATACGACATCGAGCCCTTGGTGCAGATTTACGGCACCACGCAAGGCCGCGACCTCGGCGCCGTCGCCGCCGACATTCAAAAAGTCGTCGATGACAGCGCCAAGGACATGCCAAAGGGCGTTCACGTGGCGATGCTGGGCCAAGTCAACACCATGAACAGCGCGTTCTCCGGCCTCCTGTTCGGCCTGCTCGGCGCCATCGTACTCATCTACCTGCTGATCGTCGTCAACTTCCAATCCTGGACCGACCCGTTCGTGATCATCACGGCGCTGCCGGCGGCGATCGCCGGGATTATCTGGATGCTGTTCGCGACACAGACGACGCTGTCGGTCCCCGCACTGACGGGCGCTATCATGTGCATGGGCGTCGCCACCGCAAACAGTGTTCTGGTCATCAGCTTCGCGCGCGAGCGGTTGGATGCACTGGGCGATCCAATCGCCGCTGCCACCGAAGCAGGCTTTGTCCGCTTCCGCCCGGTCTTGATGACAGCGCTGGCGATGATCATCGGCATGCTGCCGATGGCGCTCGGGCTAGGCGAAGGCGGCGAGCAGAACGCGCCGCTCGGACGCGCCGTCGTCGGTGGCCTGATTTTCGCAACCGTCGCGACGCTGATTTTTGTACCCGTCGTCTTTAGCATCCTTCATGGGCGCCATGACGCGCCGCAAGTCCCGGCAACTGGAGAACAGCATGCCGCCTGAATCCGCTTCCCCCATCATCAAACGGCGCACCCTCTATTCCGCCGGCACCTTATTGGCAGCGGTGGCCGCCATCCTCGTTGTCATGGGGCTGACGACCCGCAAAATGGCGGACGCCAAGCTCCGTGAATGGACCGAGGATCAGGCGCTGCCGGTGGTCGCCATCGCCCCGCCAAGCACCCGCAGCACGCAGCTCACTTTCGAGCTTCCGGGCCGGCTGGAAGCCTATACGCAGGCGCAGATTTATGCCCGCGTCAGCGGCTATCTGAAGGACTGGAAGGCCGACATCGGCACGCCGGTGAAGGCCGGCGATCTTCTCGGCGAGATCGATGCGCCTGACCTCGACCAGCAAATCATGCAAGCCCAAGCTGATCTGGGGAGCGCACAGGCCAATTCCAAGCTGGCGGACGCGACATTGGTACGCGGCCAGCAGCTCATCACCTCCGGCGCCATATCGAAGCAGGATCTCGATCAGAGGGCCGCCGACTCCGCGAGTAAGCAGGGCCTAGCCAAGTCGGCTCAGGCCAATCTCGACCGGCTCCACGTCCTCGAGCAATACAAGAAAATTACCGCCCCCTTCGATGGGCTTGTGACCGCGCGCTCGACCGATATCGGCGCCCTGATCAATGCCGGCAACGGCGGCGGGCCACCGCTCTTCGTCGTGTCCGACACCTCGCGGCTGCGCGTGTATGTCAACGTCCCCCAAAGCTACGTGCCGAGCGTAAAGGTCGGCATCAAGGCACGATTGTCGGTTCCAGAATATCCCAACCGAAAATTCTTCGCCACGGTCGAGGCTTCGGCGCAAGCCGTCGATATAGCGTCAGGCGCGACCCGCATGCTCCTGGTCGTGGACAATTCCAGCGGCGCGCTGATGACGGGCGGCTTCACGACGGTGACGTTCGAGCTGCCGCATCCCGAGACCGATTTCAATGTCGCGGCCAGCGCGTTGATTTTCGATCGCAGCGGGCTGCGGATTGCGACCGTCGACAGCGGCAATCGTGTTGTCTTGAAGGACGTTACGATCGCACGCGATCTCGGCAAGGAAGTTGAGATCAGCGCGGGTCTGACCGCCTACGACCGCGTGGTTCAATCGCCACCGGACGGCATTCAAAACGGCGACCTGGTTCGTGTTGCCGGCGGCGCCGGCAGTAACGTAGAGGCAAATGCTTCTATGAAGTAGAGGCGGGAGTGGATAGCCAGTCGCCGTCGATATGTGGGCATATGTGGAATGACGCGCGCCGAGGATTCTTCAAGCACGTGAGGCAATCGTCTACACAACAAAATCTGCTCCTACGAGTAACCGAGAACAGCAGCAAATGGCTTAAGATGATCGAGCCTCGGCCTGATCTGGCCGATATCGCTCAGGACGGTCCGGGCTGCTCCGGCAGGTAAGAGGGAGATTCAGCTGCGGCATCACCAGCCACATTGTCTGTTTGCGCAGCGAGTGCCGGATGCGTCTCAAGCCACAGGGCTCGGGCAGCGGCCAGTGGATCGATAGCGGCTCTACTCCACCACGCGGCTTCGTCGCCGTAGCGATGAAGCTCGCGATGATGCCCCCGGCACAGAGGGACGGTGAACTCATCGCTGACCTTGCGCCCAAGTGCACGGTTTTGCGCAAAGCGCAGGTGGTGGGCATCGCAGGGCTTGCGGCCGCAGAGGAGACACGACTGCTGAGCCACCTGCCGGACGTGCTCGCGATCACGTACGCGGCGCGGCTCCGGGAACGACAAGGCGCTCTTGTCGATTGATTTCGACTGTTTTGGCTTCTTGGCGCCGCGTCCATTTGGTTGTGCCGATGGCTCAGCCGACGTTCCTCCGAT
>NZ_DATHOP010000120.1:0-20034 GCF_035484855.1 Bradyrhizobium sp.
GTCGATCGTGCAGATCCGCCAGGACTTCTCGAAGAACCTGATCAACGTGCTGCAGACCGGCGCATCCAACCTGACGCTGGCCGACACCAACGAGGAAGCGGCCAACAGCCAGGCGCTGTCGACCCGCCAGTCGATCGCGGTCTCCGCGCTGGCGCTCGCCAACCAGTCGCAGGCGAGCGTGCTGCAACTGCTGCGCTGATCTCGACGACAGCAAGCCATACCGAAACGGCGGGGGAAACCCCGCCGTTTTTTTTGACCGCCATGCGCGGCTAGCGAGCGGTTTCCAAATTTACTCGGTTCCGGACATATTGGTAACGGCCGCTAACCATATTTTAAAGGCAACGAAGTACAAAAGTTGGGCAGCTTTCGAAAGCTAGCGTCCCCGCGAAGCCCCCGTTGAGGTGATGGATGTCTCATGCCGCTCAAGCCTATGCCCGCACGTCGCAAACGACGGCGCCTCCTCGGGAAATCGAGGCGCAGGCGCTGCTGAAGGCGGCAAGGCAGCTGCAGGACGTCCAGACCAACTGGGCCGGTCCGAACAAAAACATGCACAACGCGCTGCTCTTCAATCGCCGGCTGTGGACTATCTTCATGAGTGCTGCCGAAACCGACGACAATCCCCAACCGCTGGAAATTCGCCAGAACATCGCCAACCTCGCCTTATTCGTCATGCAGCGGACCATCGAAATACAGCTCAATCCGGATCCGACGAAGTTGAAGTCGCTGATCGATATCAACTGCAACCTTGCTGCGGGCCTGGCCGGCCGGGGATGATGGGTTCAGGCGGGGGGCGTTGATTGATGACGGATGCAATGAGCATCCTGTCGTCCAGCTACGAATCAATCAGAACCTCGAGGATCTACGCCTTGCGGTCGGTGGCGAGACTACGGGTCGGCTCGCTTTTGGCCAGATCGAGGGCGTGAAAATAGGCCCGGCGGCGCAGCACCGCCTCGTCGGGATATTGCTGCACCACCGTGTCGGTCTTGTCGTCGATGACTTGATAAACGATCGAGGCCGCGGCCTGGTCGATGAAAGCCTGACGCGATACGACATCGCTCGGGGTCTGCGGATCGTTACGCGCCACCGCGCTGGCGTCGGGCGCGGTGACGCTCTGGCCGGGCGGCAGCTCGGTCTCGACCGCGCCTTCGCGCGGGGATTGCACCACAGGCGATTGAGCCGGTGCCCCCACCGGCCTGATGCTGAAATCCGTACTCATGGCAGCCTCCTGGCTCTCCTCGAGTCAAATCCCAACCCCGCTCCGGCGGCAACTATGACATCCACCTCTCAACGCAATGTTAGAGAACGCGCTCAACGGCACGCTGCGGTCGCTGCGACCATTTGATTTGAATTGCTGCTATTGCCGCACGCCGCGCAATCGCTCAGAGCGAACGGCTGACCGCCAGCGGCGTGATGTGACGCGGTCCCGGCGTCGCGCGCCGTCCGGCCGCGGTATAGGTGTTCGGAATATTGCGGCGCTGCATCTCGGTATTGACGCCGCGCACGATGCTCTCGGATACCGCGTGCGCGGTGGCCAGCACCGTTAGATTCACTTGCAGCATGGCGCGGAAGGTGTCGTGATGACGATGCAGCGTGGTCAGAAGCTCGGGTGCTGTTTGCGACAGATATTTCTGGCTGGCCTTCAACTGCCCGACGGCGTTGACATAGCGGCGGGACAACGCGGTCTTGTCGGGTTCGAACGCCATCGCCTCGCGCAGCTTGCCGGCGCGCACCAGCGCGGTTTCGCGCTCGATGACGCCGAGCAGCGCGCTCATGACGTCCATCAGGTTCTCGGCGAGCTTGCGGGCATCGGCCGGGGTCGCGGCCACAGGCGCAGGTGCGGGCGTTTGTTGTCGTTGCGGATTCTGATTCATGGCTGGCTTCCTCGGGTCTAGCTGGCGCGGCCGGCTTGCTGCAGGATCAGCGTGCGGTAGACTTCGTTGGAAATTCCGACGCCGCCGGCCTTGGCGAAGGTCTTCGAATATTGTTCGGTCAGCATCGAGCGCCAAACCCCGGTGCCCGGCGTATCGCCATACGGGCCTTCGCCCTTGAGGCCTGAGGTCATCTGCGAAAACATTTGATTGAGGAACATCGCCTCGAAATCGGTCGCCGTCGACTTGGCCTTGGCCTGCGCCTGCGGCGAGACCTTGGTCAGCGCCTTGGCGAGGTCATAGTCGGGCCGGCCGTTGATCTGGGGCATCGCGGGCTTGCCGGGCAGGGCGCCATGGAGGCTGGCGAATGCGCTGGTCTGCATCACATCACCTCGATGTCGGCTTCGATCGCGCCCGCGGCCTTGATCGCCTGCAGGATGCCGATCAGGTCGCGCGGGCCGATGCCGAGCCCGTTGAGGCCGTCGACCAGCTGCTGCAGCGATACGCCGTCCTTCATGACCGCGAATTTCTTGCCTTCTTCGGACACCGAAACGCTGGTGCGCGGTGTCACCACCGTTCGTCCGCGCGACTGCGGATTGGGCTGGCTGACCTGCCGGCTTTCGGAGATCGTCACGGTCAGATTTCCCTGCGCCACCGCGACGGTGGCAACCCGGACGTCGCGGCCCATCACGATGATGCCGGAGCGTTCGTCGATGATGATCTTGGCCGCGAGGTCGGGCTCGACCTGCAGCTGCTCGATCTCGGTCAGGAAGGCGACCACGTTGCCCTTGAACTCCGGCGGAATCGAGAGCTGCACGGTCGAGGGATCGATCGGCTCGGCGGTCTTGGTGCCGAGGAAATCGTTGACCGCCGCCGCGATCCGCTTGGCGGTGGTGAAATCGGCGTTGCGCAGCGCCAGCCGCACATTGGGCAAACGGTTCAGCGCGAACTCGATCTCGCGCTCGATGATGGCGCCATTGGCGATGCGGCCGACGGTGGGTACGCCGCGCACGATCTTGGCGGCTTCGCCCTCGGCCTGAAAACCCGAAATCGCGACCGAGCCCTGCGCCACCGCATAGACGTTGCCGTCGGCGCCGAGCAGGGGGGTGACGAGCAGGGTGCCGCCCTGCAGGTTCTTGGAATCGCCGAGGGCTGAGACCGTGACGTCCATCCGGGTTCCCTGGGTGCCGAACGGCGGCAGGTTGCCGGTGACCATGACGGCGGCGACGTTGCCGGTGCGGATGGTGGCGCCGCGGATGTTGACGCCCATCCGCTCGAGCATCGCCTGCAGCGATTGCTTGGTGAAGGGGATGTTGTTCAGCGTATCGCCGGTGCCGTTGAGGCCGACCACGAGGCCGTAGCCGATCAGCTGGTTCTGCCGCACGCCCTCGATATTGGCGAGATCCTTGATCCGCGAGGTGGCGCCTGCGGACATGGCTGACAGCGCCAGCGTCGCCAGCGCGGCGCAGGCCAACCCCATTACTCTTGCCGAATAGACGCCAGGCATCCTCTGCTCCCCGCTGAGGTCTTGAAACTTCGGAGCCGCCAGACACTCCCATGACGGGCGATCCGGCATTAACTATGCGAGCGCCGTGCCACGTCCCATCATGGGATTAAGTCATTGATGTTATTTGATAAAATTTTATGCACGAGCCGTCGGCCTGGACCCGGGCGGCGGCGAAACTGCCGTGCGGCGGCAGATTTTGCCGGGCCATTTACGCGCCGTTAACCATAACGGGACCAAGCTCGCCGTCATCGAGCTGCAGGATTTCACCATGCGCATCTACGGACCGAATGGCACCACTTTCGGCCCTCCGGCCGGCACCGTCAGGCGAACCGTTTCCACCGGGTTTGCGCTGCCGGAGGACACCGCATCGGCCCCCGAAGCGCGCGCCGCCAGCGCGCCGAGGGCTGCGGCCAATATCGATGCGCTGCTGGCGCTGCAGGGCATCGAGGAGGATCCGACCGAACGCCGCAAGCGCTCAGTGCAGCGCGGCAAAGGCGCGCTCGACGTGCTGGACGACCTCAAGATCGGGCTGTTGTCGGGCAATTTCGACACCTCCACGGTAAGTCGGCTGCGTGACGCAGCCGCCAACCTGAAATCCTCCTCCGGCGATCCGGGGCTGGACGCGGTGCTGTCCGAGATCGAACTCAGGGTCGAAGTCGAACTGGCCAAAGCCGGGCAGTTCTAGGCGGCATTGGCCTTGCGCACAGGTTCCTGCCGGGAAACCCCCTCCTTGCACAGTTTCACGGCGGCGGCCGATATTGTCTGTCACATGACGCCGCTATATAAGGCGCGCGCGGACGGACCGTTTCCGGCCGCCTTGCACGTGAAGATGGGCTGGCCTTGGAAAAGTTGAAGAATTATCGACCCTCCGAAAAAGAGCCTTTCATGAACGAGCGCCAGCGCGATTATTTTCGCGCCAAGCTTCTCTCCTGGAAGGACGAAATCCTGAGGGAATCGCGGATCACGCTGCAGACCCTGCAGGAAGAGAACGTCAATCATCCCGATCTCGCCGACCGCGCGTCCTCGGAAACCGACCGCGCGATCGAACTGCGCGCGCGCGACCGGCAGCGCAAGCTGATCTCCAAGATCGACGCGGCGCTGCTGCGGATCGAGGACAACACCTACGGCTATTGCGAGGAAACCGGCGAGCCGATCTCGCTGAAGCGGCTGGAGGCGCGCCCGATCGCGACGCTGTCGGTGGAGGCGCAGGAGCGCCACGAAAAACGCGAGAAAGTCTATCGCGACGAGTAGGTTTGGCCGCCAACGTGCGGTCATTTTGATTTCTGAGGACGGCGATCCGGAAGCCGCCGATGAATAAGCTCGGGGCCACCGACGCCGGGCAGGCACGGGGCCCTCCCATGAGCGACGAACCTCGACAGGGCAGCGCCGCCGAGGTGTTCGCGGTTTTCACAAAGCTCGGCCTGACCTCGTTCGGCGGGCCGGTCGCCCATCTCGGCTATTTCCGCAACGAGTTCGTCGAGCGTCGCCAATGGCTGGACGAGCCGACCTATGCCGATCTGGTCGCGCTATGCCAGTTCCTGCCGGGTCCGGCCTCCAGCCAGGTCGGAATTTCGATCGGGCTGTTGCGCGCGGGATATCTCGGCGCGCTCGCCGCCTGGACCGCGTTCACGCTGCCGTCGGCGCTGGCGCTGGTCGCCTTCGCCTACGGACTTTCGGCTTTCGGCAATGCGCTCGCCAGCGGCTGGCTGCACGGGCTGAAGGTCGCGGCCGTCGCGGTGGTGGCGCTCGCCATCCTCGGCATGGCGCGGACGCTTGCGCCCGACCGCGAACGCGCCAGTCTCGCGGTGCTGGCGCTCGTGATCGCGCTTGCGATTCCCTCGGCCTGGGGACAGATCGGCGCCATCGTCGTCGGCGGCATCATCGGTGTGGTGTTCCTGAAGGCGGAAGCGCCGGCTGTGCAGACGAGCTTCAGGCTGCCGGGGAGCCGCGCCAGCGCGATCATCGCGCTCGTCATTTTCGCCGCGCTGCTCGCGGGCTTGCCCGTTCTCGCGGCCCTTACCGGCGATCCCGATATTCGCCTGGTCGACACCTTTTATCGCGTCGGCTCGCTGGTGTTCGGCGGCGGCCATGTCGTGCTGCCGCTGCTGCAGGCCGAGATGGTGCCGCCGGGCTGGGTCGGCAACGACGCCTTCCTCGCCGGCTACGGCGCGGCGCAGGCGGTGCCGGGGCCGCTGTTTACGTTTGCCGCCTATCTCGGCGCCGTCATCGGCGGCTGGAAAACGGCCGTCCTCTGCCTGGTTGCGATTTTCTTGCCTTCGTTCCTGCTGGTAATCGGCATCCTGCCATTCTGGGATGGCTTGCGGCGCAGGCAGAGGGCACAGGCCGCGCTGCGCGGCGTCAACGCCGCCGTCGTCGGCCTCCTGCTCGCGGCATTCTACAATCCGGTCTGGACCTCGGGCATCCTCGGCAAGGCCGACTTCGGCCTTGCGGCGGTCGCATTCCTGCTGCTGTTTCTGTGGCGAACGCCGCCATGGCTGGTGGTCGTTCTCTGCGCGGCGAGCGGTGAATTGCTGGCCGCGTTGCCGTGACGATCTGGTCGCATCGTTGAAAGGCCGCCGATGAACGCAACGCTCGAAGCCGCCGGGATCATCGCCGCCGCCCGTCGCAACCGCATGCCGCTCGATTCCGTTCCCGGCGCTGCCGCACCGCGGACCGAGGCGGAAGGCTATCTGATCCAGGACGCGCTGCACGGCCTGCTGGCGGCCGATTTCGGCGCCCGCGTCGGCTACAAGATCGGCTGCACCAGCGCGGTGATGCAGCAATATCTCGGCATCCCGCATCCCTGCAGCGGCGGCGTGTTCGCCAAAGGCGTTCACGGCAGCGGCGTTTCCTTGCCAGCGAAAAATTTCGTCCGCGTCGGCGTCGAATGCGAAATCGCGGTAAGGCTGGCGCGCGACCTTCCGGCCGCAACTGTGCCGTTCACGGCGGATACGGTCAGCCAGGCGATCGCTGACTATTTGCCGGCGATCGAGATCGTCGACGACCGCTACAGCGACTGGCAAACCATCGGCGCGCCGACGCTGGTGGCCGATGATTTCTTCGCCGCCGGTTGCGTGCTCGGGACGCCCGTGGCGCGCGCCGCCGCGCCGGATTTGCTTGATGTGATCGGCCGCGCCGTCATCAACGGCGTTGAAGTGGGGCGGGGCACTGGCGCCGACGTGCTTGGCCACCCGCATCAGGCGCTGGCGTGGCTCGCCAACCATCTCGCCGCGACCGGCAAAACCCTGCGCGCCGGCGAGATCGTGCTGACCGGCAGCCTTGTCAAGACGGTGTGGCTCGGGTCAGGCGACCGCGTCACGATGGAGCTGGAGGAGCTGGGCAGCGTGGACATCTCATTCCTTTAGCCGGACGCCCCGACAAGACGCGCGCGAATCAGATGGCGGTTGTTGTATTAGCCAGGCATGATCCTGCGTCGCTCCCGCTTCATCCATCAACTGCCGGTCGGCAAGGACCGTACGCTGATCGTGCATGCGATCAGCCAGACCCGCTTGCCGGCCGACCGCGACATCGGCGCGCTGATTGAGCATTTCGCCGAGCCGCGTCAAATCCCCGGGGATTGCGCCGCCATGACGGCGCTGTTTCCGGACACCGGCAACCCGGCTGACATGCGCGACATCGTCGAACACACGGTGATGGAGCTAAAGTCGCGCGGCATCCTGACGGAACTCACGCCGGAACAGGAACTGGCCGAGATCGGCCGTGAACTCTCCGCCAAGCACGGCCGTGATCCCACTGAGCTGCTCAAGCGCTACCGCCGCGAGGCAAAGGAGGGTGTCGCCTCCTATTGGGCAGTCGGCGCCGCCTACGGCCTCGATGATCTCGGCGGCGATCGCCGCCGCGTCGATGCGCTTTTGTTCGGCGATTGCGATATCCAGATGGAAGCCGATTTCCTGCGCCGCGAGGCGGCGCGCCGCGGCATCGACCTGCACGTCTCGGCGACGTTCCCCGACGACACGAGGTTTGCGGCCGAGCGCAAACACGACATCGTCTTCGTCGGCGCGTTGCGGGCACGCCATCTCGTCGCCGAGGACACAGACGGCATCAACCCGCACGCGGCCTATATCGCCCACGCCACCCAGCTCCTGACCGAATTGCGCGCGATGACATCGGCGCCGATTTTGATCGACAACCTGCCGGAGCCGACCGTGCAGCCGCTCGGGCTAGCCGAACGCGGCGTCAAGGGCCACCGCACCCGCTTCCGCCTGACCAATGTCGCGTTCGCCGAACTCGCCAATGCCTTCCCCGACGTCTATGTGATCGACATCGCCGCCGCTCTCGCAGCCGGCGGCGCCGAAAAACTGCTCGACGACGGGCAGGTGGGATTTACCCATTTCGGCTCGCCGGGATGGCTGCTGCAGCGCCCCGAGAGCGAGAAGGCCGCCGTCCACGGCATCTTCCCGGATACCGCGCCACTGGCGCAGGCGGTAGGCCACGATCCCTATGGTCGCGAGGCGGTGACAGCGCAAAAGCACATCGACGCGCTGGTCACCGTAATGGGGATCGGGCGCAAGAAGTGCGTCATCCTCGATCTCGACGGCACCCTGTGGCCGGGGGTGTTGGCGGAGACCGGCAGTCCGTTCGCATGGACGCCGGAAATCAGCGGCGCGTTCTCCTTCATCGGGCTGTATTTCGGGCTGCACGAGGCGCTGCTGTGTCTGAAGCGGCGCGGCGTGGTGCTGGCCTGCGTCAGCAAGAACGACGAGGCTACCGTGCGCGAGCTCTGGAAATATCCGGAGCATTATCCCGCCGAGCGGCTGCTCAAGCGGGAGGATTTCGTCACCTGGCGCGTCAACTGGGACGACAAGGTCGGCAACATCCGTTCGATTGCCGATGAACTCGGCTTCGCGCTCGATGCCTTCCTGTTCATCGACGACAACGCCGTCGAGCGCGATCGGGTGCGGCAGCGCCTGCCCGAGGTCGAAGTCTGGGGCGAGGATCCCTTCGGCCTGCGCCGCCGCCTGCTCGACGATCCGCGATTGCAGATCCCGGTCATCACCGCGGAGGCGGCCGCGCGCAGCGAACTGGTCAAGGCGCAGATCGCGCGGCAGCAGCTACGGGCCGAGACGCTTGGCGAAGCGCAATACATCCAGTCGCTGCGGATCGAATGCCGGATCGAACAGCTGGCGGCGGGCTCTCCGAAACTGCCGCGGGTCGAGGAGCTGTTTCAGCGCACCACGCAGTTCAACACCACGGGCAGAAAATTCTCCGCGACCGAACTTTCGGCGCTGGCGGAAAATCCCGACGCCCGCCTGTTCGCGATCGAGGTGTCGGACCGGCTCGGCGATCACGGCCTGGTCGGCGCCGCCGTGATCGAGAATTTCGAGATCACCGGGCTTGCCATCAGCTGCCGCGCGCTCGGCATCGGCATCGAACACACCTTCCTGCGCCATGTGCTCGATGAAACGAAGGCCGCGCTTCGCGCGCGCATTGTCCCGTCGTCGCGCAACATCCCGGCGCGCAACATTTTCCGTGACAACGGTTTTGTCGAGGTGGAAGGCGGCGTCTGGCAGTTCGGCAGGCTTTCCGCGGCGAGCTGACGCCAGGCTTTGCCGGCGATCGCGACGCCAGCGATCCGAGACGCGGCACCGGAGTCTTGTTTCCAGATCTTTCTGACGCCCGCCACGAAACAGCAGGGAACATCTTCGCGGCGTCGGTAATATTTCGTTAACCACGTTTACCCTAACGTCCGCGCGGTCTCCAGGCGACCCAGGCGATTCACGTCGCGACAGGTTTTGCCCGCCTGCCGTTTCGGTTCCGACGGCGGGATCAGGTGGGGACCTCGCCGCATTCCGCCGCCTCGATGGCGGGGAAACTGTCCTGGGAGATTTTTTCATGCTGCAACCGGCCGCAAGCGACAACCGCATCGTGCTCGGCGATCCCGTGCCGCCGTTCAGCGCGCCGCTCGTCACGGGCGGTTCGTTCGACCTCCATGTCAGCGCCGGCCGCTGGGTAGCTCTGAGCTTCCTGGGCTCGCCGGAAAATCCGCGCGCGATGCTCGAGATCGCCGAATTGGTGCGCGAGAGCGGCTCGTTCAATGAGGACCATCTCGTCGTCGGCTGCGTCTTCACCGCGCCGCCCGCCGATATCGAGAGCCTGAAGGCGATCGCCGGCTCGACGCTGTTCTTCCTCGCCGACTATGACGGCGCCATCAGCCGCGCCTACGGTGCGCATTCGATGCCGCGCACCGTCGTGCTCGATCCGATGCAGCGCGCGGTCGCCGATATCGCCTGGGACATTCGGAGCGGACATGCCGAGACCGTGCGCAACGTGCTGCGCAGCCTGCCCGCGGTTGACGATTCCGCAGGCGTTCCGATGTCCGCGCCGGCGCTGATCGTGCCGCGCGTGTTCAGTTTCGAGCTGTGCGATTTCCTGGTGCAGTTCTACCAACAGCAGGGCGGCGTCGAAAGCGGCTTTCAGTACGACATCGACGGCAAGACCGCGACGCTGTCCGACTTCCGCCTGAAGCGCCGCCGCGACGTCGCGGTCGCGATTCCCGAGGTCCGCGATCTCGTGCGCGGCCAGATCGTGCGCCGGCTGGTTCCCGCGATCGAGCGCTACTTCCAATTCAAGGCGACGCGGATGGATCGCTGCATCGTTGCCTGCTACGACAGCGCGGACGGCGGCCATTTCCATCGCCATCGCGACAACGTCAACGCCGCCGCGCAGCATCGGCGCTTTGCGGTCTCGATGAACCTCAACAAGGATTTCGACGGCTGCGACCTGGTATTCCCCGAATTCGGCCGCAAGGCCTACCGGCCGCCGGAAGGCGGCGCCATCGTGTTTTCCTGTGGCGCGCTGCATCAGGTGACGCCGGTCACTCGCGGCCGGCGCTATGCCTTCCTGGCGTTCCTCTACGGCGAGGATGACGCCGAGCGCCGCGAGGCCAACAACGCCAGACTGCACGCCGGCGAGACGCACTATAGCGGCGGCAACGACCGGCTGTTTCCCGAAGCTGCCCGCGATAACGGCAACGGCGATCCCGTCCGGCTCGCGGCGGCGGATGCCGGCGAACTGGTTCCGGGCTAACGAGAGCGTTCCGAACGCGGCGACGCCGCCGCGTCGAACGGTCAGCTGTGCCGGCGCACCAGCGGCCGCGGCGGCAAAGGCATCGGCGGGGGCGGCGGCAGATCGCGTCGCCACAGGGTTCCGCTGTCGAACTGAACCGTCATGCCGTCGGGTGAATAGACCGCGCCCTGGTTCCAGGCATCGACCCAGATCCGCCTGTCCGGCGCCGTCCAGTCCGGCCAGGCGCGGGCGGGCTGGCCCGCCTCGTCGACCAGATTGAGGTCCTGTCCGTTCTGGGTGATGAAGGCCGGCGCGCCGATCATGCCGTCGCGGCAGTCCGCGACGCATCGATAGGGGCCGGTCAGATTGACCGATTGCGCCATTGCCGGGCCCGCGGCCAGCAGGCCGAGGATGCCTGCGGCCAATGATGTCATTCTCATGAAAATCGCTCCATTGCTCAGCACCGAAAGCGACCAGCCATCGCTTGCGGCGACCTGCTTCATTGATTCCGATCGGGGCCTTCTGGTTCCGTCGAGGATGATTTTGTGAAGGGAATTGACCGGGCCGGTTCCCTCGCGGCGAAGTCCGCAAAGCGCCGCCGGCCGCGTGATTGGAACCCGTGGCTGGCGTCATTGCGAGCGCAGCGAAGCAATCCATTCTTTCTTTGCTCGGCAAGTCGGCAAGATGGATTGCTTCGCTGCGCTCGCAATGACGCTGAAACATGACTCCGCGATCTCGCCGCATGCGTTTTGCGCGAGGTATTCCTTTATCTCCGCCCTCTCAAACAAAGGGCGCAGGGAATGCCGGGCGGCCGATGCGCCCGATAGCCGCGTGTGCGATGGTAGTAGGTAGAATGCACACGCGTTAGCAGGTCACACCGGAATCACCCGGCATTCCCCACGCAATGGTTTTAACGGCTACTTCGTGATCTCCCCGGTGCTCCGGGCTTGTTGGCCACCGTCGCCTGCGCTCCTTCTCGCAGACTTGACACCAGCGTCGGGGTGTCAGGACCACACGACTTCGCACGTCCGCTTCAAGTGCCATCGTCAGAAGCACCATCGGCGTCCACCGCACCCCGCCCCGCGTTTCGCGACGATCATGATACGCCCCTTTTGGTGGGACGGGATGGGGTGAATATAGGTGTGATTTTTGATTCTGTAAAACAGAATATTTTTTCGTGGAGGGCTTGACATCAAGGCAAATCAGTGCCGTCGTTTCCGATAATCGGAAGTAATGTACGTCGAGGCCGATCATTCGCTGACGAACACGCGGACGCGCGGATCGGCTTCGTTTCAGAGAAACGGATTGACGATGGCGAGGTCGCCGAAGGTGCGGCCGTTCTGCATGTCTTCCGTGAACAGCGTGTCGCAGCCGGCCTCGATCGCGGCGGCGACGATGAGCGCATCGTAGAAGGACAGGCCGTGATCGCGGGCAAGCGCGAGGGCGGCTCCGTGGGTCAGCACGAAGATGCTGCGCACGCGCCCTGACCGGCCGCGCACAAGGCTGAGCGTCGCTTCGACATCGGGCCACGGCCATTTGAGCTTGGTTCGCGCGACATTGGCGAACTCGTTCAGGACCTGGACGCTGATCGCGCCTCCGGCCGCCAGGAGCCGCTCGGCCGCCCGGCAGCGCGGATCATTCGACAGGACGGCATAGACCAGAATGTTGGTGTCCAGGAAAGCCTTCACCGCTTGTTGGCATCCTCGCGGTTCCAGACGAATCCCTCAGGTCGGGGCTTTTGTAGCTCACGGAGCCTGCGGATAAAATCGCCTTGACCATCGTCCTTCGCAATCACGATGGTTTCGACGTCCGCGGAGACGACGTTGATATTGTCGCCCTCGACGAGACCGAGGTCCTCGACCAGCTTCTTGGGGAGCCGTACCGCAAGGCTGTTGCCCCATTTCGAGACCTGCACGTTAGACACTCCATTATATCCTGATTTGATGTATATCATAGTATGGATATCATGGGCTTTCAAGACGCGCGCCACCGCCGCGAACGAGCCGGTATGAGGTTGTCATTCGTCGAAGAAAACGCGCGGGTCAGGTTCGGCCGGCGGATCGTCGGGGATGCCGTCAGGCAAAAAGTCTCGTGTGCCGAGTTCATCGAGACGCGCGAACCACGCCTCGATATCGATGGGCGGCGGCCTTTGCAGCGGCTCCAGGATAACCTTGTCGCCGACCTTGCTGATCCGCACCTCGGTGCCCTGGAAGCGAAATGCCTCGGGCAGGCGCACGGCCTGGCTGCGGCCATGCATGAACAGTTGGCGGTTGCACTCATGATTCGCCTCCCTCACGATTTCGATGGATGCGCGGCTCGTCGATGCCGTCTTCGGGAAACAAATCTTCCCCGTGACTTGACGATTGTCAGCCTACGCTGGCCCTTGCTCTTAAATATATCAATCGACCGTTTTGATTTTATAGAAGAGGGTTTTCGACCCCTGCGATTCGTTTTCGCGTGGCTCCCAAGCCGCGCCCTTGTGGGAAGGCTAGACAGCATTCTCAAAGCGCGAGTTACCACTCCTGCTAAAAAAATACAACGATGAGGCGTGGAGAAAGTTCTCATGAACAATGAGCCAAGCGATCATCATTACGTGCCCCAATTCTACCTGCGCAATTTTGCGGTCGGTCCAGAACAGAAGAAGCTGACCACTGTCGCGAAGCACGGTCACTTAGCTGTGTGGGCCGAACGCTCAATTGAGAACCTTGGCTATGAACGTGATCTATATGTGCACTTTCGGCGGGGCGTTCCTGTATCCGTTGAGGGCGATATCAATCGCGCCATCGAAACACCAATCTCACAGAGCGACACGTGGGCAAAAGTCGTTAGCGGTCGAACCGACGCGCGCGATAGGTCCGATAAGCCAATCCTGTATGCCCTCATCAGGCATCTTCACGCCCGAACGCCACACGCCTTTTCCACGATGAGGGAACTCAGTGAGCTTTCCGCTTCACCGGACAGCGACATTCCATTCACCGATGAAGAACGCGAAATGGAGGCCCAGCTTCGTAGCAATCCGGGGCTCGCAAACGCTATGTTCAATATGATGGTGTCCTCACTGGACTGGACTGTAGACGCTTATCGAGGAGCGGAACTTTCAATCTGGCGCTCACCCATACCACTCCGTTCCTCGACGACGCCAGTTTTCGCGATGGGGGCACCAGCGCATCCGGCACTGCGCTTGCCCCTACCAGGAATGACGCCTTACCAATTGATCGTAGCGCTCAATAGAACAACGCTGGCAACGTTGGTGCTCGCGATTTTGACGACGCCTTCAGTAACATCGAAATTGATGCTCACGTCGCACGCGAAATCAATCGGCGCGTTGCTGGTCAGTTTGCCTATTTCCCGGCCATTCGACACCCAATAACAGGGCGTGACGATCTGATCACCGATATGACTTGGGCATCGTATGATCTAATTGAAGAAACCGCCCGCAAAATCACGTTCCGGCAAAAGGGCAACGAAGGCTAGCGAAACCTCGCTGAGTGGTCCCTCAGGAATTTCCTGGTCGTAGCAGAGCGTGGTAGCAATGGCGAAGCGACAAAGCTAATTTGCGCACGTTTTATAAGGGTTTTCTAAGGCGTTCGGTCCTTCCCCTAGAGAGCGACCAGAGCCGCCGCGCAGTGCGTAAGATAAGACCCGCGGCGATCGCCTTTAGCCGACTTCGCGAAATGCCCTATAGAGCGCGGGCCTTTTCTTCTTGCCACCCCCCAAACGCTCACGGCCTCCGCCAGGGGAGCTGGCGGAGGCCGCGTAGTACATCGCATCGCGCCTAGGTTCGCGACGTGATGTGGGAGCTCGTGTCAGACGCTAGAACGGCAGCAGCACGTCCATGACCTGTTGGCCGTAGCGCGGCTGTTGGATGTCCATGATCTGGCCGCGGCCGCCATAGGCGATGCGGGCCTGCGCGATCTTTGAGGAATCGATGGTGTTGTCGCTCTGGATGTCCTCGGGGCGCACGATGCCGGCGACGATCAGTTCGCGCACCTCGTAATTGACGCGGATCTCCTGCTTGCCCTCGACCACGAGATTGCCGTTCGGCAGCAGCTGCGTCACCACCGCGGCGATGTTGGTGGTCAGGCTTTCCTGGCGCTGGATCGAGCCCTTGCCGTCGTATTGGGACGCCCCGTTCGCCGCCAGGAGGTTGCCCGGCAGCACCTTCTGCGCCTGCGCGCCGAGCGTCTTGGCGCCAAGGAAGTCGGTGATGGCGGAGCTTTCCGTGCCGGTGAGATTGCGCTGGGTCTCGTTGGCGAAGTTGGCCTGGTCGGTGATGTTGACGGTCACCGTCAGGAGATCGCCGATCTGGTGGGCGCGCTGGTCCTTGAAGAACGAGCGCGAGCCGTTGCGCCACAGCGAATTGGCGTTGTACGACACCGCTTCCGGCTTCGGCATCGGCATCTGCACCGGCTTGTAGCCGGGCTGCGCCGTGGGATTGTCGATCGACGACAGTTTCGGCTGCTCGCCGATCTGGGAAAGCCGGTTGATGCCCGAGCATCCGCCGGTCGCGCTGAGAAGCGCGAGCAGCGAAGTCGTACTGACGAGGCGCTTGAAGCTACTGGACCTGAACATCAACATTACTCGGTTTTTGGAGAAGCTTGCGTGGCGTTGCCGGCGGCGAGCGAAACCTGCGGCGCCGTCTCCAGGGCGCCGACCGTCGAGGATGCATCGGCTGCGTCCGGACGCGGCGTGGCGACCGAGATCGCGACCTGGCCGCGGCCGACCACGACGCCGGTCACCGTGCGCTTGGATTGCAAATTGAGCACGCTGACGACGTCGCCTTCGGTGCCGCCCTCCAGCGCCTTGCCGCGAACGGTGAGATAGATCCCGGTGGACTGAAAGATCAGCGTGACGGTCTGGTCGCGCTGCACCAGGTCGGGCTTGACCAGATCGGCGGTGCGCAACGCCGCGCCGGCCCGCATGGCTTTTCGCATCTGCATGCCGACCGCGCGGTCGCGCGATGCCGCGTCATTGCCGATGGCGATTTTGGGGCGGCGCTCGATCACGATGTCGGATGATTTCAGGAGATCGTTGCGCTCGACGTCGCGCACCAGGATCGCAGCCGCCACGGTCTCGATCGCGGTGCCGGTGAAGCGGAGTCTGGTGGACGCCAGCCCTGCGTCATTGGCGATCTCGAAGGAGACGTCGAAGCGGGTCGAACGCGGGTCGTATTGCGAGGAGACCGCGGCCATCGCACCGGTGTTGACGGCATCTAACCGCATGTCCTGCAGGTCGCGGTCGAAGGTCAGGCTGAGATTGGCGGCATCGCCAAGCCCGCCGCGATGCTCCAGCGCATGCGCGACCTGGGCTTCGATGTCCTTGGCATCCAGCGTGCGGGCGAGCCGCGTCACCGAAATCTCGTGCAGGTCTTTGGTGTCGACGCCGATCACCTGGTGGGCGCGCAGCACGGCGAGCACCTGCGCGGTCGGCAGCGAGCCGGTGGTGCCGAGATCGGGCGCGCGGTAGATCGCGATCTGCGCGGCGGTACCGGCATTGTCGACGAGGTCGCCGATCCGCACCACGTCGCCGGAGACGGTGACGTTGGCGCGTAGCGCCGGCGCCACGATCACGTCGTCGGCGTCTTGCGCCCAAGCCGCAGTCGCGGACGCCGCGAGCAGGGCGGTAGCAAGGAGAAACGAACGCAGCGTCATCATCGGCTCCCGTTACCTGAACAGCGCGGAGGTGGTTTGCATCATCTGGTCGGCGGCGCTGACCACCTTGGCGTTCATCTCGTAGGCGCGCTGGGCGGCGATCAGATTGGACATCTCCGAAACCACGTCGACATTGGCCTGCTCGAGGCTGCCCTGAGTGATGCTGCCATAGCCCTCGGCACTGGCGAGACCGTCCTGCGGCGGCCCGGAGGAGGGGGTGTCGGTGAACAAATTGTTGCCGACCGGCTGCAGGCCGGCCTTGTTGATGAAGCGCGTCAGCGCGATCTGGCCGATGATCGAGGAGTTGGTCGATCCCGGCAGCGTCACCGAGACCTGGCCCTGCGCGTTGATCGTGATACCCGAAGCGTTGTTTGGAATGGTGATGCCGGGCTGCACCGGATTGCCCTGCGCATTGACGATGCGGCCCTGGTTGTCCATCTGGAAGGTGCCGTCGCGGGTGTATTGAAAGGTGCCGTCCGGCATCTGGATCTTGAAGAAGCCTTCGCCGGTGATGGCGAGGTCGAGATCGTTGCCGGTCTGCGACAGCGTGCCCTGCGTCATCGAGCGCGGCGTGCCGACGGTCTTGACGCCGCCGCCGATGTCGATGCCTACGGGCAGGATGGTGCCCTGATCCGAGGACTGCGCGCCGACCCGTCGGATATGCTGGTAGATCAGATCCTGGAATGCCGCGGTCTGTTTCTTGTAGCCGGTGGTTTGCAGGTTCGCGATGTTGTTGGAGATGACCTGGACGCTGAGTTCCTGGGCCGCCATCCCGGTCGCCGCGGTGTGTAGGGCTTGCATGGGTCGTCTCCTGAATGGCCGTTAAGTCGGAACGTCGGCGAGTTGCTGGATCGCGGTCTTGTGTAGGTCGCTCTGCTGCTGCAGCAGGGTGGCAATTTGCGTGTAGGCGCGCGTCACCTCCATCATGGTGCTCATCTCGGCCACCGCGTTGACGTTGCTCTTCTCGAGGAAACCCTGCTTCACCACCGATTTGGTGTCGGGCTGCGCGGTGTTGCCTTCGCCGGCGGCATAGAGGTTCGAGCCCTCTTTCAGCAGCTTCTGCGCATCGGTGAAGCTGACGAGGCGAAGCTTGCCGCGGACCGAATCCGTCCGCCCGCTGCCTTCCAGCACGCTGATGGTGCCGTCGGGCGAAACATTGATGTCATGATCGGTCGGCTGCAACACGATCGGTCCGGAGGTGCCGAGCACGGGATCGCCGTTGGCGGTGACGATCTGGCCCTGGTTGTTGAGCTGCAGGCCGCCGTCGCGGGTGTAGCGTTCGCCGCCGGCGGTCTGCACCACCAGAAAGCCCGAGCCGTCGACCGCGACATCCAGCGGATTGCTGGTCGACTGCGTGGCGCCTTGCTCGAAATCGCGGAAGGTGCCCCGATCCTGCACGTAGCTGACGCTGCGGTCGCTGCCCTTGAAATTGTCTTCGTGCGCGCCCGACTTGAGATATTCCTCAAACATCGGGCGGTCGGCCTTGAAGCCCGTGGTGTCGACGTTGGCGACGTTGTTGGCGACGACATCGAGTTGCCGTTCCAGTACCGCCTGCCGCGAAAGTCCGATGAGAAGTGCATTCTCCATCGGTGGTTCTCCCCTGATCTGTCGATCCGCAAGGAAAGGCCCTCCCAGGCCGTCTTTCGGATCCGTCTCGAACCGGTGAGGCTCTCCCAAGCCGGTAGGTTCGCAAGGGTTATCAGCGAAAGCCGTGCCAAGTTGGAAAATTCAGATTTTATAGAGGGTTAGCTCTATTTCGGGATGCGGCCGGGGGCGGCAATAAGGTCTTGTTGACCATGTTTGCCCGGCAACTTTTTCCTACCCAAAGCGCAAATGAAAGGTTCCATTAACCATTATTACCCTAGCGTTGCACCCAAGAGAGCGCGTCTGCGCCGGGGGCATTTGTATCGCGTCATGGGCTGCCGTTCGCACCTCGCGTTGATTTCCAAATCGTGACGGACCGGGCGGGGCGATGGCAGAGAACGAACAGGCCGAAGGCGCAGGCGAGGCAACCGTTGCCGCGCCGCCGACCAAGGGCAAACTCAAACTGATCATCGCGGTCGTCGGCCTGCTGTTCGTTGTCGGCGGGGGCGCGGCGACCTGGTTCCTGTTCTTCCGCCATCCGGCGGAGGAAATGCACGCCGAGGCGCCGCCGGCCAAGCCGCCGGTATTCGTCGAGGTGCCGGACATGATGGTCAACCTGGTCGGCGTCGCCGGCGAGCGCGTCCAGTTCCTCAAGATCAAGATCGTGCTCGAGGTCAAGGAGGAGAAGCAGGCCGAGGCGATCAAGCCGTCGATGCCGCGCGTCACCGATATTTTCCAGACCTATCTGCGCGAGTTGCGGCCGACCGATCTCTCAGGCTCCGCCGGCCTGTTCCGCCTGAAGGAAGAACTGACCCGGCGGGTCAACGTCGCGTTGCTGCCGACCCCGGTCAGCGCGGTGCTGTTCAAGGAAGTCGTGGTTCAGTGAGGGCGCGGATCTAAAATCATGGCGGGCAATCCCCTAGACGACCAGGATGCAATCGCAGCCCAATGGGAAGCCTCGCTCGATTCCGAGGACCCGGACGAGGCCGCGGCCGCGGCTGCGGCCAATGAACTCTCCGGCACCATGGCGCTGCAATGGGCCGCCATGGTCGAGGACGGCAGCCGCGACTTCGGCGGCAAGAACAATGGCGAGCGCGTCCTTTCGCAGGAGGAAATCGACAACCTGCTCGGTTTCTCCGTCGGCGAGGTCAATCTCGACGACCATTCCGGCATTCGCGCCATCATCGATTCGGCGATGGTGTCCTACGAGCGTCTGCCGATGCTCGAAATCGTGTTCGACCGCCTGGTGCGGCTGATGACCACGTCCTTGCGCAACTTCACCTCCGACAACGTCGAAGTCTCGCTCGACCGCATCACCTCGGTCCGCTTCGGCGACTACATGAATTCGATTCCGCTGCCGGCGGTGCTATCCGTGTTCAAGGCCGAGGAATGGGAGAATTTTGGCCTCGCCACGGTGGATTCCAGCCTGATCTATTCGATGATCGACGTGCTGCTCGGCGGCCGCCGCGGCCAGACCTCGCTACGGATCGAGGGGCGGCCCTACACGACCATTGAGACCAACCTCGTCAAGCGGCTGATCGAGGTCGTGCTGGCCGACGCCGAGCAGGCGTTCCGGCCGCTGTCGCCGGTCACCTTCAAGATCGACCGGCTCGAGACCAATCCGCGCTTTGCCGCGATCAGCCGGCCGGCGAATGCCGCGATCCTGGTGCGGCTGCACATCGACATGGAAGACCGCGGCGGCAATATCGAGCTGCTGCTGCCCTATGCGACCATCGAGCCGATCCGCAGCGTTTTGCTGCAGATGTTCATGGGCGAAAAATTCGGCCGCGATCAGATCTGGGAAGGGCACCTTGCCACCGAGATGGCGCAGGCGGAGATTTCGGTCGATGACGTGCTCTACGAAGCCAACATTCCGCTCAAGCAACTGATGCGGCTCAAGGTCGGCGACACCCTGCCGCTGGAAATGCGCGCCGACGCGCTGGTGGCGGTGCGCTGCGGCAACGTCACCTTGACCGAGGGACGAATGGGCCGGGTCGGCGATCGCGTCGCCATCCGCGTCACCAAGCAATTGCGCAAGCCGAAGACCACGCTGGCGATGTTCGAGAAGGCCGATGAGCAAACCAAGATGATGGAGGCCCAATGAGTCACTCATTAGGAGTAGCGATCGAAAGCCTGGTGGCATTTCTGCTCATGCTCACAATCGGCTATTGCATGCTGCTGAATGCGCGATTGAAGCGGCTGAAGGCCGACGAGAGTTCGCTGAAGGCGACCATTGGGGAACTGATCACGGCGACCGAAATCGCCGAACGCGCGATCGGCGGGCTCAAGCTCACGGTCCGCGACGTCAACGAGAATCTCAACGCGCAGCTGACCGCCGCGGGCCAGATATCGATCCAGCTCAAGAAGCAGTTGGCCGAAGGCGACAACGTGGTGCGCC
>NZ_DATHOP010000121.1:0-3571 GCF_035484855.1 Bradyrhizobium sp.
GAAACGCTGAAAATGATGCACGAAACGCCGACCGACATGATCCCGCCGCTCAATCGAATGATGCTCGGATTCTACGAGCAGAACTACAACGGCCATCGGATCATCAGCCACGGCGGCGACACGGTGTACATGCACAGTTACCTGCATTTGCTGTTGGACGATCACGTCGGTCTGTTCGTGTCGGTGAACAGTCAAGGCCGCGAAGGCGCCGCGGGCGCGATTCGCGGCGCCTTGTTCGACGATTTTCTCGGACGGTACTTTCCGGGCGCGCCGGATACGCACAGCGTCGATGCAAAGACTGCCGCGGAGCATGCCAAGCTGATGGTGGGCTACTACGAAAGCTCGCGGCGTGCCGAAACCTCGTTCATGAGCATCGGCAATTTTGCCAGCCCCTTCAAGCTGGTCGTGGACAAGGACGGCTTCCTGACAGCGTCCTCCTTTAAGGGCCGCAATGGCGCGCCGCGCCGTTACCGCGAGGTCGCGCCTTTCGTGTGGCGCGACGTCGAGAGCGGCTGGCGGCTGGCCGCGAAGGTGGTCGATGGACGGGTGCAGCGCTTCAGTATCGATGAAATTTCGCCCTTTACGGTGTACGAACCCGCTCGCTGGTGGCGTTCGGCGAGTTGGCTGCTACCGGCTGTGGAGTCTTCCTTCGCCGCGCTCTTGCTGACCACGCTGCTGTGGCCGGTCGCCGCGATCGTGCGCCGCCGAAACAATCTGAAGCTGGACCTCGTCGGGCGCGATGAACGCGGCCGCTTGCTCTCGCGTGTCGCAGCGGTCGCGGTGACCGCGGTTTCGCTTGGATGGCTGGCCTTGTTTTCAGCGCTCAGCTCGAGAACGGCAATGCTCGGACCCGGCCTCGATCCGTGGCTATTTCTCCTGCACCTGGTCTCGATCGTGGGATTCGTGGGCGGAGCCATCGTACTCATCTGGGCTGCCGCGGTTGCGTGGACCGGCAAGCGAAGCTGGCAAGGCAAGGTTTGGACCTCGGTACTCGCCGTTTCCGCAGTGGTGATGCTGTGGATGGCTGTTGTCTACCACCTGACCTCATTCACCTCGAGGTACTGAGCCGAGTGACGCCTTGACGGTAGGCAGGTCGATGGGGCATCGGGCCAAGATATTAGGCGTGATCTTCGCCGGCGGCGCGAGTGTGGGTGTGGGCCTGCTGCTGCCGGCTGCTCAGGCCTTCGCGGCCGACCACCCGGTCCTCGAAAGGCAGGTTTACGATCGCGCGGCGCAATTTCTTGCGAGCAATCAAGACAAGCTGGTCTTCAATGCTGCAGTCACGCCGCATTGGCGCCGCGGAACTCAGGAGCGCTTTACCTACCGGCGCGAACTTGGCGATGGCAGAGCCGACTTCGTGCAGGTGTGGGCCGAGACGGGCAAGCGGGCGGCGGCGTTTGATCAAGCCATCGTGGCTGCGGGTCTGTCCAAGGCGCAAGGCAAGGTGATTGAAGCGCAGCGCCTGCCCTTCAGAGACTACGACGAAGTCGCTGTCGATAAGATCAGTTTCTCCGCCGACGGCAAGATCTGGAACTGTTCGACGCGCAGCCCCGCTTGTACTGAATCGCTCAATCCGGCAACCGATCCACTCGCCATTGCCTCGCCCGACGGACACTGGCTCGCCTTCATCGAGAATGGCAACCTGTGGATTCGTTCGGCGGACGGCAAAACCCAGTTCCCGCTCACCACCGATGCGCTGCCGCACTACGGCTACGCCGCGCCGGTCGAATACACTGCCGGCGTGATATCTACCGGTGCCGCGGGACGCGCACTCGCGGTCAAAGATGGACATCCCCTGCCCGGTCCACCCGGGCCTCCGCCGAAACCCATCGTGCTCTGGTCGCCGGACTCGAAGCACCTGTTCACGCATCGACTGGACGAGCGCAACGTTCGTGAAATGACACTGGTGCAGTCCACGCCGACGGACGGCAGCGTCCGCCCCATTCCGAACCAGTGGCGCTATGCGATGCCGAATGACGCGGCTGTCCCGACGATGCAGCCTTGGATTTTCGATCTGACGCAGCGAACCGGCCGGGCGGTTTCCGCCGCCGCACCATCCGTGTTCTTGACGCCGATCGAGGCGGGCGACGCGTGGTGGTCAACCGACAGCGCGCGCGTATACCTAATTGCCCGTTCGCGCTACGCCAAGAGCATGAGCCTCAATCTCATTGAAGCCAGCGACGGGACATCGCGACAGCTGCTGTCGGAGACCGGCGCGACGTTTGTAGAGTCGGCGAGTCTGGGCGAATGCCCCATGGTCTATGTGCTCGCCAATCATGATGTGCTGTGGTTTTCGGAACGCGACGGCTTCGGTCATCTGTATCTTTATGATGGTTCGACCGGCCGTCTGAAGCGGCGTCTCACGGCGGGAGCTTGGACGGTTCGCAACGTTTTGCATCTCGATCAAAAGAATGGCTTCATTTATATCGCTGCCAACGAGCGCGAACCCGGCGTCGATCCCTATTACCGCCAGGTGTACCGAATCGGTTTGAACGATGGGAAAGTCCGTCTGCTGACGCCGGACGCGGCGGATCACGCGGTTCGTTCCGAGCAAGAAGCGGGTGTATTCGTGAGCAAGGCGCCGGATGCCGCGGGCAAGCCCGAGGATTCCTACGGCTTCTCGCCCTCCGGGCGTTTCTTTATCGACACGTACAGCAAGACCGACCTACCGCCCGTTACAGTGCTGCGCCGCTCGGATGGAAGCTTGATCGCCGAGCTTGAGCGCGCCGACGTGTCGAAACTGACAGCCACCGGATTGATCCCGCCGGAACGCTTCAGTGCGCTGGCCGCGGACGGCAAGACGATGCTGTACGGCAATCTGCTGCGGCCCTCGAACTTTGATCCGCACAAGCACTATCCGGTTTTGGATTCTCCCTATCCGGGCCCGCAATCGCATCGCGCGCAGCCGAATTTCCTGGCGACCGTATTCGATCGAATGGGTGCGCAGGCCTACGCGGAATTGGGATTCATCGTCGTTCTGGTTGATGGGCGCGGCTCTCACGGCCGCACCAAGCGCTTTCACGATGAATCGTACGGGGGCCTCGCCCAAGCAGGGCATCTCGACGATCACGTGGCGGTCCTGCGCGAACTCGGACGCCGCTATTCATACATGGATCTCGATCGAGTCGGAATCTATGGAACTTCGGGCGGCGGCTATGCGACGGTCCATGCGATGGCGATGTTTCCCGACTTCTTCAAAGCCGGGGTCGCGGATGCCGGCAATCACGACCAGCGCGGCTATATCGCGGTTTGGGGTGAAACCTACAATGGCCCGGAGTCCGGCGGCAACTACACCGACGCCGCCAACCCGACGTTGGTTGGCAACATCAAGGGCAAGCTCTTTTTGTTGCATGGAGACATGGACTCCAATGTCTTTCCGAGCCAGACGTTGCAACTGGTGGATGCCCTGATCCGTGCCAACAAAGATTTCGAACTGCTCATCGTCCCGAACGCGGGTCACGGTGCGTTGCTGTTGAGCCGCTATGCGCTGCGCCGATCCTGGGATTTTCTGGTGCGCAACTTGATGCAGGCGGAGCCGCCGCCGGCGTACGACTTGGGGGCGAGCGCACCG
>NZ_DATHOP010000122.1:0-29956 GCF_035484855.1 Bradyrhizobium sp.
CCGGCTAAACCGTCGTTCCGGGGCGCATCGAAGATGCGAACTATGATGTGCACTTGCACATCAGAGAACCTCGAGATTCCCGGTCTGCGCCTGGCGGCGCATCCCGGAATGACGGCGGCAACTGCAAGGGTGTACATTTGCGGGTTGACCCTCAATACGACTTCGGCAGGCCCAGCACCTTCTCGGCGATGAAGCTGAGAATGAGCTGCGGGCTGATCGGCGCGATGCGGGGAATGAAGGACTCTCGCAGATAACGCTCGACGTGGAATTCCTTGGCGTAACCAAAGCCGCCATGGGTCATCACCGCCTGCTCGCAGGCGTGATAGCCAGCTTCGGCGGCGAGGTATTTTGCCGCATTGGCTGCAGGTCCACACGGCATGCCCTGATCGTATTGCCAGCCGGCCTGCAGCGTCATCAGCCAGGCGGCCTCCAGTTCCATCCAATTCTGCGCCAGCGGATGCTGGATGGCTTGATTCTTGCCGATCGGGCGGTTGAATACGTTGCGCTCTTTCGCGTAGGCCGCCGCGCGCGCCAGCGCCACCTTGCCGAGTCCCACGGCTTCGGCCGCGATCAGGATGCGCTCCGGATTCATGCCGTGCAGGATGTACTCGAAACCGCGGCCTTCCTCACCGAGGCGATCGGTGACGGGAATTTCAAAATTCTCGATGAACAGTTCGTTGGAATCCACCGCCTTGCGGCCCATCTTCTCGATTTCGTGGACAGCGATGCGGCTGCGATCGAAATCGGTATAGAACAGGCTCAAGCCGTGGGTCGGTTTCTTCACCTCTTCCAGCGGCGTGGTGCGCGCCAGCAGCAATATCTTTTCGGCGACCTGCGCAGTCGAAATCCAGACTTTTTGGCCGTTGACGACATATTTGTTGCCCGACCGCACCGCGCGGGTCTTCAGTTGCGTGGTGTTGAGCCCGGTATTGGGTTCGGTGACGGCAAAGCACGACCGCTGCGTGCCATCGACGATTCCCGGCAACATCCGCCGGCACTGCTCCTCGGTGCCGAACACGACCACCGGATTGAGCCCGAACACGTTCATGTGCACGGCCGATGCCCCCGACATGCCGGCGCCGGATTCGGCTATTGCCCGCATCATGATCGCGGCGTCGAGGATGCCCAGCCCCGATCCGCCATAGGCCTCGGGGATGCAGATGCCGAGCCAGCCGGCATCGGCCAGCGCCTTGTGAAAGTCGGCGGGATAGCCGCCCTCCTTGTCCTTTCTGAGCCAATAGGCATCGTCGAAGCGCGCGCAGACTTTTGCCACGGCGTCGCGGATCGATTCCTGGTTGGCGGTGAGCGCGAAATCCATGTTTCAATCCCCCGGGGCCGCGACTTTGGTCACGCCGTCGCGCACCAGCGCGGCGATCTCCTCGGCGGAGAAGCCGGCCTCACGCAAAATCTCCGCACCATGCTCGTTGAGCCGCGGCGCCAGCCGCGTCGATTCGACCGCCGTCTCCGACCAGGTGGCGGACACCTTCATGTTGCGGATCTTTCCTTCGGTCGGATGATCGACCACTGGAAAGAAATTCGTTGCGACCAGATGCGGGTCCTGCAGGATGCTTTCGAGATCATGCATCGGCATCACAGGCACGTCGGCCTTTTCGAGCAGTTCGGTCCATTCGGCCGTTGTCCGCGTCTGGAAGATCCGGGCGAGTTCGGCATAGACCGTATCGATATTGGTGGAGCGCCCGGCGAAAGTCGTAAATTTGGGATCGCCACGCAAGTCGTCACGGCCGGTGGCTTTGAAAAAGTTCTCCCACTGCTTGTCGTTGTAGACGATGACGCAGATATAGCCGTCCGAGGTTTTGTAGGGCCGCCGGTCGCGCGACAGATGCCGCGCGTAGCCGCCGCGGTCGAGCGGCGGCTCATAGGTCAGCCCGCCCATGTGATCGCCCATGACAAAGCCCGCCATCGTCTCGAACATCGGAATATCCAGCCGCTGGCCGCGCCCGGTGCGGTCGCGATGCACCAGACTGGCGCAGATCGCGCCGACCGCATGCGTCCCTACGATGCGATCGACCAGCGCATTCGGCACATAGCGCGGCACGCCGTCGCTGGTCTGCGCCATCAGCGCCGGCAACGCGGTCGCGCCCTGGATCAGATCGTCATAGGCGGGTTTTGCGGCATAGGGCCCGTCCTGCCCAAAACCGAACACGCCGGCATAGATCAGCCGCGGGTTGATCTTCGAAACATCATCGTAGCCGAGCTGCAGCCGCGACATCGCCTGAGGGCGCACGTTATAGACCAGCACATCGCTCGACGCGATCAGCCGCAGCACGGCGTCACGCCCCGCCGGCTTCTTCAGGTCGAGCACGATCGAGCGCTTGCTGCGGTTGGTGTTGAGGAACACCGGACCCATGCCGGGATGCCGGGTCGGACCGATCAGGCGGGTGACGTCGCCGTCAGGTGTCTCGACCTTGATGACGTCGGCACCGTAATCGCCGAGCATCTGGGTGGCATAGGGCCCCATCAGCACGGTCGTCATGTCGATGACCTTGACGCCCTCCAGCGGTCCCATGGTTTCGTTCGCTCCCGATGCGCGCATGCGGCGCTGTTCTCTCGGGTCTAGTAACGGCAGCGCGCCGGCAAGATCAAGGGCGGCCGGCGTATGGGCGTATGCAGAGGGGCTGCGTAGGGTGGGCTAAGCGAAGCGAGCCCACCAATCTTTCGTCGCCTGCACCGATGGTGGGCACGGCGCGAAGAGCGCCTTTGCCCACCCTACGGATTTACTTCACCGGCTCCAGCAGCGACACGTAGTTCGCAACCGCCGCCCCGCCCATGTTGAAGATGCCCGCAAGCTTCGCGTTCTTGATCTGCATGCCCTCGGGCGCCTGACCGGCGAGCTGCATCGCGGTCATCACATGCATGGAGACGCCGGTGGCGCCGATCGGATGGCCCTTGGCCTTCAGCCCGCCCGAGGGATTGACCGGCAGTTTGCCGTCCTTCTGGGTCCAGCCTTCCTTGATGGCGCGGGCGCCCTGCCCGCGCGGCGTCAGGCCCATCGCCTCATACTCGATCAGCTCGGCGACGGTGAAGCAGTCGTGGGTTTCGACGAAGGAGAGATCGGAGAGCTGCACGCCGGCCGATTGCAGCGCGCGCTGCCAGGCCACGGTGCAGCCTTCGAATTGCAGGATGTCGCGCTTCGACATCGGCAGGAAATCCTGGGCATGGGCGGTGGCGCGGATGTTGACCGCCTTGCCCATGGTTTTCGCGGTCTCGGTGTCGGTCAGCACCAGCGCGGCGGCGCCGTCCGATACCAGCGAGCAATCGGTGCGTTTCAGGGGACCCGCCACGAACGGGTTCTTCTCGCTTTCAGCGCGGCAGAATTCGAAGCCAAAATCCTTGCGCATCTGCGCGTAAGGATTGGCGACGCCGTTCTTGTGGTTTTTCGCGGCGATCATCGCCAGCGCATCGGACTGGTCGCCATATTTCTGGAAGTAGGACTGTGCGATTCTGCCGAACACACCGGCAAAGCCGCCGGGCGTGTCGCCGTCCTCGGGCAGATAGGATGCTTTCAGCAGGTTCTTCCCGATCTCGGCCGAAGGTGTGCGCGTCATCTGCTCGACGCCGACCACCAGCACGATCCTGGCCGCGCCCGAAGCAATCGCCCGGATGCCCTGATGCACGGCCGCCGACCCCGTCGCGCAGGCATTTTCCACCCGCGTCGCCGGCTTGAAACGGAAGGCCGGATCGGCCTGCAGGACCAGCGAGGCCGTAAAATCCTGTGGCGAGAAGCCGCCATTGAAATGCCCGAGCACGATTTCGTCGACATCGGCAGCCGAAATGCCGGCGTCCGCCAGCACCTCGTTGGCGACCTTGACCACCAGGCTTTCCACGGTTTCGGTGTCGAACTTGCCGAATGGCGTGTGCGCCCATCCGACGATGCTGGCTGTCATGGTCGTTCTCCCTGTCTGGCTGAGACGGCTTTTAACCTATCTATGCGCCGGTTTCAGCGATTTCATGCTGCGCTCGCAGATGGCAGTTATGCCGGCCCAGTTGCCGGACCTGATCTCCGCGGCCGGGCAGAGCCAGGAACCGCCGACCGCGACCACGTTCGGCTCATTCAACCACGACGCCGCATTGGCCTCGCCAATGCCGCCGGTCGGACAAATCAGCACATCCGGAAATGGCCCGGCCAGCGCACGCAGCGCCTTGATGCCGCCGGACTGCTCCGCGGGAAAAAACTTGACGAGATCGAAGCCATGAGCCAGCGCCTGCATCAATTCGGATGCCGTCGCAATCCCCGGCGCGAAGGGCAAGCGGCTTGCCGAGGCGGCCTGCAACAACTCGGGCGTGATGCCGGGGCTGATGCCAAATTGAACGCCGAGCGCTTCGGCGCGCGCCAGATCATTTGCATTCAGGATGGTGCCAATGCCGACGATGGCGTCGGGTACCTCGGCCATGATTGCCTTGGCGGCGTCAATCGCCACTGGCGTGCGCAGCGTCACTTCCAGCACCCGCACGCCGCCGGCGACGAGTGCCCTGGCGAGAGGAACGGCGTCTTCGACGCGCTCGATGGTGAGCACCGGAATGACCGTGGCCTGCCGGAACATTGCAGCCAGTTTTTCCCGTTTCGCTGTCATCGCGAGGCCTTGCAAGTGGAAGACGCGCCGAGCGATGCGGTCGCCGGCATCGCCGAGCGGGGGATGATCGCGCCGGCATAACAAACCACGACGCCGGCCAGACAATGCCCGGCCCGCGCCGCCTCAACCGGCTCGGCACCCACAAGCCGTGCGGCGATATAGGCCGCGGAGAAACTGTCGCCCGCTGCCGTGGTATCGAGGACGGGCTGCGTCACAGGTTCCGCCCTTACCGCTTTCGCAACCCCTTCGAACCGCACGATGCTCGCCGGCTTCAGAAGCTTCAGCACGGCCTCGCGGCACGGGATGCGCGCCAGCAGCTGGTCGTCGTTGTCGCCGGCATAGAGCGGCAGCAAATCCTCGCTCGAAGCCAGCACTATATCGGATTCGGCAAACGCTTGCGCGAAGACCGCCCGCGCGACGTCGAGATCGGGCCAGCCGCGGACACGGAAGTTGGTGTCGAAAGCAATGTGGGCGCCATGCTCGCGGGCGCGACGGAGCGCGCCGAACAATTTCGTCCGGCCCGCTGCGCTGTAGATCGACAGCGTGATGGCCGAGAGATAGACGACGTCATAGGTCGAAAGCGAATCCAGGATATCGTCGGTCTCGGGCAGATCCATCAGGCTGCGGGCCGCCGCGCTTTCGCGCCAGTGAAAGAACCGCCGCTCACCCGCGTCATCCGTCTTGATCAGATAGATTCCCGGCAATTTGCCGTTCAGCCGCGCGACGCGGCTGGTGCCGACGCCTTCGGCCGCCCAGCCGGCGATCATCTCGTCGCTCATGGGATCGTCGCCGAGCGCGGTGATGTAGTCGACCTCGATGCCGAGACGGGCGAGATAGACGGCGGTATTGAGCGTGTCGCCGCCATAGCCGCGCGAATAGAGACCGTTCTCAGCCTGCTTCAACTCGATCATGCACTCGCCGATGCTGGCCACTCTCGTCATGACCGCATCCGCCAATCAGGGCACGAACTTGCCGCCAAGTTCGTCCTCGATGTGTATCCGGATGATGTCGTCGAAGGTCTTTTCGGCCGTGGTGAAGCCGAGCCCGAGCGCCCGCTTGGGGTCGAAATCGCGCGGCCAGCCGGCGACGATCCCCATGATGAACGGGTCGGGCTCGCGCTTGATCCTCGCTGCCACCTTGTCGCCCGCCACCCGCTTCAGGGCTGCGATCTGTTCGCCGACGGTGGCGGAAAGGCCGGGCATGGTGAGGTTGCGGCGGGCGCCGACGGCAGTGCTGTCCATCGTCGCGGCGTGGAGCAGGAAGCCGACCGCCGAGCGCGGCGTGGCGTGCCAGTGGCGGACGTCCTCGGACACCGGCAGCACAGCTTCCTTCCCGGCCAAGGGTTCGCGCAGGATGTTGGAGAAGAAGCCGGAGGCCGCCTTGTTGGGCAGGCCGGGGCGGATGCAGACGGTCGGGAGGCGAATGCCGATGCCGTCCATGAAGCCGCGGCGCGAATAATCCGCCAGTAACAGCTCGTCGATCGCCTTCTGGGTGCCATAGCTCAACAGCGGCGTGTGGAAGAATTCGTCGCCGATCTTGTCCGGAAACGGCGCGCCGAATACCGCGATCGAGGACGTGAACACGATCCTGGGCTTGTAGCCGCCGCCAGCCAGCCGGATTGCGTCCAGCAGCATCCGCGTGCCGTCGAGATTGATGCGATAGCCCTTGTCGAAATCAAGCTCGGCCTCGCCGGAGACGATCGCGGCCAGATGGAAGATCACGTCGGGACGGCCTGCGACCAGCTTTTCGGCGAAACCGGCGACGGCAAAATCGCCCGCCACGACATCGACCGGAAACCCCGCTCTGTCGGGTTTTGCCGGCGCGACCACGTCCTGCAGCGTCATGCGGCTGATATCGCGCTTGCCGAGACGACCGTCGCGCAACAGCCGCTCGGTCAATTTGCGGCCGACCATGCCGGCCGCGCCGAGTACCAGAATGTGCAAGAACCCAACTCCTGTTACTTCATCCTGAGGAGCATCGCGTAAGCGATGCGTCTCGAAGGATGAGGTTCGAGCGTACGGCGGGCCCGCCCGCTCACTCTTTCACCGCACCTGTCATCGCCGACACATAGTGCTCGACAAAGAACGCATAGAGGATCACCAGCGGCAGCGAGCCGCACAACGCACCCGCCATCAGCGAGCCCCAGCGATAGATGTCGCCGTCGACGAATTCATTGACGATCGCGACCGGAACCGTCTTGTTCTGGGTCGATTGCAGGAAGGTGAGCGCATAGATGAACTCGTTCCAGCACAGCGTGAAGCAGAAGATGAAGGCCGAGATCAGGCCGGGAATCGCGAGCGGCAGCACGATCTTGATCAGGATCTGCCAGCGGCTGGCGCCGTCGATCAGCGCGCATTCCTCGAGCTCGAAGGGAATCGTCTTGAAATAGCCCATCAACAGCCAGGTCGAGAACGGGATCAGGATGGTCGGATAGGTCAGGATCAGCGCCAGCGGCGAGTCGAACAGGCCGTACTGGAATACGACGGTCGCAAGCGGAATGAACAGGATCGAGGGCGGCACCAGATAGGACAGGAAGATCAACCCGCCCACCCATTGCGCGCCCCGGTAGCGCAGCCGCACGATCGCATAGGCCGCCAGCACGCTGGCGAAGATCGACAGGATGGTGGCACAGATCGCCACATACATCGTGTTCCACAGCCAGTGCGGATAATAGCTTTCGAACAACAGCTTGTGGATATGCTTGAAGGTCGGGTTCCAGGTCCAGAACGGATTGAACTTGTCGAGGTCGAGCAGCTGGTCGTCCGGTTTGATCGCCGTCAGCCCCATCCAGTAGAACGGGAATAGCAGGATGATCACGATGATCGACAGCGGCAGATAGAGCGTGACCAGGCGCCGCGGCAGCGACTGCAGATAGCTCATGCCCTCGCTATGGTCGTCCATCGCAACCGTCGGCGAGGTGCCCGACAGCACGGATTTGAGATCGAGCTTGGGGGCGGGAACGTCAGTCATTATTCTCACCCTGTTGCCATTTCCTGCGCTGCAGCCCGAACCAGGAGATCATGATGGCCGCGAGCAGGAACGGGATCATCGCGCTCGAGATCGCCGCGCCCTCCCCTAGCTGTCCGGCAATGATCGCGCGCTGGTAGGACAATGTCGCCATCAGGTGCGTGGCGTTGACCGGCCCGCCGCGGGTCATCGCCCAGATCAGCTGGAAGTCGGTGAACGTGAACAGCACCGAGAACGTCATCACGACCGCGATGATGGGGGTCAGCAGCGGATAGGTGATGTAGCGGAACATCTCCCATTTGCTGGCGCCGTCGAGGGTTGCCGCCTCGTAGAGCGAAGGCTGCACGGTCTGCAGGCCCGCCAGGAGCGTGATCGCGACAAAGGGCACGCCGCGCCAGATATTGACGAAGATCACGCAAATACGGGCCCAGGTGACGTCGCCGAGAAAGTTGATGTTTTGCGTGATCAGGCCGAGATGTTTCAGCGACCACGAGATGATCGAGAATTGGGAGTCGAAAATCCACCAGAACGCCAGCGCCGACAGCACGGTCGGCACGATGAAGGGGATCAGCACCATCGCCCGCAGCATCGCCTTGAACGGCATGTTCTCGTTCAACAACAGCGCCAGATAGAGACCGACCGCGAATTTGATGGCGCTGGCAACCGAGGTGTAGAGCAGCGTGTTGAAGACCGAGAGCCAGAAGATCGAATCGCCCCACAGCCACTCGTAGTTCTCGGTGCCGATGAATTCACCGGGACGGCCGATCTTGGCGTCGGTGAAGGACATCCAGATACCGAGCCCCAGCGGATAGGCCAGGAAGAAGATCAAAAACCCCATCGCCGGCAGCATGAACCAGAACCCGAGCCAATTCCTGTTGGTCTTGAGTTGGTCCCATGCCGTGGCCTCGCGGATCTGCGTCTTGGCGATGCGGGTTTGCAGTGCGATGTCAGCCATTGACGAAATCCCTTTGTAACAGCGATGCCGTCTTCACCGGTGCAGGCGTCAGAATATCCGGTCGTGGCGGCGATCGGGCGGTCCGCAAGCTGATTGCGGGCCGCCCGATTGTAGTCCTAGCGATAGATGCGCTTCAACTGTCGCTCGCAGTCCGAAATCGAGCTCTTGGCGTCCTTGGTGCCGGTGCAGTAGTTGGCGAACATGTCGACCACCAGGAAGTCGGCGATCGCGGTCGCGGCCTTCTCGCCGGGGGTGCCGATGCCGGACGCCGGCAGCGCGCGCTTGCTGGCTTGCGCGAACACCGCGTTCTTCGGGTCCGCCGTCCACACCGGCGAGTTATCATAAGCGTTCAGCGTGTGGGTCAGGTAACCCCGCGCGCCGGACAGCCACTTGTCGTAATTTTCCTTCTCCAGCATGAAGGCGATGAAGGCCTTCGCCGCGTTCGGATATTTGGTGAAGTTGAACGCCAGGATCGGAACCGCGAGCTGCAGTTCCGTGGGGTGGCCGACCGGGCCGACCGGCCACAGCGCGTGATAGGTGTCCTCGGCCAGATCCTTCTTGGTCGGATCGTCCTTGGCGGCGACATAGATCGAGATGCCGTTGGCGGTGCAATAGAGTTCGCCCGAGAGGAACGCCTTGTTGTTGGAGGAGTCGTTCCAGGACGCCACACCGGGAATGAAGGTGTCCGAGAGCTCCTTGCAATATTCCAGCGCCTTCACCGTCTCCGGCGAATTGATGATGACCTTGTCGTCCTTGTCGACGGTATAAGCGCCGTGGCCCCACAACACCCAGTGCAGCCAGCCATTGGCGTCGCCGGTGGCGTGGCCGAGCGCAAAGCCGGCCGGTGTATTGTTCGCCTTGAGCGCCTTGCACATCGCGAGGAAGCCCGGGAAATCCGTCGGGAAGCTGCTGAAGCCCGCCTTGTCGGTGGCCGACTTGCGGTAGGTCATGTAGCCGCCGATGGTCGCGACGGGAATGCCGAGCCAGTCATTGCCGTGCTTGCAGGTCTTGGCCGCCGCATCGGTCCAGCCGCCGTATTTCTTGCCGAGGTAATCGGCGACGTCGTTCATCAGCAGTACCTTGGTCGGGAACAGTTGCGGCAGCGTGTGCAGGCCCCAGGCGAGATCAAGGCCCGAGCCGGTATTGGCGGCGACCGATGCTTTGGGCTGCACGTCCTCGAAGGACTCGCTGAACACGTTCATGTCGGTGCCGGTGGCGGCCTTGAAGGCTGCGACCATCTCGTTGAACGCGTCATCCTCGGCCGGCACGAAACGCTTCCAGCGCATCACCGTCAGCTTGGCGCCCTGCTCTGCCTTCCACGGCGAAGTATCCGCCCAGGCCTTGGCAAAGTTGAACAGGGCCGGTCCGGTCAGCGCACCGGCCGTCGCCAGCGCGGTGCCGCCCTGCAGCAGCGTGCGGCGGGTAAAGTCATGCATCGTGTCTTCCTCCGTTTGGTGTTTTTGATTTGGTTCTAGGCGTTCAATCGCTTGCCGGTGGTCTCGTCGAACAGGTGAACGAGCGAGGGATCCGGTTTCAGCCGGACCCTGTCGCCCGGATTGAACTGATGGCGCTCGCGGAACACGGCGATGACCTGTTCGCCGCCGAGCTTGGCGATCACTTGGGTTTCCGAGCCGGTCGGCTCGACCACCACGATCTCGGCGTCGGCACCGTCGTCGGCGATGGTGAAATGCTCGGGCCGGATGCCGTAGACCGCGGGCTTGCCGTCGGAATTGGCGGGCGCTGAGGCCAGCGGCAGCTTGATGCCGTTCGGCCCGACAAATCCGGGGCCGCTGCCGTTGGCAGCAAGCTTGCCCTTGAGGAAATTCATTGCAGGTGAACCGATGAAGCCGGCGACGAACTGATTTTCCGGCCGGTCATAGAGTTCCAGCGGCGAGCCCATCTGCTCGACGATGCCGTCATGCATCACCACGATCTTGTCGGCCATCGTCATGGCCTCGATCTGGTCGTGGGTGACATAGACGGTGGTGGTCTTCAGACGCTGATGCAGTTCCTTGATTTCGGTGCGCATCGCCACCCGCAGCTTGGCATCGAGGTTGGACAAGGGCTCGTCGAACAGAAACACTTGGGGGTCGCGGACGATGGCGCGGCCCATCGCGACGCGCTGGCGCTGGCCGCCCGACAATTGCCGGGGATAGCGCTCGAGCAGCGGCGTCAGCGCGAGGATTTCCGCGGCGCGATTGACGCCCTTGCTGATTTCCGTCGCGCTGGCGCCGCGCAGTTTTAAGGAGAATCCCATATTGTCGGCGACCGTCATATGCGGATAGAGCGCATAATTCTGGAACACCATCGCGATGTCGCGTTCCTTGGGCTGGACATTGTTGACGACGCGGTCGCCGATCGAAATCGTCCCGGAGGTGATGTTTTCGAGCCCTGCGAGCATCCGCAGCAAGGTCGATTTGCCGCAGCCGGACGGGCCGACCAGCACCACGAAGGCGCCATCCTCAATCGGGATGGACACGCCGTGCAGCACCTCGAAGCCGCCAAACGATTTCCGCACGTCGCGAATTTGCACCGACGACATCAATTCCCCTCCCAAAACACATGCAAGGCCAACGGGTTTGGCTTGGTAGCCGCCCCTTTCATCGGCGGGGGTCATAGCAGAATTTTTTGCTGGTGTCCTTGGATCAAAGTCGTAGTTGGTTACCGTTCCCATCGGCGTTGCGAAGCGGGCATTGACATGCAAACATCCAGCGCCAAACCGAAAATGACGCACAAAAAGAAGGCGTGTGCGCTGCGGGAGAAACAATGAACAAGCCGCTGACCGGCGTCGTCAGACGCAAACTTCGCTCCCAGGAATGGTTCAACAACCCTCACAATCCCGGGATGACCGCGCTCTATCTGGAGCGCTACCTCAATTACGGCCTGACCCGGCAGGAACTGCAAGCCGGCAAGCCGATCATCGGCATCGCCCAAACCGGCAACGACCTGTCGCCGTGCAACCGCCATCACATCGAGCTGGCGCACCGGGTGCGCGAGGGAATCCGCGCCGCCGGCGGGATTGCGATGGAATTTCCGATGCACCCGATCCAGGAAACCGGCAAACGCCCGACCGCGGCGCTCGACCGCAACCTTGCCTATCTCGGCCTGGTCGAAATCCTGTTCGGTTATCCCCTCGACGGGGTGGTCCTGACCACCGGCTGCGACAAGACGACGCCCGCCTGCCTGATGGCGGCCGCCACCGTCAATATGCCGGCGATCGTGCTGTCGGGAGGGCCGATGCTGAACGGCTGGTTCAAGGGCGAGCGCACCGGTTCGGGAACCGTGGTCTGGAAAGCGCGCGAGCAGCTCGCCGCCGGCGAAATCGACTACGAAGAGTTCATGAACATCGTGGCCTCCTCGGCGCCGTCGGTCGGCCACTGCAACACCATGGGCACCGCCTCGACCATGAATTCGCTGGCGGAAGCCTTGGGGATGTCGCTGCCGGGCTGCGCCGCCATCCCCGCCCCCTATCGCGAGCGCGGCCAGATCGCCTATGAGACGGGGACACGCATCGTCGGGATGGTCTGGGAGGATCTAAAACCGTCCGATATCCTGACCCGCGAGGCGTTCGAGAACTGCATAGTGGTCAATTCGGCAATCGGCGGGTCGACCAACGCGCCGATCCACATCAACGCACTGGCCCGCCATATCGGCGTGGAACTCTCAATCGACGACTGGCAGAAATACGGCCACGCGATCCCGCTGTTGGTGAACATGCAGCCGGCCGGCTTCTACCTCGGCGAGGAGTATCACCGCGCCGGTGGCGTGCCGGCGGTGGTCGGCGAGTTGATGCGGCACCAGCGCATCCATGAAGGCGCCATGACCGTCAACGGCCACACCATGGGCGACAATTGCCGCAACGCCCCGAAACCCGACGGCGACGTGATCTGGAGTTTCGACAAGCCGCTGGTGAAGGACGCCGGTTTCCTGGTGTTGCGCGGCAACCTCTTCGATTCCGCGATCATGAAGACCAGCGTGATTTCCAAGGAATTCCGCGACCGCTATCTGATCACGCCTGGGGATCTCAACGCCTTCGAGGGGCGCGCCATCGTGTTCGAGGGCCCGGAGGACTATCATCACCGGATCGATGACGCCGCGCTCGATATCGACGAGCACTGCATCCTGTTCGTGCGGGGCACCGGCCCGATCGGCTATCCCGGCGGCGCCGAGGTCGTCAACATGCAGCCGCCGGCGGCGCTGATCAAACGCGGCATCCTGTCATTGCCCTGTATCGGCGATGGCCGCCAGTCCGGCACCTCGGGCTCGCCGTCGATCCTCAACGCCACGCCGGAAGCCGCCGCCGATGGCGGGCTGGCGATCCTGAAGACAGGCGACAAGGTCCGCATCGACCTCAACAAGGGCAGCGCCAACATCCTGATCTCGGATGCGGAGTTGAAGAAGCGCCGCGCCGAGCTGAAAGCCAGTGGCGGCTTCAAATATCCGGCCAACCAGACGCCATGGCAGGAACTCTACCGCTCCACCGTCGGCCAGCAGGCCACCGGCGCCTGCATGGAATTCGCCACCCGCTATCACGACATCGCAGGCAAGGTCGGCGTGGCGCGGGATAATCATTAGGCTGCTTCGTCGTCCCTGCGAACGCAGGGACCCATAGCCACCGGCCTCGACGATGTAAAAAGGCCTCTAACATATTGCCTAAACGAGACGCCGCGGCGTATGGGTCCCTGCGTTCGCAGGGACGACGTTGAAGGCGCCCAAAAATACTGCTTAAGGAGAACGACATGTCAGACCGCCTCAAGGGCAAACGCGCATTCGTGACCGCGGGCGCGGCGGGAATCGGGCGGGCATCGGCGCTCGCCTTTGCACGCGAGGGAGCCGCGGTGTTTGCGACCGATATCGACGAGAAGGGGCTGGCCGCGCTCAAGAGCGAGGGCGTCACTGAGGTGGCGCGGCTCGATGCGCGCGACACGGCCGCGGTCACCGCGATGGCAAAGCGCGCGGGCCCGGTCGACATCCTGCTCAACGCCGCCGGCTTCGTGCATAACGGCACCGTGCTGGACTGCTCCGACGAAGACTGGGATTTTTCCTTCGACCTCAACGTCAAATCGATGCACCGCACGCTGCGGGCATTCCTGCCGGGCATGCTGGAGCGGGGAAAAGGTTCGATCGTCAACATCTCCTCGGCCGCCGGCGTGTTCAAGGCTGCTCCCAACCGCTACGTCTATGGTGCCACCAAGGCCGCGGTCGCGGCGCTGACGCGCGCGGTCGCCGCCGATTTCATCACCAGGGGCATTCGCTGCAACTGCATCTGCCCCGGCACCATCGAGACGCCGTCGATGCTCAACCGCGCCGCGGCGGCCGGTCCCGGCGGCCGCGAGATGTTCGTCAGCCGCCAGCCGATGGGCCGGCTCGGTACGGCTGAAGAAATCGCCTCGCTGGCCGTCTATCTCGCCAGCGACGAAAGCGCGTTCACGACAGGCGTCGCCCACATCATCGATGGCGGCTGGACGCTGTAGGGAGTAGTCTCATGAACAGGATCGATCTCAACGGCCGAACTGCCGTGGTCACCGGTGGCGCACAAGGTTTCGGCCGCGCCATCACCGAGCGTTTTGTTGCCTCCGGCGCCAAGGTCGCGATCTGGGATCATGACGCGCCGCTCGCCGAGAAGACGGCGAAAGAAATCGGCAACGCCGTCTCTACCTTCAAGGTCGACGTCTCCGACCTCGCCGCGGTCGAGAAGACGCGCGACGAGACCCTGAAAGCGTTCGGCAAGATCGACATCCTCGTCAACAATGCCGGGATTGCCGGCGTCAACAAGACGGTGTGGGACACCGACCTCGATGAATGGCGCAAGGTGCTGCGCATCAATCTCGACGGCCCCTTCATCTGCTGCAAGGCGATTGCGCCCGCCATGATCGGCCAGGGCTATGGGCGCATCGTCAACATTGCTTCGATCGCCGGCAAGGAAGGCAATCCTAACGCGGCGCATTATTCGGCCTCGAAGGCAGGCCTGATCGCGCTGACCAAATCGCTCGGCAAGGAGTTGGCGCAACACGACATCCTGGTCAACGCGGTGACGCCGGCCGCGGCCAAAACCGCGATCTTCGACCAGATGACGCAAGAGCATATCAACTTCATGCTGTCGAAGATCCCGAAAAACCGCTTTGTCCTTGTCGAAGAACTCGCAGCGATGGTGGCGTGGCTGGCGTCGGAGGATTGCGCATTCTCCACCGGCGCGGTGTTCGACATTTCCGGCGGCCGGGCAACGTATTAGTATGCCGGGCAACGCATTAGTATAAGGAGAGGTCATGATCCGGGAAGGCGGTTGCCTGTGCGGCGCGGTGCGGTTCAGGTGCGAGGGTGAGCCGATCAATGTGCGCACCTGCCACTGCCGCAAATGCCAGAAGGCGATGGGATCGCCGTTCTTTGCCCGCGCGCTTTTCCCGCAGACCGCGCTGACGATCGAGGGTGAAACCGCGCGCTATGCCTCATCGGAGACGCTGGAACGCGTGTTCTGCAAGACGTGCGGCACACGCCTGTTCGGCTGGCGCAAGAACGGCACCGCGGCGGGCGTGGCACTCGCCACCTTCGACGACCGCAACGCCTTTGCGCCGACCGAGCACATCTGGGTCTCCGAGAAGATGGACTGGGTGAAGCTCGACGACGGCCTGCCGCAATATCCGGCGATGCCTCCCGCCTGACCCTCTCATCACCCCTGTTCGCGCCGGCTATCAATGAATAGATAACGGGCTGACCTATCGCTCGAACCGGCCAGGACATTCGTGAATATCACCCTCTACGGCATATCCGTCTGGATATTGCCGCTCATCACTGCCATCACCTTTCATGAGGCCGCCCATGGCTTTGTCGCGCACCATTTCGGTGACAATACTGCCTGGGAACGGGGCCGCGTCACTTTCAATCCGCTGAAACATATCGACCCCTTCGGCACGATCGTCATGCCGGCGATGCTGCTCTTGGCGCATTCCCCCTTTCTGTTCGGCTACGCCAAACCGGTGCCGGTGAATTTTCGCGCGCTCCGCAATCCCAGGCTCGACATGGTCTGGGTGGCGCTGGCCGGCCCCGCCACCAATATCGCGCTGGCCCTCGTCGCCGCCGCGGCGTTCCATGTCGTGGATTTCCTGCCGCCGGACGCCGGACAATGGGTGGCCGACAACCTCAAAAATGCGCTGGTTATCAACGTCGTACTGGCGATCTTCAACATGCTTCCGATCCCGCCCTTGGACGGCGGACGCGTGGCGGTCGGACTATTGCCCCGGGTGCTCGCCGCGCCTCTTGCCCGGCTCGAACCCTTCGGAATGTTGATCCTGATCGGGCTTTTGATCCTGCTTCCGCTGGCCGGCAGCCAGCTCGGTCTAAATCTTGATGTTATTTCGGCGATACTGCGTAATGTGACCGGCTATGTGATCCAGTTGCTTCTCGTGCTGACCGGCAACGCATAGTCCAATCCCGGCGAAGCGCCAAAAAAGGGGCTGAGGCACATCTTGATCAGAGCTGCGGACATGTTGATCGCCCGCCGCGCCGACACCAGGGCGCGCGCGGATTTCGCGACCTGGAAAATGATGGCCAAGCTGAACGGCATCACCGCGCTCCCCGGGGAAGCCCTGACCTTCCTCGAAAGCTACAAGGCGCTGCTCAAGGAGATGCCGGAAGACGCGGCGTCCGAGGCCACCATCCATCTCATCTACAAGAGCTATTACGCCAAGATGGGCGGGGTCGGCGCTCCGCCCGAGCTTCCCGCCCGCTCCAGCGATCCGGTGACCGACAACGTCACCGCCTTCAAGCGCCCGCCGGTTCCGCGCAACAAGCCCACAGCGCCCGGCGCGCCGGCAAAACCCCGGCTTCCGGTCGGGCTGATCTTCGCCTGCCTCGTCGTCGTCTATGTCGGGATCAGATATTACCTGATGCAGTGACCGCCGCCGACCCGCGGGCGGGACCGTCAGACTCAGCTCTTGCCCGGCAGCCCGAAATGCACCGGCAAGGCAAAACGCAGTCCTTCGTCGGCAACGAGCGGCGGAGGCTTCGGCACCGGATCGGAACGGCGCAGCATGGCAAGCGCGGCCTCGTCATAGGCCGCATCGCCGGAACTCTCCGCGATCCGGCTCGCGACGACATGGCCCAGACGGTCGAAGGTCACGTCCAGAACAACCTTGGCATCCCTGAATTTCTGCAGCGGTGGATTGCGCTTGTGCTTGTCGAAATGCGCGCCCAACTGCGCGAACCAGGACGTCTTCATGCGTTCCAGCGCCTTGCCGACGCCTTGCACCGGAGCCTGCGAGGCGCCGACCGGCGCGGTATCGACGCTCGGCATCGCGGTCGCTTCAGCGGCAGCCGATTCCTCCGAGGCGGAAGTGGCAACGGTGGCGACCTTCGTGTCGTCCTCTTTCGGCTTGCTGGAGTCGTTCGGCGTCACCACCCGATCGGGTTCCTCGGTTTCGGTCGGCGTGTCCTTCGGTAGCTCCGTCTCCTTCAGCTCCGCCTTCTGCTCGGCGATGGCGGGCGAAGCGACCGCTGCCGGCGTATCCGGCCCCGGCGGCAGTTCGGTGGGGTCGAGACGGGGCGACATCATTTCCAGCCCGATCTCGATCGCAGGCGCGCCAAGCTCCTCGTCGGCTGCGTCGGCGCGCAAATGCGCAAACGCCAGCGCCGCACCGCCGGCGTGAAGCGCGAGCGCCACCGCGCCTGCGATAATCCACAGCCGCCGGGAAGGTTTTTGATCGAGGCCGAGGTCGGACATGCAATCAGACCGTGTTCAGGGTTTTGGATCGGCCGGCGCCGAAGGCGGCAGGGCGGAATCCGGAACGCCTTCCAGCGCCACCAGCTTGATCTTCGAATAGCCGCCGGCGCGCAGGATTTCCAGCACGTCCATCAATTCGCCATACGGCACCGCGCGATCGGCGCGCAGGAAGATGTAGCGATCCTTGCTGCTGTCGGCCATCGCATCGAGCGAACGGACCAGGTCGACGCGCTTGACCGGGTTCTCCCCGATCGCCACCGCCAGATCCGGCTTGATCGTGACGTAAGTCGGCTTGTCCGGCTTCTTGGTGGGGGTCGCGGTCGACGACGGCAGGTCGACCGGCAGGTCGACCGTCGACAGCGGCGCCGCGACCATGAAGATGATCAGGAGCACCAGGATGACGTCGATGAACGGTGTGACATTGATCTCGTGGGTTTCCCCGAAATCATCGTCGTCATCGACGCCGGAATCCGCAAACGAGACGCCCATTGCCTACTCCGCCGCGCGCGAATGCGCACTACCATGGGTGCGGTCGAGATCGCGCGACAACAACCGCGCCGCCGCCCCGGACGCCCGGCCGACCAGTTCGAGATAGCCTTTCGTCACCCGAGAAAAGTGGTTGTAGATGATCACGGCCGGGATCGCCGCGGCGAGACCAAAGGCGGTGGCAAGCAGCGCCTCGGCGATGCCGGGCGCCACCACCGCCAGATTGGTGGTCTGCGATTTCGAGATGCCGATGAAGCTGTTCATGATGCCCCACACCGTGCCGAACAGGCCGACAAAGGGCGAGGTCGCGCCGATGGTCGCAAGCAATCCCATGCCGAGCCGGATCCGACGCGCTTCGGCGCGCACGATCTCGGCAAAGCTCGAGGCCGCCCGTTCCTTGATACCGGCGTCGCTGGAAATTCCCGCCGACAGCCGCGCCTCGCGCATGGCGGCGGCGAGCAGTTTCGACAGCGCGGTGCCCTTTGCGCCCAGCGCGAACTGCGCTTCCGCCAGCGATCTGGCGTCGGCAATCTTGTCGAGGGCCGCGCGCAGGCCGCGCCGGACCAGCGACAGCTCGATCATCTTGGCGATGAAGATGGTCCAGGTCACGAGCGAGGCAAACGCAAGCCCGATCATGACCGCCTTGACCAGGATATCCGCCGACAGGAACATCGACCAGGGCGACAGCTCGCGCAGGCCCCCCGTAACCGTTTTCAGCGGCCTGCTGGCGGTATCGGCCGCCGCTATCGCCGCAGCATCGGAGGTGGCGGGCGCCGGCGGGGTTGCCGCCACCACGGGGGGTGCGGGAGGCTGCGCCAGCGGCGCAGCTGGCTGCGACGAAGCGGGTGACTGCTGAGCTGGCGCGATAACCTGCTGCGCCGATGATGGCGCGGCCATCGACAGCATCGACAGCGCCAGCATCACGCGACAGGTCGCTCGAAATGGTGAAGGGTTCATGGTCAGTCCAGTACGGATCAAGTTTTGAACAGGCATCCGGCGATTGCGGCGTCTGCGGAATGCCGGGACGATCATCACGGTTCGGCCGCAAGAAGCACAAGCGTGCCCATGCCAGCCCTCGGGATCAGGCGATCGGCGGAGCACGGGGTTGAAATGCGACCCGGGCGGAGCCGCGCTGGACGAAACCGGCTTCGCCGGCCACGTACGAAAATGCAGTTGCCTGCGGCGCCGTCAGATCGGGCGGCGTCGCCCCAACCATGATGCTCGCCAGGGCCATGACCGCGCAGATCGCGCAATCATCGTTGGCATGGCCGGCAGGTTCTCGCCCGGGGGAAGTCTTCGGCAAGACCGAGGCGGGCGCGTTCGTCTGTGCGGCCCCGTCGACGACGTTCGAATGCGCCGCATCAAGTGCCAATCGTTTCGCAGATACGGGTGCCGCCTGCGCGCTGCCGTGGAAATGTCCAAACGACAGCAGGAACTGGATCGCCAGCGCACACAGCGCAAGCCGGGACCCAAGCCTGATGTTTGAACGGAACCATTTCATGTCGGCATGCGCCTTCGCCGGAGTGTCCTAAAGACCGGTCCGATTGTCCGCTGAGTTACAACTCGCTATGTTACAATATGACATCTCAGGGATCGCCGATGGGGTGTCAACGGTATTTGACGGCAACTTCGAGCGAATCTAAGTGAACGAACGCGGCAGCCGGCTCACCGTCTTCGTCACAGCTTTTGCGAGATACCTACGTAGAACCCACGACGCTGGCCGAATTGCGGCGCGAATACACCGATGCCCGATCCGTCCCTGATGGCATAGATCTTGTCGAACAAATTGACGACATCAAACCGCACCGTGAGCGGCTTGGCCCCCGGGGCAGCCTGCAATTCGTGGGCTATGCCGAGATTGGCGGTTGCGTAAGGTTCGTTGAACGAAGAGTTGGCGAAGCCGGTCGGCAGACCGCTGCCATATTTCATATTGATGGAGAACAGCGTCTGGTTCCAGCGATAGGACGCCCCGGCCGATCCCGTCAGCATCTGCATGTCGTCGGTGTAGTGGTAGTGGGTCAGCAGGTAGGCATATTCATCGGGGTCGAGCAGGTACTGGTTCGAGGTCGGGTCCGTCGCGCGCGTGATATTGAAGGCGAAGTTGGCATAGGCGCTGAAGTTGCCGTTCTGGTATTTGACCTTGGCTTCCGCGCCTTCGCTGTAACCGCGCGCCCAGTTGAACTGGGTCAAGACCACCGCCTGGCCGAACTGGCCGTCGTCAATCAGATCGGTGGCGATCTTGTAGTAGGCGTCCAGCCCGACGGTCAGCCCGGGCAACAGCTTCTGGTCGACGCCGACGTCGAAATAATGCGATCGCTCCGGCTTGACCGGATCCTCGTTGGGAACCGCTGGCTGATTGGTGGTGTTGGTGAACAGCGCGAGATTCGATTGCGTCGCCTGCGCCTGCATCGGCGGGGTGAAATAGCGGGCGTAGCCGGCATGGAAGGTGGTGCCGTCGAACGGCTTGTAGACCAGGGCTGCGCGCGGGCTGAACTGGTTGGCGTCCACGAACTGATAGAGCTGATCGAAGCGTATTCCGTAGTTGAGAGTGAGCTGATTGGTCAGCTTCCACTCGTCCTGGACGTAGGCGCCAAGATTCCAGCCCAGCAGCGAATTGGTGTCGGTGACCGTAAACGGAGCTCCTGTGGGATTACCACTGACGGGATCGACATTGAATACGGTCGATATGTTGGAAACGTCGGTCTTCTCCGCGGTCACCATGAAACCGAACCGCAACGTGTGGGCGCTGTTCACATCATACGACGCGTCGAACTGCGTCCCGTACATCTGGCTGGCGCGGGTGACATCGGAGGCAACACCATTGAAGATGAGGTCGTTGGTCACGTCGGGAATGAAATGAACGTTGGCATAGCGGGAGAACACCGAGATTTGGCTGTCGATCAGGTCGCCATGCGATTGGAGCGCGACGATATTGTAATAGTACTGATCGATTTCTCGCTCGTTCAAGTTTGACGAGTTCGCAGTATCTGCCAGAGCGCTCAGGGTGGTCATGCCGAGACCATTGGGCAAAATGCCGTTGGAATCCGGGAATACCGGCTGATTGGGATTGTTCGGTATCTGGAACACACTGTAGGAGGCACCCGAAATCACGCTCACCCGCTGCGTGTCGTTGATTGCGGTCGATACATAGGCGAAGAACTTGCCCTGGTCGGTGTGATCGTGGATCGCGTTGATCGACGAGGTCGGGTTTTCGAGGCCGAGATTGTTCCAGTTGCCGCGGCCGGAGAAGAAATACTGGGTATCGCCGACGCTGCCGCCGTAATCGAAGCTCGGCGTGATGGTCGAGTTGCTGCCGCCATAGATGCTGACGCTGCCGCCGGGTGTCGAAAACGCCCGGCTGGTGATGTCGAGGACGCCCGCGGTACGCAGCCCATATTGCGCCGGCAGCGTGCCGGTCAAAAGCGACAGGCTGCCAATGAAATTGGTGTCGATCACGGGCCCGAGACCCGAGACGCCCTCGGGCAGCACCAGCCCGTTGATCCGGGTCTGGACGTTGGCGTATTCGCTGCGGACATGGAAATTGGGATTGGAGACGGCCGAATCGTAGTTCACGCCGGGCAGTTGCAGGACCAGCTTGTCGACGGGCGTGTTGTCGCCCTGCGGCATGGTTTCGATCGCGGCCCGGTCGATCGTATAGGTCGAGGCTCCGAGCTTGGTCAGAACGTGGTCCCGTGACTGATCGAACCCTTGCATCTTGCGATCCAGCGCCGCCTGCGCTGGCGTCGGAGCGCCTGCTCCGGCCACCGGGGCTTCCTGCGCCCCCTCGCCTGCGCGGCCCGTGCCGCGACTGGCGATCGCCCGCGCCGACGCCGGGCGCTTCGCCGGCGAACGCTTCGGCTTTGGGGTCGGAGCCGTGATTTCGACCGGTGGAAGTTGCGATATTGCCGGCGACGACTGGGTCTCCGCACGCGCCGCCGGCGCGATGGTCAACAGGCCAAGCGCGGCACAACTCGCCGACAGCAGAGCGATCCTCGAGAGCGGGCGGAGCCGTGATCGGAGAGCATGTCCTGTTGTCGTCGCCTTCCCCGATCCCATGCCACGCGTCCCCACACCGGATTCCATTCGCGCGTGCGGTTCATTTGCAACGAGCTGCTGCAATGTTGGTATCGAGCGAAAAAAATTGGGTCAACGGCAACAGGGCTTTGCGATGTTTGAATCCATCCAGATCAAAACGATTCTAATCTCGGCTTTTGAAATCGTTCTAAACGTAGATTTGAAACGTTCTAATTTGGATCGCAGAGAGATCGGGCTGCGTATGACCCTCCCCCGCTCTAGAACTTCGCCATCGTGCTGAGGCGGAAGGTTCGCGCCTGGCCCGGCGAGATGTTGTTGTTGCCGTCCGCCGACGCCCAATATCCCTTGTTGAAGATGTTCTCGACATTGAACTGCGCCTTCCATGTCTCGTTGATCTTGAGATAGAGCGCGGCGTCGAAGCGAACGAATCCCGGCAAGCGGACGGTGTCGTCGGAAGAGGCAAAGGAATCGCTGAAATAGATCACGCCGAGAGCTGCGGCCCACACCGGGTCGATCTGATACTTGTTCCACCACGCAAACTGGTTGTACGGCACGAGCTGGACGCGGTTGCCGGCAACGATGGTCGTCGACGTGGCGCTGGTGATTTTCGCATCCGTATAGGCATAGGCCAGCGACGATTGCCAGTCGCTCCTGACGTAGCCGGCAAGGCTGGCCTCGAAACCCCTGGTCAAAGTGCTGCCGGACGGAAAGAAGAACCCGGGATTGTTGCCGTCGGCTATCGGCTGGTTGGTCCGGTTCAAATTGTAGATTGCGGTCGATAACAAGAGCTTTGGATTGATGTTCCATTTCACGCCGGCTTCCGTGTTCTCGAATTTCTGCGGGTCGAGAATCACGGTACCCGGCGTCAGCGTCGAGAACTGATCGCCGGATGCCGGCAGATAGGAGATGCTGTAGGCCGCATAGACCGACAGGCTGTCGATCGGCTTCACGATCACAGCCGCCTGCGGCGAGATCTTGTCGTCGGTCCGGGCCTGCAACGTATTGGTGTTCATGTCGAGTGCCGACATGCCGAAGCTGTCGAAACGGGCGCCTGCGATCAACTGCAGCCAGCGGGTGATTTCGACGGTATCACGAACGTAACCGGACTCGAGATTGAGCCGATACCGGCTGTTGTTGTCGGCGGCGGTGACGCCGGGCGAAAAGGCGCCGGGGAATTGATGGATGAAGGTGACCGGCCCGAAATAGGCCGGCGCAAACGGATTCGCTACGATCGTATTGGTGCCGTTCGGGAAGATGCCGGTGTTGCGCACGTCGATGCCGGTCTGCTGGCCGAATTCGGTACCGAAGCCGACCGTGTGCAGCGCCGGACCGGTAGAGGTCTTGTAGGTGAAATCGGTCTGGTCGAAGAGGTTGTCGCGGTTGGTCGTATGCTGGTAGGCCGCGAGATTCATCGTGGTATCGGTGGGATCGACCGCTCCCGACAGCGGCCCGTTGCCGGGATAGACGTTCTGATAGAATTTCTGGTAGTCGGCGAAGATCGTCCCGTTCCTGACCGTCAATCCGTTTTCGAAATCGTGCTCGACGATGGCCATCGTGGTCTGCACGTCGGCGCGCGCGACATTCAGCGTCGGGCTGCCGAAGAAGGCCGAGAAGTCGCCATTCGGCGTGAACGGCGTCGCCGGATTGAAACGGGTGGCTCCGCCGGCCGGCGTCTGCGAGGGATTGCCGCGATCGGAGGTGCGCTCGTCATGAAAATATTCGTAGGAGAGTTTTATCTTGGTGTCGTCATCGGGCCTCAGCGTCACGGTCGGGTTGATGCCGAAGCGCTCGATCCGGCCAAAGTCGCGGAACGTATCGGTCCCCTCATAAAACGCATTGAACCGCACCGCGACGTTTTCGTTGACCGCCTGACCGGCATCGAGGGTGAAGCGACGATCGTTCCACGAGCCGGTCTGTATTGACGCGTCATACACCGGCGTGCCGTCGGCTTCCTTCAGCGTCCGGTTGACGAGGCCGCCGCCGGCGCCGCGGCCGAAGGTCAGCGCGCTCGGGCCCTTCAGCACCTCGACGCTTTGGGCGTTGTAGAAATCGCGAAAATATTGAACGTCGTCGCGAAAACCGTTAACGAAGAAATTGGCGCTGGAATCGACGCCGCGGATCACCAGTTCGTCGCGATTGCCTTCGCCCTGATGCACGGCCACACCCGGAACGTAGCGGGTGACCTCGGTGAAATTCTGGAAATTCTGGTCGCGGATGAAGTCTTTGGTGATGACGCTGAGCGACTGCGGAATGTTGACCAGCGGCGTGTTGGTCTTGGTCGCGACCGACGTGCTGTTGGCGTAAACCCCGACGCTGCCGGTGCGGGTGTCCTGGGATTCCGCGAACGCAGCCTTTGGCGCCGGCGCCTGCTCCGGCCGGCGTGCGGCCTGCGACCGGCGCTGCTGGGCACCGCGCTCGGCGTGTTGCGTTGGCGCGCTGTTGGCGCGGCGTTTTGCTTCCGGAGCGATGATCACGACCGGCGGAAGCTGGGGAGGCGGCGCCGCCTCCGCGGTTTGCGCGCGTGCCTGTGGCGCGCCGGCCACCATGCCAAGCGCGGCGCAGCTCACCGAGAGCAGCGCGGCCCGGAATAACAGGCGGATCCGGGGTCGGAGAGCAGGCTCCGTCGTCGTTGCATTCTCCAACCCCATAGCACGCGCCCCAAACCAGCTTCCAATGCGCGCGCGGTTCGTTTGCGGCGAGCTGTTGAATGTTGGTATCGAGCGAAAAAATTCGGGTCAACGGCAACGGTGCGTTGCGACGTTTGAATCCATCCAGATCAAAACGATTCTAATCCCGGCTTTGAAATCGTTCTAAACTCGGCTTCGAACGGTTCTAAGTAGAATCGCGGAAGTGCCTGAAAATAGCTGACTTATGACGCCGTCGAGCGAACACCAATGAAACGTTCGATGCCTCCATCAAACAAGTTTCCCATCGCCGAAGTTTCGCGGATCATGATCTGATCATCGTCATCCCATATGCGTCGCGCAACCGAAGCGACCGGGCCTCCGATTTTTTCGACAGCCGGGAGCGCGACGAACGAGACTGCAGGATTCAAGCTTTGCGACCACAACTCGACATCGGGTGCGTGGGCTGCATCCACCGCAGCCCGAATATCGGATCGCTCGAACGCGTGCTGGCCGATTATTTGGCCGCAACGTTGCCAGGGGGTTCGGCAAGGCCCTTGATCCGCTCCTTGATGTCGCGGAGCGTCTTGAGGCTGGTCTCGATGGCGTGGTCCGGAATATCCCGCAGCACGTCGCAGGCAATGGCTTCGCGCAGACTGTCGAGATCGTCGACCAGTTGGCGGCCGCTCGCGGTGAGAAACAGCCGGTTGGTGCGCCGGTCCCTGGGGTCGTGCCGACGCTCGAGCAGGCCATGCTCGACCAGACGATCGAGCAGGCGCACCAGCGAGATCGGCTGCAATTCGAGCACTTCGGCGAGATCGACCTGCGACAGTCCCTCCTGCTCCCGCAGCCGGAACAGCACGATCCATTGGGCGCGCGTGGTGCCGCGGCCCTTGGCACGGTGATCGATATAGTTGCGCAGCAGGCGCGAACTCTCGACAAGTTGCGCGACCAGCTGGCGTTTCAGATCCAGCGACACCGTGCTATTCCCTACCTCCAAGCTTGCGAATTGTTTAGGATTCTCAAGTTATGGTGTGTTTACACATTAAGTGCACGCATATTATATATCCTCGCCGGGAACCTGTTAAAGGCCCCCCGCTTCTTATTTTTTCAACCCAAGAGCCCGCATGACCAAATCGCGAACCATTGGCTGGATTTTGCTGATCGCCGTGGCGGGTGCGGCGGGCTATTACGGCTGGCAGCGGTTCCACGGCGAGGATCGGGCGGCGGCCGCCGCGAATGCGCAAAAGTCGGCGCGCAATGCTGTCCGCGTCACCATCGCGCCGGTCCAGAAATCCGATTTCCCGGTCTACCTGACCGGCCTTGGCACGGTGCAGGGCTTCAACACCGTGCTGGTGCGCACCCGCATCGACGGCCAGATCGACAAGATCGCCTTCAACGAAGGCCAGACCGTCAACCAGGGCGACCTGCTCGCCGAGATCGACCCGCGGCCCTATCAGGCGGCACTCGACCAGGCCAAGGCCAAGAAGGCCCAGGATGAGGCCAATCTGGCCAATGCCAATCTGGATCTGCAGCGCTACACCAAGCTCGGCGAATTCGCGACCCGGCAGCAGACCGATACCCAGCGCTCCACGGTGGCGCAATTGACCGCGCAGATCGCGGCCGACGATGCGGCGATCTTCAACGCCCAGACCCAGCTCGACTACACCCAGGTCAAGTCGCCGATCCCAGGCGTCGTCGGCCTTCGTCAGGTCGACGTCGGCAACATCGTCAACGCCTCCACCCAAACCGGTATCGTGACGGTCGCACAAATTGAGCCGATTGCCGTCATTTTCACCGCGCCGGAAGAGCAATTGCCGTATATAAACGAGGCGCAATCCAGTCAGCCACTGAAGGTGATCGCGATCACGACCGACGGCAAGAAACCCCTGGCGGACGGCACCCTGGCAGTGGTCAACAATCAAGTCGACACCACCAGCGGGACTATTCGCCTCAAAGGGGTGTTTGACAACAAAGACCACGCCTTGTGGCCGGGCCAGTCAGTCTCGACGCGGCTTCTGATCAAGACGCTGAAGGATGCCGCGGTGGTTCCCGACGACGCAATCCAGCACGGTACCGAGGGTCTTTATGCCTATGCCGTCGGTTCGGACAACAAGGCCGAACTGCGCAAGGTCAAGGTCGGCCAGTCGATCGACGGACGCACGGTGGTCGAATCCGGCCTGTCACCCGGAGAACAGGTGATTACGGCGGGCCAGTACAAGGTGCAGCCCGGCACGCTGGTGAGCACCGCGGTCGCCAGTTCGGACCAGGCGCAGGGCGGGGTCAAGCAGGAATGAGCGAGGGCATTTCCGCACCCTTCATTCGCTATCCCATCGGCACTTCGCTGATGATGGCCGGCATTCTCTTCGTCGGCCTCGTCGCCTATCCGCTGCTGCCGGTCGCCCCGCTGCCGCAGGTGGACTTCCCGACCATCCAGATCACCGCGACACTGCCGGGTGCGAGCCCAGAGACGATGGCCTCCTCGGTGGCGCAGCCGCTGGAACGGCAATTCGCGCAGATCCCGGGCATCGCGCAGATGACCTCGACGAGCTACCTCGGAACGGCGGCGGTCACCATCCAGTTCGATCTCAACCGCAGCATCGATGGCGCCGCCAACGACGTCCAGGGCGCCATCAACGCGGCCAGCGGCCAGCTGCCGAAAAACCTGCCCACGCCGCCGACCTACCGCAAGGTCAACCCGGCCGACTCGCCGATCCTGCTGTTGTCGGCGTCATCCGACACCTTGCCGCTGACCACCGTCAGCGATGCCGTCGACGCCCAGCTCGCTCAACAGATCAGCCAGATTTCCGGCGTCGCGCAGGTCATCATCGGCGGCCAGCAAAAGCCGTCGATCCGTGTCCAGGTCGATCCGGCGAAACTGGTCGCCAAGGGCCTGTCGCTGGAGGATGTCCGCAACCAGATTGCGATCACCACCGTCGACAGCCCGAAGGGCAATATCGACGGCGACACGCGGGCCTACACGATCTACGCCAACGACCAGATGCTGGATTCCAAGGACTGGAACGACGTCATCGTCGCCTACCGCAACGGCGGCCCGTTGCGGATTCGCGATATCGGCCGGGCCGTCACCGGACCGGAGGACGCCAAGCAGGCGGCCTGGGCCAACGGCAAGCGCGGCGTGTTCCTGGTGGTCTACAAGCAGCCCGGCGCCAACGTCATCGACACCGTGGACAAGATCAAGTCGATGCTGCCGCGGCTGGTGGCGGCGATCCCGCCGGCGATCAGGATCGAAGTCATCAGCGATCGCACCCAGACCATTCGCGCCGCGGTCGAGGACGTGCAATTCACCCTGCTCTTGACCATCCTGCTCGTCGTCATGGTGATCTTCGTCTTCCTGCGCAGCTTCTGGGCGACGGTAATTCCAACGGTGACCGTGCCGCTGGCGCTGCTGGGCGCCTGCGCGCTGATGTGGGTGTTCGGCTATACGCTCGATAACCTGTCCCTGATGGCGCTGACGATTGCAGTCGGTTTCGTGGTCGACGACGCCATCGTGATGCTGGAAAACATCACCCGCTATATCGAGGAAGGCGAGAAACCGCTGGCCGCTGCCTTCAAGGGCGCCAGCGAAATCGGCTTCACGATCGTGTCGATCAGCGTTTCGCTGGTCGCGGTGCTGATCCCGCTATTGCTGATGGGCGGCATCATCGGGCGGCTGTTCCGCGAATTCGCGGTGACGCTGGCGATGACGATCTTTGTCTCGATGGTGGTGTCCTTGACGCTGACGCCGATGATGGCGTCGCGCTTCCTGCGCGCGCACGGCGAAACCAAGCACGGCCGATTCTATCAATGGAGCGAGCGCGCGTTCGAGGCGATGCTTCATGCCTATGAGCGCGGCCTCGACGTCGCCATGCGCTGGCGCCTCACGACGCTCGTCATCTTCTTCGCGACGTTGGGACTCTCGGTTTACCTGTTCATCGTCATTCCCAAGGGATTTTTCCCGCAGCAGGATAACGGCCTGATCACCGCCACGGCCGAAGCCTCGCAGGACATTTCCTTCGCCGCCATGACGCAGAAGATGGAAGTCCTCGTCAATATCGTGCAGGCCGATCCGGCCGTCGCCAGCACGGCGATGGCGATCGGCGGCAGCGGCAGGGCCGGCAACAACGGCAACATGTTCATCACGCTGAAGCCGCGCAATGAGCGGACCGCGAACGCCCAGCAGATCATCGCCCGCTTGCGTCCCAAGCTCGACAAGGTCGAGGGCGCCCGGCTGTACATGCAGGCGGCGCAGGACGTTCGGCTCGGCGGCCGGCCGACGCGGACGCAGTTCGAATACACGCTGCAGGACGCCAATCCTGACGAACTGAACGAATGGGCGCCGAAGATCCTGACGAAGATGCAGACCCTGCGCGAACTGCGCGACGTCGCGACCGACCAGCAGAGCGAGGGCACGACGCTCGAGCTGAAGATCAATCGCGACACCGCCTCGCGCTACGGCATCCAGCCGCAGTTGATCGACGACACGCTTTATGACGCCTTTGGCCAGCGCCAGGTCACGCAATATTTCACCCAGCTCAACAGCTATCACGTCATTGAGGAAATCCTCCCCGACCTGCAGGGCAACCTCGACAGCCTCAACAAGCTCTATATCAAATCGCCGCTGACCGGCGATGAGGTGCCGCTGGCGACGTTTGCGACCTGGACCAGCGTGCCGGTGCGTCCGCTCTCGATCAGCCACCAGGGCCAGTTTCCGGCGATCACGATCAGCTTTAACCTCGCGCAGGGCGTGGCGCTCGGCCAGGCGACCGACGCCGTGCAGAAGCTGGTGACCGACATGGGCGCGCCCGCCACGCTCAATTCGAGCTTCCAGGGCACCGCGCAGGCGTTCCAGCAATCGCTCGGCACCGTGCCGTTGCTGATCCTGGCGGCGCTCGTCGTGGTCTACCTGATCCTCGGCATCCTCTACGAAAGCTACATCCACCCGCTGACGATCCTGTCGACGCTGCCCTCGGCCGGCGTCGGCGCGCTCGCGATCCTGATGGCGTTCGGCTACGACTTCAGCCTGATCGCATTGATCGGCATCATCCTGTTGATCGGCATCGTCAAGAAGAACGGCATCATGATGGTCGACTTCGCGATCTCGGCGGAGCGCGACGAGCACCTCTCTTCCGAGCAATCAATCCGCAAGGCGGCTTTGCTGCGGTTCCGCCCGATCATGATGACGACGATGGCCGCGATGCTGGGCGGCGTGCCCTTGATGCTCGGCACCGGCACCGGATCGGAAATCCGCCAGCCGCTCGGCTACGCGATGGTCGGCGGCCTGATCGTCAGCCAGGCGCTCACGCTGTTCACGACGCCCGTGGTTTATCTCTATCTCGACCGGCTCTCCAACGCCTTCGCTAGCTGGGGACGATCGCCAAACGCCGAGGAAGAGCACTCGGTGGCGGAGCATGGCTCGGTCAAGGAAGCTGCCGAGTAACTTGACGTTGGCTGCATACCGGCAATACCGGGACCATTCTCGCCCAGCAAAAACCCAGAGTCTCAGTCATCGCGGTTGCGTTATTGACGTGCCATTTCGGCGGCGCCGACGCCGTCGCCATCGAGCTTCTGGTCGTTGTGC
>NZ_DATHOP010000123.1:0-2162 GCF_035484855.1 Bradyrhizobium sp.
GGTGAATGTACCGGCGAGATCGGGCTGCTCGCGCCGCATCCGTTCCAGATTGACGCGCGTCATAGCAAACAGCACGGCGGGACCATCCGAGGACACGGTAGCGGAACGCGTCGACCGCCGGAAAAAACCCATTTCTCCGACGACGGTGTGTGTCGCAAGGCGACGTAGCCGACGGGTGCCGCCGTTTTCGGTCGCGATATCGACGTTCAGATTGCCCGCGGCAACGAGATCGAGCGTATCGGATGTGTCGCCCTCCCGATATATGATTTGAGCGGCACCGATTTCTTTTCGCTCAAGATAGCCAATCAACTCCGGTATCGAGGCGGTCGGCCCAAGACGCTGCTGCAGCCAGGCTTCAAATCCGTGTTGACTCATATCGGTGACGATGTCGGACTTGTCGAGCAACTGTCCTTCGCACCAGCACAGGGCCGTCTGGAAGTCGTCGAACACCTGACAGGGATTTTTGCCGCGAAAAAATCCGCCGCGCTCCAGGACTCTGTGGCTTGCGGCCGACAGCGAGCAGAACACGAGCGTCGCCCCGTGCCGGACGCAGAAGTTTCGCAATTTGCCCAGGCTCAAAACGGCGGCGCTATCCGACCCGGAAACGTGGCTAAAGTCGAGGAGGACGTAGCTTACCTTCCGCGGCGAGAGCTTGCCGATATCGGCTTGAATACGCTCGAACAGGCCTTCAGAGGAGCCGAAGAAGATATAACCCGAGAGCCAGTAGAGTTGGATCGCACCGCCGTTCTGACGCAAATACGCAGTCGCCTCGCGGGGACGAACGACGTGGCTCGGCACCTCCGCACGAGTCGCATGCCGGCGTACCGCGCCAAGTCGGGCATAGCTGACCGTGAAGATCATACAGGCGCAGACAAGGCCGGTGAGCACGCCGATGAGGTAGCCGTACTGAAGGCAGACGACGGCGATGACGATCGCAAGGCCGAGATCGAACCACGCCCGCTGCTGATAGGGCCGCCGAAGCGCATCGAAAATGAAGCTATAGGCCAGATAAAACACCAAGCCGGCGACCAGCGGGATCGGAATCAGCCCTGGCAAGTCGAAATTGGCCATGCCGACGATCCCCAGGGTTACGGCGCATGCCACGCCACTCATGCGCGCACCGCCAAGATGTTCGAGCAGGCTACTGGTACCGACCTGGAGACTGCCGCCGATGCCGCCAAGCGGCACCGCGACGAGGCTGGCGACGCCGTGGGCACGAAGTTCGCGATCGAGATCGGCCGACGCCTGCCGCGCGGTCTCGATACTGGAAACTTTTGTGATCAGCGAAATCAGCGCCACGATGGCGGTGACCAGGATTTCGGGCAGCAGCCGAACCAGCATCGGGCCATTGAGGGCCGACATATGCAACGCAGTGAACGGCGACCAGCGAGTCAGCGCCCCGAGCGAATGGAAATACCAGCCGTGCTCGACGCCATTGAGCCCAAGCGAGCGCAACAGGGCCATTGATCCCAGCCACATCGCCAGAAGCGTCGCCGGCAGAGCGAACGCGGATTTGATCCAGCGGCGCACCGACAAGAGTATGATCAGCGTGAGGACCGCGCTTGCGATTTTGATTGTCTCGGGCGCGCTCCAGTGCGCCGTGAGTCCGTCGAGCGTGACCGTTCGCCCGGTCGTCATGCGCACGCCTCCGGCCAGCAGAAAAAATCCTGTGGCGGCCAGAAAGCCGCCGACGACGCTCGAAGGCACAAAGCGGAAAAACGATCCGAGCCGGCAGGCGCCGAGAAAGTAGAGCAGTGCGCCGCAAGCAAACGTCGCCGCGACGAAAATCAGCATGATGGCCTGAACGGCACCCTGCGGGTCGCCGCCGGCCGCGAGGATGCGGCCGCCCGTCATCGCGCTCAGCAAGATGAGAACGGTGCCTGTTGGTGAGTCGATCCCGACGGACAGCGGCGGGAGAGACGTCGCCAGCGCAATCCATATGCCGCCGACGCAACTTCCTATCAGCATCGCCCAGATTGCGATCGGGATACCCCCGTTCAGTTCGCCCGGAAACATCAGCGCACCGAACGAAACGATATTGGCGATCAGGACGACAGAGGCGATGACGCCAGCAATGGAATCCGAAACCGCCCTGCGCGTGACCGCGCCGAATCCAGACGTATGCGGAGCGCCGGCGGTTCGGTCGTTTTTGGGGATCGCAA
>NZ_DATHOP010000124.1:0-3733 GCF_035484855.1 Bradyrhizobium sp.
ACCTGCGGGTGCGCTCGACATGCAGCGCGAGATCGCGATCGCCGAGCCGAAACCAGTCCTCGCCGCCGAGCGCGCCGATGGAGTCCATGAACGACCACGTCTCGTCGCGCCGGCCCCAGCCGGTGGCGGGATTGTCGAGACCAGCGAGAACATAGGTCAGCGTGTCGATATCGGGCGAGATGCAGAGGCCAAGATGCTCGAAATCGTCGCCGGTGTTGGCGACCACGAGTAGTTCGTCGGCCGGCAAGACGCGGCTCAGACCGAGCGCCAGTTTGGCGCCGCCGACCCCGCCGGACAGCGCCACGACAAGTCGCTTGCTCATCGGAACATGTCCTCGGCGGCCGGGCGCACCAGCTCGGACGCAGCATTGTCGGGACCGCGCCATGTCAGACCGCGCACGATCACGACAGGCTGGCCTTCGGCACCCTGCCCCATCACCAGCGACGCTGCGGCAGCGATCTCGTCCGCATGCCCGGTGATGCTGACCTGAAGCTCGCGTCCGAACAGATCCGGCGAGCCACGCAGATCCATCAGCGACGGCAGGCCTGCGGCGCCGATCGCAACCCCGCAGGTCCCGCGCCGCCAGGCACGGCCAAAACTGTCGCTGATGATCACCGCCACCGGCACGCCGAACTTCTGCGACAGGCGCGTCCTCAAAATCGCCGCGCTGCCGTCGGGATCGACCGGCAGCAGCAGCGCTTGCTGGGGCGCATCGGGCGAGGCCACGTTGGACTGGTCGACGCCCGCATTGGCGACCACGAAGCCCAGCCGGTGCTCGACGATCAGCAGGCCCGGCCTCGACCGCACGACGCGGACCGATTCGGACAGGATCAGTTCGACCAGACGCGGATCTTTCTCGACCTTGCCGGCGAGTTCGATCGCCTTGGTCGAGGGTACGACGGTCGCGAGATCGACCATGCGCCCTTCGGACTTGGACACGATCTTCTGCGCCAGCACGAAAACGTCGCCACTGCGCGGCACGATGCCACCGCGCGCCAGCCCCTCGGCGATCAAGGCTGAGAGATCGTCATCCTTGGCTACCCGTGGAATGCCGGGGACGGCAAGGATCTCGACGGCGTTGCTCGCGTTCATCGGCCGGTCACCGCGCACTCAACCGAAACGCTTGCGCAGCCGCGGCAGCACGTGCTCACCGTAGAGTTTCAGGAAGCGCGCCTGGTCCGGTCCCGGCGCGTGGAACACCAGATTCCGGAACCCGAGACCGACATAGTAAGCGATCCGCTCGACGTGCTCGTCGGCGTCGCTGGAAACGATCCATCGGCTGGCGGCGCGCTCCAGCGGCAGCGCGTCGGCGAGGCGCTGCATCTCGACTGGATCCTCTACCGCCATCTTTTCCTCAGGCGTCAGCGCCAGCGCCGCCCAGTGGCGGGTGTCCTCGAGCGCCCGCGCCTTGTCGGTGTCGAACGACACCTTGACCTCGATCATGCGATCGTAGGACCGCGACGGATCCTCCGACGCCGCGATGCCCTCGGCGACCTTCGGCAACAGGGTCTCGGTATAGAGCTCCGGCTTCTTGCCGCTGGTGCAGATGAACCCTTCCGCGGAGCGGCCGGCGTAGCGCGCCACCAGGGCGCCTGCGGCTGCGACATAGATCGGCACCGGCGTGTCGGGACGGTCGTAGATCGTCGCCTTCTCGGTCTTGTAGTACTGGCCTTCGAAGGAGACCCGTTCCTGCGTCCAGAGCAATCGTATCAGCGTGACGGCTTCGCGCAGGCGGGCGAAGCGCTCCTTGAATTCCGGCCAGGGCTGGCCGGTCGAGGGCACTTCGTTGAGCCCTTCCCCGGTGCCGATGCCGAGCACGACGCGTCCCGGGAACATCACGCCCATGGTGCCGAACGCCTGGGCGACGATGGACGGATGATAGCGGAACGTCGGCGTCAGCACGCTGGTGCCGATCACGACGCGCGACGTTCGGGCGCCCAGCGCGCCGAGCCATGTCAGCGAGAACGGCGCATGGCCGTCGACATGCTTCCATGGCTGGAAGTGGTCGCTGATGAAGACGGAATCGAAACCGACCTCCTCGGCAAGGCACGAGAAATCCAGCAACTTGCCCGGCGCGAACTGCTCCGCCGATGCCTTGTATCCGAGCTTGATCACGCACGTCTCCTGGCTGACCCGATCCAAGTCGGCTGTTGCCGACTTGGACATTGATATTTGCCGAACTCGGGTAGACCCGAGTTCGGTCGATGCCGATACCGTGGTACCCGCCGCGGAAATCTATAGACTAGCGGCAAGGTGACAACCAGCCAAAGCGAGGAAACGCCCATGCATCTCGGAATTGCCCTGCCTTTCGGCGACATCGGTGGCGATGGCGGAATCGTGCGCGAATTCGCCGAGCTCGCCGAGGCCGAAGGCTACCAAGGCCTGACGCTCGCGGACCACGTGCTCGGCGGCAACCCGAAGAACCCGGCCAGCGGCCGTGCGGGCGGGCTCGGCCTGTTCCACGACCCCTTCGTGGCGTTCGGTTTCATCGCGGCCTGCACGAAAAAGGTCGAACTCTCCACCCAGGTGCTGATTCTGGCGCAGCGTCAGACGGTGCTGGTTGCCAAGCAGGCGGCCAGTCTCGACGTGCTCTCAGGCGGCCGCTTCCGGTTCGGCATCGGGGTCGGCTGGAACGAGATGGAGTTCACAGGCCTCAACGAGAATTTCCACAACAGGGGCAAGCGGAGCGAGGAACAGGTCCAGGTGATGAAAGCGCTGTGGGCCGATCCTTATGTCACGTTCGAGGGCAAGTGGCATCACCTGCAGGACGCCGGCATCAATCCGCGGCCGCCGGGGCGCAAAATTCCGCTTTGGTTCGGCGGCCACATGGACGTGACGCTGCAGCGGATCGCAAAGTGGGGCGACGGCTGGATGATGCTGTCCGAACCGCCGGGGCCCAAGGCGGTTGCGGAATTCGACAAGCTGCGCCGCCTGGTGGAAGCCGAAGGACGCGACCCGGCATCCGTCGGCCTCGAAGTCTGGACCTCGACCGGCACCGGCTCTGAGAAGGACTGGCGCGAGGAAATCAGTTTTTGGAAGAAGGCCGGCGTCACGCATGTCACGCTGCACAACACCTTCGGCGGCTATCACCACAAGCGCATGGCCGGCCGCAGCATGACCGACCATGTCGGCGCCATGCGCCGCTACCGCAACGCCGTTGCCGATCTGCTGTAGTTGCGTGATGAGTTGAGGGTGAGGCGTCGGCTCTGTTACCTCTCCCCGCTTGCGGCAGGGCTATCGCATATGGCTGAGAGTCTGCATAAGGAAGGCATTGTCCCAGCCAGCACGCTTGATTTTGAGGCGGATGGACTTGCGATCGGGGTTGGCTCGCAGGATGTTGAGGGCGAGCCGGCGCAGAATGGCGAGGTTCTCCGGAGCATGGTCCTTTCGCGCGCGGTTGGCGTCCTCGGCAAAATGGACGTCGAGCACCCAATGAAGCTGATTCTCGATCCCCCAATGACTGCGGGTGACGTGCAGCAGCCGTTTTGGGGAGATGTATTTGGACAAGAGGTAGTGGCGCACGACCGGAGCATCGGCGCGCTGGCCCCGCAAGCGTCGTCGCGAGGTGATCCGGCCCACCGCAGCGACGCCTGGAAAGCCGTAGAGAGCAGCCAAACTGGTATTGCGCATGATGGTCGCCCGCCGTGCTTCGCGCCGATCGTGGGTGGAACGATCGGCCTGTTCGGCGACGCTGCGCTTGCCCGATCGTGCAAACTGTTGCGTAACCGCGGTG
>NZ_DATHOP010000125.1:0-20941 GCF_035484855.1 Bradyrhizobium sp.
CGACGGCGATGTCGTTGACCCGCGGCAGCGAACAGATGCCGGCATGCAGCGCACCCAACATCGCGCCGGTGATGCCTGCGGCAAGCACGCCGAGCCACGGTGAGCCCGAGAGATAGGAGATGCCGTAGGCGCTCATGGCGCCCATCACCAGAGTGCCTTCGAGGCCGAGATTGATGCGCCCGGAGCGCTCGGTGATGCATTCGCCGAGGCTGACGAACAGAAACGGCGTGCTGACGCGGATCGCGCCGCCGAACACCGCCAGAGGCACCGTCCAGAGTCCGATCGTTCCGTCCGCCATCAGGATTTGCCTTTCAGAAAGCCAATGCGTCCGTACAGCGCGTCGCTGGCGAGCACCGCGACGAAGATAATTCCCTGCAGCACCTGCACCGAGGCGTCAGGCAAGCCCAGCCGTCGCTGCAACAGCCCGCCGCTGGCGCTGATGCCGCCGAGCAGGATTGCCACCGGAATGATCGCCAGCGGATTTTGCCGCGCCAGGAAGGCGACGAGGATGCCGGTAAAGCCGTAGCCGGCGGCGAGATTGGCGTTGGTGCGGCCCTGCACGGCGGCGACCTCGACCATGCCGGCAAGGCCGGCCGAGGCGCCCGCCAGAAAGCAGATGGTCAATATCAGCCTGCCCACGCCGAGCCCCACGATCTTCGCGGCGCGAATGTTGCCGCCGGCGACGCGGGCGGCGAAGCCGAACACGGTGTGATAGATCAGGATGTAGGAGGCGATGGCGGCGACGATGCCGAACACCAGCCCCCAATGCACGTCGGTGCCGGGGATCGAGCCGATCATGTTGGCGGCGCCGATCTCGCGGGTCGACGGCTTGTTGAGGCTGGCGGGGTCGCGCATCGGGCCCTCGACCAAATGGTTGAGGATGGCGAGTGCGATGTAGACCAACAGCAGACTCGAAATCGTCTCGTTGACGCCGCGGTACTGGCGAAGGCCGCCCGACAGCATGATCCACAGTCCGCCGCCGATCATGCCGGCGACAGCCATCGCCAACTGCACGGCAAGCGGCGGCGCCGACTGCATCAGCAGCGCGGCGGAAGTTGCCGCCAGCGCCCCGATCAGGAGCGCTCCTTCGCCGCCAATAATGACCATGCCGAGTTGCGCCGGCAGCGCCGTGCACAGCGCGGTCAGGATCAGCGGCGCCGCGCGCGTCAGCGTATTCTGCCAGGAGAACCAGGTGCCGAACGCGCCGTAATACATGTAGAAATAAAGGTCGAGCGGGCTTTTTCCTGATAGTGCGACGAACAATCCGAACACCGCGAGCGCGGCGACCAGCGCCGCGCCCGGGATCAGGATGTATTCAATGGTCCCGCCATGGCGTTGCAGAAACCCGGGATCGGCGGCCGGGGATATCGCAACGGCATCGGCGGGATCAGCAACGCCTGATGTCACGAAGTCGCTCCGATCACGCCTTCCACCAGATAGTCCATCTTTTCGAGTTCAGGGTCCTTCTGGCCGCGGTCGGTACCCGCGGCAATCACCGTCTTGCCCTTGTTGTCCATGATCGGGCCCTTGAAGATGGTGTAGTCGCCGGCAGTCAGCTTGGCCTTGATGTCGTCGGCGTGCTTGCGCGCTTCCGCCGACACCATGTCGCCATAGGGCGAGACCTTGACGATCTCTTCCTTCAGCCCGCCGCGATAGAAATTCGGGATCGCTTCGCCGGCCGCGATCATCTTGACGAATTTCGGGTACAGCGCTTCCCAGTTCCACTCCGCTCCGGTCAGGTAAGCCTTCGGCGCCAGCGGCGACTGGTTGACGTGATAGCCGCACACCATCGCGCCGCGGCGGGCGGCGTTTTCCACCATGGTCTTCGGTCCGTCGACATGGCAGGTCAGGACGTCGACGCCCTGGTCGATCAGGCTGTTGGTGGCCTCGGCTTCCTTGACCGGCATCGACCAGTCGCCGGTGAAGATCACCTGCGTCGTGACTTTCGGGTTGGCGAGCCGGGCGCCGAGCGTGAACGCGTTGATGTTGCGCAGCACCTGCGGGATCGGCTTGGCGGCGACGAAGCCGAGCTTGCCGCTCTTGGTGGAATAGCCGGCGACGATGCCGGAGATGTACTGCGCCTCGTCGATGTAGCCGAAATAGCTGCCGGCGTTCTTCGGGTCCTTGTCGGTCCACAGCCCGCCGCAATGCTCGAAGTGAAGCTTTGGAAACTTGTTCGCCATCTTGATCATGTGCGGGTTGTAATATCCGAACGAGGTCGGGAACAGCAGCGTCGCGCCGTCCAGATTGATCATCGACTCCATGGTCTTTTCGACGGCGTCGGTCTCGGGCACCTTCTCTTCCTCGACCACCTTGAGGCCGGCCATCTTCTTCAGCGCCGCAGCACCCTGCGCGTGCGCCTGGTTGTAGCCGTAGTCGTCGCGCGATCCGACATAGATGAAGCCGATCGTGGTCTCCGCGGCGTATGCCGTGCGAACGCCGAGCGTGCTGCCGAGCGTTAGCGCCGCGCTTCCCTGCAACAGATGCCGTCGTGAAATCCTGCCAAAACCCATGTGATTGCTCCCTTGGCGGACGCACCGCCGCTAAATCCGCGGCTTCGCCCGATGCGGCGGAGCCCGGCAGGCTACGTCGCAATCTTCATGCCAGAGCCTTAGGGGTAGGCATGTCCACATAAACATATGAAATGTTAGGGAATTTTGGTTGATAGGACTTTGGTTGAAAACTTGTGCAGAAGTATGAAAGACTAAAATTTAGGCGACATTTTTCGATTGTATGCAAGGGAGTTAAGCAAACCTTACCGGCCGATTGGGGCGTTGCGCTTGGTCGGCCGCCCGAGCCCGCCAATCGCCGGCTGATCGAGCCCGCGGAGGCTGCTACCGGTCACGACTTGCGCCATTCGGATTCGATGGACCGCTGGCCCCGAACTTGTATTGATCCCAAGGCCGCATTGCGCCGGCGCTACCGGCGTCATTGGAAAAGCATGAGTGAGATGATGGACAGCAGCGCGGCGCACCACGCCTTTCTCGGCGATGAGATCGTGGCGCGGATCAATGCGCTGGGCGCGATCTCCGAAACGCCGGAGCATCTCGCGCGCGTCTTCCTCACGAGGGAGCATCGCGCGGCCGCCGATCTCATCCTGTCCTGGATGCGCTCGGCTGGCATGCAGGCGCATCTCGACGCGATCGGCAACGTCTGCGGCCGCTATGAAGGCGAGGTTGCGGGCCTGCCGTGCCTGATGCTGGGCTCGCATTACGATACGGTGCGCGGCGCCGGCAAATGGGACGGCCCGCTCGGACTGCTCACCGCGATTTCCTGCGTCGCCGATCTGAACAGGCGAGGGCGGCGCTTGCCCTTCGCCATCGAGGTGACCGGATTCGCCGACGAGGAGGGCGTCCGCTTCGCCTCCACGCTGCTGGGCAGCCGCGCGGTCGCCGGGACCTTCGTCGAGAGCGTGCTCGGCACCAGGGATGAGGCCGGTGTCTCGATGCGCGAGGCCATGCTGCAATTCGGGCTCGATCCCGATCATATCGGCGCCGCCGCGCGCGCGCCCAGCGAACTGCTGGCCTATCTCGAACTGCACATCGAGCAGGGGCCGGTGCTGGAAAAGCTCAATCTGCCGGTCGGGGTCGTGAGCGCGATCGCGGGCGCCACGCGGCTTGCCGCCAGCCTGACCGGCATGGCCGGCCACGCCGGAACGGTGCCGATGGTTCTCCGCCGCGATGCGCTGGCGGGTGCGGCGGAATGCATCGTCGAGATCGAGGAGTTCTGCCGCACCGACGAGGACGGGCTGGTCGGCACCGTCGGCTACATCCATGCGATGCCGGGCGCGACCAACGTCATCCCGGGCGAGGTGTCGTTCACGATCGACATCCGCGCGCCTACCGATGCGCACCGCAAGCTCGCGGTGACCGATATCGTCCGGCGCATCGAAAACATCGCCAAACGACGAAAACTTTCGCTGCAGATCGACGTCACCCACGAGAACCGCACCGTGCCCTGCGCGCCGTGGCTCAAGAGCCAGGTGGCGGAAGCCATCGCCCGTGAAGGTTTTCGCGTGTTCGAACTGCCGAGCGGCGCGGGCCATGACGGCATGGCGATGATCGACATCGCCGACATCGGCATGATCTTCGTCCGCTGCCGCGGCGGCATCAGCCATCACCCGGACGAGCATGTCGAGACATCAGATGCCGATGCCGGCGCGCGGGTGCTGCTGCGCCTGATCGAGAATTTCAGGCCGCGGGGCGCGGCCGGAGGCGCGTCATGAAACCAGGTACGTTCGCTCGTTTGTTGTCCGTGATCGCTATCGCCGCCACGACGATGGCGGGGCCAGCCTCTGCCGCCGATGTGCAGGTCATGATCTCGGCCGGCTTCTATGCGGCCTATTCGGAGCTTGGGCGAGCGTTCGAGCGCGCCAGCGGGCACCATCTGGTGACGACGCGCGGGCCGTCGATGGGGGATTCTCCGGAGGCGATCCCGGCGCGCCTTGCCCGCGGCGAGGCCGCTGACGTCGTGATCCTGGATGGTGGGGCCGCCGATGAGTTGGCCAGGAAAGGTCTGGTGCGCGCCGACAGCAAGACCGAGCTTGCGCGCTCGCTGGTTGGCATGGTGGTCCGCGAAGGCGCCGCGAAACCGGACATCGGCAGCGTCGAGGCGCTCAGGAATACGCTGCTGGCGGCCAAGTCGATCGCGTATTCCGACAGCGGCAGCGGCACGTACCTGTCGACCAGATTGTTCGCGCAACTCGGGATCGCCGAACAGATCGCGGGCAAGAGCCGAAAGGTGCGCGGACCTCCCTCCGGCGAGCCGGTTGCCGCAATTGTCGCGCGCGGTGAGGCGGAGATCGGCTTCCAGCAGGTTGCCGAACTGATCCATACCCAAGGCGTCAGCTTCGTCGGCGCGATTCCATCCGAGCTGCAGCCGAATTTTTCCTTCGCGGCCGCGCTCACTTCTCAGGTCCGCGAGCCCGAGGCGGCGAGCGCGCTGATCCGTTTCCTTGCATCGCCGGAGGCGGCGCCGGTGATCTCGAAGGCCGGGTTGACGCCGATCCCGGTACGATAACTTGTCCAATCCGCCTGGTGGCGGTTCGTATCCGCCATGGCTCCGTGAGGCGTTCAGGGGTGGAATCGGGACGGGGCGCGGCCGGCCGATCTCCTGGCCTTGCGGCGAATCACGCTAACCATGCCCGGAAATTGTGCTAGGATTCGCCTGCGAGGCGGTCCGACGGCAACCGAAGGGGCATTTCTTGTACAAGAAAGTTCTTCTCGCCTTTGACGGCTCGATTGAGGGGCGGCGGGCGTTGCGGGAGGGGGCGAGAGTAGCCCAGCTCTGCAACGCCGAGGTGTTCCTGCTTGCGGTCGTGGAAGTTTCCGCGGGCGCGGGAACGCTCGAGGGCGGTTTCGCGATCTCGATCACCGAACAGGTTGAAATCTACACCAAGATCCTCGGCGAAGGCGTGGAGCGGCTGAAAGCCATGGGCTTCTCGCCGACGGCGCGGCTCGGCATGGGCGAGGCCGGGCGCGAGATCGCGGCGGTCGCGCGAGAGATCGACGCCAACCTCGTCGTCGTCGGCCACCGTCCCGACGGGCTGCTGGCGCGATGGTTCAGCTCGGTCGGAACCTACCTGGTCAAGAATCTCGGATGCAGCGTCCTGATCGCGCAAACCGAAATCGGCGACGAGGAATTCGCCCGGCTGCTGACGGGGTCGGCGGCCGAGGCGTAGTCGGGCCGGCAGGGTTCGTAGGGCGGTTGTAGGCGAAGCCGTAACCCGCCTTTTCGTAATCCGCCGCTTCGACTTCTTCAGCTTCGTGACGAACATACCGTTCTGGCCCACATGCGGTCGCGTATTCGTTTCTTCTTGACTGGAGGCACGCTGGCACGGAACGGCGGATTACGCCTTCGGCTCCAATCCGCCCTATGCGACGTGCCTTGGGCGGATGCCTTTCCCATTTCGGATGCGGTCATAGTCATAGATCGAATCGTAACAAACGCTCGTCGTTTTGCAAGTTTGCAATCCACAAGCGTCTACTTGCCGGCGGTCAATGACTGCGCGTAATCGTCGAGCAAGTTAGCGCACGTGGCATGTTGGTCGATTACCACGGGTGAGTAAGAAATCACCCTTGGTGGTGGTTGCTGGAACATGCGTTCGATCTTCTGGTGAACCACTTCACGATTGTGAGTTGAGAAACCGTGGGCCGTACCGAATACAGGTATCGACTTGAGTTGTTCTTCGGGCTTAAGTAGCGCGAGATTCTGGTCGTGATACCCGAAGCCAAGGAAGACGATGCACTCCGCACGACGCATCTCATTGCGAATGGCGTTGGTTTCGTCGGCGCCTCCGATCTGCTCGGTGTATGTCTTGATCCGTTCGGCGAGTATCGTGTAGTCAAACTTATCGCTGCCGCGAAGCGGTCCATAGGGCACCGGATTATTGGAAGACAGAAACGGCAAGTCGCCCACGGTGCCATATGGATGAATGATATTGAGGTCGCTGACGATTGAAGCCGCATCTTCCAGCGGCATCGTGTAAACGAGGCTAAGAGCGTTGATCAAGAAATGCTCAATGCACCGGTCGTAATTGAAAATGATAAAGGACACCGGTTCAAAAATCTCTTTGGCGTTGCCCAAGTTGATGCCGCGGCCGAGCATTCTGAAAAATTTCATGTACCAAGTGGCCTCGATCTTGTTGAAGGTCTCCTGGTAGCTGTAGGGATTGAAAAAGAGAGAGCTATTCGTTTCGGCGGTGAGAATCGTTTGTGCGATGGCGGCTTTTCCCACCCGCAGAATTATTTCGTTGACATTGTGCATGTCGAGAAAATCGTCGATTGAATGGGTCAACCGCACACCGTCGCGAATAGCCCATCCAGCGCGGCGGTAGGCATCGACGATTCCAAATCTGCGATGAAATTGACCTAGGAAGTGCATATCACCGTCCCCCTGATTGGGACCTGGCTCTGCGGCTTTGAAATCAAGAAGTCTCGTAATTCTCTTCGCTAAATCAATGCCGACAGGCATGCCAACTTCGTGGCTCGCGCCCGCGCCGACGATGAAAAGTGTTCTGCGTTTGAACATTCGGAACTAATAGCTGATTTTTGCGGAACTATCACCATTCCTCCCAGCCAGACATTCTGACTCAGCTCGTAGAGCGGATTTGAAGCCGAAGGCGTGATCCGCCGCTTCGACTTCTTCAGCTTCGAGACGAATGTACAATTCTGTCCACCTGCCGGCGCGTATTCGGAGCCCTACGCCAGCGCCGCTACGGTGACCGTGCAGTTTTGTTGCTGAAGACATCACCTCGACAGACCGGGGCCTTGCCGCAGTTTGGATCGAGCCGGATCGCCTCACTGGTGTCGGCGCTTGCGCGGTCGAGGTCGCCCTTGTTCCTGTAGGCGATACCCCGATTGAAGAAGGCCTTGGCGAATGTGGGATCGAGCCGGATCGCCTGATCGAAGTCGGCGACGGCGCGGTCGGGGTCGCCCTTGTCGCGGTAGGCGATCCCTCGATTGGTGAAGGCATTGACGTAGTTGGGATCGAGCCGGACCGCCTCATTGTAGTCGGCGATGGCGCGGTCGGGCTCGCCCTTGTCGCCGTAGGCGTTGCCTCGATTGTTGAAGGACATGGCGTTTTTCGGATCGATCCGGACCGCCTCATTGTAGTCGGCGATGGCACGGTCGAGGTCGCCCTTGCCGCGATACGCGACACCTCGATTGTCGAAGATCACGGCGTTTTTCGGATCGATCCGGATCGCCTGATTGTAGTCGGCGATAGCGCGGTCGAGGTCGCCCTTGTCGTAGTAGGCGAGGCCTCGATTGTTGAAGGCCATGGTGTATTTGGGATCGAGCCGAACCGCCTCGCTGTAGTCGGCGATGGCGCGGTCGAGGTCGCCCCTGGCGCGATAGGCGATACCTCGATTGTACAAGGCCACGGCAAATCTGGGATCGAGCCGAATCGCCTCGCTATAGTCTGCGATGGCGCGGTCAAAGTCGCCCTTGTCGCTGTAGGCGGAACCCCGATTGGTGAACGCCATGGCGAATTTCGGATTGATCTGGATCGCCTCATTGTAGTCGGCGATGGCGCGATCCAGCTCGCCCCTGGTGGCGTAGACGACACCTCGGCTGTTGAAGGCCATGACGTGTTTGGGATCGAGCCGGATCGCCTCATCGAAGTCCGCGATGGCGGGGTCCAGCTCGCCCTTGTTGCGATAACCGTTGCCCCGATTGGTGTAGTTGGCCGCCTGATTGCGCCCCGTCCATTTCCCGGAATCGATGCTCTGCGTGCAGGCAACGATCACGGGCCCGGGGTCCTGCAGGGTGTCGCACTCGTCAGCGGCGGCTGAATAACTCAGGGATATCATAGCGGCAAAAAGCGCGCTCCAGAATCTCCAATCCGTGGGACTCATGCAGTCTCCCTGAGCGACATTGGTATCCTGAATATGTGTCGGTATTTATTGTTCTGGTTCACGGCCAACTGGACAAGGTACGAATTACCAAAAGAAAAGCCGCCCGAAGGCGGCTCTTCAATTTTTCAAACCCGTAATCATGGATCAGACGATACGAAATGCAGGCTTTGACTTCCGACGATACGCCGGAAGCCGATTTAATCCTTCACTTTCGTCGATGGGCCCTCATCGCAAAACCAACGAAGCCGAACTGCGCCGATCAGGTCGAGGCCGCCGGGCGCGCCGCCCAAGGCGAGTGCCTCACCCTATAAACAGCGCAACGTCCCATCGGGCATACGAGTGGCTGGATGGCCCGTCCTTCTGATGCACCAGTCCTGATTTTGACCGCCGAAGGCGCAACGACCCCACCTATCGCGATGGCCGTTTGGACCGCAGCCGCCTAGCGCGGATGCAGGTGCAGCCATCGACGATATGACCGCGGAAAGAATAACAATTCCGAGTAGCGCAGCAGAAAGCTTTTTCATGACTACCTCCACTTCTCACGCCATGTAATAAATGGCGGTTGTTTTCATATCACCCGCAAGTACGCGATCATAGCTCTTGTCATCGCCATTTATGCGTTTGCGCGACCGAGTCCCAACGACCGTAAGGTCTATCAAAATTCGTGCGCTTTCGAAGCGTTTTTCGCGGTGCAAAATTCTTGATTTCGATGTCCACTATGGGATGAACACGCTCAAAGCGGAAATCCGCTAATCCGACGCTTTTGATCCTCAATGGACTCCGCGCTATTGTGGCTTGGGTGCTTAAAGCAACCCTGCTGCAACATGACACTTTAGGAAAAGCTGGCAGTATGATCAAAGCCCATGCGGTACCCGTGCCGTCCGACAGCGTGCTGGCGCCGCTCTATGGGGGTGCGGACCTGCTGGATGCGTTCGCGATTCACCTGCCGGCGGGGGCGGACGACGATCTCGAAGTGCTGGCGCGCGCCGGCTTCGAGCGGCCGGCGGGGTGGATTCGCGCACTGACGCGGGTGCGCGATGCGGTGATGGCGACGGTCGGCGTCAAATCGTCTCGCGCGATCGGTGCTGCCGCGGCGGCGCGGGGGCCGGTGATCGGCTACTTTCCGCTGCTGTCGAAGAGTGCGGGGGAGTTGGTGGTGGGCGAGGACGACCGGCATCTCGATTTCCGAGTCGCGATCCTGCTGCGCACGGGCGCGGCGGGCGGCCGGGAGCTGGTCATGGTGACGGTGGTGCATTGCCATAACCGGCTCGGGCGGACGTACCTGGCGGTGATCGCGCCGTTCCACCGCGCGATCGCGCGGGCGAATTTGGAACAGGCGGCAAGGGTGATGGAGGGCTAGATCGGGTCGACGGGGATGCGGAGGCCGATCGTCATTGCGAGGAGCAATTGCGACGAAGCAATCCATTCTTTCTTTCTGTTGCGCGATGGATTGCTTCGCTGAGCCTGTCATCGGGCGGCGCTTCGCGCCGACCCGTTGGCTCGCAATGACGATCTCATTTTTCCTCGCCCGGCCTGGCCGATTACCCCGCGGTCACATCCACCAGCTCCTCGCCATCCAGCACCCGCACCGCCTTGGCGCGGTCGAGATCGCCTTCCCACGCCGCGACCACCACGGTGGCGACGCAGTTGCCGATCAGATTGCCGAGCGCGCGCGCCATGCCGATGAACCAGTCGACCGACAGCACCAGCACCAGCCCGATCGCCGGAATACTCGGCACCGCGTTCAAGGTCGCCGCCAGGATGACGATGGCGGAGCCGGGCACGCCATGGGCGCCCTTCGAGGTGATCAGGGAGACGCCAAGCACCAGCAACAGGTCGCCGAACGACAGCGGCGTGTTGGTCGCCTGCGCGATGAAGACCACGGCGAGCGTGAGATAGATCGAGAAGGCATCGAGGTTGAAGGAATAGCCGGTCGGGATCACGAGCCCGACCACCGAATCCTTGACGCCGAGCCGCGTGAGCTTGCGCATGATCTGCGGCAGCACCGCGTCGGAAGAGGCGGTCGCCAGCACGATGGTCAGTTCCTCGCGCATATAGTTGAGGAATTTGAGGATGTTCAATCCGGCGAGCGCCATCACGCCGCCGAGTACGCCGAGCACGAAGATCGCGAGCGCGACGTAAAACAGGGCGACCAGCGAGACCAGTTGCTTGAGCGAGCCGACGCCATATTGCCCGACGGTGTAGGCGACCGCGCCGAGCACGCCGAGCGGCGCCACGCGAACGATCAACCCCATCATTCGGAACAGCACGGTCGATACGGCGTCGATCAGCGAAGTGATCTTCTCGCCCTTCTCGCCGCCAACCAAAGCGAGGCTGGTGCCGAACAGGATCGCAAAGAACAGGACCTGCAGGACGTCGTTGCGCGCCAGCGCGTCGATCGACGTGGTCGGAACGATGTTCATCAGGAAACTGCCGATGCCGCCGCCCTTCAGCTTATGCGCGTTGTCGGCATAACTGGAGAGCGCCTTGGCATCCAGCGTCGAGGTATCGATGTTCATGCCGTGGCCGGGGCCGAACAGATAGGCCAGCAGCAGGCCCACGATCAGCGCCACGGTGGTCATGGTCTCGAAATAGATCAGCGCCTTGACGCCGACCCGGCCGACCTTCTTGAGGTCGCCGGCGCCGGCGATGCCATGCACGACGACGCAGAACACGATCGGGGCCACGATCATCGAAATCAGCTTGAGGAAGGCGTCGCTCAGGATCTTCAGGCTCACGGCAAAATCGGGCACCGCCATTCCCAGCACGATCCCCAGGATAAGCGCCGTCAGCACCTGAACAAACAGCGACGTGTACAGTGGCTTTCGGACCGGCGCCGCCGTGGTGGCAATGGTCGTCATTGGACGCTCCCCAGAGTTCAAGAAATCTTGATCCAAAAACTAGCAACAAGCGTGCCAGCGGTCCCGATCGGCCGCGGGTCCATCGCCAAAGAAAGTGTTGAAATGCAAGGCGTTTTGCGCATTCTTGGCATACCATTTGCTTTATATTGACGCGGGATGACGCCCGTTAAGGGCGCGATGGGAGGCCTGCGAACTCAAATTTCCAAGGAACAAGAAAGAGGAGTTGCAAAAATGTCGAAAAATCTTACGCGCCGCCAAGCTCTTGCACTTCCCGCCGGGATCGCTTTGGGCAGCCTCGTAGGCCACCCGGCCCGCGCGGCAGACCCCGTCAAGATCGGATTGGTCGCAGCGCTGTCCGGGCAGTCCGCGAAGTCGGGCGAGGGGATCACACGCGGGCTCACGATCGCGATCGACGAAATCAACGCGAAGGGCGGTGTGCTGGGCGGACGCATGCTCGAGCTGGTCCGTCGCGACGACGAGTCGAACCCCGCCAAGGGCCAGACCGCCGCGCGCGAGCTGATCGACAAGGAAGGCGCCGCCATCCTGTTTGGCGGTATCGATAGCCCCGTTTCGCTGGCGATCGTACCGGTGGTGAACGCGGCGCAGGTGCCCTTCATGGGCGTATGGGCTGCCGCGACCAACATCACCCGCAACAACGCCAATCCAAACTACGTGTTTCGGGTATCGGCAGTCGACGTTCTGGTCGACCGCGCCCTGATCAAGCATGCCATGACCGCGTTCGGCACCAAAACGCCGGGGCTGATGCTGGTCAACAATGGTTGGGGCGAATCCAATCTGGCAGGCCTGACCGCGGCGGCGGAAGCCGCCGGCATCAAGCTTGCCGGTGCGGAAAAGTTCGAAGACAAGGACGTCGACATGACGCCGCAGCTGCAGCGGCTGCGCGAGGCCGGCGCCGACACGGTGATCCTGGTTGGCAATGCCGCGCCGGGCGCGCAGGTCGTGAAAACGCTGCAGAAGTCCGCCTGGACGGTGCCGGTGGTTTCGCACTGGGGCATCTCGGGAGGACGCTTCCCCGAGCTTGCGGGATCATGGGCGGGGAAAGTGCATTTCGTCCAGACCTACAGCTTCTTCGGACCGCAAAACGAGGTCGGCAAGCGCGTGCTCGCGGCGCTGATGGCGAAATATCCCGACATCAAGGGGCCGGGCGATGTCACCCCGCCGGTCGGCGTCGCCAATGCCTATGACGCCATGCAGTTGACCGCGCTCGCACTCGCCAAGGCCGGATCGACCGAGGGTCCCAAACTGCGCGAGGGCCTTCTCGGCATCGAAAGCTACCAGGGCCTGATCAAGAACTACACAAAGCCTTTCACGGACGCGAACCACGACGCCTTGAATGAAAACGACTACGTGATGGTCCGCTACAACGGAGATCAGATCGAGCCCATCACGGGCTGAGCGATGCTGGCGACCGCACTCGTCTCCGGGCTCAGCCTCGGCAGCATCTACGGCCTCATCGCGCTTGGTTTCACGCTGACCTATGCCGTCTCCGGCACGGTGAACTTTGCGCAGGGCTCATCGGTGATGCTTGGGGCCGTTGTTTGCCACGCCCTTGTGGTCGGAATGCACTGGCCGATCGCTGCCGCGGTCCCCGCGGCGCTTCTGGTCTGCGCGATCTGGGGCCTGGTCGTCGAGCGCATCGCGGTCCGGCCGTTCGTCGCGCGCGGCACCAATTCCTGGCTGATGGCGACCGTCGCGCTCGGCATCGTGCTCGACAATGTCGTGATGACGCTGTTCGGCAAGGAGCCGCGGGCGCTTCCATCTGCCTTGGCAGACGATCCCTGGGTGGTCGGCAATGTCGGCATCTTTCCGTTGCAGGTCTTGATTCCGGCGGTCGGACTGGGACTGGCCCTGCTGGTCCATCTCGGCATGCACCGCACGGAGCTTGGGTTAAAGCTGCGGGCGGCCGTCGAGAATCCGGACGCCGCGCGGCTGATGAGCATCGACGTGACGTTGCTGATCGCTCTCACCTACGCGGTGGCAGCACTGCTCGCCGGGATCGGCGGCATCCTGATCGCGCCGCTGTACAACGTCGCCTATGACATGGGGACCTTGTTCGGCATCAAGGCCTTCGCCGTGGCGATCCTTGGCGGCCTCACCAATCCCTGGGGTGTCGTGATCGCGGGCCTCGCCTATGGCTTGGTGGAAGCCTGCGCCACGACCTGGCTTGGATCGAGCAGCACCCAGATCGTGACGTTTACGGCCGTCATCGCCGCCCTCGCGCTGGCGCCATCCGGATTGTTCGGTGGTCGGGCCAGGGTGAGGGTATGAAACTCATTGGCATCCTGCTTGCCGCGGTGCTGGTCGCCGGCACTGTGGCGATTTGCCTGTTCGCGCCCGGCTACTACGCCTATCTGCTGGGAACGCTGGCCACCACCGCGCTGGTCGGCGTCGGATTGAATGTGCTGCTCGGGCTCGCCGGTGAAGTGTCGCTCGGACAGGGCGGGTTTCTCGCACTCGGCGCCTATGGCGTGGGAATTCTCACCACCAAGGCCGGCCTCGGCTTTTGGGAGGCATTGCCGCTTGCCGTCCTCGCGGTCGCGGCGATATCGGCGGTGCTTTCGATCCCCGCGCTTCGCGTTACCGGTCCTTATCTCGCGATGGTCACGATTGCCTTCGGCTTCATCGTCGAATCCGTCTCGGTCGAATGGCGCGATCTGACCGGCGGCGCAAGCGGCCTTGTCGGCATTCCCGCACCGTTCGGCACCGGCGGCACCGCGCTACTCGCTTGCGGTTTCTGCGCCCTTGCTCTCGTCGCCTTTCACGCCTTCGCGCGAAGCCCGCTCGGCCTGGCAATGCAGGCCACGGCTTCCGCGCCGGCCGCCGCGCGAAGCATCGGCATTGGCGCGCTGCCGGTGCGCACCGCGGCCTTCGTGCTCGCAGCGGTGGCGGCAGGTCTCGCCGGCGGATTGCAGGCTTCGTTGACCGGCTTCATCGCACCGAGTTCGTTTCCGTTCTCGCAATCGATCCTGTTTCTCCTCGTCGTGGTCGTCGGCGGCGCAGGCCGCACCCTTGGTCCGCTGGTGGGATCGGCGGTCGTCGTGCTGTTGCCGGAGATGCTCGCCGGCCTTGCCGAATACCGCTTGCTGGTCTTCGGAGCCGGCTTGTTGATCGTGCTTTGGGCTGCACCGGGCGGGATTGCGGGCGCCATCGCCCGTCTGGTAATGCCGGCGCAGTCCGTTTCCGATACCCGGTCCGATATCGGTCTGGCACTTGCGCACATTGCACGCGCTGGCGGCAGCCTGTTCGCCGAAGGCGTTCGTGTTGCGTTCGGCGGGGTCGTTGCCGTGGCCGGCGTCGACCTGGCCGCGCCGCCCGGCCGCGTCACCAGCGTGATCGGCCCGAACGGCGCCGGCAAGACGACGCTGCTCAATCTCATCAGCGGATTCCAGCAAGCGGATTCCGGGACCGTATGTGTTGGAGGCCGCGACGTCACGGGTCTACCGGCACATCAGGTCGCGCGTGCCGGTCTCGCGCGCACCTTTCAGACCGCGCAGCCCTTCGCAAACTTGAGTGTGCTGGACAATGTTCGCCTTGGCCTGTTGCGCGGCGCCTGGCGTGGCGAGGGATCGGCAGCGCAAGCGCGCGCGCTGCTGTCGCTCGTTGGCTATTCTGGACCGGAAGCCAGATTGGCCGGCACCCTTTCGCATGTGGATCGCCGGTTGATCGAGATTGCGCGCGCGCTTGCCACCGCGCCGGCCGTGCTTTTGCTGGACGAGCCGGCAGCCGGCCTCGATGACGCCGATACCGTCAGATTGGGCGGCCTGCTGCAGCGGCTGGCGCGCGCCGGCCTCGCCGTCGTGCTGGTCGAGCACGACATGGCGCTGGTGATGTCGATCTCCGATGAGATCGTCGTCCTCGATGCCGGACGCTGCATTGCGGTGGGCGCGCCGGCTGCCGTGCGCGCCGATGCCGCCGTCAAGGCGGCCTATCTCGGCGGCACGATTTCGGCGCAACCGGTAGCTGCGCGGGAGACCGGCCCGACCTTGCTCGATGTCCGCGGGCTTGGTGCCGGCTACGGACCTCTTGCGGTGCTCGATCAGGTCGCCTTGCGGGTAGGCCGCGGCGAGACCATCGCCATGCTCGGCCCGAACGGCGCAGGCAAGTCGACGCTGATGAAGGCATTGAGCGGCCTGATCCGTCCCATCCAGGGAACCATCGGCTTCGGCGGTGTGGAGTTCGAGCGGCTGCCGGCGCATCTTGTCGCGCGCGCCGGCCTGATCCTCGTTCCCGAGGGCCGGCAGGTGTTTCCGCAATTGACCGTGGCCGAGAACCTCCGTCTGGGCGCAACCCGCCGTAGCGATTTTGGGTTCTCCGAGATCGAGACGATGCTGGATCGTTTTCCGAAATTGCGCCCGCGCCTGCACGCCGCGGCGGGTCTGTTGTCGGGCGGCGAGCAGCAGATGCTGGCCGTTGCCCGTGGTCTGCTGGCGCGGCCCGATATCCTGCTGCTGGACGAGCCGTCGCTGGGCCTGGCGCCCGCGGTCGCCTCGGAACTGTTCGCGCAGCTTAGGCGGCTGCGGGAGGAGGGCATGACTTTACTGATCGTCGATCAAATGGCAGATCATGTGCTGGCCATCGCCGATCGCGGCTATGTGCTCGGCGGCGGCCGTGTGGTCGCACAGGGCCTGGTGACGGAGTTGCGTGGCGCAATGCTGGACGATGCCTATCTCGGCGCCCTTCCGGCCGCGGTGAATTGATGGACCTGGTCATCCGTGAGGCCTGCATTCTGGAAGGCCGCGAGCTCCGTACCGTCGATATCGGCATTGAGGGCTCAACAATTGCCGTGATCTCATCGGCTCTCGCGGCCGATGCGCCGGAACTGAAGGCCGCGGGCTGTCTGGTCGTCCCCGGCCTGATCGAGACCCATATTCATCTCGACAAGACCTGTATCCTCGACCGCTGCCGCATCGAAGAGGGCACCGTCGCCGAAGCCGTAAGGGAAACCGCGGTGGCCAAACGCAACTTCACGGTCGAGGACGTCTACGCGCGGGGCAAACGAACCCTGGAACGCTGCATCGCGCATGGCACCATGCGCATGCGCACCCATGTCGAACTCGATCCGGGCATCGGGATGATCGGTTTTGAAGCAGTCGAGCAGCTCGCGCGTGACTATGCCTGGGCGCTCGATCTGGAACTATGCGTGTTCCCGCAGGAAGGGCTCATCAACAATCCCGGCACCGAGGAACTCCTGGTCGAGGGCTTGCGCCGGGGCGCGCGGACGATCGGCGCCGTTCCTTATTTCGACAGCGACCCGCGCGGCCAGATCGACCGGATCTTTGCGATCGCGCGCGATTTCGACGCCGAAATCGACATGCATCTCGACCTTGCGGAAACCACGCAGGGGATGCAGATCGAATATGTCTGCCGCAAGACCGAGCAATTCGGCTGGGGCGGCCGGGTTGCGGTCGGGCACGCAACGCAGATGTCGCTGCTGCCGCCGGAACGCTTCGGTGAGATCGCGGCGCAATTGGCCAGCGCCGGTGTTGCCGTGACGATATTGCCGTCGACCGATCTGCATTTGATGGGCCGCAGCCACGACCATGCGGTCCCGCGCGGCGTCGTGCCCGCGGAGCCGTTGCGCAAGGCGGGGGTGACCTGCTCGATTTCGACCAACAATGTCCTGAACCCGTTCACGCCCTATGGCGACGGCTCGCTGATCCGGATGGCGAACCTCTATGCCAATGTCTGCCACGTGTCGCGCCCTGCAGACCTCGCCGGATGCCTCGACATGATCACGGGTGCCGCGGCGCGGCTGATGCGGCTCGACGATTACGGCATCGCCGTCGGCGGCCCCGCCGACCTCGTCTGTCTGGATGCGGGCAATCCCGCTGACGCGGTCGCGATGCTGGCGCAGCCGCTCTGGGGCATCAAGCGCGGCCGGGCGTCTTTCACCCGGTCGCGTCCGCAGCTTCATCCGCCGGGAAATTAGGCTTCCGCCCGTTCGGCTATTCCGCCGCCTTTGCGGCCTTCGCCCCGAAGACGCGCGTGGGAATCGGAAAACCGCAGGACGTGCCGTCGGTCACCTGGACCTGATCCTCCCACGGCAGGCGGAAGGTGCCGGCCACCATGTCCTGCATGAAGGTGTAGGGGCAATCCATCGCGCCGCCCTTCACCGCGACATAGCCGCGATGCCAGAGCTGGTAGATGTTGTTCTCGACGCCCCAGTGAATCCGCGCCTCGCGCACCAGATCGGGCCGCACCTCTGCCGTGATGATCTCGTCCGGACGTCCCGTCGTTCCATGCGCGATGATGCTGCCGTCGAAATTCACGATCATGCCTTCGCCCATGGAATCGAACGAGCCGTCGGAGCCGCACATGCAGACATTGGCCGTCACCATCAGGTTCTGGAAGGCGTTGGCCTGATTGGTGAAGCGCCAGCTTTCTCGGATCGGCGCGGTGTAGCCGGCGGTACGGATCATGATTTCCGCGCCCTTGTAGGCGCATTCGCGCGCCATTTCCGGGAACATGCCGTCGTGGCAGATGATCAGCGCAATTTTCGCACCTCTCGGGCCATCGATCACGGGAATGCCGATATCGCCGGGCTCCCAGGGCTCGACCGGAATCCAGGGATGGAATTTCCGGTAATAAAGCTTGATCTCGCCGTGGTCGTCGATGATCAGCCCCGAATTATAGGGGTTGCCGTCCGGGTTGAACTCCATGATGGAGAAGCAGCCCCAGATCTGGTTGTCGATGCAGGCCTTCTTGAAGGCGCCGACCTCCGGCCCATCGAGCCGGCACATGATCTCTGGATTGGTGTCCATCGACAGGCCGTGCAGCGAGTATTCCGGAAACACCACGAGGTCCATGGTCCCGAGATTGCGGCGCGCCTTGCCGACCATATAAACGATGCGCTCGGTCTGGCGTGCCAGCTCCTGTCTGGTGGCCACGACGGGAAGCTGCAACTGGACCAGCCCGATCACGACGCCTTCGGGCGATTTGTTGAGGCCGCCAAGTCCGTTCATGTCCGCGTCTCCTTCAACAGATTTCCTGAGCTTCCTGCTCATCCTGCAAGATGACGCACGAAACATCACGCCCAATGAATAAGCAAATGCTCGTCACAAAGTCTTCGCATAGGGAATGAGCAAGCCCGTGCGGAAAAAACAACTAACTGAAAATACGTAAGATTCCCAAACGCGCCGCCGGCCGAAGTCGTTGTACACAATGGCACGGGGCTTGCTTCGTTCATTCCAGGAGTTCTCTCGCCCGGGGTGCGTACGATATGGCGAACTCAAAGCAGCTATCCAGCGGCATCGTCGCCGCCGAGCCCGAGCCGATCGATCTCGACTGGTCCACCACCGCGCTCCTCATTATCGATATGCAGCGCGATTTCATGGAACCCGGTGGCTTCGGCGAAACGCTGGGCAATGATGTCTCCCAGCTGGCCCGCGCGGTGCAGCCGATCGCCTCCGTGCTGGAGGCGGCGCGCGACCAGGGGATGCTGGTCGTCCACACCCGCGAGGGCCATCTGCCTGACCTGTCCGACGCGCCGCCGGCCAAGATCGAGCGCGGCGCGCCGTCCTTGCGCATCGGCGATCCCGGCCCGATGGGACGGATACTGATTCGCGGCGAAGCCGGCCACGACATCATCCCCGCGCTCTACCCGCTCGACAGCGAGATCGTCATCGACAAGCCCGGCAAGGGCGCGTTCTACGCCACCGAGCTTTCCGACGTGCTGCAGAAATACGGCATCGAGAATCTCCTGGTGTGCGGCGTCACCACCGAGGTCTGTGTCAACACCACCGTGCGCGAGGCCAATGACCGCGGCTATCGCTGCGTGGTGCTGTCGGACGGCTGTGCCTCCTATTTCCCCGAATTCCACGAAATGGGCCTGAAGATGATCAAGGCCCAGGGTGGCATCTTCGGTTGGGTCACTGACTCGGCCGCGGTTCTCAAGGCAATGACACCGGAGATTTCAAGCAAAACAGCAGTAGGGGCATCACGATGAGCACGACAGCGACAGCGAGCAAAGGCGACTTCAAACCCGTGCTGTGGACGCCGGGTGACTGGAACGCATTCTTCGGATTTGGCACCAATATCCTGGTCAACATGCTGGTGCTGACCGGTCTGTTGCGTTTCGTGCTCAAGATGCCCGACAGTCTGGTGTTCGGCCGCATCCTGCCGGCGCTCGGCCTGATGATGTGCCTCTCGACATTCTATTATGCGTTCCTCGCCTACCGGCTGGCGCAAAAGACCGGCCGCAGCGACGTTTGCGCGCTGCCGTCCGGCGTCAGCGTGCCGCACATGTTCATCGTCACCTTCGTGATCATGCTGCCGGTCTTGATCAAGACCGGCGATCCCATGAAGGCCTGGTCGGCGGGCCTGGTCTGGGTGTTCTTCCAGAGTTTCATTCTGATGATCGGCGGCTTCATCGCGCCCGTCATCCGACAGATTACCCCGCGCGCCGCTTTGCTCGGGACGCTCGCCGGCGTGTCGGTGACCTTCATCTCGATGCGTCCGGCGCTCGAGATGTACATGACCCCGCAGATCGGGCTGGTCTGCTTCGCCATCATCCTGGTGGCCTGGTTCGGCGGCGTGAAATATTTCAAGGGCATTCCGGCCGGCCTCGTCGCCATTGCCGTAGGCATGATCATCGCCTGGGGTTCCAACATCTTCGGCCTCGGGCTCGGCGGTCTCAGCGTCAAGGGCGTCGGCGACGCGTTCGCAAGCTTCGGCTTCTCGGTGCCGATCCCAGCGGTCGGCCAGGTATTCTCCGGCTTCGAATTCCTCGGCGTCATCCTGGTGACGGCGATCCCGTTCGGCATCTACGATCTGGTCGAGGCCATGGACAACGTCGAAAGCGCCGAGGCCGCGGGCGATGAATATCCGACCACGCGCGTGCTGACCGCCGACGGCGTCGTCAGCCTGATCGGTTGCCTGATGGGCAATCCCTTCATCAACGCGGTCTATATCGGCCATCCCGGCTGGAAGGCGATGGGCGGCCGGATCGGCTACTCCGCCGCCACCGGAATCATGGTGGTCGTGCTGTCCTGGTTCGGCATCATCTCGGTGCTGCTGGCGCTGGTGCCGGTGGTCGCGATCTCGCCGATCCTGCTCTACATCGGCATGCTGATCGGCGCGCAGGCGTTCCAGACCACGCCGGTCAAGCACGCGCCGGCGATCGTGCTGGCGCTGACGCCGCATCTTGCTGCATGGGCCAAGCTGCAGATCGACACCATGCTGGGGTCGACCATCAATGCCGCGCAGGCGGTCGGCGGGCTTGCCGCCGACAAGGTCGGCGCGGTCAAGACCGCGGCGATCGCGGCGCTGCCGCAGCAAGGTGTGCTCTATCACGGGCTGGAAGTGATGGGCGGCGGCTCGATCCTCACCGGCCTCGTGCTCGGTGCGATCGGCGTGTTCGTGATCGAGCGCGATTTTGTCAAAGCTTCGGCCTTCGCGCTGTCCGGCGCGGTGCTGACCTATTTCGGCTTCATGCACGGCGAGGCCGTCGGCATCGGCGGCGGAATGGGCGTGACACCCAGCGTTGCACTGGCCTATGCGGTGGTGGCGGCCGGCTTCTACGCGGTCGGCAAATACGGCACCAGCGCGCTTCCGGTTTCGCACCAGGACATGACCCACGCGGTACCCGCCGAGTGAGATTCTTGAAGCAGTGAAATCCGGCGTCGGCCTGCCGACGCCGGATTGGCGTTTTATGCGGCGACATCCCACAGTCGAGGTGAGCCGCGCAGCAGCACGCTGCGGCCTT
>NZ_DATHOP010000126.1:0-25797 GCF_035484855.1 Bradyrhizobium sp.
CAAGACGTCTTCGATTGCGAGGCTGGTGCAGCCGCCGCGGGCCGATATCGACGACGACGCCGATGACCGGCAGCGGGTCGGGGTCCAGTCGCTCGGCCGCGCCTTCGCGATTCTCGAGGAGGTCGCGCGTCACCGCGAAGGCATCGGACTGGCCGACCTGAGCAAACTGGTCGGCCTGCACAATTCCACCACGTTCCACCTCGCCAAAACCATGGTGTCGCTGGGCTATCTGCGCCAGGAAAAGGATTCCAAGCGCTACCGTGTCGGCCGGCCGCTGTTTGCGCTCGCCGCCAGCGCGCTCGACGAGATCGAGATGGTCAATGTCGCAACCCCCGTGCTCGAGGAGCTGTCTCGGCAAACCGGCGAGAGCGCCCATTTCGCGGTGCGCATGGGCGACGCCGTCGTCGTGATCGCGCGCACCTCCGGCCCCGGCGCATTTCAATTGACCGACCGGGTCGGCGTGGTGCGTCCCGCCCATTGCACCGCGCTCGGCAAGATCATCCTGGCCTCGCTGCGCGCCGATCAGCTGCAGCGTTTCCTCGAGCGTGTCGACATGAAGCCGTCGACGGAGAAGTCGATCACCGACGGCGCCGTGCTGTTGCGCGAGATCGCCGAGATCAGGCGCACCGGGATTGCCTTCGACGACGGCGAGTTCAATCCGGAGGTGCGCTGCGTCGCGGTGCCGGTGACCGATTTCACCGGCACCGTGATCGGCGCGCTCGGCATCTCCGGCCCGATCTGGCGGCTCTCTAACCAGGCTTTGCACAACAGCGCGAAGATCGTGCAGGCGGTGGCGGAGAGGCTGTCGCAGGAATTCGGCGCCAAGCGCGCGGCGAATTCATCTTAAGGACGAGACGGTGCGACGCTTTTGACGTTGACAGCGGCGGCCGCGTCCGGAAATATCTTCCAGCAATAAAAAACAGTCTCTCACATTCTCGCATACGCCGGAATCAAAAGGGGGACATCGCGGAAAGCCCTTTGGGAGGAGACCAACGATGACCCGCACCAGCCGACGAACCCTGTTGAAAGCCAGCGCCGCCTTTGCCGGTGCCTCGGCGCTGGGTTTTCCGTCGATCAGCTACGGCCAGGCCGAAAAGATCAAGATCGGCCACCTCACGCCGCTGACCGGCTTTCTTGGCGCGCTCGGCGCCTATGCCCAACTCGGCATGCGGCTCGCCGAGGAAGAGATCAACGCGTCCGGCGGCGTCATGGGACGCCAGCTCGACGTGATGTCGGAAGATTCGGTCAATCCCGCTACCGCCGCCACCAAGTCGCAGCGCATGCTGGAGCAGGACGGCGCCCTGGTGCTGATGGGCGAGGCCAATTCGGCTTCCGCCCTGACCATCATGCAGGTGGCCGAGCGCAACAAGCGGCTGTTCATGCAGACCGGCGCCCGTTCCGACGCGCTACGCGGCAAGAACTGCAACCGCTTCACCTTCCACACCGATATCCCGAACACGGTGATGGTCAACACCGTCGGCCAAGCATTGCTGCGCGACGGCATGGTAAAGGACAAGAAGTTCTTCACGCTGACCGCCGACTATATTTTCGGTCATGATCTTCTGGCCGCGGCCAAGCGTTTCTTCGGCGCCAATCAGGGTAACCTGATCGGCGACGAGTTGATCGCGACCGACGTCACCGACTTCAGCCCGTATCTGCTCAAGATCAGGCAGGCCAAGCCCGACGTGGTCTGCTCCAATCTCGCCGGCAACCAGGTGACGACCCTGATCAAGCAATACGCCGAATTCGGCCTGCCCTATCCGATCGTCGGCTTCAACCTCAACACCGCCGACGCCTGGGCCACGGGTGAAGGCAACCTGAGCGGCACCTGGCCGACGGTCTGGTATCACACGCTGGATGTGCCGACCTCGAAGACCTTCGTGGCCGCGTTCAGCAAGAAGTACGGCAAGCCGCCGGAAAACCATGCCTGGATCGAGTACATCGCCCTCAAGATCATGGCGCAGGCCATGAACGAGACCAAGTCGACCGACACCGAAAAGCTGATCGCCTATTTCGAAAAGGAAACGCAGTTCGACATCCTGAAAGCGCGAAAGGCCTATTTCCGCGCCTGGGATCACCAGCTGATCCAGGAAGCCTATACCTTCTCGCCGAAACCGAAGGGCGAGGCCAAGGACAAATGGGACCTCATCACGCTGGGCGCGGCCGTGCCCGGACCGAACGAACCGATGGAAGTCCTCAATCCCACCAGGGAACAGAACCCCTGCACGCTGTGAGCGCGTTGAAGGCCCGGCGCGCCATCATTCGCGGCGAGCCGGGCGAGCGGCTTTTGAGGCGCATCGGCTGATACCCACGAATCGCCCTGGAGCGAGAATGCAGTTCGAGTTCTTGCTGGAACAGGTGGTCAATGGCCTCGTGCTCGGAGGCTATTATCTCCTGATCGCGCTCGGGCTGTCGCTGATCTTCAGCGTCGGCGGCGTGGTCAACCTCGCGCATGGCGCGTTCTACGCGCTTGGCGCCTATCTCTCTCTCGAAATCACCAAATATCTCGGCTTCGGCCCGGCGGTCGTGATCTCGCCGATTGCGGTTGCCATGCTCGGCATCCTGTTCGAGCGCTACATCCTGCGGCGATTCTATACCGCCGATCCGATCCTGAGCCTGCTTGTGACCTTCGGCTTGGCCATGGTCGCCGAGCAGACGATCCGCATCATCTGGGGCGCCTCGCCATTGCCGGCCACGATCCCGCCGATGTTCCGCGGCTCGGTGATCGTCGGCGATTTTCTGTTTTCACGCTACCGCCTGATGCTGCTGGCGGTGGTCGCGGTGTCGCTGCTTGCGGTCTGGCTGCTGCTGCACAGGACCTCGTTCGGCCGCGTAGTGCGCGCCGGCATCCAGCGGCCCGACATGGTGGCAGCGCTCGGTATCCGGCTGCAACCCTACATGACGGCGGTGGTCATGATCGGCGTCGGCTTGGCCGCGATGGGCGGCGCGTTCTTCGCGCCGATCACCATCGTGCAGCCGGCGATGGGCGCCGAGATCATTACGGTGGCCTTCGTGGTGGTGGTGATCGGCGGGCTCGGGAGTTTCTGGGGCGTGGTGATCGCAGCGCTTCTGGTCGGCATCGTCCGAGGCATCACCATTCATTTTGCACCCGCCGCAGGCGAGGCCTCGATCTACGTGCTGATGTTCGTCGTGCTGATGCTGCGGCCGCGCGGACTGCTCGGCGAACGAATCGAGAAGTTCGAATGACGGTCACGCCCGCGCAGAAATACCGACCGCTGGTGATCGCGGGCCTCGCGCTGATCGCGCTGCCTTTCGTCGTGCAACTGCTCGACCTGTCGCTGAACACCGCGATCGCGGTGGTGATTCTCGCGATCGCGACCACGGCGCTCAATCTGTGCGTCGGCTACACCGGGCTGGTATCGTTCGGCCACTCCACCTGGTTCGGCATCGGCGCCTATGCCGCAGGTCTGATCCAGCTGCACTGGTTCGGCGGCGAGATCTGGCTGCCGCTGTTGCTGTCGATGGTGGTGGTGGCGGCACTGTCGGCGATCGCGGGCGTCATCATCCTGCGCCGGCGCGGCGTCTACTTCTCGCTGCTGACGCTGGCGTTCGCCGCGCTGACCTACACCATCGCCTTCCGCTGGAGCGAGGTGACCGGCGGCGAAGACGGTCTCGGCGGCCTGAAGCGCGGCAGCATCGGACCGATCAGCCTCGACAATGCGGCCGCCTTCTATGCCGTCGTCGCGCTGATCGGGCTTGCCGTGCTCTACGTCGTGCTGCGGCTGGTGCGCTCGCCGTTCGGCCATGTGCTGGTGGCGATCCGCGAGAACCAGTTGCGCGCCACCTTCCAGGGTTATCCGGTCGAGCGCTACAAGCTCGCCGTCTTCGTCATCTCGGCCGTCGTGACCGGGCTCGCCGGCGCGCTGCTGGCGTTTCAGACCTATCTGGTGTCCGCCGAAGCGGTATCGGTGCCGTTTTCCGGCGAGCTTTTGGCGATGGTCGTGATCGGCGGCATGCGCAGCATGCTGGGACCTGCGCTCGGCGCTCTATTCTTCATCGTGTTCCGTGAACTGTTCTCGATCTGGACGCCGAACTGGCTGTTGTGGTTTGGCCTGATCTTCGTCGGTTTTGTCATCTACTCGCCGGACGGCCTGATCGGCGTCTGGCGCACGCTGATGCGGCGCTTTCGCACCGCCCCTGAGGAAAGCGCCGCGATGAGCAAGCGCAGGATCTATGAAGGCCTGCCGCTGCCGGCGTTTCTCGCCCCCGCTGGGCTCACCGGAACGGTGCTGCGGGTGCAAAACATCTCAAAGCATTTCGGAGGCATCTGCGCGGTGTCCGGCGCGAGTCTCGAGGTTGGCGCCGGCCAGATCCACGCGCTGATCGGCCCGAACGGCGCCGGCAAGACCACGCTGTTCAACCTGATCTCGGGCCTCTACCCGCTCGATACCGGATCTGTCCGCCTCAAGGGCGGCGAGATTCAGGGCGTGACATCAGACCTGATCTGCCACCGTGGGCTCGCGCGGTCGTTCCAGATCACCAATCTGTTCCGGGGACTATCGATCTACGAAAACCTGCGGCTGTCGCTGCAGGCGCAAAACGCCGGACGATTCAACATTTGGCGCGATATCGATGGCTATGTCGACATCCACACAGAGACCGCGGAACTGATCAAATTCCTGGGCCTGCAAGGCATCGAGGCGATCGAGGGCGGTGAACTCTCTTATGGCGGGCAACGGCTGGTCGACCTCGGCATCGCGCTCGGCTCCAAGCCGAAGGTGCTGTTGCTCGACGAACCGCTGGCGGGCCTTGCCGCGGCGGAGCGCGAACGCGTCGCCAGCCTGATCAAGAACGTTGCGGCAAACATTCCAGTCCTGATCGTCGAGCACGACATCGATCGCGTGCTCGGCTTCTCGCACCAGGTCACCGTGATGAACCAGGGCGAGGTGCTGATGACCGGGACGCCGGAAGCAGTACGTGCCGACCGCCGGGTGCAGGAGATCTACACCGGCACCGGTATCCCCGAGATCGAACACAGCCGCGGCGACGAGGCCCGCGAGGGCGCGCCCTACATCCTGCGGCTCGGGGGCGTCAACACCTTCTACGGCAAGAGCCATATCCTCAACGACGCGACGCTCGATGTGCGCGAGGGCGAGATCGTCGCACTGCTGGGCCGCAACGGCGCCGGCAAATCCACGCTGCTGAAGACGCTCGCCGGGCTGGTGCCGCTCGCCTCCGGCACCATCGAATATGAGGGTCGCGATATCGCGGGCCTGCCGGCGCCCGACATCGCGCGCGCCGGGATCGGCTATGTGCCGCAGGGGCGCGGCCTGTTCGCGGGCATGACGGTGCGCGAAAACCTCGCGCTCGGGCGTCTCGCGCGCAAGACCGATGGCAGCCACGGTGTGGTGTGGAGCGAGGAGCAGATTTTCGAATATTTCCCGCGCCTGAAGCAACGCATCAATGTCGCCGCCGACTATCTCTCCGGCGGCGAACAGCAGATGGTGGCGGTCGCGCGTGCGATGTCGGGCAACGTCAAGCTCTTGCTGCTGGACGAGCCGTTCGAGGGCCTGGCGCCAACCGTGATCCTCGAACTGTTTCGGGTGTTCGATCTGTTGCGCCGGCATACCTCCATCCTGATCGTCGAGCACAATCTCGACCTCGTGCTGGCACTCGCCGACCGCGTCTTCGCGCTGGAGCGCGGCACGGTATTTCATCAGGGCCCGGCGGCGCCGCTGTTGACGGACCTCGAATACCGCAAGAAGATTTTATGGTTGTGAAAGCTGTCATTCCGGGGCGATGCGAAGCATCGAACCCGGAATGACGAAGAGATCATTTTCGTCATTGCGAGCGAAGCGAAGCAATCCATCCTTGCGTCGTGCCGAACCATGGATTGCTTCGCTTCGCTCGCAATGACGCGGATAGATCGGACGACGCCCCGATGCGACATCTGCTGGCGGCAATGCTAAGCTGTTCAATAACTTCATTCGCGAGTCACGCCATGGCAGCCGACCAAAAAATCATCGCCGTCTTCACCAAGAACACCACCAACCCGGCCTATGAGGTTTTCCGCATCGCCGCCGATCAGGTCGCACGCGCGACCGGCGCGAAGATCGTGCACTATGTTCCCAAGCAGCCGGACAATGTCGACGAGCAGGTAGCGATGGTCGAGCAGGCGTTGAAGGACAAGCCGGACGCCGTGGTCTTCATTCCGGTCGACGATGTCGCGATGATCGATTCTGTGAAGAAGCTGAACGCCGCAAACATCCCGATCGTGCTCGCCTCCAACCCGCTGCCCGGCAGTTTTGTCACCTTCGTCGGCGCCGACGACTACGAGATCGGGTACAGGCAGGCGCGCTATCTGTTCGAACATCTCGGCGCCAGGAGCAAGATCGTCGTGATCGAGGGCGTCCCCGCCGCGCCGACCAATCGCGAGCGCGTCCGCGGCTACAAGCGCGCTTTTGCCGAATACCCCGGCATCGAGGTGCTCGACTCCGGCGTCGGCAACTACCAGCAACCCGACGGCAAGCGCGCGATGGTGAAGTTCCTCAAGGATTTTGCGCAAATCGATGCCGTGCTCTCGGCCAATGACGGCATGGCGCTCGGCGCGCTGGAGGCGCTGAAGGAGGCAAACCGGACGGCGGTCGTGATCGGCATCAACGGCATCCTGCCCGCGGTGAAGCAGATCGAAACCGGCGCGCTGCTGGCGAGTGTCGATTTCAACATGTTCAAGATCGGCTGCACAGCGACACGGGCCGCGCTACGCCATCTCAGGGGTGAGAAGGTGCCCGAAAAGATCATGCTGCCGGCGGAGATCATCGACAGGACCAATTACAAGGCGTGGCTGGTGCCGGTGGAGCAGCGGACCTGCCCGGAGTGGGACGAGATCGTCAGATGATGAAGCAATCGTAGGGTGGGCAAAGGCGCGCTTGCGCCGTGCCCACCATTCCAGATATTCAGCTCATACGAAGATGGTGGGCACGCTACGCTTTGCCCACCCTACGGCCTCAGATCGTCATTGCGAGCGAAGCGAAGCAATCCATGGCGCGGCATAGCGATTATGGATTGCTTCGTCGTGGAGCCTGTCATCGGGCGCGCATTCGCGCGACCCGTTGGCTCCTCGCAATGACGCGCCTCACTCCTCCACCACACTTATCGTGCAATCCTCGCCGCCCTCCCGCCACGTCCTCAAACCCACCTCCTCCAGAAACGGCCACTCGCTCTGGTCGACGCGCGCGAACAAATTGACGCGGGATTCGCCGCGCCAGTCGCGCACGGTTTCGGTGCCGTAGAACCAGCCGATCGCCTCGAAGCCGGTGACGTCGCGATCCGACCATTCGCAGGCGTAGATCACGTCGCCAAGGCCGGCATTAAGGATCTGGTTCTCGCGCGGCGGTTTGTTCGGCAGATCGAGTTTGGTGTGGGTCTCGCGGCCGGTCCAGCGCGCGTTATACGCCTTGATGGTCTGCGGCAGCTGCGTCCGGATCGCCTCCCAGGTCTTCGGCGCCTTGTCCAACATCACTTTGGCCGTGAAGTGGCCGCCGCGCGCAAAACTGAATTTTATTCTGGCCATCGATGTCTCCCGTTGGCGTAATGGGTTGTTGTCATTGAGTACCAAAGCACGATCGCGCGCTGGTCGCCTTGCGAGCGCTTCTAGCATTGTGAGGCAAGCTCCGATATCCTGCCCGCGAAAAACAGGACAGGGCGAGGAAATGCTGAAAACGCTGGCGCAGGCCGCCATCATCCTGCTTGCGGGCACGACGGGCGTGGCGTCGCAGACGGCCTATCCAACTCGCCCGGTCACGATGGTGGTGGCGTTCTCCGCCGGCGGGTCGACCGACCTGATCGCGCGCGTGCTGACGGAGCGCATGGGATCGATCCTCGGCCAGACCATCATTGTCGAAAACAAGGGCGGCGCCGACGGTGCGATCGGCACGGCGGGCGTCGCCCGCGCCACGCCGGACGGCTACACCATCATCCTGAGCACGACCAGCACGCACGTCATCAACCCGCTGTTGTACAAGAATATCAGCTACAACCCATCGACCGATTTCGCGCCGGTCTCGCTGGTGGCGCAATCTCCCAACATCCTCGTCTCCAGCCCGAAATTCGACGCCAAGTCGGTCGCCGACGTCATCGCGCGCGCCAAAGCTACGCCCGGCACGCTGAACGTCGCCACCGGCGCGACCATGCATCTGCTCAACGCCGGCATGTTCAAGAGCATGGCCGGCGTCAGCTGGGTGGATGTCCCCTACAAGGGCAGCGGGCCCGCGATCAACGATCTGATGGCCGGACAGGTCGACCTGATGTTCGACCAGTTGCCGTCGTCGCTGCCGCAGGTCCAGGGCGGACGGCTGAAAGCCGTCGCGGTGACCTCGCGGAAGCGAACCTCGATCGCGCCTGACATTCCGACCATTGCCGAGTCCGGCCTGCCCGCGTTCGAGTCGACGTCGTGGTGGGGCGTATTCGCGCCGCCGAAGGCGCCGCCCGAGATCGTGGCGAAACTCAATGCGGCAATCGGTCAGGCACTCGCCGACCCAAAACTGCTGGCCTCCTTCAAGAATATGGGACTGGAAGCCTGGCCAAGCACGCCTGAGGAATTGGCAAAACTGCTCGTCGACGAGCGCGCGAAATGGCAGAAGGTGATCGCCGACAACAAGATCGAGGTGAACTGATGCCGGCATCTCGATTGCGCCGCGCCTGGCTTGCGATCGGCCTCGCGCTCGCGCTGGCGTCGGCGGCACGCGCGCAGGATTATCCCAACCACACCATCAAGCTGATCGTGCCGACCGGGGCCGGCGGCATCACCGACATCCTGGCGCGGCTGGTGGGCAAGAGCATGGGCGACCAACTCGGTCAGGCCGTCGTGATCGAGAATCGCACCGGCGCCGGCGGCACGCTGGGAACGCGGGCAGTCGCACAAGCCGAACCCGACGGCTATACGCTGCTGATGGTGTTCCCGAGCCATGCCGCCAATCCGGCGCTCTATGCCAGTCTGCCCTATGACAGCGAGAAGGATTTCGCGCCGATTTCGATGGTGACGAAAGTCAGCGAAATCCTGCTGGTGCCGAATTCGTTGCCGGCGAAATCGGTCAAGACCTTCGTCGAGCTCGCGCGCACGCAATCGCTCAACTACGCCTCCGTCGGCGTCGGCAGCTTGGCGCATCTCGCAACCGAGCTGTTCATGTCCGCGGCCGGAGTGAAGATGACCCACGTCCCCTACCGCAGCGTGCCCGAGGCGCAGCAGGCCGTCATGACCGGCCAGGTGTCGGCGTTCTTCGACACGCCGGTCACCGCGCTGCCGCAGATCAGGGCCGGAACGGTGACGGCGCTCGGCATCAGCACCAGCAAGCGACTTGAGATCGCGCCGGATATTCCAACCATCGCGGAAGCTGGCCTCCCCGGTTACGAGGTGGTGGGCTGGAATGGCATTCTTGCACCAGCCCACGCCGCGGGCGATCGTCGACAAGCTCAACGCGGCCATCCAGGTGGCGCTCAAGACGCCCGAAATGGTGCGGCTACTCACGGAGCAAGGCATCGAGCCTGCCGGCAACAGCCCGGAGGAGTTTGCGATCGCGATGCACGCCGACATCGAGAAATGGAAACGCGTGTGCCGCGAAGCCGGCATCAAGCCGCAATAGAAGAACATATCGGTCCTGAGTTCAATCGACGGACTGCGAACTTGAGTCAACTCGTCCCGTTTGCGGGGAGAGGTCGAAATTCGCACAGCGAATTTCGGGTGAGGGGGAGTCTCAGCAAACGTTGTGCTTCAATATTCGCTGAGAGAGCCACTCACCCCAACCCTCTCCCCGCGAAGAGCGGGGCGAGGGAGCGCCGGCTTCAGCGCTCAAACCGCCAGCACGTCGCCGATCCGGCTCCGGATCAGTTCGCGTTCCTCTTGTCCTGTACCGGTATCGAAACTGACATCATACGCGATCTTCGCCGGGCGCTTCAGCACCACGATGCGGTCGCCGATTTCCAGCGCCTCGCTGATGGAGTGGGTGATGAAGACGGCCGTCTTGCCGTTTTCCTTCACCAGTCTTGTGAACTCCGCGCGCAGCTTTCCGGCGGTGGATTCGTCCAGCGCCGAGAACGGCTCGTCGCATAACAGAATATTGGCGTTGGTGGCAAAGGCGCGCGCGATCGAGACGCGCTGGCGCATGCCACCGGACAGCGCGTGCGGGTAGTCGTGCTCGTGCCCGCCGAGCCCGAGTTTTGTCAGCCAGAGTTGCGCGGTTGCGCGCCGTTCCGCCGCAGGCACCTCCAGCATCTCCAGTCCCAGCTCGACGTTCTGGATCGCGGTTCGCCATGGCAGCAGCCGGTCGTTCTGGAACACGATCGCGATTCGGCCGCGAAACGAGTCGAAATCCGCAAAAGGATCGCGGCCGCTGACGCGCACGGTGCCGCTGGTCGGCTCGGTCAGCCCTGCGATCATGTTGAAGATGGTCGACTTGCCACAACCGGTCTTGCCGAGCAGCGCCAGCATCTGGCCGGGGCGGACGTCGAGGTTGAGCCCGTCCACCACGCGGTAGGCCGTCGCGCTCCCCGCCTTGCCGAACACCTTTGTGACATGGTCGAGATGAATCGCGGCGTCGCCGGGCGTAACGATATCCCTCATATCGCGCGCTCCGAGACCGCGCGATAGCGGAACACGGTGTTCTCGATCAGAGTCAGCGCGCCCTGCACGATCAGCACGAAGAACACCAGCTGCAGCGTCCAGGCCAGCGCACCGGCCATATCGAACAGCTGCTGTTGCTGCAAGAGTTCATAGCCGACGCCGCCGGTGGCGCCGACCAGTTCGGCGACCACCACCACGCGCGAGGCATTGCCCAGATTGACTTTCCATGCGGTGAGGATGTCCGGCAGGATCGCCGGCGCGATCATCACCCGGAACAATTTCAGCCGCGTCGGGCGAAAGCTGAACACCATCTCCATCAGGTCCCGCGACATGCCGCGCAACGCGCCGAGCACTTGAAACGTGAAGGCCGGCAGCGTCGTCATTACCATGATGAAGAAGATGCGGAATTCGACTCCGTGGAACCAGATGATGGCGAACACCACCCAGGACAGCGCCGGAATGCCCTGGAACAGGGTTAGGATCGGTGACAGAAAATTGTCGACCGCGCGCGAGCGCACCATCAACAGCGCCAATGCCCCGCCGACGATGAAGGCGCCGGCAAGGCCGGCCAAGATACGAAAGATGGTCGCCAGCACGTCTGCGAACATTGCGCCGCTGGAAAAGATGTCGATGCAGCGCCAGAACACATCGATCAGCGAGGGAAACAGGAAGCGCGGGAAGAACAGCGATGCGAATTGCCAGATCAGGATCACCACGACGAACGGCAGTACCGACGTCCCCAGCCGTCTTACCGCCGCAAGCAGTGCATTTGCACGCGGCGCCGATCCGGCCTGCGGCGACGTCTCGCTCATTTCCCCGGCGCCTGGTAGATCGTCGCGGCGGACGGCTCCGACGGCAGGAAGGCGATCGATTTCCCGGCGGCATAAACCGAAGCGATTTCCTTGGCCACATCGGAGGCCCATTGCACGTTCATGCCGAGCCGGTCATTGGCGCGGATCAGGTCGGCGATCGCCTTCTGGTCGTCGGGCGTTCCCTTTGCCGCGATCAGTTTTGCGGCGTCATCGGGATGCGCGCTCACCCAGTCGGCGGCTTCCTTATAGGCCGCATAGAGTTTCGGGATCAGCCTTTGGTGCTTCTCCACCCAATCGATGTGCGCGGCAACGCCGAGATAGGGAATGTTGCGGCTTCCGGTGAATTTCTTCCAGCTATCCGATATCGCAAGGTCGATGGTGCGCATGTCGCTCTTCTTCGAGAGCAGCGTGGTATAGGCCGGCTCCCACAGCTGAACGGCAGCGGCGCGATCGGCGAGCGCGTAGCCGATCAGGCCGGGGGTTGCGGTATTGATGACCGAGAATTTCGCAGGGTCGGCGCCTAGCTGGCGGGCGAACCAGTCGAACATCACATAATTGGTGGTACCCTTTGCCGCGGCGAGATCCTTGCCTTCGAGGTCTTTCAACGTTTTGACGTCCGCCCGCGAGGTGACGACCGCGCCCCAGAAGTCGAACAGGTTAAAGAGATATGTCACCTTGACGCCGCGAATATCGGCGAGCCCCACCGTCAATAGCGACGCACTGCCGCCGAGCTGGAATTCGCCGGAGTTGAACTGCGCGGTGTAGGCGTCGGGCGTACGCTCCTCGAACTTGATCGCAAGGCCGTTCTTCTCGTCCAGCTTTTGCGCCTTGATCACCGGCGGCAGGAACGCACCGAGCGATGGCGGTCCGAACACGACGATCGACAGCGGCTCAGGCGATTGCGCCCGTGCTGCCACGGACGAGAGCAGCATTCCGGCACATGCAAGGCCGGCCAAAATCCTGTTCATGACCTTACCTCCTGCCCTCACAGGCCAAAAATCTTGCTCGCCAGGCCGCCATTGATGGCGGCGCGTTCGGCATCGGAAAATTTCGTCTCGGCGACGATTTTGGTCGGCGCGAGATCGCCGATCGGAAACGGCATGTCCGATCCCATCATGATCCGCTCGGGGCCTACGATGTCGGCGAGATAGCGTAGCGCGCGCGGGTCCTGCACGATGGTGTCGTAATACATCGCCGCCAGCGCCGCGTCGGGATCGCCAAGCTTGTCCTTGTCGAGCGAATAGTTCCGCCGCAGCCGACCGATCACGTAAGGCAGCGCCGCGCCGCCGATCCCGGCGACGATCTTCGCATTGGCATAGCGCGTGACGTGACCGGCATAGATCAGCCGCGACATCGCGATCAGCGTATCGGTGATACGTCCGACCGCGTTGGCCATCCCGTAATCATGCACGCGGTCGTCGCCGCTTTCGAACACGGGATGGATGAACACCACCGATCCTAATTCGTTGGCCGCCTCCCAGAACGGCTTCAGCGTGGGATCGTCGAGCACGCCGCCCTTGCCCTTGGGCTGGGTCCCGATCATCGCGCCCTTGAAGCCAGACGCATGCGCCTCGCGCAGCACTTCGGCGGCGCGTCGGCCGTCCTGCAGCGGAACGGTCGCGAGCGGCACGAAGCGCGGCTCGCGCATCGCGGTCTGCGCCAGATGCGTGTTGATCAGCCGCGACCAGGCCGCTCCCTCTTCCGCCGGCGCTTCATAGCCGAACATGTCCAGCCAGCCGCCGACCACCTGACGCTCGATCTTCTGCTCATCCATCCATTTCAGCCGCGCCGGCAGGTCGCCGAGCGGCTTTGACACCGGCCGCGTCGGTTTTCCGCCGGCAAAGGAAAAGCCGAGGCTGCCGCCGTCCTCGATCAGCCGGATCGAAGGAAAGTTTGAAGCCTGCGTGCGTATCGCGTCCAACAGGCTCGGCGGCACCAGATGGGCGTGGCAGTCGATGATCATCTTGTCTGCTCTTTTGCCTGTTGTGCTTCCGCGATGGCGTCGCCGATCGCGGAAATACGGATGGGAAGCTTGTTGAAGGAAATGCCAAGCGACGCGACGCAATCATTGACCGCAGCCGAAATCGCCGCGGGCGCGCCGAGATAGCCGCTTTCACCGGAGCCTTTTTGGCCGAACACCGTAAACGGCGATGGGGTGCAGTGATGCACGATCTCCACTTCCGGCACCTCGTGGGCTGATGGCAGCAGGTAATCCATGAAACCTTGCGTGATCAGCTGACCCTCGTCGTTGTAGACGAACTCTTCCAGCAGCGCCGCGCCGAGACCGTGGGCGATCCCGCCCAAAGTCATGCCCTTGACGATATGCGGGGTGATGACCGTGCCACAATCATGGCCAATCACGTAACGCTTGATTTTCGGCTTGCCCAGCGCCGGATCGATCGCCATCAGCACCACGTGGAATTCAAAAGAGTGGCACGGATACATCTGCACCTTGCCGTCCTTCGGCAAGGCGCCGCCGGTCGGCACCTGCATCACATGCGTGGTTTCGAGTCCGGGCTCCGTGCCCTCGGGCAGCAGATGAAAATGACGATGGGCGATGTTGACGAGTTCGATCCAGCCGAGTTGCTTGCCGCCCTTGGCATCGCTGACGTGGCCCGAGGCGTAAACCACCTCGTCTTCACCGACGCCGAATTGATGCGCACCGATCCGCGTCAATTTTGTCTTGAGCTTTTGCGCGGCATGAAACGCGGCGCCACCGAGCATGATCGCCATCCGGCTGCCGACCGGCGAATTCGACGGCAGGCATGCCAGCGAATCCGGCCGCACCACCCGGATCAGGTCGGGATCAATCTGCAGCACTTCGCCGACGACGGTCGAGACCAGCGTCTCGTGCCCCTGCCCCGACGAGGTGTTGTGGATCGTGACCGTGACAAAGCCGAGCCCGTCGACGACAATGCGGCAGGAATCCATCCAGGTCGTCGTGGTGTTCTTTTCGTTGAGCAGCGGCTCGAAGGCGGAATTGGCGCCGCTCGGCTCCAGGCACGCCGCGATGCCGATGCCGGCGAGAAGCCCGGAGGCACGCAGGCGGTCGCGCTCTCTTTCCAGCGCGGCGAAATCGATATGGGAAAGCACCTTGTCGACCACGGTGTGATAATCGCCGCTGTCATAGGTGCTGCCGCTCGGGATCAGGTATGGAAACTGCTCTTTGCGGATGAAATTGCGCCGGCGCACCTCGACCCGGTCGAGGCCCAGGGCGGCCGCGACCTTGTCGATTCCGGTCTCGATCGCGTAATTGGTCGGCGCCTGTCCGAACCCGCGCACCGCTTCCTGCACTGCCTTGTTCGACGTCACCGATTGCGCGCGGTACTGCACGCTCTCGATCTGGTAGGGCCCGACGATCGCGCCGATCGGCTTGCCCAGCTGGAACGGCGCGCGTCCGGCATAGGCGCCGGCATTGTCCAGCGCGCGGATCTTCATCGACTTGACGATGCCGTCGTCGTTGAAAGCCAGTTCGACATCGAAGATGCGGTCCGGACCATGCGCGTCGCCGCCGCCCATATTATCGAGCCGGTCCTCGATCAGGCGCACGGGGCGGCCGAGCCGCCGCGCCAGATGCGCCACCAGCACGGTCTGCTTGATGCCGCGCTTGACGCCATAGCTGCCGCCGACATCGACGTCCTGATGCACGCGCACGTTGTTGGCCGGGATCCGCAACGCGCGCGCGATCTGGTCGGGATATTTCGGCATCTGGATCGAGGCCCAGACATCCAGCATGTCGCGCCAGGGATCCCAAGAGGCGGCAACGCCAAAGGTTTCGATCGGCACCGTGGAACTGCGGCCCCAGGTAACGCGGAACGCCAGATGCCGCGGGCTTTCGGCAAAATGCTTTTCGACCTCGCCCCACACAAAGGTGCGGTCGAGCAATACGTTGGAGCCGTGCGCGGGATGTACCGGCGGGCTCTCCGGCTTCAAGGCTTCTTCCGCATTGATCACGAAAGGCAGCGGCTCGTAGTCGATCTGGACTCTTTCGGCGGCGTCCTCGGCGAGCGCGCGGCTTTCGGCCACGACCGCCGCGACCCATTCGCCGCCGTAGCGCGCGTACCCGACCGCGAGCGGATGGCGCTTGACCTTCGGCGTATCGAGCCCGTTCATCAGGGGATCGGTCGCCGCCGCAAGCTCCTCGCCGGTCAGCACATAGTGCACGCCCGGCATTGCCAGCGCTGCTGAAGCATCGATCGAAGCAATGCGCGCGGCGGGATGCGGCGATGCCACCACCGCGACATGCAGCATGCCTTCGAGCGCGACATCGGCGACGTAATGGCCGCGGCCCGCGACGAAGCGACGGTCCTCCCGCACCCTGCGATTGGTCGAGACGAAACGGAAGCTTGCGGGATCGGCGCTCATTTCGCCTCCACGACGGAAACATCGGTCGGACGCGGCGTGTTGGCCTTCTGCAATCGCTGCGCGGCGAACTGCACCGCTTCGATGATCTGCCCGTAACCGGTGCAGCGGCAGATATTGCCGGAAATCGCTTCGACAATTTCCTCGCGCGTCGGCGCCACGTTACGCTGCAGCAGCGCATGCGCCGCCAGAATCATGCCGGGCGTGCAGTATCCGCATTGCAAGCCATGGGTTTCGCAGAACGCATCCTGGATCACGCTGAGTTCGCCGGGCGCCGGAGCGACGCCTTCGATGGTCGTGACTTCGTAGCCGTCGGCCTGCACCGCGAACATCAGGCAGGAGCGCACCGGGTCGCCATCGAGCAGCACCGTGCAGGCGCCGCAGACACCATGCTCGCAGCCGGCATGGGTGCCGTTGAGCAGGAAATTATCGCGCAGCGCGTCGAGCAGCGTCTTGCGCGGCTCGACCTCGGCGGCGCGATTTTGGCCGTTGATGCGCAATTCGACCTTCATCGCGCGGCCTTCTCTGGGATGGCGGCGGCGCTGTCGCGCGCCTGTTCAAGCGCGCGGATACAAAGCGTCACCGCGACGCGGCGACGATAGGCGGCGCTGGCGTGCAGGTCGCTCATCGCATCGAGTCCGACGCAGGCAGCATGGACCGCATCCGTTGCCGATGCGGTATCGAGCGCGGTTCCGACGAGCGATGACACATCCAGCCGCAACGGCCGATCGGCGACGCCGCCGAGGCCGAGCGCAATGTCGAGACAATGCCCCTCCTCATCAAGCGCGACCTGGGCCGCGGCAGCGACAAAGGCGAAATCCGAACGCCGCGCGCTGATCTCGAAAAAGCCTGTGCCGACGCGCGGATGCGGCCAGACCTGGAATTTGATCGCGCGCACGCATTCGCCTTGATTGATCGACGTTACCATCGCCCCTACGAAGAAATCATCCGCCGGCATCGATCTCGTTCCATCCGTCGTCGCCAGCATGATCTCGGCGCCCAGCGTCACGGCGACCAGCGGGATTTCGGCCGCGGGGTCTGCGTTCGCAATCGAGCCACCGATGGTGCCGCGATTGCGCGTCGGCGGATGTCCGACCCACGGCAGCACCCGCGCCAGCATCGGCACCGAGGCGCGGATCACGGGATCGCGCTCGGCCTGCGCCTGTCGCGTGGTGGCGCCGACGGCCACAGTGCCGTTTTCTTCGGAAATCCCGGCAAGCTCAGGCAATCGCAGGATGTCGATCAGTTTTGCGGGCCGCGCCAGCCGCATCGCCAGCATCGGCACCAGCGTCTGCCCGCCCGCGATCAGCCGCGCATCGTCGTCGGCAGCCAGCAGTTCGCAGGCCTCATGAAGCGAAGCGGGCCTGACATAGTCGAAGGGGGCGGGCTTCATGGAGCCGGGGCCGCAGCGCCGGCACGAAACCGGCGGCGCCCCGCGCGCGCCCGATCTTCCGCAGCCTGATGGACCCGAATTTCACGGACCAATACGCGCTCCCGTCTCTGCCTGCAGCTTGTGAAAAGCCGCTGCCGTGGCTGCAACGATAGAAGCCAGGACACGGAAAATGTCAATTAGATCAAGGTCCGGCTGGAGGCGCGCCGGTCGCTGGCGAGGCCCGATGGCGGCGTCCTGAACACCGATTGGGCCGGGGAATTGCGCCCCTTCCCAGAATCATCGGGAACTAGGATATTTTCCGTCCGGAAAGCTTATCCGACTCGGCCAGTATTTTTGATCACCGCGTTGTTCGAAGTCATGGCCGCACCGGTCAACGGCGTGCTCAACCGACACAAGCGGGCAGCGACCGGGCTCCCCTGCCTGCCGCATCTCGTTGACCAGAGGTTGGATGGTGATAGCGGTTTCGGAAGAGAAAGCCGTCGACTACGAGATGACGGCGCGGCTCGCAACCGAAGCCTTCGGCTCGAGCGAGGTGTTATTTTCCGCCGACCGGATGAAGTGGCTGTACGAGCGCGCCTTCGGCCAGGGCACCATCGTGCTGGCGGCGATCGACGACGGCGTAAAAGTTGGACAGATGGCGCTGGTTCGCCAGACCGTTCATTGCGACGGCGAGCCCTGTCCGGCCATCCAGCTGGTCGATCTCTTCATATCGAAAGAGCATCGTTCGCCGAACCTTGTCCGGCGCATCTACAAGGAGATCGAGCAGTTCTGCGTAGCGCAGAATATCCGTTTCATCCTGGCGATGCCGAACGAGAACGCAAAGCCGCTCAACGCGCGCATGCTCAAGCTGAAGCCCCTGCTCTGGCTGCAAGTCCGCGCCGGCGTCGCACTGCTGCCGCCAAAACTCTCCAAACTGAAATATTCCGGTTACCTCAAATCCCTGACAAGGCAAGCCGCCGTCGACATGCTGTCGGGCTTCAGCAGTCAGGCTGGCGAGAACGGCCTTGTGTGGGATGGCGAAATCCTGTTCGACCGCATCAGCGACCCGACCTGCGACTATGCCGTCCATGCCACGGCCGACCTGCTCTTGATCTCCTCTTCCCGCAAGACCAAAGGCGTGAACTATACCCTGCTCTGCGGCTTCTTCGCACGACCGACCGCCACGATATCATCGAGCTCTGTCCGCGAACTGGTCCGCGCCGCCTGCCGCTTCTGGAAGCGGCCGCTGTTCGTCTACGCCGGCGTCAATGACCGGCTGCCGACGCTTCCGGGAATCCCTCTGCCGGCGCGGCTGCGGCCTCCGATGCTCGTGCAGCTGCGCGACCTGGGTCCAGAAAGACCTGACGTGCGATTGAGCCGCTTTCAGCTGATCGATTCCGATTTCGTCTGATCGTCTCACGCCTTGCGCTGCACCACCATGAACAGGCGACGGAACGGAAACAGCGTTTGCCCGGCCGCATTGCGCGGATAGGCTTTCGCGACGCGCTCGCCATAGGCCGCCTCGAACGCCACTTTCTCGTCGCCCTTGAGGACGTCGAGATAGCGCGTCAGCCAGGTGCCCTTGGTCCATTCCTTGACCGGGTTGTCGCCTTCCAGCACCTGCAGGTACTCGGTCTCCCAGATGTCGATGTTTTGGGACTCCGGCGCCAGCAGGCTATGATAGAAGCCGGGCGCTTCGACCGGCGGCGGCGTGACGAGATGCTCGAGCCGGCTGCGCCACGGTCCGTTCAGGGCGGTTTCCCCGATCAGCACATGCGAGGGGGCGCCGAAATTGCGCGGCATCTGCGCCGCGAGGATGCCGCCTGGCGTGACTTTTCCCATCAGCGCCGGAAACAGTTTTGCATGGTCCGGCAACCAGTGCAGCGCCGCGTTGGAATAGATCACGTCGTATTGCTGCGTGGGCTGCCACGATCCCAGATCCTGCTGCAGCCATTCGACCTCGGGCGCGGCCTTCTTCCCGGCGGCGACCATTTCCGCCGAGCCTTCGACGCCGGTGACGACGGCCTCCGGCCATCTCTCCTTGATCAGTCTGGTGACATTGCCGGCGCCGGCACCGAGATCGGCGACACTTTGCACCTCGAAATCCGGAATCCGCATCAAGAGGTCGACCGCGGGCCGCAGCCGGTGACCGGAGAATTTGAGATATTGCTGTGGATTCCAGACCATGGTCTTTTCTTCTTCCTTTGCGCGGCAGGAGCGGTGATACACTTTGCGGACCGCGCCGATCCATCCTGACATGCGCCTAGCCTAACAGAAAGAAAGTCTTCGACCATGGAGCTCGATCTGAAATCCAGAACCGCCGTCGTCAGCGGCGCCAGCATGGGCATCGGCCGCGCGATCGCCAAGGGCCTGGCGCTGGAGGGTGTGCGCGTGGTCGCGGTGGCAAGGCGCAAGGAATTGCTGGACAAGCTCGCGCAAGAGGTCAAGGCCGAAGGCGGTGAAGTCATTCCCCTGATCCAGGACATCACCGCCGAAGACGCCGCAAAAAAACTCGCGGCCGCAGCGCTCGCCGAACTCGGCCACGTCGACATCCTCGTCAACAATGCCGGCGGCAGCCGTCCGCTGCCGGTAGATGCGCCCGACAGCGCCTGGGATGAGGCGATGTCGCTGAATTTCACGCGCTACCGGCAGGTCACCCACGCATTGCTGCCGCAGATGATCGCACGCAACTGGGGACGCATCATCAACATCACCGGCAAATCGGAGCCTGAGGGATTGAATGCAGCGTTCGCCGCAAAGGCCGCCGTGCATGCCTGGGCCAAGGGATTGTCACGCGAGATCGGCGAGCACGGCATCACCATCAACAGCATTCCGCCAGGCCGGATCATGAGCGAGCAGATCCGACGCAACTACCCGGAAGATTATCGCAAGCGATTTGCGGAGGAGGAAATTCCGGTCGGCTATTGGGGCGAGCCGGAAGATCTCGCGGTGCTGGCGATATTCCTTGCCTCACCGCTGGCGCGATACATCACTGGTACGGTGATTCCTGTTGATGGCGGGCTGCGGCGGTATCAGTTTTAGTGGCGGCGCTCTCCCTCTCCCCGCTCTTTCGCGGGGTCGAGACGAGCGAAGCTCGCTCTTAGAGGGTCGGGTGGAGGCTCTCTCAACACGCAAGACTCGCGGAGGGTCCCCCTCACCCGAAATTCGCTATCGCGAATTTCGACCTCTCCCCGCAAGCGGGGCGAGGTGAAGCGAGGCTCGCACACTAAATCGCTCTAATCGTAACTCGACGATCCCGTATCGCGATACGCCCAGCAGCCCTCGCGCGGAAGCGCGACCTGGGTCTCGGCTCCGACCCGATGCCGCGCGGCGGTGCCGAGTTCGAGCGCTTCCAGCCTGTGGCCGAACAGGTCGAGGTCGTAGATAGTCTGCGTGCCCTGGTAGCGGCGGTCGACCACGCGTGCCGGAAACGAATTGGCGCCGTCGGACTTGCCGATGCCGATATTTTCCGGCCGCAGCGCGATGCGCACCTTTTCGCCGACATTGAGACTGTGCAGCATCGCAGCCTCCCCGCGCCGCCCCTCGCCGAAATCGACCACACCGAACTCACCGTTGCGTTCGATCAGCGTTCCCGTGAGTTCATTGGTCGCGCCGGTGAAATTGGCGACGAACAGGTCGGCGGGACGGTTATAGATCTGGTCGGGCGTGCCGATCTGCAACAGCTTGCCGTCGCGCATCACGCCGATGCGGTCGCCGAGCACCACGGCTTCGGCCTGGTCGTGGGTGACGTAGAGCGCGGTCATGCCGGTCTGCTTGAGGATGACGCGCAAATCGTCGCGCAGCCGCAAGCGCAATTTGGCATCGAGGTTGGACAGGGGTTCGTCGAGCAGCAACAATTGCGGCCGGTAGACGATGCTGCGGGCGAGCGCGACGCGTTGCATCTGGCCGCCGGACAACGCCACCACCGACCGTTCGGCATATTCCGAGAGGCCCACCAGTTCCAGCACCTCGTCGACCATGCGTTTGGCCTCGCCGCGTGCGATCCTGCGATGCTTCAGGGGATAGACCACGTTCTGCCGCACCGTCATGTGCGGCCACACCGCATAAGACTGAAACACCATGCCGAGATCGCGCAGGCGCGGCGGCACCAGGATGCCGCGTTCGGGCGACGACACCACCTGCCCGGCAATGCTGATCTCGCCCGAGGTCGGATGCTCCAGGCCGGCGACGCAGCGCAAGGTGGTGGTCTTGCCGCAGCCGGAGGGCCCGAGCAGCACCACGATCTCGCCGGCCGGCACGGCAAAGCTGACGCCGTCGATCGCCGGTCGGCCGATCGCGAACTGCTTGCGCAGGAGGGTCACGTCGAGCGTCGCCGTCATGGTCTGGGTTGCCTCACGAACATGACTTCAGCGGTGCACGGTTCACTGGCGGTATCCAAACGTCTTGTCCCAGTCGGCCACCCACGGCCCGTGCAGCTTCACATACTGGTCGAAGTTCGGATACCAGAGTTTTACGATTTTGGGATCGAAGCCTTCGGGATAGGCCGGGGGCACCTTCAACGAAGTGAGATTGCCGAGCTCCTTGATCATGAAGGTCTGTCCTTCCTTCGAAAGACACCAGTTCAGGAACAGCTTTGCCGCATTGGGATGGGCGGCGGTCTTCGGAATCCCCGAGGCATAGGGATTGACCGGCGCGCCTTCCGGCGGAAAGAAGATCTTGATCGGCGCGCCGTCTCTCTGCTTCTGATAGACCACATTGTAGAGCAACGGGCCGATCGCGATCTCGCCGCGCACCAGCGCATCCGCCATCGGCGCGCCGGAGGGATAAAGGATGGGGTGGGTGGCGGCCTGCTTCGCCCAGTAGTCCTCCCCCAGCACCTGACGCTCGAACATGATCCGGGTCCAGGTCGTGCCGCCCGACTGCGCAAACACCTGGCCGATCATCTTGTCGTATTCGGGTTTTGTCAGATCCATCCAGCTCTTGGGCGGGTCCTTCACCAGTTCGGTGTTGTAGGCGATCGACCAGGCGATCGTCGCCCGCGGCCAGAACTTTGGCGAAATCAGCGCCTCGGGATTGTAATCAGCGGCATTCGGCGGCGCGTAGTCCTGGAACAGGTCTTCCAGCGGCAGCATCAGCGCGCGGTCGGAGTGATCGACGATGTCGGCGATCAGCTTGCCGGCGGCGGCTTCAGTCCGCACCCGCGTGATCAGTTGGCCGCCGGGGGCGCGCACCATCTCGACCTTGATGTCGGGAAAATGCTTGTTGAATTCCTTGATCACCACCTCTTCGATCTCGGCGAAATTTGCCGTATAGTAGACGAGCTTGCCCTCGGCCTTGGCCGCGGCGATCAATTCCGGCGAGGCGTAGTCTTCCGCTGACGCAGGCTGTGCGTTCAGGGCGAGACCGGCGATCCCGGCAAGCGCGGCGATGCCAACAACGATGTTTCGCTTCATGGCCAATCCTTCCTTTATCTAATTCGCTGCGCGACGCTGCCCTGCGCAGCGCCTCGCGACAACCAGTTCGCTCCACCGATCAGCACCCCGAGCAGGACTGTCTGCACCAGGCTGAATGCTGCGGTCTTGCCGAGATTTCCGCCCTCGTAATAGTCGAGCAACAGTACCGACATCACCATGGTGTTGCTGGTGTAGAGAAACAGCGACGAGCCGAGTTCGCGGATCGCCAGCACGAACAACAGCGTCATCGAGGCGATCACGCCGGGCCGCGCCAACGGCAGCACGATGGTTGCGATGGTGCCGAGCATGCCCTTGCCGCAGACCCAGGCGGCCTCTTCGAGTTCGCGATGGATCTGGAGAAACGAGGTCGACAGCGCTTTCACGGTATCCGGCATGAAGCGGGCGATGAACGCCAGCGCCAGGATCCAGATGGTGCCATAGAGTCCGCCGGGAACGCCGATCCAGGCCCAGAGATAAGCGACGCCGATCACGAGGCCGGGAATCGCCACCGGCACGGTCGAGATCAGGTCGATGCCGCGCCGGCCTGCGATGTTGGTGCGGTGAATGGTGTAGCCGATCGCAAAGGCGAGCGTGCCGCCGACAACAGCGGTGATGATACCGACCTCGACCGCGTTGTAGATCGAGTTCAGCGTCAGCGGATTGTCGAAGATGCTGTAGAAATGCATCAGCGAATATTGCGGCATGTCGAACAGGCTGGCGGCATCGCGGATGAACATGAATTTGCGGAACGCCGCCACGATCAGCGCCAGGCTCGGCAGGATCACCACCACCAGCAGATAGACGACGCCGAGCCCGAAGGTGAGCCAGCGCCACGGCCCGAGATCGAGATTGCGCGGCCGGAACGCCTTGCCGGCGACGGTGGTGTAGCTGCGCCCGCTCAGCACCTTCTGCTGCAGGAACACCAGCCCGCCGGTGACCATCATCAGGATGATCGCGACCGCGGCGGCGGTGTTGTAGAGCGGCGGCGACCAGTTGGTGAGCTTGAAGATATAGGTCGTCAGCACGGCAAGATTGATCGGCGCGCCCAGAACCGCGGGGATGCCGTAGATGCCGAGCATCACGATGAAGGACAGCAGCATACCCGAGACGATCGCCGGCATGATCAGCGGGAACGTCACCGAGAACAATGTCGCGAACGCGCTGGCGCCGGAGATTTCCGCGGCCTCCTCCAGGCTCGGATCCATGTTGCGCAGCGCCGACGAGGTGAACATGTAGACGTAGGGCGCGTAGTAGATGCCGAACACGAACACCAGGCCCCACAGCGAATAGAAATCGACGTGCCAGTCGAGGCCTGCCGATTTGAACAGGGTGTTGATCAGCCCGGTCCTCGGCGAGCCGAGGATGCTCCAGGCCACGCCCGCGACCAGCGGCGGCGCGAACAGCGGCAGGATGCTGGCGGCGGCGATGAAGCCCTTGAACGGCGTGTTGGTGCGGACCACGATCCAGGAGAACAGCAGCCCGATCACGACCGCGATCGCCGTGCCGCCGCCGCAGGCGATCAGCGTATTGAACAGCGCCTCGGCGACGTTCGGATTGGCGAGCACGGTGAGGAAATTGGTGATCGAGAGATGGCGGAGACTAAAACCATCCACCACCGGATTGGTGTCGGTCAGCGCGCCCAGCAACAGCGTGAGCACGGGATAGACCACCAGGAACGTCAGGATCGCCAGCAATAGCGCGACCCACAGGCCGGCGAATGCGCGCCGGCGCGTGTCCTCGGCGCCGCTGCGCGTGACCTCGATGCGCCGGCTCGCCTGTCCGTTCAAAGCGGTTTTCCCCTCGGCCTGTGGCCCATTCTTATTACTTGTGGCCGCAATGCGCGCCAACTTAGGGGAACGGAAAGCGGCCGGAAAGGTAGCAGAAAGTCGGTCACCAAGCCGCAATCGCCGCGCCCGCAGGGTGACTTCGCGTGCAGCGTAGCGAAGAACAACGTCGCTATTCGATCACCTCGTCGGCGCGGGCGAGCACCGCCTGCGGAATAACAAGGCCGAGCGCCTTGGCGGTCTTGAGGTTGACCACCATGTCGTACTTGTTCGGAGCCTGAACGGGAAGTTCCGCTGGCTTCTCGCCCTTGAGGATGCGATCAACATAACTGGCCGCCGGCCGAAACTCATTCAGGAGATTCGGCCCATACGAGATCAATCCGCCTGCAGCGACAAACTCGGGTTCGTAGTAGACCGCGGGCAATTTGTGCCGGTCGGCAAGCGAGATGATCAGATCGCGATGAACCTGCGCCAATCCGCTCGCCGCCACGATCAGACCGCCATTCGCCGAGCGCGCAAAGGCCCCGACGGCGCGCTCGATCTCGGCTGCGTCACCCATGTTGACCGAACTCACGTCGACGCCGACCGACGGCGCTACGGACTGGATCACCGCGAATTGGCCGATCCCGGAGGCTATGGCCGGATCCCGAAGGACCGCCGCTCGCGTGACGCCGGGCGCTATCTCCTTGAGAAGCGCCAACCATTTCCCGCACAAACTGTATTCGAACATCATAAAGCCGGTCGCATTGCCGCCCGGCCGCGATAGACCATCGATCAAGCCGGTGCCGACGGGGTCGGTGACAATCGTGAATACGATCGGCACCGTACGGGTTGCCTGGAGCAACGGTCCCATAATCGCGCCGCCGGAAGCCAGGATGACATCCGGTGCAAGCGTGACCAGTTCCGCAGCGTATTGGCGAGCGTTGATGAGATTTCCTGCGGCCCAGCGGACGTCGATGCGCACGTTTTGGCCGTTGACCCAGCCCAATTGCTGCAACCCTTGCAGGAATGCCGCCTGGCGCGCCTGAGCTACCGGATCGTCCTCAGATGTGGCCCAAAGCACGCCGATGCGCCGCATGCGGTCGCCCTGTTGCGCGCGCGCCCCACGAGGCCACGCAATCGCCAGGCCGCCGACAAGGCCGATGAACTCCCGTCGCCTCATGGCTTACCCTGCCGATGTTTCCGACCGGAGCGTAAGCAATTTTTCGGCACAGGTCCAAGCGATCAAATGTCCGAAGCGGGTCAATCTCGCCATTTCGACCCTGGTCCCCCACTTCCGGTCTGCCGCGATGAGCGGACATCGTCCCGACCGCCGTGCCATGTCTCGAGGGCGCCGAAGGCGGAAATGGTCTGGCGCTCGCTCAGCGTCCATTCGCCAAGCAGCCATATGGATCGGGATTTTATGATACGATGTTCAACAACGATGCGTGCGGTGACAGCGGGCACAATCATGACAGGGACCAAGCTGAATGGG
>NZ_DATHOP010000127.1:0-31209 GCF_035484855.1 Bradyrhizobium sp.
CATTTACATACAACGCGTCGTCGAAGTCGGCAGCGGCGGCAAACGCATCGAGCGCGTGACCACACGCAAGCGCGGAGGGAACTGATCGTGGCGCTTACCCGCAACCAACTCGCCGCCCGCCTGGCGCAAGAACTGCACGACGGCCAGTACGTCAACCTCGGCATCGGGTTGCCGACGCTGGTGCCGAACTACGTCCCGCCGGGCGTCGAGGTGGTGCTGCAGGCCGAGAACGGCATCCTCGGCCTCGGGCCGTATCCGTACGCAGGCGAAGAGGACCCCGACCTGATCAACGCCGGCAAAGAGACGGTGACCGTGCTACCGGGTGCATCGTTCTTCGATTCGGCTTCGTCGTTTGGGATGATTCGCGGCGGCCATATCGACATCGCGATCCTCGGCGCGATGCAAGTTTCTGCAACCGGCGATCTCGCCAATTGGATGATCCCGGGCAAGATGGTGAAGGGCATGGGCGGCGCCATGGACCTCGTCGCCGGCGTCAAGCGCGTCGTCGTGGTGATGGAGCATTCCGCCAAGGACGGCGCAAAGCTCTTGAAGAAGTGCAACCTGCCGCTGACCGGCGAGAAGGTGGTCGACATGGTGGTCACGGATCTCGCCGTCTTCACCATCGACAAGCATGGCAATGACGGCATGGCGCTCGTCGAACTCGCCGACGGCGTCACGCTCGACGAGGTGAAATCGAAGACCGAAGCCGAATTCCGCGTGGCGCTGAAGAACGTGTAGCCGCGTAGGGTGGGCAAAGGCGCTCTTCGCGCCGTGCCCACCATCCATCATTTCGTGACAAAGGTGGTGGGCACGCTTCGCTTTGCCCACCCTACGCAACTATTCGTCATGGCCGGGCTTCGTCCTGGCCTTCCACGTCTTCCTTTCTTCGTGGCAGCCAAGACGTGGATGCCCGGGACGAGCCCGGGCATGACGATCCTATATGCGTAGGCGAGCGCGGTAGCTTTCCGTTTTCGTCTTGATTACCATCGTCCCCAGCCGGCGAAGACCGGCCTCGCATTCCCAGGGGGGGGAGGGACTTCCATGGCTCACGCAGTCAACGCCGGCGCGCGGCTCGACCGGCTGCCGATCTCGTCGTTTCACTACCGGATCTTCTGGCTGGTCGGCGCCGGCATGTTCTTCGACGGCTACGATCTCTATATCGCCGGCGGCGTGCTGGCCTCCGCGGTGCAGACCAAATTTTCCACCGTGCCGCAAAACCTGCAATTCATCTCGCTGACCTTCGTCGGCATGACGCTGGGCGCGCTGATCACCGGCTTCGTCGGCGACAGGATGGGACGCCGCTTCACCTATCAGGTCAACCTGTTGATCTTCGGGCTGGCCTCGCTGGCAGCGGCCTTCTCGCAGGACATGACGCAGCTGATCGCCTGCCGCTTCGTGCAGGGGCTTGGGTTGGGCGCCGAAATCGTGGTCGGCTATTCGACGCTGACCGAATTCGTGCCGCCGAAGACGCGTGGCCGCTGGCTGTCGATGATGGCGTTCCTGGTGGTCGCCGGATTTCCGGTGACCGCGCTGCTCGGCTATCTGATCATCCCCGAGTTCGGCTGGCGGCCGATGTTCGTCATCGCCGGCGTCGGCTCGCTGATCGTCTGGTACCTGCGCAAGAACCTGCCCGAGTCGCCGCGCTGGCTGGAATCGCAGGGCCGCGACCAGGAAGCCGAAGCGCTGATGCAAAAAATTGAAACCGAGTCCGCCGCCGGCAAGCCGCTGCCGCCGGTGGTGGTGCCGGCGCCGATCGCGCAGGTCTCCGCCGCCGATATGCTGAGGCCGCCGCTGCTGCAGCGGCTTTTGGTCGGCTGCTGGGTGCTGATCACGATCAACACGCTGATCTTCGGCTTCGTGATCTTCCTGCCGCAGTTCTTTCTGGGACAGGGGCTGACCATCGCCAATTCGCTGGCTTATACGCTGGTGCTGTCGGTGGCGTCATTGGTCGGCTGCGCGCTCGGCGCCTATCTGTCCGATGCCATCGGGCGGCGCGTCAGCATCATCGGCGCCTCGCTGGTCACCATCGTCGCCGGCTACATCTATGCCCGCTTCAACGCCGCCTCCGATCCGGAGGTCGTACTCTCGGTCGGCTTCGTGCTGATCGTCGCGATCTATGTGCAGACCGCGATCCTGTTCGGCGTCTATACGCCGGAATTGTTCCCGACCGAGATCCGCTTGCGCGCCAATGGCATCTGCAACACGCTCGGCCGGGGTGCCACCGTGGTCTCGCCCTTCATCGTCGGCGCCCTGATGGCCAACTACAAGCTGCCCGGCGTGGTCTGGCTGATGATCGGCCTAGTGCTGGTCCAGATCGTGGTGGTGTGGGCCTGGGGCGTCGAGCCGCGCAACCGCGGCCTGGAGGAGGTCGCCGCCGCGAAGGCCTGATCGCGGCCTGCATCCGCGGCATCGCTCACGGCGGCTTTTGTTGCGCCAACAGCGCGATTGTCGAATACTGGACCGACCAAACCAACACGCCTGGAGCACATGGAGGAAAACGGATGTCATTTTACCGAGGCATGACCTGCGAGAACGTCACCATCAACGGCGACAAGGGGACGCCGATCACGGCTTACGTCGCAAAGCCGTCCGGGCCGGGCCCGTTTCCCGGCGTGGTGCTGATCCATCATCTACCGGGCTGGAGCGAGTTCTACATCGAGACCACGCGCCGCTTCGCCCATCACGGCTATATGGCGATCTGCGCCAATCTCTATGAGCGCAGTGGCGAGGGCAATCCGGACGACGTCGCCGCCAAGGTGCGCGCCGACGGCGGCATTCCCGACGCCCAGATGGTCGGCGATACCGAGGCCGCGGTGAAGTGGATGCGCGCGCAACCCAATCACAACGGCAAGGTCGGATTGTTCGGCTCCTGCTCCGGCGGCCGCCACGCCTTCATCTATGCCTGCCAGAAAAAGGACGTTGACGCCTGCGTCGAACTGTGGGGCGGCCGCGTGGTGATGGGCAAGGAGGAGCTCAATGCCAAGACTCCGGTGGCGCCGATCGACATGACGAAAGACCTCTCGTGCCCGCTGCTCGGCCTGTTCGGCAACGACGACCGCGCGCCCAGCCCCGAGCAGGTCAACCAGCACGAGGCCGAACTCAAGAAGCACGGCAAGGAACATGAGTTCCACCGCTACGACGGCGCCGGCCACGGCTTCTTCTACTGGCACCGGCCGCTGTACCGGCCCGAGCAGTGCATGGACGGCTGGAGCAAGGTATTTGCGTTCTTCGGCAAGCATCTCTCGAAGTAGGAGGACCGCGGACATGTGCACATCCATCATCGAGATCGCCCGCGCCGAAGGCATGGCCAAGCGCGGCGACCACTGGTTCCCGCTCTCGCAGGCGGTGGTCGCCTATGACCACGCGCGGCATGCGCCGCTCGGCGACGTCATCACGCTCGACTTCATCAACGCCAATCTCGACCCCGGCGCGCGCGCCGGGATCGAGCTGACGCTAGAGACCGCCAAGGAGCTTCGCGCCGCCCTCGACCGCGCGATCGCGGCTGCCGATTTCGAGGAGGCGGAAGTGCGGGGCAAGGGCGCCGTGCGCGGCCTCGTTCGGGCCGCTTGAATGCGGCGGCGCGATCTTCTTGCCGGTCTGTTGGCCACCACCGCGGCGAGCGCGGTGGGGGCAGCCGAGCCCGGCAAGGTTTATCGGATTGCGATCGTCTCACCTTCTCGACTCGTGTCAGACATGAGCGAGACCAACTCTGATTACGGGATATTGTTTAGGGAGCTGCGTCGACTGGGCTATGTTGAAGGACAGAACCTCGTCGTTCTGCGTTTCTCTGCCGAGGGAGATACTGCGCGTTATGATCCGATCATTCGCGACGTGATCAGTGCCTCCCCTGATGTGATCATTACCGTCAATAATCCACTGGTTCTCCGCTTCAAGGCGCTGGTGTATTCCATTCCGGTGGTCGCAATGATGGGCGACCCGATCGCATTTGGTATTGTTACCAGTCTTGCGCGGCCGGACGGCAACATCACCGGCATCAGCGCGGACGCAGGCGAAGAAATCTGGGGCAAAAGACTCGGGATGCTGCTTGAGGCCGTCCCGACAGCGACCCGCGTCGGGTTTCTGTGCTCGGAGCCGTTCTGGAAGGGCGCTCAGGGAGCCAAGGTGCGCGAGGCAGCCCGCCAGTCCTCTGTCACGCTGGTCGCGCCGCCTCTCAAAGGAGTATACCAGGAGCCGGAGTATCGACGCGTTTTCGACCTGCTCGAACGCGAGCACGCGGATGTGCTGCTGGTCAGCGACAGCGTGGAAAACAATGTACAGCGGCGTCTCATCGTCGCGCTGGTGGAAAAGGTTCGGCTTCCGGCACTTTATCCTTTTCGTGAATTTGTCGATATTGGCGGGTTGATGGCCTATGCCGTCGACGTGCAGGATATGTTCCGTCGCGTCGCGGACTATGCCGACATGATCCTCAAGGGAAAGAAGCCCGGCGAAATACCGATCTATCAAGCGGACAAATTCACCACAGTTGTCAATCTCAAGACTGCCAAGACACTAGGTCTGACGATCCCGCCGATGCTGCTCGGCCGCGCCGACGAGGTGATCGAATAACGTGTCGGCGATGTCAGGGAGATTTCCCGTGAGCTACGAGGATATCAAGAACAACGTCGCGGTTTGCATGTTCGACCAGTACGGGACGGTCGTCGACATGCAGGGAGGCCTGACCGCGATCGCCACGCCGTTCCTGAAGCAAAAGGGCTGGCGAGGTGATCCGAACTCCTTTGTCACCTGGTGGCGGCGCACGCATTTCGAAAATTCCATGATCGACGCGCTGCTGCATCGCGAGCACACGCCGTACCGGGAAATCGGGCATCGTTCCGTCGCCCATGTGATGGACCGGGCGGGCATCAGCCACACAAGGCAGGACGTCGAATATCTCGTCGGCGAAATCGAGAAGCTGAAACCGTTTCCGGAGGTGCCGGCGGCGCTCGACAGGCTTCGCGCGAAATACCGGCTGGTGGTGCTGTCGAACGGCGATCCCGACATGCTGGAGACGGCGAAGCAGTATCACGGAATCGCGTTCGATCGGGTCATCTCCGTTGCCGAGGCGAATTCGTTCAAGCCCCACCTTGCGACCTACACCAAGGCGGCCGAACTGCTGGGCCTGAAACCGGATCAGATCCTCTTCGTCGCCAACCACGCCTTCGATTGCATCGGCGCGAAATCGGCCGGCATGCGAACCGCGTTCATCGATCGCCGCAGCCGGCCGTTCGGCGAGACGCCGCATCAGCCGGACATTCTGGTTCCGACGATGGCGGAGCTGGCGGACGCGATCGTCTGACGATCGGCGGCTGTCCGTCGTGGGACGCTACCACCGGTTGTGCCGCGTCGGGTGCGTCAATTCCGCCCGGCCTGCTCCACTTGACGATTCCTCAAGGTTGCTCAATCATCGACCGGCAATCGAACCTTGGAATTTGAGCACGATGGGAGTTTCGCAATGAGCATGCTTTGCAAACTGATGGATCTGAGCGGGCCTCCGGGCTTTCCGACGACGATAGCCCTGGGCATAGTTCAAACTCCGCCTGGAGGTCAAAGTTTCCGTGTTGAATTTACCCAGGCGACATTGACACTCAATGACGAACTCCAGAGGACTTTGTTTGAATTCGACGATGAGGAGTTCATACCATTCGACTCACAACTTGAACTTGGCATCAACGCAGTGGGGGGTGCTCAGGACCTCGGGGCAACGGTCATCAGCGACACGGGGCCCAGCCAGGCAGAAATGACCACGCGATTCCACCCGGCGGGGATCAATGGGCCTTTTTACGAACTGACATACAAGTTACTGCCTGATTGAAGCTGTCGCCCGATGCGCCGCTGAGCCGGGCGGCGCGCGTTGCCAACAGACACATCCCGATTATCGCGCATTGAATAAGGAGCAGGGGCGCGGCGCGTGAGGAGACGGCGATGGCAGGAGCGGTCTAAACCGTGGTCACGCCACGGACCTCGAGTCGTCCGCATTTTGCACATTCGAAAGTATATAGATCGCGCGCCGCAGTCTCGGACTCGATCCCCAACAACCGCATTTCGCTGGCGCAAGCCGGACACGGCATAAGTGGGGCAAATGGTGAGCGTGGCGGATCCGGTTTATCCATGCGAAGACTAAGCGCCGATTTCCGGGACATAGCGAGTCCTCCATGAAGAGCGTCTGTCCGGCTCACTGACACAGGCCGGAACAGCGGACTCTGTTTTGCTTTCACCGACATCAGCTTCTTGTCGGTCTTCAGCTCTTTGTCGATCTTTCGTTGCGCGTCCAATGCGGCGGACTTCATTGAATAAGATGTGCCGGTCCTGGTTCTTGTCGCGCCAAGTTGCACGGTCCATTTCCACCCGGTTGGATTGGCGGTCCGAACGACCTGATACTCGATGGCCTTGTATTGCACGATGCCCGCTTGCGTATTTTAGAATTGCGCGTTGACGGTTACTCGGGCGGTCGCAGGTGATCCAGCAACTTGCCGATGTCGGGCGAGCGCAAGGGGTCCTCGCCGTCACAATCGATGCAGCGATATTTGCGGCCCTGCATTCCCCGCACGAGCGCGAGCCTCATGGGCTGATGACATTTTGGGCAGATCGGGGGCATCGTGGTATTCATGGCACCGAGTGTAATCCTCCAAAATGCCGTCTGTAAACAGTTAAGTTATTGATATTATTGATATTTATGCTAACTTTTAGTTTTTTAGGTACTCGGCGGAACTGGGATTGACTGAGTGAATTGAGTAATTTACTAATTTAGCGTTGGACACTGAGAATACTCTTCTTGGAGGACGCCATGAACGATCTCCGTGGTGAGCGATTGCAGATCATGCTTTCGCCTGAAGAACTGTCGGTGATTGACGATTTCCGGTTTCAGCATCGGATGCCGACCCGGGCCGCCGCCGTTCGCGAACTGCTCAAACTGGGCCTCGCTGCGAATGGGGCCAGCGCCGGCAATGGCATGAAATCGAGCAATTATGGGGTATTCAGCCGAGGACCCGCCGGTCATCGGGACAACGATCCCAACGGCGAGTAGTCGGCCCGCGTCAAGCGTTACGCGATGGCCGGCATCCTGCCGAACACGCGATCCAGCGCCGCGCGCAAAGCGCCTTCCGGATTCGAAGCGCCCGAACGGCTGCGCCAGGCGACATGGCCGTCCGGCCGCACCAGCACCGCGCCATCGCTGTCGACGCCGTAGGCTGCGTGCCAGTTGCCGTCGGGGTCGCCGAGATCGCGCCCTGTTCCGATCGTATAGGCCTTGAGCGGCGGCACCATTGGGCCGATCGCCTGCGCGGCCCGCCGCCATGGGCCGCCGTCAGCTCCCGTCAGCAACACGAAGTGCGGGCCGAACAGGTCGACGGTCGAGATTTGCTCATCGCCGCGCGTGAGGAAGACATGCGGCGCGCGGCCTCCGGGCCGGGCCGAGGGCACGTAGTCGGTGACGGGATCGTCAACGGCAACCCGTGGCGTGCCGTCCGGAACCACCGCGCTCGATTCATACGCGGCGCCGAAGATCAGCCCCTGTTCGTTCAGGAATTCGCGGCGCGGCAGCACCTTGCTTTGCCGCGCGGTGCGTCCCATCGACAGCGCATTGGCCAGCGCGTTCTGGGTCACGACCATGCCGAACGGCTGGCGTTCGGCGTGATAGCTGTCGAGCAGGCTGTCGTCGGCCTTGCCGTTGAGCACGGCCGATATCTTCCAGGCGAGGTTATGAACGTCCTGCACCCCGGTGTTGAGGCCAAAGCCCCCCGTCGGCGGCATTTCGTGCGCCGCATCGCCGGCGAGGAAAACGTTGCCCGTGCGATAGCGGTCGGCGATGATGGCGGAGGCTTCCCAGGGGCCGATGCCGAGCACCGTTACGTCGATGTCCGGCACGCCGACGCCCTTGCGGATCAGTTCCGCGCAAAATTCCGGCGTGAAATCCTCAGGCTTCCAGCCGAAATTTTTGGGACTGTGGATCAGGAAACCCCAGCGGTCGGTGCCGTTGATGGTGAGAAAGGTGGCGCGCAGATCGTCCTGCTCGACAAAGTACAGCGCCGCCGGCCGATGCTCGACCCATTGGGTGAGTTCGGCATGGAACAGGATGTTGACGCTGTCGTAGACTTTCTCCTCGCCGAGCATCTTGACGCCCAGCGCGCGGCGAACGCGGCTTTGCGCGCCCTCGGCGGCGATCAGATAGCGCGCCCTGAAGGGCGTTTCCACGCCACTCGTTCGATCGGTGAGCGTGCCCGTGACGCCGTCCGGTCCCTGGCTGAACGAGGTCAATTCGGTATTGAAGCGCAGCGCTTCTGGTCCGCCGGCTTCCTCGGCAAACCGGCGAATCACCGGTTCGAGGTCGTCCTGGGCACAGAGACAATTGCGGACCGGCGTCGCCGCCATGTTCTTCGGCGTCGCGCGGCCGGGCACGCGGCGCTCGATCTCCTCGCCGGCAAGCGATTCGGTCCAGACGATCAGCCCGAGCCGGCCTTCCTGCAACCCCGCCTGCCGGACCGCGGTATCGATGCCGCATTGGCGGAACACCTCCATAGTGCGGGCATTGATGCCGCGCGCCTTCGGCGTCAGCGCCGTGCTGGGGTGGCGTTCGACCAATAGCGAGCGCACGCCGTGCTGCGACAACAGCAGCGAGGCGGTGAGGCCGACCGGACCGCCGCCGGAAATCAGTACCGGGATATCGAGCATTTTTTTGTGACCTTGTTGGGATCCATCTTATCCGAGATCCATGGGCTTGCCGTGGGTTTCCCGGCGATAGGCGTAGATCGCGATCAGGGCGGCCAATTCGCAGGCCGCCAGAAACAGGAAGGCCGGCGCCACCGCGTCGACGGTAGCCTTCGGTGAAACCACATCGCCGCTTCCGGCAATCACCGCCAGGCAAACCGGTCCGAGGATCTTGCCGACGCCGTTGGCGGCCTGCGCCAGGCCGAAGGCGCGAGCGCCCAGCGAGACCGGAAACACTTCGACCACATAGGGCGTCATGTTGGAGAACGAGCCTGAGTAGAACGTAGCGCCGGCGACCACCAGCAGCGCGAACACCGACCAGCCCGCGATGAAGTCCTGATAGAAGGCAAAGATCGCGATCATGACCAGGAACGAGACGGACGTTCCGAACAGCGCCGAGCGGCGGCGCCCGAAATAGAGCGGCAACACCGAAAACAGCACGCGGCCGAGGAACGAGGCGATGGCGACATAGATGAAATATTCCGCGGCCTCGTGCGCGGTGATCTTGAGGAGCTGCGACAGGATGGTCGGGCCCCACAGCTGCACGCCATAGGTGCCGGTCGATATCCCGGTCCAGATCACGACGACCCACCAGAACCGCTTCTGGTCCTTGAACAGTTCCGACAACGCCACCGGCTTCTTCTCCGGCTCAATTGCGGTCGGCAGGGTGATGCTGTCCTCGGGCACGCCGGTCAGCTTCGCGGCCTCGCGCCGCGCGTCGGCATTGCGGCCGCGTGACAACAGCCAGCGCACCGATTCCGGCGCGATCCAGGCGAGCAGCAGCGAGGTGATGATCGGCATCGCGCCCGTGGCGGCGACGCCGCGCCAGCCGATCACCGGCAGCAGGTTCGATGAAATCACGGCGGCGAACATGGTGCCGAGCGCGACCGGCACCACCATCATGCTGGAAACGAAGGTGCGGTACCTCGTCGGCGTGATTTCGACGACCAGCGGATTCTGCGCGCTCACCGCCGCGATCGATCCGAAGCCGACGACGAAGCGTAACATCGAAAACAGGATCCAGGCGCCGTCCGGGATCAGCGCGCAGCCGGCGGCGCCGAGCGAAAACAACAGGCCGCCGCCCCAGATCAGCTTCTTGCGCCCGATGGTGTCGGCGATCCGGCCGCCGGCCAGCGAGCCGAAGATGGCGCCGACGCCGGACGACAGCAGCATGATAGCGCCCTGGCCGTAGGTCAGATGCCAGCCCGGCGCCAGCACCGAGACGAGATAGCCGACCAGGAAGAAGTCGTAGAACTCGAACATCTCCTGCAGGACGAGGAGGCCGATCGTCAGATAATAGCGCGGCGTGAGATTGGGCTTCTCGATTCCGCTAAGCCAGTCCTGCACGCCGGCCTGGGCTTCGGGGTAACCCGGATCCGCACCCTGGAGCGTGTCCGCAATGTTGCCTTGAACGGCGCCTCGCGCACCGAGCGAAACATCGACCATTTCTCTCCCCGAACGCCCGGCCGTCCGCGGTCCTGCGCAGCGGTTGAAGAATGCCGAGACGATCCCGGCAAAACTAGCACCCGCACTTGAAAACACAATCGGGATCGCGGCAGGTTGTCCGTCCGGGGCAGTGCGCGCGGCGTGCCGCCGGCGATGGTGCGAGCGAGAAACCCCGGTCCGAAGCAATCGCGTCGGCTTGCCGTGCCGTTGCAGCCGAAGCGACGCGCGGCCGGATTCAATCCGACCCTCGTGGGTCGGAGCGGGCCGCGTCACCGTGTCTCACGCCTCATCGTCGGCGCGCTGATGAATCGTTGAGAATTCGATCGCTGTGTCATGTCCCCGACAGGAACTTTGCTCTCGCTGCAACATTTCCTCCCCATCGAATTCAATTTATCGGGAGGATACGATACATGGAACAGGTGTTGCGCCCCGTCGGGGTCGTTGACGAAATCGTTGAGCCGCAGGTGGCGGGCGTGTCGTGGGCGGCGGTGCTGGCGGGCGCCATCGCTTCGCTGGCACTGACACTGGTGTTGTTGTCGTTCGGCGCCGGCCTCGGATTCTCCGTGGTGTCGCCATGGGCCGGCTCGGGAGTTTCCGCGACCAGTTTTGAGATCGGCACCGGGCTCTATTTCATCGTGATGGCGATGATCTCGTCCGCGATCGGCGGCTATCTGGCTGGAAGGCTCCGCAACCGCTGGATCGGCGTGCAATCCCCTGAAGTGCATTTCCGCGATACCGCGCACGGTTTTCTGGCCTGGGCACTGGCGTCCGTGCTCGGCGCGATCCTGCTCGCTTCTCCTGCCACATCGCTGCTCGGCGGCGCAGCATCGGGCGCGGCGCAGGTCGCCGGCCAGCAAACCTCAGGTCCCATGACCGGCTACGTCGATACCTTGTTGCGGCCGGACAATCCGACCGCTGACACCGCCAATGCCAATGGCGGACAGACGCGGCAGGAACTGACGCGGCTGTTGACAGCGGACTTCCGCAACGGCGGCGAACCGTCGGCAGCCGACCGCGGCTATCTCGCCAAGGTCGTCGCTGCCCGCACTGGTCTCGCGCCGGCCGACGCCGACAAGCGCGTCAACGAGGTGATCGCGCAGGCCAAGCAGGATCTCGATAACGCCCGCAAGGCCGCCGAGCACGTGGCGATCTGGCTGACGCTGTCGCTGTTCATCGGCGCCTTCTCAGCCGCATTGGCGGCAACCGAAGGCGGGGGCTTGCGCGATGGAACCTGGGGCAACAGAGCGCTACGCCGTTAATTCAAGTCCAACCCCGAATAAAGAAAGGAGAGAACCATGCCGATTCTTCTGTGGCTGTTGGGAATACCCATCCCGCTGATCATTCTGATCATGCTGCTGCACCACTGACCCGCCTTTACGGCCAACAACAATCACCTTCACACCACACACTGGAGACTGAAATGACATCGAAATATCTGGCCGCAGCCCTGCTCGGCACCACATTACTGACCGGCGCGGCGTATGCGCAAAGCACCACCCCCGATCGCTCGAACATCAATACCGCCGTGCATCGGGACGGCGAGTGGCGGTCGTCGAAACTGATCGGCGTCAATGTCTACAACGACAACAACGAGAAGATCGGCGACATCCAGGAATTGATCGTCGACAAGTCGGGCAAGGTCGACAACGTCGTGCTCGGCGTCGGCGGCTTCCTCGGCATGGGCGAGCACTATGTCGCGGTGCCCATGGAAAAGCTGAAATGGGTCAATACGCCCGTGCAGACTTCGTCGACCGCGACCACGCCCAAGGAGAAGTCTCCGAACGCCGGGAGTGCCGGCACGACGACCGGCGAAGCGCGCGCCGACCGGCCGGCGCGCGCGGCGGACGAGAAGTGGTATCCCGATCACGCGATCTACAACGCGACCAAGGATCAGCTGAAGGCGATGCCGCAGTTCAAGTATAACTAATCCCAGGAAGCCCAAGGTCCCCGCGATCGTTCGCGGGGGCTTTGCCTTGCGTCGACTTCCTGCGTCTTTCGACAGATCGGTGCCGCTTGGCGCGATGATCTCAATTCATCCTAATTCCAGCCGCCTTCGTGTTCCGCCACCACTGCCGGACGCCGGCCTGGTGGACCTTGCCCCTGTTAAGATTACGCCTTAACTAAATATTAATTATGCGTTTGCGGGCACCCGTGGCCCGGCCTAGCGTCGTCGCAGGGCTGCTCAGCAACCAGCGATTGGTATGTGCCATGACGAACAGAATGTACCTGATGTCGATCGTCTCTCTCAGCGTCATCGCGCTGATGCCTGGCGCCGGCGACGCCTTCGCCAGGTCGGGCGCGGCTCATGCGGGGTTTGCTTCGACGCATCCCCATGGCCTCGTCGGTCCGTCGTTCCGGCATCACCGCAGAAACCATCTCGGCGCGTTCTGGCCCGGAACCGGGGACTACTTCTACGGCCCATCGGATGGCGAACCCGTGCTCGATGCAGCGCAACCGGGATCCGGCGATACCCACTACACCTACACGTATGACGTTCCCTGGGATTGGGCGCATCGCTACCCGCCCGCGGTAGCGCCGTCCGATCGGCCCTATGTGTCGAGCTGCCCGACCGAGGCCGTGACCGTTCGCGGGCGCGGCGGCGAAGACCAGACCGTCAATGTCATGCGGTGCTACTAGAACTTTTTCCGTTTCGATGGAATCGAAACGGGGCTCTAGATTCTTGCTTTGACGCGTTTTCTTCACGCGAACCGGTAACCACCCTCGGATCAAGCCCGAGGGCAGGCTTCGCTCGAAAACGCTCTAACGGGTTGGCGAGAACGAAGCTGGGCGCATAACCTTGTCTTCCTGTAGCAGAAGCATTCCTTCAGTGAGTGACAGGAATTCGCCCCAGGCCGGGTCGGCGTCACGCGCCGCACGCTTTTTTTCCATGTCGGCAAGGTTTTCGTAGCGCCAGAGGTGCACGACCTGATTGAGCGCGCCGATATAGCTTACATAGTAACTCATCAGTTCAAGACCGTGCCGCTTCGTCACCGGCAGCGCATGCTTCTCGAAAAGCTCCAGGTATTTTGCCTGCTTGCGCGGGATCAGGGTGTAGGTCCGGACATCGACAATCATCTGGGCGGTTTCTCCATGCTGAGCCAGCGGCAACGTCAGGATAAAGCATCGGCCCGTCCGGCGCGATAGCTTGCGGCCTCGGCCCGGTCGCGAATGACCCAACTGTGAAAGCAGGGTCGCACGCCACCGGCGGTATTCATGCTATGCCTGTCGGACTTTCTCACGGCAATCCATCGTTTCACGCGCCCGTCGACCCGGCGGGAAGGCAGAACACATCACGATTCTCCAACGAGGAAGAACAGCCATGAAGCGCAAAAGCAGGCTCTCGATCACGGCAGTGCTGGTCGTCCTGGCCGGCACCACCGTCTACGCGCAGGACAAATACTCGCTGAAAACGCCGGACGGAATCGCGTTCTCCGACTTCAAGGGATACGAGGACTGGGCGGTGGTCTCTTCCGCCCGGACCGACGAAGTGCTCAAGGTGATCGTCGCCAATCCGATCATGATCGAGGCGTACAAGGCCGGTATTCCGACCAACGGCCAGCCGTTCCCGGAAGGCTCCAAGATCGTGAAGCTGCAATGGAAGCCGAAGAAGAGTACGGAGGCTCCCTTCGCCGTGGATGTGCCGGACGTCTTCACGCAGGCTTTCGTCATCGAAAAGGACAGCAAGAGATTTCCGAAGAGCGACGGGTGGGGCTACGCATTGTTCAATTACGAAGCTGCATCCGACCAGTTCACGGCCGATCTCAGTCCCTCGGACTGCGGCCACGCGTGCCATCTGGCCGTGAAGGCAAAGGACAACATCTTCCACCCCTACGAGAAGCGTTGAACCGCGCGTGCCGCGCACGGCATATCCGGCCCCTGCCGCGTGAACGGTCGCCGCACCAAGCTGCTTGACTTCTGCAAGTCGGCAGCCAAATTGCGCTCTGCTGCGAAATCCGGTCCTCGCATGCGCGTCGGGACCGAAAGCGACGAACAAGATCCAGCCGATACAGGAGAGCGTCTTGCATAGATGGCAGCGATGGGTCCGCGCCCTGGGCGCGCTTGCATTTTTTCTGGCTTTCTGCGGCTTCGCGGGGCAGTCGGCTTACGCCGACGGCTCCGTATCATCCCTGGGCATGGGCATGGGTGCGCGCGATCAAGCGGCGTTTGGGCGATTCCTGGCCGTGATCCAGCAATACAACGCGTCGGGTGAGCGCTTCCGCATCGACTCCCACTGTCAATCGGCCTGCACGATGTTTCTTTCGATACGCAATGTCTGCGTCACGCCGGCCGCGACGCTGTTGTTTCACGCCGGCGGCTCCATGCAAAAGGGCATCATCAGCGCCTCCAGCACGCAGCAAATGCTCGGCAGCTATAACGCCGCCTTGCAACAGTATGTCACGGCGAACCATTTCATGGATACGTTCGCCTTTCATCCGATTCCCGGCAGCCAGATCATCAAGCGCTTCGGCTATCCGGCATGCCGGTAGCCGTCCTTGCGGGGAGAGGATCGGGAAGCCGCGTTTGGGTCTGCTTTCGCCGGCACCTTTCAAAGATGCCGTCGATCACCGGCGCCGCAAAGGCGAAGCACCACAGGAATTGCGCGATATAGGTTTGCGGGGCAACCAGTGCGAAGAAGGTCGCCACGACAAAAACTGCAAACGCAAAGCCAATTCCAGCGGCGACGCTGGCCTGGCCGCGCGGCAGTGCTGCAACGAGCCACATGATGATGCTGAGGCCGCCCAGCGCGGTCAAATGGCAACTATACAGCACGACGATGTCGCGGGTGTTGCCATAGGTGCCATAGAGGCCGGTGGTGACGGGCAGCAGGATGACCGCCAGCAGAAAGAACAGGTTGAGATAGACCACGAGGCGGGTCGCGTGCGGCTGGTAGGCCAGCCTGCGCTGGTGCGAAATCCAGAACATGCCGGCAACCATGAAGCTGATCAGGAGCGCGATGACTTGCGACTGGTAGGTGGCCCAGATATTGGACCAGACCGGCACACCATTGAGAACCTGCCCCTTTGGAAAATTATAGGCCAGCAGGGTCATCGCGACGCCGAAGATGGTGTTGCTCAAAGCCTCGAGCCGGCGCATCTCGAACAGATCGGCTGAATCCGGCATGCCATCTCCCGCGTTCAATGCCGAAGCCTTAGCATCAATATCAGCTGGGCGGGCCGGAACTTTGAAAGACGGCGCAACGAGAATCACGCGGCGTTCGGCTGGAAAACATGACGGTTTGACTTGCGGCGCCGGGAAGTGGCGCCCTTTCTGTTTCATCCGCTGCCGAACGCATAGCTGAAGATCATCGCCGGCTGCGCCCATGTCCCGCAGCTGCAGGCGCCGGAAATGTTCCTGAATGGGGTTCTTGATTTCCTGCCGGAGATTTCTGCCGCGAGTTTAAGGCCTAAAGCTTCGGTTCTGATTAAATCAGAACCGAAGCTTTAGACTCTTGTTTTGACGCGTTTTCTTCACGCGAACCGGTGTCCACTTCGCTCGAAAACACTCTTAAAGCACTTTGATCGCGAGCCAGACCGCGGCCCAGAGCGAGAGCGACAGGAAGCCGACGCACAGCACGGCGACCGCCAGAACCCTGATCGCGACACCGCTATTGTCGGCTAGCGACGCTTGAGCGCGTCCGGTGCGGAAACCGTCATTCTGGGGAATGTGACCGCGGATTCCAAAGATCCAGAGAACGAGGTCCAGGACGAACAGGCTCATGGGCGGAGGCTCCGACGTGTCATCTGATTCGTGACGCGCTATCATCGCCCAGAAATGAAGTTTTTGTTTGTGGGCCCGCAAAAATTTCGCACCACCCCGTATTCGTCCGGGGTGTTCAGTCGCAACGCCGCTTGGGTGCGTCGCAACAACCGCTACTTGTAGAGTTCCCCGAGGTCGAGCGGCAACCTGATCTCGACGCCGCGCTTCGCCGACAGATGGAACTCAATCCGCGCGCACGCCGCTCTCGTCGATCACCTTGGTCCACTTGGCGGTCTCGGCGTCCATGTAGGCCTGGAAATCCTCCGGCGACCCGCTGCCGATGGCGAGCACGCCGCTGGTGCGCATCCGCGCCTGGATCGCAGGATCTGCGAGCACCTTGACGATCGCGGCGCGCAGCTTCTCGACGATCGGCCGCGGCGTGCCCGCGGGCACCAGCACGCCCTGCCAGGACGAGGTCACGAGGTTTTTCCATCCGAGCTCATACATGGTCGGGACGTCCGGCAGTTCGGTCATGCGCTCCCGGGTGGTGACGGCAAGCGCCTTGACCGTCTTCTGCCGCACTTGCTCCATCGCCGACGAGATCGTGGTGAACATCATGTCGACATGGCCGGCGAGAACGTCGGTCACCGCCGGCGCGGCTCCGCCCTTGTAGGGCACATGCACCATGTCGAGGCCTGCGTCCTTCTTGAAGACTTCCATCTCCAGCCGGTTGAGCGTGCTGCTGCCGGGGGAAGCGAAGGTGACCTTGCCCTGGTTAGCCTTCACATAGGCGATCAGCTCGCCGACGCCGTCGGCCGGGAAATCCCGCCGGGTGATCAGGATGCTCGGCGTATCCGCGCACATCGAAACCGGGGCGAGGTCCTTGTCCGGCTTGATGTGCATGTTGTGATAGACGCCCGGGTTGATCGAAATGGTGCCGACATTGCCGAGAAAGACCGTGTAGCCGTCAGCCGTCGCGCGCGCGGCGGCCTCGGTGCCGACGATGCCCGCCGCGCCGATGCGGTTGTCGACCACGATCTGCTGGCCGAGGATCTGGCTGACGCCGGGCTGGATCATGCGGGCGACGAAGTCGGACGCGCCGCCCGGCGCGAACGGCACGATCATGATGACCGGCCTCTCGGGATAGCGGCCGGCATCCTGGGCGCAGGCCGCACCGGGCAGGAGCAACAACGCGCCGCCGAGCGCCGCGACCAATCCGGCGCCGATCCGTTGTCGTGATGCCATGGTTGGAAATTCCGCCTGGATACCGGTCGTGAAACTCAACCTATGCCGGAGCCCTGCGATCGGTTCAAGCCCGCGCCATCATCTCCTGGGAAAACACCACCTCGATCAGCGTGCCCGAATGCGCAGCGGTCTTGATGTGGAACTTGGCGCGGTTGGCTTCGACCAGCGCTTTGGTCAAGGACAGGCTGACGCCGGGACCGTCGGAGACCCGGTCGGAAGGGGCCTGGGTGCGGAACGGCTCCATGGCGGCGGCGACCTCGTTGTCGTTGAGGCCGTGCCCGGTATCGCGGACCCGCAACACCACTTCGCCGGAATCCGACAGCGCGGTGGAGACGATCACCTGGCCGCCGGCATTGGCGAGATGGATCGAATTGCCGATCAGGTTCAGCGTGATCTGGCGCAGCGCACGGGCATCCGCCACCACCGGCGGCAGCGCATGCGCCAGCGAGGTGCGGATGATGATGCGTTCGCGGTTGGCCTGCGACTGCATCCCCGCCACGCATTGCTCGACCAAATCGTTGAGGTTCTGGCTGGCGAAGGTGAGGTCGAGCATGCCGGTCTCGATCCGCGAGAGATCGGTGAGGTCGTTGATGATGGCGATCACCCGCTCGCCGGAGGCGCGGATGTCCTTCATGTATTCGACGTAGCGTTCATTGCCGAGCGCGCCGAAGCGCTCGCCGACCATGACTTCGGCAAAGCCGATGATGGCATTGAGCGGCGCACGGACCTCGTGGCTGATCCGCGCCAACAGGTCGGCTTTCGCACTGGCGGCGCGATCGGTCAGCCGGCGGGCCTGCTGCAGTTCGCTCTCGCTTTTCTTGACTTGCGACAGGTCGCGGAACACCGCGAAGAAATTCGGACCGTCGGGACGGGTCCGTCCCATCGTCATCGACAGCGGGATGATGCCGCCGCGACCGGTGCGGCCCAGCACGTCGCGGCCGTGATCGAGCAGGCTGGCGACGCCTTCGCCCTTGATGCTTTCCAGATAGTCGCGGACCTTGCGCTGGCTTTCCGGCGCGAACAGCTCGGCGAGATTGCGCTGCACGAATTCCTCGCCGTCATAGCCGAACAGCGCCTCCGCGCTGCGGTTGCAGGCGTTGAGACGGCCGTCGGCGTCGAACATCACGATGCCGTCGGCGGTGGTGTCGAGGATGGCGCCGAGTTCTTCGGCATTGGCGTGCCCGACCGCTGAGGGTTCCGGAACAGCCTCCGGCTGTCCGATCGCCTGCGCGACGGCGGCGCCTTCGATGGCCGTGCCGGAGAAGATCAGCGCCAGCGCCGAATCCTCGTCCCAGCTGATGGTGTAGAGCCGCGCCTCGATCGCGGGCGGCGGCGCCTGTTCGCCGGAGGTGTGGCTTGCCGAAATCATCACCGGCGTGCCGGTGTCGGAGGTGCTGCTGGCGCTGGAGACGCCGGGCTCGACATAGAGCGCATCGAGGCCGCCGGCATCTTCCAGCGCGTGCAGGCTCGGATAGCCCATCCGCGTGAGAAACGCCGCATTGGCATACACCAGCCGGTCGAGCCGGTAGATCAGGATGCCGACGGGGAGCAGATCGAGCAATTTCCGGTCGCGCCGGCTTTCGCCGCGCGCCGGCGGTTCGGGTTGCGCCAGCCAGCCGGGCCGCTCGTCGGCCGCGGCCGCCTCCGTCGCGACGGGCTGTTCGATCGCGGGCTCGGGTGCTTCGGGTGGTGCGGGCGGCATGGCGGAAGCGGTGATGTTTTCGCCTTCGAGCCGCGCCGACAATTGCCGGGCGAGTTCGTTGAAGGCGCTGTTTTCCACCGGCGTCAACGCCGGCGATTTCGGTTCGCCAAGCGGGCGAAACGGCAGCACGTTCTTGAGCATTTCGTTGGGCGTTTCCACGGGTGTTTCCAAATCGGTTGGTGGTGAAGTCTCAACAGCAATCGGGCCGGACGATCTGGGAGCGCTGGGCGATGCCATATCGGGAACTGGGGGCGGATTCACGGCGGATTCGTTCGCAAGATTTGTCGGAACGATGTCGGCCGCAGGCGGCGGTGACGGTGGATCGCTGAACATTTCGAAGCGGCGCATCGCGGCCAGGCGGGAGAGGCCGTCGAGGTCGCGGCAAACGCCGAAGCCGCGGTAGCCGGCGAAATTCTGCATCCGGTCGAAGAGCGGCAGGCCCGACAATTCGACCGGCAACCGGCCGCCGCCGTCGACCGGCCAGTTCAGCGTGATGCCGCTCCAGGTATCGCGGGTGGCAATCGCCTTGAGGATGCGGCCGTCGGGATCGAGGGCGAAGGCGTCAGCGATTTCGCTCCACAGCCGGCCGAAGCCGGCGGCGGTGCGCGCGCCGATCAGGCGGGTGAATTCGTCGGAGCCGAGCGAAAAGCGCCCCTCGGCATCCATCTGCCACATGAAGCGCAACGGGTTGCGCCGTGTCGGCGGCGCCGGTTCGTCGAACCATGATGGCGCCCTGACCGCGGCCGGGACGGGGGGGTCGGCCGTTGGCGGCGCGTTGTCCGTGGGCGCCGGCTCGTCGGCGACGGCTTCGACATAGGGCGACGGCTCATGCGGCGGTGCTTCGGTTTCCGATGCCGTCGTTTCCGCCGGAGGCTGCGCGGCTTCGACATCGGGCGTGTCGAGCCGCGGCCCCAACTCGTCGATCAGCGCGAATTCAGCCGGCGCCTCGCCCGTGTTCGCGGCTTGCTCGTAGTCGGGCGTCGGTTGCTCGGCAACAGGCGCACTCTCTTCCGCGCGCGCGGCGGTCGTGGCGACCGGCGCGATCAGGGCGACGAGGCCGACATAGGCGCCGCTGCCGACGCGCTGCAGCACCATCTGGCCGATGCTGCCGACAGGCGTCTCGACGCGGCCCTGCTGCAGCGCCTTGCTGCGCGCAGCATCGAGGCCGGCCTCGGAGAGATTGCGAAAGCCGAGCAGCGGACGGGCGGCATCGCTGGCGCCGATGAACACGCCGTCGCGGGCAAAGGCGGCGATCGGATGGTCGATGCCTTCGACCAGGCGCTGCAGCCGTTCGACCAAAGGCATCGCGCGGCGGCTTGGTTCGACGCCCACGACCAGGATGCCGTGGCTGCCGTCGGAAAATTCCAGCCGCGCGCAGCCGCAGGTCGCAAGCGCACCGAGCGGCGCGCCGAAACCGCGTAGCCGCTCCAGCCGCACCGCCTCGGCGTGCGGCAATCTCGCCGCCAGCTGCGCCACCTGGCGCCGGTGCGGATCGGCCGGACCGAAGGTCTTGCGGGCCAGCGTCGCGCCATTGGCCGCGCCGAACAGTTTTGCGCCGACCGGATTGGCCCACAGCATCTGCGTGCCGTCGACCGACCACAGCCACGCCGGGTGAGCGCTCGTCGCATGCAGCGCGAGCCGCGGATCGCCGACGCATCGCAACTGGAATTCCGTCGTATTCATTGCAGCGAGATGACCGGCTGGTGGTGGGGCGGCGGCCGAACGATGTCAGCCTTAACGAACCGTTAGTATCGCCTGCGGGCGACGGCAGGTCCACGGCCCTGGGCCATGAGGAACCATGCAAAGCCGCGATAACCTTAACCCGGCCGAACCGTATTTCGGCTGCCGCGTTGGGATGTTGCAAACCGCGATCGAAGGTTCACGATGGGGAACCGGCCGAGCGGCATTTTCGATGACACAACAGGGAGTGGGACCATGAGCGAAGAAGCGCGTGAGGGTTTCGAGATTCCGAAGGAACTGCGATCGATGGCGGAAGCCAGTTTCGATCAGGCCCGCAAGGCTTTTGAGAAATTCCTGAGTTCGGCGCAGGCGACCGCCGGCACGATCGAGGATCGGCGCGCCACCGTTCAGGCCGGCGCCAAGGATATCGGCGCCAAGGCGATCGGCTATGCCGAAAAGAACCTGCAGGCCTCGCTGGATTACGCGCAGTCGCTGCTGCACGCCAAGGACCTGACCGAAATCATCAAGCTGCACAGCGAATATGTGCAGTCCCAGATGCGCTCGTTGGCCGAGCAGGCCAGCGAAATGGGCCAGATCGTCAGCAAGGCGGCGATGGATGCCGCCAAGCCCAAGAATTGATCAGGGGTTGATCGAGGTCATCGGCCCCTCCCGCGCCGGGAGGGGCGGCGGCGAGAAGGCTGGAGGCGGGCAAGCTACGCATGCCCTCCAGGTCAACTATGCGGCATTGCACCTAAAAATTGTACGGAACTACGTTGCATTGCACAAAATTGCCATTATATGGGCGTATGTGTCGGTTGTCCGACGTAGGACATTCCCGCTGCGTGATCCAAGTCGACGTTCCCGGCCTTCGCCGGGCGCGCAAGGGGTCACATCATCTCACCCCATTTTCGAAGGATCCATGCCATGGCCAATCCCACCGATCCCTTTTCCGCCTCGATCATTCCCTTCGAGGTCCCCGAGCAGATGCGCGCCTTCGCCGAAAAGGGCGTCTCGCAGGCGCGCGACAGCTACGCCAAGTTCAAGGACGCCGCCGAGACCCATAACGGCACCATCGAGGCGGTCTTCACCTCCGCGAGCAAGGGCTACAGCGAATACTCCGCCAAGCTGATGGAAATGATGAAGGCCAACACCACTGCCTCGCTCGACTTCGCGCAGGAACTTTTGGGCGTCAAATCGCCGTCGGAAGCGATCGAGCTGTGGACCTCGCATGCCAAGAAACAGTACGAGACCCTCACCGCGCAGGCCAAGGCGCTCGCCGAATTGAGCCAGAAGGTCACGACCGAAGCCGTCGAGCCGATCAAGACCAGCGCCTCGAAGCTGTTCAAGCCGGCCGCCTGATCGCCGATCTACGTTGCCAAAAAGCCCGGGCGGGACAGCCCGGGCTTTTTGCTGTTTGGCGGCGAGGTAATTTTGCTGGCGAGTCAAAATGCCGATGTCGTCCCTGCGAACGCAGGGACCCACACTCCGTGACCGCGCGGGTTTGCGCAGGTAGTCGTTGCACAATTCCGTTTCAGCAACACCAGCCGGTGCTTATGGGTCCCTGCGTTCGCAGGGACGACGCTGAAGTTGGTGCCCGGCTTGGCCTTGCCAAAGACCGGCGTTGCACCTAGTTTCCGGCCCGTTCGGCGACCCTTTTTCGGGGGTGGCTGCGGATGCAGTTGTAGCTCAGTTGGTTAGAGCGCCTGTCTGTGGAACAGGAGGTCGGTGGTTCGAGCCCACCCAACTGTACCAAAGCATCACGCCAACATTGCTGGGAATTCAGTAGGAGGTTTTCCTGCGCTCGATATTCTCCGATCCTGGCGCAGCGGGAATCCGACGATGTCAATTCCGATCCGGCAAACCGGCGCGATGGCCGAGTCGCCAAAACCCGGCGTCGTCGATTCCGTAAGGGCTGCGTTTCTGCGCCAGCCCGTCGTTTGGGTGGTCGCAGTCCTGGTCAGTATCGTGCATGCGGCGACCGCCGGTCGCTATGATGCGCAGCGCAATGAACTCTATTTCCTTGCCTGCGGCTGGCATCCCGATTTCGGATATGTCGATCAGCCGCCACTGGTGCCGCTGATCGCGGCTGCGACGCAAATCTTTGGCGTCAATATCTGGCTGTTGCGGCTGCCGGCGACGGTGGCGGCGGTCGGACTCGTGCTTCTCGCCGCGGCCTTTGCCCGGTTGCTCGGCGGCGAAAGCAGGGCAGCTTCGCTTGCCGCGATCGCCGCCGGGATTGCACCCGGCCTTGCCGGATTGACCTCGCATCTGACGACTTCAACTTTCGAACCCGTCGCCTGGACCGCCACCGCCTTCCTGCTGACGCGTGCGATCCGGACGGACAAGCGATTCGATCTGATCTGGATCGGCTTGCTCGCAGGCGCGGCGATGGAAGCAAAATGGGGGATCGCGGTCTGGCTGGTCGCGCTTGCGGTGGGCGTGATTGTCACCCCGGCACGCCGCATCCTGTTCTGGTGGCAACTCTGGCTTGGCATCGTCATCGCTACCGCTCTGTTCGTGCCCAATCTGATCTGGCAATGGTCGCACGGCTGGCCGTTTTTCGAAGTGATCCTGCCGCATCTCGACAGCCAGAAGAATTTTACCGGCCCGCTTTGGGAATTCGAATGGCGGCAAGCCCTGTCGATGAACCCGGCGCTCGCCCCGTTGTGGCTGGCGGGCGCAGTTGGACCGTTCCTCGATCGGCGACTTTCGGATGCGCGCTTTCTGTCGCTTGGCTTTGTGCTCACGAGTGCGTTCTATTTCCTGGAGCGCGGCACCAACTATTATCTGTTTCCGGTCTATCCCACGATGTTCGCGGTCGGCGCGGTCTGGTGTGAACGCCTCGATGTTTGGGTCACGCGCGGCTGGGTCGCCACGGCGCTTGGCGTAAGCGCTTTGTTTGCGCCGGTGGCGCTGCCGATCCTCGATCCCTCTCGACTGGCTCGCTACATGGAGCTTACCCACACCAGGCCCGCCCCGATCGAGGCCGCCGGCGTCGGCGCGCCGCTGACCCAAAGCCTGTCGGATGAGTTTGGCTGGCGCGAGTTGGAAAACAAAGTGGCGGCCGTATTCCGCCAACTCTCCACGGAAGATCAGGCCCGCGTCGCGATCCTGACGGCGAACTATGGACAGGCAGCCGCACTCGACGTCTATGGCCGAAAGGACAATCTTCCGGCGGCCCTGAGCGGCCACAATCAATACTGGCTCTGGGGTCCTCACGGCTATGACGGCTCGCTGATCCTGAATGTCGGCGGCAACCCGGAGCGCTGGAGGTCGCTATGCGGCTCGGTCGATATCGTCGACATCACCGGCGATCCCTATGCCATGCCCTACGAGAACGGCCGTTCGATCTTCATATGCCGGAACTTGCGAATGCCGCTTGCGCGGTTGTGGGGCAGGCTGAAGCATTTTCGGTAGCGCAGTAGAGGCTGCGACATTGGCCCTATGTCTTCGCCTGGCGGGCCTTGCGTTGAGTGGCGCCAGACATGCGCTTGGCTCCACGGGTTGCGCTCGCGGTCCTGAGCTTGCGTGCCCGCCTCAAATCCGCGTTGATCCGCGTCTGCCAGCCCTCGCCCGTTTCGCGATAGGCTTTCACCACATCCTCGTCGAGCCGAAGCGTGATCGCCGTTTTCGGCTTGCCGGACAATGGCGGCCGGCCGCGGCGGATCACTTTGCCGCCATGGCGCAACTCGCCGTGCCGAAAGAAATCGTTCAGCAACTCGGGTGCGTCGTCGGGATCATCGGTCAGGGGCTTGCCGAAATATTTTGCGCCAGCGTTGTTCTTCTTTGGCATGACAGTACCTCATCGAGATGATGTGGCGGCTTGCGCCGCGTTGGGTCCATACGATGACGACCATTCGGCTGTCGAGGAAACCGGCGCTGATCCGGCGGACCTCGTCGTAGTCGAACCGATCGTCGATCATCGTCACCGTGTCACCGGAAAACACCCTCTCGGCGTCAACCGCGAAATCGAGACCCCGATGCGCCAAGGTCCAATCGCGCTTGGCTGGGTCGAAGGTCGTTTTCATCGACCTTTATGTAACTACATAATCCTGTCCGTGCAAGCATTATGTAACTACATAAAGACATGAGGCGCATTTCAGCGATCCGGTTCCCTTGCCACCGTTGTCCTTGCCATTCCGCCGTCCTTCACCCACAATTCGCGGCACGCGATTTGGGGGGATTCATGCTCGCGGCTCGACTGACGAAATTTAAGGCCGGCTTGATGCTGGCCACCGCGTTTTCGATGGCGATGTGGCCCGCCGCGAGCCGCGCCTATACGCAGGAAGAGCAGCAGGCCTGCAGCGGCGATGCGATGCGGCTTTGCGGTGCGTTTGTTCCGGATGTCGACCGCATCACCGCCTGCATGATCGAGAACAAGTCGCAGCTCAGCCCGCCCTGCCGGGTATTCTTCCGGCCCGACCCCGAGGCCGCGGTCACGCCGGTCGCCGCCGGCAGGCCGCTCAGCATCAGGCCGGCATCTTCGAAAAAGCCGGTCAGCGCCAAATCGCGCAAATCCAAAAAGCCCGCTAAGCCAGCTGCGAACTGACCGCGGCGGCTCGTTTGCACGCCGCGCGTGACGTCGACTGTTCGCCTGTCGCAATGGCTTGCCGCGAAGGCAGTCCTGCGCGGCAAGCCTACCTTGCTCTGCCAGGTAAACGCCGCCATTGCCTCGAAAAAAGTCAGCGATGCGCATGCACCGATAGGTTGAGGGTCGAAATCCGCCGTCAGCGCTCCCGGAATCGCCGGCCACCGCTCCCGCAAAACGCTGTTTCGATTCGAGATTTACGTTTTTTCGGCGCCGCGTGTCGGGTGTGACTCAAAAGCCCGCTTCCCCGACTAATCAGTGGCTTCGCCACAATTGCGCGAAAATATTTCTTTCACGAATCAGCGCGCTGATTCATTTTAACTTTCTGGGGTCAATCTGGAGGCGGAAGTATGAACGTCATTGTTTTTGCATCGCGTAAAGGAGGTTCGGGGAAAAGCACCCTGGCCGCCCATCTCGCTGCGCACGTCCACAAGGTCACGAAGCCTTGTCTCTTGATCGATGCCGATCCGCAGGGGTCGTTGACGCTGTGGCATAAATTGCGCGGCACCAACGAGCCGCCGATCAAGACCGCGGTCAATTCGGTCAGCGGGCTGATCGCCGCCGCCAAGCGCGAGGGGTTTGAGTGGGTGTTCATCGATACGCCGCCGAACGTGTCGGCCGTGGTCGAGGATTCCATCAAGAACGCCACCATGGCGATCATTCCGGCGCGGCCGGGCGTGTTCGACGTCAACGCGGTGCAGGAAACCATTCTGACCTGCCGCGCCGCGCGCAAGCCCTATGCCGTCGTGCTCAACGGGGCGCCGGCGCGCCGTGACGACGCCGAGAGCCCGATCGTCGCCATCGCCCGTGAATCGCTGGCAAAATTCCGCGCACCGGTATGGGGCGGCCAGATCACCAACCGCGCCGACCTGTTGATGGCGCTCAGCCATGGCGAAGGCGCCCGCGAATATTCGGCCGAGGGCCGCGCGGCGGCCGAAATCGGCCGGCTGTGGGCGGCGATCGAACGTTCGGTGAAGGCGATCCGCGGATCGGCGCCGGCCGGCGGCGCGATGCACAAGCAGGCGGCGTAGACCGCGTCGGCTTGCGAGGAAGCTTAAAGGGAACACGCGCAGCTTTCCGCGCGTTTTTTGAGTTGCGTCAAAACGTCATCCCCGCGTAACGGCTTCGGCGTTACGCGGGGATGACGCTGTGTTGCATTCGCGGCGAGGCGCCGCCTAAAATTCTGGTCAAGCGACCATCAGCATGTAGAACACGATCACCGGCGATAGCCCGAGGATCACCGACCAGATGCCGAGCGCCCAGAGAATGTCTTCGGTGGTGAAGCCCTGTTGTTCAGCGGCACAGCCCTGTTGTTCAGGGAAATGATTATCCCGAGTACTCACGACGCCCCCGCGTTGTTTTTGTTCTTGTGGAGACCTTGATACGCGATCGCCTTTAAAAAGCCGGTCGCGATTTCGCTCGCATTTGACCACAGGTGCTAGCGCGGATTAACCACGCCGGCAGCTCACGGCCTTCTCAGCTCCCCATCACCAGATGGAAGGCGACGACCGGCACGAAGCCGAGCAGCATCGCCCACAGGCCGAACGACGACACCAGCAGCAGATCCCGCACGGCCTCGGCTTGCGCGGCATTTCGAATGGTTCGAGCAGTCATGGTTTCCCCCCGTTTGTTTTGTGGTTCTCGGGGATTCCATACGCCTCAAGATTTAAATTCGAACGCGCGACGTGATTTGGATTTTAGCCGGCCGCGACACCGTATGTTAACCAACACGAGCGCCTCGGAAAAATTCACTTTTCGTCATGGCCGGGCTTGTTCCGGCCATCCACGTCTTTCTTGCTGGCCCCCTCAAGACGTGGATGCCCGGGACAAGCCCGGGCATGACGAGTTTTGGTGGCGCAGCGATGCCATACGACGAACCACGCCGTTCGTTCCCCGCGCTCCCTACCGTTCGGCGCGGCCGACCACGTCCATCAATTCGGCGATCTTCCGGCGCTGATCGGCCTTGTCGCCGGAAGTGATGGCGTGCTCGACGCAATGGGCGACATGGTCGCGCAGGATTTCCTCCTCGACCCGGCGCAGCGCGGCCTTCGCAGCTGAAATCTGCGTCACCACGTCGATGCAATAGCGGTCGTCCTCGACCATCCCGGCGAGGCCGCGGATCTGGCCTTCGATCCGTTTCAGCCTTTTCAGGCAGGAGGTCTTGATCTCGTCTCTCATAGAGTTCATATACCCCCCTAGGGTATATAGTTCAAGAGGCCTGGAGAGATTTCGTGGCGCAGCTCGATCAAGCGGATGGCACAAACGCGGCTCATGCCGGCCATCATCACGGCACCGGCACCCATGCTCACACCTGCTGCGGCGGCAAACACGGCCGCGACATGCGCGACACAGCCATCGATCCCGTCTGCGGCATGCGCGTCGAGCGCGCCACCGCAAAACACCGTTTTGCCCATCAAGGGCAGGATCATTTCTTCTGCAGCGCGCGTTGCCGCGAGCGTTTTGCCGCCGAGCCGGAAAAATACCTCGGGCCCAAAGCCCCGGAGCCGGCGGCGCGCCCCGGCACGATCTACACCTGCCCGATGCATCCCGAGATCAGGCAGATCGGGCCGGGCAGCTGTCCGATCTGCGGCATGGCGCTGGAGCCCGACCAGGTCTCGCTCGACGATGCGCCGGACCCAGAGCTCGTCGACATGACCAGAAGGTTCTGGATCGCGCTGGTGCTGACGCTTCCGGTATTCGCGCTCGAGATGGGCGGCCATCTCGGATTGATGCACCCGCCTGTTTGGTCCAACTGGATTTCACTGGCGCTTTCGACGCCGGTGGTGCTGTGGGCGGGCGCGCCGTTCTTTGTCCGCGCATGGCAGTCGCTGCGCACGCGCAATCTCAACATGTTCACGCTGATCGCGATGGGCACGGGAGTTGCCTATCTCTACAGCGTGGTCGGCACGCTGGCGCCAAAACTGTTTCCGCCTGCGTTCCGCGACATGCACGGCATGGTCGCGGTGTATTTCGAAGCGGCTGCCGTCATCACGGTCCTGGTGCTGCTCGGCCAGGTGCTGGAATTGCAGGCCCGCGCGCGTACTTCGGGCGCGATCCGCGCGCTGCTCGGCCTGGCGCCAAAAACCGCGCGCCGCATCACGCGTCATGGCGACGAAGATGTCGCGATCGACCTGATCGCGGTCGGCGATCGCTTGCGGGTGCGCCCCGGCGAGAAGATTCCGGTCGACGGCGTCGTCGCAGAAGGTAATTCTTATGTCGACGAATCCATGGTGACCGGCGAATCCATGCCGGTGGCGAAGCGGGAAGGCGCGCGCGTCATCGGCGGCACCGTCAACCAGGCCGGCGGGCTGGTGTTGTCGGCCGAAAAAGTCGGCCGCGACACCATGCTGGCGCGGATCGTCGACATGGTGGCCCGCGCCCAGCGCTCGCGCGCGCCGATCCAGCGCCTCGCCGACCGCGTTGCGGGGTGGTTCGTGCCGGCAGTGATGACTGCCGCGGTCGCAGCGTTCGCGGCGTGGATGATTTTCGGTCCCGAACCCCGCTTCAGCTTCGCCCTGGTTGCGGCAGTGACGGTGCTGATTATCGCCTGTCCCTGCGCGCTCGGCCTCGCCACCCCGATGGCGATCATGGTCGGGGTCGGTCGTGGTGCGCGTTCGGGGATCCTGATCCGCGACGCCGACGCGCTGGAGCGGTTCGAGCGCATCGACACCATCGTGCTCGACAAGACCGGCACCTTGACCGAAGGCAAACCAAAAGTGGTGTCGATCGTTGCCGCCGACGGGTTCGAGGAAAGCGAAGTGCTGCGATTCGCGGCGAGCGTCGAGCGCAGCAGCGAACATCCGCTGGCGCTGGCGATCCTGAAGGCCGCCGCCAATCGCGGGCTGAAGCTTGGTGAGATCAGCGATTTTGTCTCGCCTCCGGGCAAGGGTGCGAGCGGGACTGTCGAGGGCCGGAAGATCGCGCTCGGCAATGCGATGCTGATGGATGAGTTGAACATCGTCACGCATGATCTGGACGCCGCCGCGGAGGCCGCGCGAAAAAATGGCGCGACCGCGATCTATGCCGCGATCGACGGCCGCGCCGCCGGGATCATCGCCATCGCCGATCCGATCAAGGCCTCGGTACCGGCGGCGCTGCGGGCGCTGCGCGACGACGGCCTGCGCATCGTGATGCTGACCGGCGACAATGCCACCACCGCGCGCGCGGTAGCCGCATCGCTCGGCATCGACGAGATCGAGGCCGACGTGCTGCCGGAGCGCAAGAGCGAGGTGGTGGAGCGGCTGCGGCGCGAGGGCCGTCGCGTCGCCATGGTCGGCGACGGCGTCAACGACGCGCCGGCGCTGGCCGCCGCCGACGTCGGCATCGCCATGGGCGGCGGCACCGATGTGGCGATCGAGAGCGCAGGCGTCACGCTCCTCACCGGCGACCTCATGGGCCTGGTGCGGGCGCGGCGGCTGTCGGTCGCGACCATGCGCAACATCCGCCAGAATCTGGCTTTCGCGTTCCTGTACAATGCCGCCGGCGTGCCGATCGCCGCAGGCCTGCTCTATCCGGTGTTCGGCATCCTGCTGTCGCCGATGGTCGGAGCCGCCGCAATGGCGCTGTCCTCGGTCAGCGTGATCGGCAACGCGCTGCGGCTGGCGAGGACCAAATTGGATTAGCAGATCATCACCTCTCCCCGCTCTTTCGCGGGGAGAGGTCGGCGCGCAGCGCCGGGTGAGGGGCTCTCTCCGCGAGTCCCGATGTGGAGACAGCCCCTCACCCCAGCCCTCTCCCCGCGAAAGGGCGGGGAGAGGGAGAAGAGGCCGGTTGCCGTGTCGTTCATAAAGCACGTCGCAACGAAGGCGTTGTCCGCCGCTCGATCTCGCGATCGATCCGCGCGACCAGCTCCGCGCTCACTTCCACCATCGGCAGCCGCACCTCGGCGCTGTCGATCAGCCCCGTGCGCCACAGCCAGTACTTGATCGGCGCCGGGCTCGGCTCGGAAAACAACAGCCGCGTGAGATCCTCGACCGATTGCCAGCGCGTCCGCGCGGTGTCGTGCTTTCCTGCCGCTGCCAGATTGCAGATCTCGGCAAAAATGTCGGTCTCGACATGGGCGGAGGCCAAGATGCCGCCATCGGCGCCATCGCTCAGCGCCTCGTGATACTGCGCGTCCTCGCCGGTCAGTACGGCGAAGTCGTCGGAGCGGCGTCGCAACAGCTCGATCGACTGGTTGCGGTCGGCGCCGCAATCCTTCAATCCTGCGATGTTCGGATGTTCGGCGAGGTGCAGCATCGCTTCGTTGCCGAGATTGACGCCGGTGCGGTAGGGAATGTTGTAGAGCAGCACCGGATGGCGGGCGCGTTCGGCGAGCGTGGCGAAATGAAGCTCGAGCCCGCGCTGCGAGGGCCGCGAATAATACGGACACGAGATCAGGTAGCCGTCGATCGGCCACCTCGCCGTGCTGTCGAGCGTATCCGAGAGCGCCGCGGTGTTGCTGCCGGACAGGCCGAGCAGAATCGGAAGATCGTTTGTCTTCGCGACTTCGTCCCGTACCGTAAACACCAACCGTTCGGTTTCACCTGGCTCGAGCGTCAGGCTTTCGCCGGTCGTGGCTGCGAGAATCAATCCATCGAGCGGCCGCGCCGCATAGTGCCGCACCAGCCTTCGCAGCGACGTCTCGTCGAGCGCGCCGCCGCGAAATGGTGTGACCAGCGGAAGCCACAGGCCGTGCAAATGAGGTCGAAGATCGGAAGTTCGAGGGTCGGAAGTTTGAAGTTCAGTCATGGGTCCATCTCCTGGATTGAGCCGGAGACGGAGCAACAAAAAACCCCGACCTCGCGGCGGGGTTTTGGCGGATCGGTGTAAGCGAGAAGTCTATCGCGCGCGTCGATCTGCAGCCCCCGGAACGGGAGCTTTTTTCGACAACGCTGCCATGCAAATACCAATCAGCATAAGTGCATGATGATCGGCGGCCGCGGGCCTGTCAATGGACGGCGCGGGCGCAGCCGGACGCGTGAAGCTGCGAATGCCGCTCGTCACCGCTCGTTCCGCCGTCATCCTAAGAGTCTGACTCAAAAAGCGATCAATGTTTTGTGGTAGTTGCGAGGCGCCTGGTCAAGAGCCTGAGGTGTGCAACGAGCAGCCAAGCGGTTTCGGTGGCCGCAGACCCTTCGAAGTCCTTGGCGAGACGGCGGCATCTGCC
>NZ_DATHOP010000128.1:0-11397 GCF_035484855.1 Bradyrhizobium sp.
GATGCGTGCCTTGTAGATGTTGTCGCGGCGGCCGTACTGATTGTAGACGCGCAGGATCGCCTCGACATAGCTCAACAGATCGCGGCCGTGAACGAACGGCTTGATCGTCTTGCCGATAAAGGGCGTACGGCCCAGCCCGCCGCCGACCAGGACCTCAAAGCCGGTCTCGCCCTGTGCATTCTTGTGCAGGCGCAGCCCGATATCGTGAACCTTGATCGCGGCGCGGTCGTGCGCGGAAGCCGTGATCGCGAACTTGAACTTGCGCGGCAGGAAGGAGAATTCCGGGTGCAGCGTCGTGTATTGCCGCAACAGCTCCGACCAGATGCGGGGGTCCTCGATCTCGCCCGGCGCCACACCCGCCCATTGATCGGAGGTGACGTTACGCGTGTTGTTGCCCGAGGTCTGCATCGCGTGGATGCCGACCTCGGCGAGATCGGACAGCGCATCCGGCAATTCGGCCAGCTTGATCCAGTTGAACTGGATGTTCTGCCGCGTGGTGAAATGCCCATAGCCGCGGTCGTAGCGCCGCGCGACATGCGCCAGCCGCCGCAACTGCTGCGACGACAGCGTGCCGTAGGGGATCGCGATCCGGAACATATAGGCGTGCAGCTGCAGATAGACGCCGTTCTGCAGCCGCAGCATCTTGAATTCGTCCTCGGTGAGCTCGCCGGAAAGACGCCGCTTCACCTGGTCGCGGAATTCCTCGACGCGTTCATTGATCAGCGTGCGATCGAGTTCGTCATATGCGTACATGATGGTTTGGCCTTATGCCGGAACCGGCAGGTCGATGGTGACGCCCTGGAGCCGGATATGTTCGCGCAGATTGCCGGGCTTGATCCTGCCGCTTTCCTTGATCTCGACCGGCGCGATATAGGCGCCGACCGCGCCGACATCGTCGGCGGCCGATTCCGCCAGCAGCGCGCGTGCCTCATCCGAGGTACGAACGATGGCGGCGTCCGACAGTTTCGGCGACCAGTTGTGCCGGTCGGTGCGGTAGATCACGATGCCGTCCCAGGTGCGGTTGGCGGTCACCACCGACGGGCCGGCGATTTTGATTTTCTTCTGTTCGAGCGGGGAGGTCATTCGGCTGCTTCCTGAAAATAAGAGACCAGTTGAGCGAGATCGGATTGGCGCCAGGGCGCGGAATGCGCCACCACGTCGCCGATGATGAGAAGGGCGGGACCGCCGTCGATCTTTTCGACCAGATCGGGCAATTGGCTCAGCGTGCCGACTTCGGCCTGCGCGTCGGGCCGGGTCACGCGCGCGACCACGCCGACGGGCGTTTGCGGCGAGCGGCCCGCAGCCAGCAGCCCGGCACGGACCGCCGTCGCTGCCGTCATGCCCATATAGACCACGACCGTCATTTTCTCGTCGGTCAGAACTGACCAGTCGACGGCTTCGGCGTCTTTGGCCTGGTGCGCAGTGAGGCAGGTGATGCGCAGCGCTTCGTTGCGGAAGGTGAGCGGCACTTCGAATTGCGCGCCGGCGGCAAGCGCCGCGGTAATTCCGGGAATCACCGAATAGGCAACGCCGGCCTTGCGCAGCGCTTCGACTTCCTCGCCGCCGCGGCCGAACACGAAGGGATCGCCACCCTTCAGCCGCACCACGCGCTGTCCCGATTTGGCTGCGCGGATCATCAGGGCGTTGATGGCGTGCTGGCCGATGCCGGGCTTGCCGACGCGGCGGCCGACCGGAATGCGCGCCGCATCGCGGCGGGCGCGATCGAGAATTTCGGGCGAGACCAGTTCATCGTGGAAAACAATGTCGGCGTCCTGCAGCGCGTGCAGCGCCTTGACGGTGAGCAGATCCGGATCGCCCGGACCGGCGCCGACCAGCGTCACCCTGCCCTCGGCCTGTCCCGACAGCAGCGCGCCGGCGAAGGCCGACGGATCGCAAATGACATTCAGCGCGGCTTCGGCTTCGTCCTTGCGCCCGGCGAGAACGAGTGCGCCGATCGGGCCATCGACAACGTTCTCCCAGAAACGGCGCCGCAACGAAAATTCGGGAATGCGGGCATGGATTGCCTTGCGCCAGCGACCGATGAAACCGGCGAGGTCGCCGATGCGCGCCGGCAGGACGGCCTCGATCATTTCGCGCACGCGGCGCGCCACCACGGGCGAGGCGCCGCCGGTACCGACGGCGACCACGACATCGCCGCGATCGACAATGGCAGGGAAAATGAACGTCGAATGCGAGGGGTCGTCCATGACGTTCACGGGCAGTCCTGCCGCCCTGGCCCGCGCCGACATCGCCGGTCCAATGTCATCAGCGCCCGCGCACACGATCGCAATGAGGCCGGTGAGATCGGCCGCGAGCGGATCGCCCTCGAGGCGCTCGATCCGAGCTACGTCATCGGCAGAGAACCCATCAAGATCATGATCACCATCTGTCGCGTACCACCGCGCACGCGCGCCGGCGGCCGCGAGCAGGCGCAGTTTCGCCCGCGCCGGATCGCCAGCGCCGATCAGCAGCACCGGTCCGGCTTGCAAATCTAGAAATACCGGCAGAAATCGCATGCGACACTCGCTTGCCCGACATCCGGGGTTGACTGGAATTATTTTCTATATATGTCTCGTTCAATGCCCGCAAAGAGAAAATTCTTTCTTCTCTATTGCACTGCAACTATAGAATTTTCACCCCTAGAGGCCAAGGGCGAGAGATGCATCTTCTCGACAACGATCAGGGAAAACAGCGGTTGCCTTGGGCTGACACGTCCGAGCCAGTTCCGCTGCGGCAACTTTCAGCCGGTGGACGCCTGCCGGCGCCGTCAATGGATCACCTCGACGCGCTGGAAGCGCAGAGCATTTACATTTTCCGCGAAGCCTTCGCGCGGCTGAAGAAGCTCGCGCTGCTGTGGTCGCTGGGCAAGGATTCCAATGTCATGATCTGGCTGGCGCGCAAGGCCTTCTTCGGCCGCGTGCCATTCCCGGCGCTTCACGTCGATACCGGCAAGAAATTTCCGGAGATGTACGCGTTCCGCGACCGCTACGGCAAGGAGTGGGAGCTCGATCTGCGGATCGAACCCTGCCCCCCGCTGGAGACGATCGATCCGACCCTGCCGCCGGCGGCGCGCTCCGCCGCGCGCAAGACGGAAGGATTAAAGCTCGCGCTCGCCAAATACGGCTTTGACGGGTTGATCGCCGGCATTCGCCGCGACGAAGAAGCCACCCGCGCCAAGGAACGCGTGTTCTCGCCGCGCGGGCTGGAGGGCGGATGGGACGTGCGCGACCAGCCGCCGGAATTCTGGGACCAGTTCAACGCCTCGCCGCCGCCAGGTGCGCATTTGCGCATCCACCCGATCCTGCATTGGACCGAGGCCGACATCTGGGCCTATACCAAGCGCGAAAACATCCCGATCATTCCGCTTTATCTCGCCAAAGGCGGCAGGCGCTATCGCTCGCTCGGCGATGCCGACATCACGTTTCCGGTGAAGTCGACGGCATCGAACATCGACGAGATCCTGATTGAACTCGATGGCACCAAAGTGCCGGAACGCGCCGGCCGCGCGCTCGATCACGAAACCGAAGACGCCTTCGAGCGGCTGCGCGTCGCCGGCTATCTCTGAACCGACATTGGGTGCGCCGATGAACATGATCGTCTCCGCCGCGACATCCGCAACGCCGAACGGCACCACGCGGCCCCAAGTGCGCATCGTCATCGTCGGCCATGTCGATCACGGCAAGTCGACCCTGGTCGGGCGCCTGCTGCACGAGACCGGCAGCCTGCCCGAGGGCAAGCTGGAAATGCTCAAGGCCGTCAGCGCCCGGCGCGGCATGCCGTTCGAATGGTCGTTCCTTTTGGATGCGCTGCAGACCGAACGCGACCAGGGCATCACCATCGACACCACGCAGATCCGTTTCCGCACGGGCTCGCGCGACATCGTGCTGATCGACGCCCCAGGCCACGCCGAATTCCTGCGCAACATGATCACCGGCGCCTCGCAGGCGGATGGCGCCGTGTTGATCATCGACGCGCTGGAAGGCGTGCGCGACCAGACCCGGCGCCACGGCTATCTCCTGCATCTGCTCGGCATCAGGCAGGTCGCCGTCGTGGTCAACAAGATGGACCGGGTCGATTTTTCCGCGGCACGGTTCGGTGAGATCAGCAACGAGATTTCGGCACACCTCGCCGGCCTCGGGCTCACGCCCTCGGCGGTGATTCCGATATCGGCGCGCGACGGCGACGGCGTTGCCGAGCGCACGCCGCGAAATGCCTGGTACAGGGGACCGACCGTGGTGGAAGCGCTCGACGCGCTGGAGCCGGCGCGGCCGCTGGAGCAGTTGGCGCTGCGGCTGCCGGTGCAGGCGATCTACAAATTCGACGACCGCCGCATCGTCGCGGGCCGCATCGAGTCCGGCAGCCTCGCCGCCGGCGACGAGATCGTCATCATGCCCGCCGGCAAGATCGCGAAAATCAGGAGCGTCGAGGGCTGGCCGGTGACGCCGATCAGGGGTGCGCAGACCGCCGGCCGGTCGGTCGGCATCACGCTCGACCGCGAATTGTTCGTCGAGCGCGGCGACGTCATCGCCCATGTCGGCGACAGCCCGCGCGATACGCGGCGCCTTCGCGCCCGGATTTTCTGGCTGCACGACAGGCCGCTGGCAAGGGGTGACGCCATTTTGGTCCGCCTCGGCACCAGGGAAACCCGCGCCACCGTGGTCGCAATCGAGAAGGCGGTCGATCCCGGCGAGTTGTCGAGCGTCGAGACCCAATCGATCGCGCGCAACCATGTCGGCGAGATCGACATTGCGCTGGCGCAGCCGATCGCCGCCGATCCCTATTCGGAAAATCCCCGCACCGGACGGCTGGTGATCGAAGTCAATGGCCGCATCGCCGGCGGCGGCCTCGTGCTGTCGGTCGACGCCGGGCAGCGCGCCATTCCCGTCGACATCGTGCCGGTGGAATCCGCGCTGCGTCTCGACGAACGCTCGGCGCGCTACCGTCACGCCGGCGCCGTGCTCTGGCTGACCGGGCTGCCGGCTTCCGGAAAATCGACGCTGGCGCGCGCGCTGGAACGCCGGCTGTTCGGCAATGGCGGCTCGCCGGTATTGCTGGACGGCGACACCCTGCGCGCCGGCCTCAACAGCGATCTCGGTTTTACAGCCTTCGACCGCAGCGAGAACATCCGCAGGCTCGCCGAAGTCGCCACCCACCTCGCCCGCAACGGACACATCGCCATTGTCGCGGCGGTCTCGCCCGCGCGCGAGGATCGCGCCGCGGCGCGCCGCATCGCAGACCAGGCGTTCCGCGAGATTTACATCGCAACGCCGGCCGAGGTGTGCGAAAGCCGCGACCCCAAGGGCCATTACGCCAAGGCGCGCGCGGGCTCCCTGCACGCCTACACCGGGATCGGCAACGACTACCAGCCGCCGGCGGAGGCCGAGTTGACCATCGACACCTCAAGGCGCTCGGTCGCTGAAGCCATCGAGGAGATCGAGCGAATGCTGGTTCGGACCGGCATCCTGTTCGACGAACTCGTCGACCTCGCCGCCAATATTTGAGCGTTGCCGGCCTCTGTTATGGGCAGTCGAGGGCCGCCAAAGGCCTTCTCACGGCCCTGGATTTAGCGCTAAAAGGCCCGGAACAATGCCCCTTGCCGGGGCATTTTATCGTTTGTTTCCTGAACACCGCGTATTCGCGGCATCTCATGAGAAAAACCTGATTATGAATCGTGTCGAAGCCCACGGATTGAAGATCGCTCCCGTTCTGTTCGATTTCATCGCCAAGGAAGCCACCCCGAATACCGGGATTTCGGCCGATGCATTCTGGGCTGGACTGGCCGCCATCCTCCGCGATCTCGCGCCCAGAAATCATGAGCTGCTCAAGGTACGCGACGCCCTGCAGGCCAGGATCGACGGCTGGCATCGCGCCAACAAGGGCAAACCGTTCGACATCAAGGCCTATACGGCCTTCCTCGAGGAGATCGGCTATCTGCTGCCGGAGCCGCCGACGCACAAGGTCGAGACATCAGATGTCGACGAGGAGATCGGAAAGATCTGCGGACCGCAACTCGTCGTTCCCCTCACCAATGCGCGCTACGCGCTGAACGCGGCGAACGCGCGCTGGGGCAGCCTCTACGATGCATTCTACGGCACCGACGCGATCCCGCACGAGCCGAACGAAGTCAAAGGCTTCGATAAGGCCCGTGGCGCCAAGGTGGTTGCAAAGGCAAAAGCCTTCCTCGATTCAGCGGTACCGCTGGCGACCGGAAGCCACACCGATGTCACCTCCTACGCTGTGATCGCCGGCCAGCTTGCCGTCAAACTGAAGAGCGGCAACGCCACCGCGCTGAAATCCAACGCGCAGTTTGCGGGTTACCGTGGCGATCCGGCGGCGCCGTCGGCGATCCTGCTGGTCAACAACGGCATGCATATCGAGGTCAGGATCGATCGCGGCCACATGATCGGCAAGGGCGATCCGGCCGGCGTCGCCGACATGATCCTGGAAGCGGCGGTCTCTACCATCCTGGACATGGAGGACTCGGTCGCGGCGGTCGATGCCGACGACAAGGTGCTGATCTATCGCAATACGCTGGGCCTGATGGACGGCAGCTTGTCCGCCGACTTCGAGAAGGGCGGCAAGACGCTAAAGCGCGCGCTCAATCCCGATCGGGTCTACACCTCGCCCGATGGCAAGGGAGAGATCACGCTGCACGGGCGCAGCTTGCTGTTGATGCGCAATGTCGGCCATCACATGTTCACCGACGCGGTGCTGGATTCCAGCGGCGCCGAAATTCCGGAAGGTTTCCTGGATGCCGCGGTCGCCGGCCTGCTCGCAATCCACGATCTCAAGGGCCATTCGAAGACCCGAAACAGCCGCACCGGCTCGGTCTATATCGTCAAGCCGAAGATGCACGGGCCCGACGAGGTGGCGCTGACCTGCGAACTGTTCGGCCGGGTCGAGCAGATGCTGTCGCTGCCGGAAAACACCATCAAGGTCGGCATCATGGACGAGGAGCGCCGCACCACGGTCAATCTGAAGGCCTGCATCCAAAACGCGCTCAAGCGCATCATGTTCATCAATACCGGCTTTCTCGACCGCACCGGCGACGAGATCCATACCTCGATGGAAGCAGGTCCCATGATCCGCAAGAACGACATGAAGGAGCAGCCCTGGATCAAGGCCTATGAGGACTGGAACGTCGATGTCGGCCTGATCGACGGGTTGCCGGGCCATGCCCAGATCGGCAAGGGCATGTGGGCCGCGCCCGACCAGATGGCGGACATGCTGGCGCAGAAGATTGCGCATCCGCAGGCCGGCGCCACCACCGCCTGGGTGCCGTCACCGACCGCAGCGACGCTGCATGCGCTGCATTATCACCAGGTCAACGTGCAGGCACGGCAGCAGGAACTGGCCAAGGCCGGCCCGCGCGCCAAGCTGTCCGACATCCTCACCATTCCGGTGTCGCAATCGAACTGGGCGCCTGACGACGTCAAGCAGGAGATCGACAACAACTGCCAGGGCATTTTGGGCTATGTCGTGCGCTGGATCGACCAGGGCGTCGGCTGCTCCAAGGTGCCTGACATCCACGACGTCGGCCTGATGGAAGACCGCGCCACGTTGCGCATCTCGAGCCAGCATCTGGCGAACTGGCTGCATCAGGGCGTCATCACCAAAGAGCAGGTGATGGAATCGCTGAAGCGGATGGCGGCCGTGGTCGACAAGCAGAACGCCGACGATCCCCTGTACCGGCCGATGGCGCCTTCCTTCGATGGGGTCGCCTTCAAGGCGGCCTGCGACCTGATCTTCAAGGGCCGCGAGCAGCCGAACGGCTACACCGAATACATCCTGACCGCGCGCCGCCGCGAGGCCAAGGCGGCGGGCTGATTCTGCATTCGTAGCCCGGATGGAGCCAACGGGGCGGCGCTGCGCGCCGACCCGTTGGCTCCATCCGGGCTACGCAATTGCGTCAGAACACCGCGATATATTTCAGCAGCGAAATCACGCCGAGGATGATCACCACGACGCGCGCGATCTGCTTGGCGCGGCCGTCGAGCGGCAACAGGTTGATCAGGTACAAGACCAGGATGATGACGAGAAACGTGATGAGTATGCTGATCAGCATCTGAAAATCCCCTGAAACCGCTTGATGCGAATTAACGGTTCGCTAACGCCTGGCCGGGCCTCCCGGTTCCAGGCCGAGGAACCCGGCCTCCCGCGATCGCCGCCGCCGTGCAGAAAACAGGGCACCGCCACCCAGGAGATCACCCGATGGGCCGACCGTCATCCTGAGGAACCGCGCTCTTGCGCGGCGTCTCGAAGGACGTCGGCCCGGCTGGAGCCGCGCATCCTTCGAGGCTCGCCCAGCGGTGCAAGCGCACCGCAAGGCTCGCGCCTCCAGCGACAACGGCGAAGCCGTTGCGCGGGGATGACGGGACCGCAAACAATCACTCCCGCGCCACCACCGGCACGCGGCCGTAGCGCGCCAGCGCCGATTTCGGGACCGGCGAGAAATTCAGCTGCGCATGGCGTCTGTCGGCACCGCCGCTCGCGACCATCAGCCCGTCGGCACCGGCGACGAGGTCGCCCTTGCGGATTGTCGGGTCGTTCTCGACGCTGACGGGCGCGAGCCCGAACTGGTCCTTGCCGTTGCAGGTGCAGCCGTCGACGATTTCGTTGCGATAGCGGAACGCATTCGGCAGTTCGGAATAGGGTTTGCCGGTCTCGGTCGCGGCGTTGTCGATATTGCCGCCATAGACCACCTCGGTCTTGCTCGCCGGACAGAAGCTGTTGCAGGAGGCCGCGCGGCTCTCGCGATCGGAGGCGGCGAGCGGGAAGTAGCGCCCGTCGCAGGTCCGTACGCAGAACGCCGCGCCGCCGCCATAGGCGCGCAGACGCGGGATGTCGTTTGGCGGAAAGGTGACAGGATCGCCGCCGGCGGCATCGGGCGGCGTCTCACCGGCATAGGGCATCCGGATCATGGGCGCGCGCGCATGACCGCCGCCGAACACGCCGAACAGTGCGGAGAAGAAATCCCAGGCTTGTGCCGCCGGCGCCAGCGTCAGCGCACAGATTGCGACCGCCGCGCCGAACGCCATTCGCTTGCCCGATACCGTCAGCATGTCAGCCTCCGAAACCGAAAAGCCCGCCCGTCAATACAGCGACGAGGTCGAAAGGTTCACCGCCTGCCGTCCCGTCGACACCGTCGTCAGGAGCGGACGCTGGCCGGCCGCGAACGCGTCGCGCTCTCCGATCGCCCTGGCTGCGACATGCGGCCCGTTCTTCGGCAGCACCACGACCCGGGTGCCGACATCGACACGGCTGAACAGGTCGGCGACATCGTCATTGGTGAGGCGGATGCAGCCCGAGGACACGAACTTGCCGATGGTGGTGGGATCGTTGGTGCCGTGGATGCGGTATTCGCTGGCGCCGAGATACATCGCGCGCGCGCCGAGCGGATTGCCGGGGCCGCCGGCCATGAAGCGCGGCAGATAGGGCTGGCGCGCGATCATCTCCGCCGGCGGATGCCAATCCGGCCATTCCGCCTTGTGGCTGATGGTCTGCACACCCGCCCAGGTAAAGCCTTCGCGGCCGACGCCGACGCCGTACCGGATGGCGCGGCCCCCACCGAGCACGTAATAGAGCACGGTGTTGCCGGTATCGATAATGACGGTGCCGGCGGCCTCGCGGCTGTCCAGCGCGACCTCGGTCCGCTGCAGCCGCGCCGGCAGCACGCTGTCTTCATCCGTCAGCGCCGGCTGGTCCGGCTGCATGGCATTGTCCGATGGAAACCCGCTTGGCACTGTGGATGCATAGCTGAGCGCCTGCGCGCTTGCCTGGCTGGAGAAAAGGAACGGCGACAGCGTCAACGCCGCGCCAACGACCAGCGCGCTCACCGCGCGCGAGGAAAGCCTGCGATTGCCTGCGAATGTCTGTTTCATGATCTGCCCCGATGCGGAAAGCGCATCCCGTTGATGCTTCTGTCAGATCAAACGCCACCGAGGCTCCACAGTTCCGTCGCGACTCGAATAGATCAGGCCGTGTCAAGAACCGCCCTGCTCACATTCCCGCGATGGAACTCCTGCCGGGTGGACGGGTTGTTGCGGCCGGAGCCGGCGCCACGCATGCGTTCGCGGCTCATTCAACGATCAAGCCCGCACCCGGGGAGAACCAGTTGCGTATCCTTCCCAACGACCGCGGGTCTGGCCGGGAAACGGCCGGTACGCCGCTGCCCGAGGGTAAGGGCGAACAGCCGCCGGTGATCCGGCGCGCGGAGCTGGTCGCCTTCGCGCTGCTCGCGCTGTTGGTGATCTCCGTCGTCGCCGTACTCTATGTCGCGAAGGCGTTCTTTCTCCCCGTCGTCGCCGCGTTCATCGTCGGGACCATGCTGTCGCCGGCCGCGGGATTGCTCGAGCGGCACAGGATTCCCCGCGCGGTATCGGCGGTGATGATCGTGGCCGCGGTGGGCGCCGGCGCAACCTTCATGATCGGACTGATCTCCTCGCCACTGATGGAATGGAGCCGGCACCTGCCGGAGCTGGGTGCGCAGCTCAAGGAGAAACTTCATGTGTTCGACCGGCCTCTGGCGCTGTGGCAGGAGCTGCAGAACATGCTCGGCGTATCCGATACGTTGCCGGCTGCGTCCTTCCAGCTGCCGAAAATCGACTGGGTGCAGCCGGCGCTCGAATTCCTGTCGCCGACCTTCACCGAATTCCTGCTGTTCATCGCCACCCTGATCCTGTTCATCGCCAGCTGGCGCGACCTGCGCCGCGCGCTGATCATGACCTTCGGCGACCACGACGCGCGGCTGCGGATGCTGCGCATCCTCAACGCGATCGAGGGCCAGCTCGGCGGCTATCTGCTCACCGTGACCATGATTAATTTCGGCGTCGGCGCGGCCACCGGCCTGGTTTGCGCCATCGCCGGCATGCCCAATCCCGCCGGGCTCGGCGCACTGGCCGCGACCCTGAATTTCTTTCCGATCATCGGCCCGGTGGCGATGTTCGTGATCCTCGTCGCGGTCGGCGTGGTCGCATACCCCACCATCAGCGCCGGGCTGATCGCGCCGCTGGCCTTTATCGGTATCACCTTCCTGGAAGGACATTTCGTCACACCGACCATCATCGGGCGCAGGCTGGAGCTGAACGCGCTCGCCGTCTTCATCGCGCTGGCGTTCTGGACCTGGCTGTGGGGACCGATGGGCGGCTTCCTGTCCTCGCCGCTTTTGATCGTCGGCCTCATTTTGAAGGAATACCTGCTGCCGGTGGATGACCCGCAACTGCCGTAGGGGTGACGGTCTGTCGTCCCGGCGAACGCCGGGATCTACCGTGTTGCATGTCAAGTGGCGGAGGCGCCTTTCCAGGGCTGGCCTGACCTGAGCACGGCGTTGGCGAAGACGACGAGGCGTCGGAGCACGGCGATGAGGGCAACTTTGGGCGGTTTGCCCTTGGCGATGAG
>NZ_DATHOP010000129.1:0-2930 GCF_035484855.1 Bradyrhizobium sp.
GCGATCAGGTGGTCGAAGAAGCCGTCGTTCTCGTCGAAATTCACGATCAGCACGGTGGAGGCCCACACTTCCGGATTCGCGGTCAGCGCATCGAGCACATTCGAGATGTACCAGGCGCCCCAGTTCGGCGGGAATGTCGGATGCTCACAATAGGCCTGCGGCGCCACCACCCACGACACCTGCGGCAGCGCGTTATTGAGGACGTCGCTTTGCAGTTGCTGGAACAGCGAGCCGCCGTTGAACGCACCGCCGTTGAAGAGATCGGTGCCGGTCCTGGCCTTGTCGAACAGCGCGCTGCCCGGCTGCGCGTTCTGGTACTGCAGGAAATACAGGGGCGATGTGTCGCCGAAATTTCCGATGAACGGGTTATCGGTGAAACCTTCGAATTGCTCGGGCGTGAGGCCCAAGCCCACATCCTGATAAAACTTCCACGAGACGCCGGCGGCCTCGAGCCGTTCCGGATAGGTCAACCAGTCATAGCCTTGCTCATCATTGTTGACCACAGGGCCGCCCGGCAGCACGCCGTTGCCGGTGCTGGGGCCCGCCGCGAGCGTGAAAGTCCCGGGCGTCGCGCCGGAGAAAGGTTGCTGGATCGTGTCGGTCTGCGTGCCGTTCTGCCCGACCCATCCGGTCCACAAGTAATAGCGATTCGGGTCGGTCGGAGCCATGGTCGAGCAATGATAGTTGTCGCAGACCGTGAAGGCGTCGGCCAGCGCATAGTGGAACGGGATATCGCCGCGTTCGACGAAGGTCATCGTCTCGATGCTGCCTTTGGCCGCAACCCAGTTGTCATTGTTGCCGCCGTTCCAAGCCCCGTGTGCATCCGACCAGTTGTGCGGCAAGTCGCGGACGAACTGGTATCCCAGAAAGGGCTGCGGCGGGCGGAACGGCAACAGCGTGTCGGCGCCGTTCGGCTGCTGGAACACCGAGTTGCCCGAAGGCAGAGTCACCGCGCGCGGATCATCGAAGCCGCGCACCCCGCGCAACGACCCCAGATAGTGATCGAACGAACGATTCTCCTGCATCAGCACGACGATATGCTTCACGTCCTTGATCGTACCCGTGACGATCTTCGGCTCAATGCTCAAGGCACGCAGGATCGATTCCGGAAACGCGGCGCCGAACGCCGCTGCTCCCATGGCTCGAAGGACTGTGCGTCGGTCTGTCTTCTCCATCGGCGTGCTCCTTGGAATCGTCTTCAAGATGGTCCCAAGCTAGTGGCGCTTCGTTACGCTTTTGTGTTGGAGGTATTAAGAATCAACCGCACACTTGGCCGTCGTTTGACCGCAGAGTGAAGCGCATTCACAGCACACCGCAGCGACAGCCACGCATTGGTCGTCACAGGCGCACGCATAACTATTCTTCAGACCGGTTCGCGCGGCTCTGACCGGTTCGCGCGCGGCTCTCAATCTCTCGAGTCGGCTGCAACACTGAATCGAGTCACGAGGCGCTCGCCGATCCCGGCGGCTCCGACGTCGAGCGGCGCGCCGCTCTGCGAACGGATGGCCGCGGTTAAATCCATATTGAGCACCACTTGATATTGTCCCGGCGGGAGAGTTACCGCGGGCGTCACGAGCAGGGCGCGCGCATTGTGGGCCGGGATCGATAGGCTCACTGGAATGACCAGCGTCCCGCCCTCGGCCGCGTCATTGATTCGCTCCAGGCGCACGGCTGCCGGGTTCATGCCGCCGCCGTCCAATTCTTGGGTAAACCCAATGACGATCCGTGAAGGCGCCGCATCCAACGTGTCGCCGGAATTAGGTTCCACCGCGGCAACCTTGAATTCGCTGCTCATCGGCATCTGCGAGCCGGGCAGCGCGCCATCTTGAATCCATTGGATGACAAACGGGATGTCGCTGGCCGGAGCGCCGTCCCCTTCCTTCTGCATATGGATGACCAAATAGCTATCCGTCGGATCGCCGGGCTTCACTCGATCGAGCGTGGGTTCTTCGGTGCTGGGCACATCGACCAAATCGTTGTAGCTATGCGCGGCGTCGAGATTTAGATTCTCGGCGGGATTGGCCCCGCCGTGACAACCGGCGCATAGGGGGGTAAAGATATTGGCTTGGATGGAATCGAAATCGGCGGTCAACATCATCGATGGCGGATTGGCGGCCATCGGCTGCGCATCCATGCCGTGATTGCCGCCGGAGCAGCCGGTCATTGCGAGCAGCAAGACACCACCCGGGGAGCGCAGACCCCACACTGCGCGGTGCTTGGTGAACATGCAATCGCCTCCCGCAATCCGCACGGCGGACGCGCGTCGAGACTGGAGCGTCGATAGGTAAGTGTCGCTCGATGCCGCGAAGGATGCGGGACGCAAGAATTATTGTCGCAGCCGGGTAGAATCGGTCGATCCACAAAGGGCAGTTCTATGACGAATCCGCTTTTCGATCTTTCCGGCCAGGTCGCCCTCATCACCGGATCTTCCCGCGGTATCGGCAGGGCGATCGCCGAAGAGATGTCGGCGGCCGGCGCCAAGGTCGTCATTTCATCGCGCAAGCTGGAAGCCTGCGACCTGGTTCGCGATGCAATCCGTGCACGTGGCGGCGAAGCCATCTCCCTGACCTGCAACATCGGCCGCAAAGAAGAAGTGGAAGGATTGGTCAAAGCCACCCTGGAACAACTGGGGCGGATCGACATCTTGGTGTGCAACGCGGCCGTCAATCCGTTCTATGGCTCGCTCACCAAGCTGGACGATGATGCCTGGGATAAAATCATGATCAGCAACGTGAAGAGCAGCTGGTGGCTGGCCAAGCTCGTCGCGCCGCACATGGTGGAGCGCGGTTCCGGCAATATCATGCTCATCTCCAGCATTGGCGCATTCAGGGCTACTGCCGTGCTCGGTGCCTACGGCATTTCCAAGGCCGCAGAGGCGCAGCTGGCGCGAAACCTCGCACTGGAGTTAGGTCCTAAGGGCATTCGCGTCA
>NZ_DATHOP010000130.1:0-3608 GCF_035484855.1 Bradyrhizobium sp.
CCAAGAACGTCGGTCTGTTCATTTCGATGAACAGCGCCGGTGCAAATAATGCGACCGAAGCGATCCGCATCGCGCTCTTTGAGCAGTTCGCAGATCGGTATTTTCCAGCGGCGAACGCCGCGGCGCCCGTCGAGCTGCCGAGCGCCAAAGAGCACGCCCGGATGCTGGCCGGTAACTACATCAGCAGCCGTGGTTCCTTTACCAATTTCGTCGACGTGTTGAACCTAGCAGGTCAGGTCAAAATCTCCCTGGACAAGGACGGTCGGCCGTCGGTTCCGGAAATATTGGGAGGGCCGCCCCACAAGTGGATCGAGGTCGCACCCTTCGTGTGGCAGGCCGCCTATGGCCACGCACGTCTCGGGGCCGTGGTGGAAAACGGTCGCGTCGTGCGCTGGAGCTTCAACCCGGTGTCGCCCTTCATGGTTTGGGAGCGGGCTCCCTGGTATCGAGACGCGGCCTGGCTAAGCCCCTTGTTCGTGGCAAGCTTGGTGCTCGTGTTACTCACCGCTTTGTCCTGGCCGGTCGGCGCCATCAGCCGGCGCCGCTTCGGGGCGGCAATGTCGCTGAGCGGGCCGGATCTGAAAACTTATCGCTGGGTCCGCGGTTTCTCCTGGCTCGTGCTCGCGGTTTTAAGCGGGTGGGCGGCGCTCTTTATGTCGCTGGGCGCGGATACCATTATCGGTGGCGCGATATTATGGCCGCTGCAAATTGCGGGTGCCGTGGGCTTTGTCGGTCTGTGCGGCACCGCGCTTTGGAATCTGCAGCGAGTCTGGCGAAGCAATCGCGGCTGGTTCGCGAAGCTTTGGAGCGTGCTGTTGGTGCTCGCCGCCCTTGTGACACTGTGGGTGACGCTGAGCTTTCATCTGATCAGCTTCGGCGCCCGGTACTAACGACTGCCTAGCGCTGTCTCGAGACCTCGCGCATCAACCGGTAGGTAAAGTCGACTTCCTGCCCGAAGGCCGCGACGCCGATGCGTTCATCGCGCCCGTGCGCGCGTGCGTCATCCAGATCGTCGAACATGCCGTCAATCCCGTAACTCGCCATGCCGACCAGGCGCGTGTACTTGCTGTCGCTCGCACCGGCGCCCATCTGCGGAAGGATCACGACGTCCGGCCATAACTCGTGCACCACCTTTTCGACCGTCGGCAAGATGGTCCCCGAGAGCGGCGACTCCGGGCTCGGCGTCGCGGGTGTGATGACGCTGATCTTGATGGTCGGATCGTTGAGCACGCGCGCGAGTGTATCGCGCACGGAGTCCTGTGACTCGCCGGGGATGATCCGACATTGCAACGTTGCCCGGGCGCGCTGAGGCAGCGCGTTCTGAGCGTGGCCACCCTCAATCTGGGTCGCGGTGCAGGTCGTGCGCAGCAAGATATTCGTCTCCACCACGGCCGACAGGCGCTCGATTGCCGCCGGATCGGGCGGCGTCTTCGCCACGGCGAGCATGTCGGACTTGATCGCGCCCGTCTCGATCGCGGCCCGGCGCTCGAAATATTGCCGGGTTGTGTCGGTCAGATGTACAGGAAATCGAAACTTCGACAGCCGGGCGAGGCCTTCGCTCAGGCGGTAGATCGGATTGTCGGCGGTCGGCCGCGAACTATGGCCGCCTTTGTCGGTCACTTCGGCCTCAAACGCCATCGACATCTTCTCGCTGGTCTGGACACCGACATAGAGCCGGCGACCGCCTTTCATGCCCGCCTCGCCGCCGTCCGGGTTTATCACAAGGTCGGCATTTACAAGATCGCGGTGTTCGGTCAGCAGCCAGTCGACGCCGTTGCGTTCGCCGCCCGACTCCTCGTCTGCCGTGAAGGCGACGACAATGTCCCGCTCGGGAATGAAATGCTCGCTCTTCATGCGCAGCAGCGCCGTGAGGACCGCGGCGTCCTGTCCCTTCATGTCTATCGTGCCGCGCCCGTACAGCCACCCGTTGTCCTCCGTCAGGTGAAAGGGATTCCGCGTCCAGTCCTCTGGATTCGCCGCGACCACGTCAAGATGGCACAGATACAGGACCGGCTTGCCCTTGCCGCTGCCGTGCAGGCGGGCAACGACGTTGCCGGCGCGGGGGTGGTCCACCGGTATGAGAAGCTGCGCGTCCGCCGGGGCAAAACCGGCGGCGAGCAGCCGTGCTTGTACCTTGCGGGCCAGTTCCGTCGAGCCGACGTCGTGCGTCGAGCGCGTGTCGATCATCTCGCGCAGGATCTCGCGCGCGACGTCGCCGGACGGCGGCGCGGCGGGCGCGGCCGGCGCCGATGCGCAGACAGCCGCCGACGCAACGAGGAGGGAGCCGATGGCTGCTCTGATAGGGGAAAGGCGCTCTTGGCGGCGCAGGCGATAGAACATCGGCGAGATTATGCCTGGCAAACGGGCAGGACAGGGAGGGCCGCGCCCCTAATTCGTCGGGGATGGCGGGTTTTGGGTAGCATTCCGGTCTAAATGAACACTACCGAAGAGGGGACACCATGAAGATACCAACGCTGCGCTCAACCGGCCTGGTCCTGCTGGGCAGCATTCTCGGGCTCGCCGCGGGAACGGCGCAGGCCGACATCACCATCGAACGCACCACCTCCGTCGAGGGTGTTGGCGGAATGGCGTTCGCGAATATGTCGGGGAGCTCTAAAACCAGCATTTCCGGCGAGATGTCGCGCACCGACACCGACATGAAAATGCAGTCGAAGATCGTCGGTTTTCTGGCGCGCAACGCACTCGGACCGAGCGCCGAGATCGTCCTCCTCGATCAGGACAAGCTCTACCACCTGAACATCAACAAGAAGGAATATACCGAGACGACCTTCGAGCAGTTCCACGCGCAGATGCAGAGAGTGTCGGATCAGATGAATTCAGGCGAGGCCAAGCAGCAGCCCTCCGCGGTCGATCAATCGAAGTGCGTGTGGCTACCGGCCAAAGTCGACGTCACGAAGAGCGGCGAGAAGGCGCAAATCGCCGGTTACGATGCGCAACGCGTGACCGCCACGGCGACCCAGCCTTGCCAGGACAAAGACACGGGTGCAATTTGCGAGATCGCATTGGTTTTAGATCAGTGGACTTCCGCGGACTTCGCGGAAAGCAGCGAAGCTCGAAAATTTTATACTGCCTATGCCGCCAAGATGGGCTTCGACGTCTCGAACTCCCAAGACGTGTCTGAAAGAGCCAAGGCGCTGTTCGCCCAGTACAAAGGGGTCTGGACGGAAGTCGCGGCCAAGATGCAGGGCGTGAAAGGTTATCCCGTGAAGAGCAGCTTCACGCTCGGACTCGGTGGCCCGCAATGCAAGAATTCGAGTTCGCAACAAGCGCAAACGGGCCAACCTGACAGCAGTTCGTCCAGCTCCAGCCCAAGCCCAAGCCCAAGCCCAAGCCCCAGCGCCAGCCCCAGTGGCATCGCCGGCGCAGTGGTGGGCAAACTCGGCGGTCTTTTCCAAAAGAAGAAAGACAATGCGGATGCGCCGGCTGCGCCGCCGGCACCCGCGGTCGCACCGGTCGCGATGCCGCCGGGTGACGTAGCTTTGATGACGGTGTCATCGCAGGTCGTTTCGGTGTCGACGAATGCCGTGAGCGCAGATGTCTTTACCGTGCCGGCCGGCTTCAAGAAAATAGAAACCAAGACTCAATGA
>NZ_DATHOP010000131.1:0-11977 GCF_035484855.1 Bradyrhizobium sp.
TCGCCGGGATCATCATCGGCAACCGGCCGACCCGTGCGCACAATGCGCTGGTGACGTTTCTGGATGCCGCGACATGGCTCGCCCAGATCGTAATGTTCGTGCTCCTCGGGCTGCTGGCTTCGCCGCAGCGGCTGGTGGTGAGCATCGGGCCTGCTGTTATCATCGCGCTGGTTCTGATGCTGGTCGCCCGCCCGGTCGCGGTGTTTCTGTGTCTTGCGCCGTTCCGCTTCAACTGGCGAGAGAAGATCTTCATCGCCTGGACCGGCTTGCGCGGCGCGGTCGCGATCTTCCTGGCCTCGATCCCGATGCTGGTGGGCCTGTCGAAGGCCTATCTCTATTTCGACGTCGCCTTCGTCGTCGTCATCATCTCGCTCCTGTTGCAGGGCTGGACGCTGGCGGCGGCGGCACGGCGGCTGCATGTCGCGCTGCCGCGCGCCGATCGCGGGCCGCGCCGCGTCGAGCTCGACCTGCCCGGGCAGCTCGAGCAGCAACTGGTAGGCTATCCGGTGCGGCCGAAAAGCCTGTATTTCCGGCGCGGCCTGATTCCGTCCTGGTCGAAGCCGACGCTGGTGATCCGCAACCAGCACATCCTCTCGCCGGCGGAAGCCGATCCGGTAAAGCCCGGCGATTACCTCTATCTGCTGGCGCCGCCGGAAAAGGCCGAGGCGCTCGATCGCTTCTTCGTCGACATGGCGCCGAGCACCGCGCCCGACCCGCATCTGCTCGGCGATTTTACCGTCTCCGGAGAGCACACGCTCGGCGAACTCGCCGAGATCTACGGGGTGAAGATCGATGCCGAGCAGGCCAACCTGACTCTGGCTGATTATTTCGACATTCATCTCGACCATGCGCCGAAGGAAGGCGCGACCTTGCAGCTCGATCCCATCGTGCTGGTGGCGCGCAGCATCTCCGGCGGCAGGGTCAATGTCGTCGGCCTGCGGCTGCCGGAAGACGAAGAAGAGGCGGCGCCGCTGACGGGCATGGCGCGGCTCAAGCGCAGGCTGGCGGAGCTATGGTCGTCGGTGGCCGGGATTTAGACTAGCGGTGGGACACCTGAATGCACAGGCGCGGCCTGGGGATCTCGCTCGCCGAGGTCTGTTGTGATATCACTCGAAGGTGGGGCATAAGGTCATGAGGCAACTCTTGAAGGCGATGGTCAGCTGCATCCGCCCGGGCTTGCTGATTCTCACGATCCTGTTGGCCGGACAGAATTCGGCTCATTGTCAGGCCGGATCGACCGGCGGCTCCGTCGGCAAGCAGAACAAGGAACTATCCGGGACCGCAACGCCGCCGGAAGCAGAAAGCCCCGCCGCCCGGAATCCGCGACCGCGCGCTGCCGGAAGCGACCGTTCGTTGCGTCCGGGGCTGATCACGGTTACGTCGGCCACGCTCGGATCGAACTGCGGCGCGCAGCGGGGCAATGTGACGTCGCAGGTGGCCGCCATTTGCAATGGACGCGATGTCTGCGAGCTTCCCGGTTCCAAGGTAAATCATCCCGATCCAGCCTATGGATGCGCCAAGGCGTTCGAAGCGCAATGGAGCTGCTCTGGAAACGGCGGTGCAAGATCAGCCGCGGTTGGCGGAGTCGCATTTGAAAGCAACGTGCTCACCTTGAAATGCAACTGATGAAAAACGGAGCCCGCACGCGCCGCTAACTGGCATGGCGCGGTTCAAGCGCAGGCTGGCGGAGCTATGGTCGCAGGTGGCGGGGATTTGATCGCGGTGCGTTGGCAGGCCCCAGGCCTAATGCATGATGAGATTTGGTTAGCTCGCGGGCCGATGGGGAGAGGTGAAGGCAACGCGACCGGCCGATTCAATCAAAACTCATCCCGCTTTAGGCCGGCATGCCCGGCAGCACCTTTACCCCGCCGAAGGCGGCGATACGCTCGCGCTTGAGCATCACGATCTGCGTCGCCAGGCACCGCAATTCCCTCGCGAAGCAGCTAACCGCTAAGCAGCTAAGCACTAAATGACTAACGGAAAGGAATTTCCCGGTTAAGCCAAGCATCAATATGTCGTCGGTGCCGTTCGCACTCAAACGAGTGAGGGTTTTTGGAGCATCTTCGAGCGCGGCACGTCGGCACATTCCACAACGTCAGCAAGAAATACCTGCATCTTTACGTTGCGGAGTTCCAATTCCGGTACAATAATCGCTTTAACGACGACATTTTCGGAACGGCGATTGAGGGATGCTAGCATTTTGGACCCCTGCAAAAATCCTAAATCACGGCTATGCCGAGCACGATAAACCCGACCAACAAGCCGGCGATAGAGCCTATGACGGCCAATTCAAAGGACGATAGGCGGATGCTGGGATTATCGCTCCATGGCTGGGAAAATTCGATGGTGGTGTTTCTCATCATCGCCGGATTTTTCGCGCTGCTCGCTGGCGCGGCGACATGGGCGGTCGTCAGGCTGCAAAGGATCGAATTGGCCGAAACACAAAAGCAACTAGATTCATACAAACTCTCTGTTGAAGCCAAGGTTGCTGACGCTAAGAAAGAAGGCATCGAAGCTGGGAAAATGGCGGGGAATGCATTGGTGCGCGCCGAAGAACTTAGAGCCGCAAACCTCGCGCTAGAGTCGCAAATCGCGCCACGGCGTATCAGTGAAGTCCAAATTAGATCGATAGGACTGGCGCTTTCTAGATTTGCGGGAAAAGCAGTTTCCGTCGTTACATATTCTCTTGATTCCGAGGCGGCGGTTTTGGCACAACAAATCATGGCCGCGCTGCGGCTCGCAAATATACAGGTCCAGGATCGTATCGCTTCAGTGATGCCAATGGGCGGATTTGCTTTGGGCATCCATATTTCTGGACCCGATGCAGCGCTCGTTAGCGCAATGGGCGGCGAACTCCAGATTAAGGGGGGACTAATTGTCGCCCCGCCAAATTCCCCCACGGGAGGCGGAGCTTCGATTGGCACCGGACCGCCTGTGGGGACAAAGGACCCCGACGCTTCTATTCTCGTCGGCGCCAAACCTATCACCAGATAAATGAGACAAGCCCCTGTCGAAGGCCGACATGGAATGACTTGCTACTTCCGTCGAGTCCGGGTGCATTGCCCTCAGGATGAGGTTCGGGACGATGCCGATATGATTCGAGCTTCGAAATCGTTGATCTAGACCGGCGTCCGCGGCAATACCTTCACTCCACCGAAGGCGGCGATGCGCCCGTGCCGGAGCATCACGATCTGCGTCGCCAGCTGGCGCAGCTCGGCTGCATCGTGGCTGACATAGACCATGGGAATCCGGGCCTCGTCACGCAGCCGCACCAGATAGGGCAGGATCTCCAGCTTCCGATCCTCGTCGAGCGAGCCCAGCGGCTCGTCCAGCAGCAGCAATCGCGGCTTTGACAACAGCGCGCGTCCGAACGCGACGCGCTGGCGCTCTCCGCCGGAGAGGTTTCCGGGACGCCGATCGAGCAACTCGCCGATATCGAGCAGGTCGATGACGCGCTTGCGCGCCGCGGGATCATCGGCCAACCGATTCATGCGCCTGCCGTAGTCGAGATTGCCGCGCACGTCGATATGCGGAAACAGCCGCGCGTCCTGGAACACATAACCGATGCGGCGGCGATGCGGCGGGACATGCAGGCCGGTTGACGTGTCGTCGAGCACGTCGCCGTCGATGGCGACGATGCCGCGATCGGGCGTGAGCAGGCCGGCGACGATGTTGATCAGCGAGGTCTTGCCGGCCCCCGATGCGCCGAATAGCCCGGTCACCCGTCCCTCGCTGGTGAAGGAGGCCTGCAGCGCGAATTCGCCGAGCTGCTTTGAGACGTCGACGCGCAGCATGGTCAATTCCCGTGCAGGCGCCGGGTGGCGCGCCGCGCGAACCACTCGGAAGCAATCAGCGCGGTGACCGCGATGACGACGGAAACCACCACCAGCCGCAGCGCCGCGCTGTCGCCGTCCGGCGTCTGGATCAGCGAATAGATCGCCGACGAAATGGTCTGGGTCTCGCCGGGAATGTTCGAGACGAAGGTGATGGTGGCGCCGAATTCGCCGATCGCCTTGGCAAAACCGAGCACCATGCCGGCCAGCACGCCCGGCAGCGCCAGCGGCAAGGTGACGGTCGCAAACACGCGGAAAGGCGCCGCACCCAGCGTACCCGCGGCCTGCTCCAGCCGTTGGTCCACGGCTTCGATCGAGAGCCGGATCGGCCGCACCAGCAGCGGAAACGACATCACGCCGCAGGCCAGCGCCGCGCCGGTCCAGCGAAACGCGAACACGATGCCGAGATGGTCGGCAAGCCAGGCGCCGACCAGGCCACGCCGGCCGAAGGTCAATAGCAAGAGATATCCGGTCACCACCGGTGGCAGCACCAGCGGCAGGTGGATCACCGCATCCAGCGCCGCCTTGCCCCAGAATTCGCGCCGCGCCAACAGCCACGCCAGCGCGATCCCGAGCGGCGTCGCCACCAGCGTCGCGACCGTGGCGACCCGCAGCGACAGCTCGATCGCCGTCCATTCCGCTGGTGAGAGGTCGAACACCCTGGCTCAGGAGGTCGGGCGGATCAGATAGGTGAATCCGTATTTTTCCAGCGTGGCCTTGGCCGCCGAGGAGCGCAGGAAATCGAGATAGGAGGCCGCTTCCGGCTTCGCGGTCGCAGTCGCCGCCACCGGATAGATGATCGGCGGGTGGGAATCGGCTGGGAAGGTGGCGACGATCTTGACGCCGGGCTCGACCTTGGCGTCGGTCGAATAGACGATCCCGAGTACGGCCTCGCCGCGCGCCACCAGCGTCAGCGCGGCGCGCACGCTCTCGGCCATCGCGAATTTCGGCTCGGCGGCCTGCCAGGCGCCGAGCTTTTCCAGCGCCGCCTTGGCGTATTTGCCGACCGGCACCGCCTTGACGTCGCCGGTGGCGATCTTGCCGTCGCCGGCGAGTTTGGCGAGATCGAAACCCTGTTCGATCGTCACATTGTCAATTTTGGAATCCTTCGGCGCGATCAGCACGATGCTGTTGCCGAGCAGATTGACCCGTGTCGATTCGTTGATGGTCTTCTTGCTGGTCGCATAATCCATCCAGTCGATGTCGGCGGACAGAAAAATATCCGCAGGCGCCCCCTGTTCGATCTGCCTGGCCAGCGTCGAACTCGCGGCATAGCTGGCTGCGACCTTGACGCCGGTCTTGGCGGTAAAGGCGGTGTCGATGTCGTCGAGCGCGTTCTTCATCGAAGCCGCGGCAAACACGGTGACGCTCTTGTCCTGCGCCAAGGCCGGCGACAGGGCCGATCCGCACAGGATCACAAGGGCGGCGAAACGTATGGCAAGGCGGTGCATCGTGGCGCTCCATGCCGGTTCGCGGACCGCGCTTTCAGCGCGCGCAAATCAGGCGTTGGTGAAATGTGGGATGCGACAGGTGGAAGCGCCGTTCCCCCGGTCCCGCGGACTTACGGTCCAACGGGATATCGCAGCAAAAACAATAACAGGCTGGGAGTTATCGTAAAGTGTCCCTTTGTCTATTCCGACGGCAGGATCGCGATCGAGATCGAATCCTCCTTCGTGCCGCTGATCTGCAGCAGCAGCGGACTTGCCGAAAGCTCGTATTTCATGGTCTTGCGGATACCCTCGCAATCGGTGGCGCCGCTGAAGCCCTTGGGTTTGAGGAAATGGCCGTCCTGCATCACATCGACCCAGCCGCCCGCCGACAGGCTGACGGTGTAGAGGCCGGCCTTTGGCGGATTCTTGAAGCTCGCAAAACCCGCAAACGTGCCTTCCTTCGGGGCACGTTCGGGCGGCGTGGGCAATTTGGCCTCGGCGGGTGGGCGCAAGGCGATGGTCATGCCGGTTGACGGCAGGACGGCGAGTTCGCCGCCCGACGTCAGCTTGACGCGATCCGGCGCGGTCAGCGCCGCGCGTTCGTGCTCGATGTTCCACTTGAACTTGTCGCATCCGCTCGGCTCCTCGGCCGCCCATGCCGGAGCAGCCCCGAGCAACGCCAACGCAACCAGCAGCGCCGCACGCATGGTCAATCCACCCCGATCATCACATCGGATGCCTTGATCACCACGGTCACGGCGCCTTTGGCCTTGATGCCCAATTCATCGACCGCCTCGTTGGTGATCGAAGACATCACGATCTTGCCGCCTCCGATATCGACAAGGACGTGCGACGTGGTCGCGCCCTTCTTGACCTCGACGACGGTACCCTTGATCTGGTTGCGTGCACTGATGCGCATGGCGGTCCTCACGATGTTGAAGCCGTGCGCGGCCGCGCCACGCACCGGCTGACAGATGGTGAAATAGAAGCCGGGACCGCCGTCCCCAAATGTCGTCGACCGCGCTTACGGCGCGATGACGACCGAGATTAGCGCATTCAAGGGGTGATTGAAATCGCCTTGCGCTTCGCTATTGCCTCGCATCCGGCGCGTTGAGTACCGCCTTGCAGGCGGCCGGCAATTGCGCCAGCGTGATGCCGTGGCTCGGCTTCGGCGGCTCCTTCGGCGGCTGCGGGTGGATGATCGAATCCTTGAACCAATAGGCGAGATCGGCGGGCTTGCAGCCTTCGCCGCCCGACTGCGGCGTCTGGCCCTTGCAGTCAGGGCTGCCGGGCGGGCAGGCCATGCGGATGTGGAAGTGATAGTCATGGCCCCACCACGGGCGGATTTTCTCCAGCCAGCTGCGGTCGCCCTTGGCCTCGCGGCACAGCGCCTTCTTGATCGCGGCGTTGACGAAGATGCGCTGCACGGAGGGCTCCTGCGCGGCGTCGCGCAGCACCATCAGATGGCCCGGCGTGAACACCTGCGGATCGATGTCGAGCCGGTCGGGGCGCACCATCATGACGGCGGATGTCTCCTCGCGCTCCTCGCGCGACAGCATGTGATCGGGCATCGGGGTCAGCCAGATGTCGGCGTCGAGCCCGATCTGGTGGCTGGCATGGCCCGAGAGCGCCGGACCGCCGCGCGGCTGTCCGATGTCGCCGACCAGTATTCCGGGCCAGCCGGCATCCTTGTGCGCCTTCACCGACAGCCGCTTCAACAACGCGATCAGGTCGGGATGCCCCCAATTGCGATTGCGCGACAGCCGCATCACCTGCCAGGTGTCGCCGTTGATCGGCATCTGCTCGGCGCCGGCGATGCAGCCCCTGGCATAGGAGCCGATCGATCGCGTCGGCATCGCCGCCGGCAACAGCTTGCGGGCGAACAGTTCCTTGGCGCCCAGCTTGGGATCGTTGGGATTGGCCAGCGGCGGCAGCGGCGTTGGATCGACGCTGCCCTTGTCCTGCGCCAGCGCGGCGGTGGCGCTTACGACGGTGGCGGCGATCAGGGCGAGGGCAATCGACAGGCGGGATTTCATCGAAACACTCTGTTGCGGCTCAAGCGTAGCACGGATTTGGCAGAGCGGGACAAGGCACGCCAGTCGCAATTGGTTGATATCGCGAACGCCCGTCGTGAGCGGCCAGTCGGCCGCAGGTTAAGATTAATCCGTGACGGCGCGTGACCACCGAGCGGCCCGGCCTTTACAACGCGCAGGCGAAAACGACATCATGCCGCCGGCAAAACCGGGCGAACAGGGCTGGGAATCATGAAACGACGGTCAGGCAAATGGCTCGCGGTTGCGGCCGCATCCGTGATCGCGGGATTGGCCGTGACACCGGCGCGCGCCGACGTGGTGGTGCAGATCGACAAGTCATCGCAGCGCATGGCGGTCAGCGTCGACGGGACGACGCGCTACAACTGGCCGGTATCGACCGGGCGCGACGGCTACGGTACCCCGAGCGGTACCTTCCATCCGCAATCGATGGTCAGGCGCTATTTCTCGCGCAAGTATTACAACGCACCGATGCCGCACGCGATCTTCTTCTATTATGGATTTGCCATTCACGGCACCAACGATATCTCGCGGCTCGGCGGTCCGGCTTCGCATGGCTGCGTCAGGCTGCATCCATCGAACGCGGCCACGCTGTTCTCACTGGTCGAGCACAGCGGGGCGCGCAATACCCGGATCGAGATTTCGAACTAGATGTGGACTTTCTTAACCGTTCAATAACCCTGTCGCGCATTGCCGTAAGTTCGGTGCGCAATTTCGAACATCTCCCGCACTCGGGCCGGGCTCCCGAATTGTTCACGAAGCGGGCAGGCTCTCGCGTTGAATATTCTGCAGCGCGGCCGGGCATATCTTGCCGATATGCCGGGAAGCGATTTTAGCCATGCTTCGCCAATGTGTTCGCCTGCTAAACGGGCAGCCGGGACGAAATTCTTCTTCCGGTTGAATCTGCCGGCCCGGCATCCCGGCGGCAAAGGACACCATTTTTTCAGACACTTATCGGAGAACGGTAGCCGCAGAATGCGAACGGGGCGTAGTAATGCCGAGAATCCGGCCCAGGAAGACCAAAAGGCTCAAGCATGCGGCGATCGCCCGCATCGCTGGCCGGCCGGCGAAGCCCAGTCCGAAGCTCCCGGCCTCCGGCTGCCGGCGCGTCTCGGCGGAGATCAGCGAGATCGTCCGCAAGCGCGCGGAGGCGGAAGCCGCGATCGCGGAGGCGCGGAAATCCCACGAGCGGCTGCGCGAGGCGATCGACATCCTGCCGCAGGGCATCGTGTTCCTCGATGCCGAGGGCCGCTACATTCTCTGGAACAAGAAGTATTCCGAAATCTACAGCCGCAGTTCCGACCTGTTCGAGCCGGGCGCGCGCCTGCAGGATACCATCCGCATCGGCGTCGAGCGTGGCGATTATCCGGAAGCGGTCGGCCGCGAAGACGAGTGGATCGCCGAGCGGCTGAATAGGCTCTATCAACCCGGTGAGCGCCATGAGCAGATCCTGGCCGACGGCCGCTGCATCCTGATCGAGGAGCGGCTCACCGAGGACGGCGGCATCATCGGCCTGCGCGTCGACATCACCGAGCTGAAGCAGCGCGAGGACTCGTTCCGCCTGCTGTTCGACTCCAATCCGGTTCCGATGATCGTCTGCGCGCTCGACGACGAGCGCATCCTCGGCGTCAACGACGCCGCGGTCGAGCATTACGGCTATAGCCGCGCCGAGTTCGAGAAGCTGACCATCCGCTCGGTCCAGGCCTTCGAAACCGAGTTGCCCTGGGCCGGCGACCGTTCCAGCGACGAACTGACGGCGCGGACCTGGAAACATGTACGTGCCGACGGCACGCTGATCGATCTGGCGATCTATTCGCGCCAGCTCGTCTACAACGACCAGCCCGCGGTGCTGCTGGCGCTGATGGACATCACCGAGCGCAAGCGCGCCGAGGCGCGGCTCGCCTTCATGGCCCAGCATGACGGCTTGACGGGTCTGCCGAACCGCAACCTGCTGCGCCAGCAGATGGACGAGATCCTGCTGCACAACAGGCGCAACGCCGAGAAGGTCGCGGTGCTGGTGCTGGGTCTCGACAACTTCAAGGCGGTCAACGACACGCTGGGCCACGGCATCGGCGACAAGCTCTTGCGCAGCGTCGCCAAACGGTTGCGCTCGATATTGCGCGAGGAAGATACCCTGGCGCGCCTCAACTCCGACGAATTCGCGATCGTCCACAGCGGGTTGGCGCGCCCCGAGGATGCGGTGTTCCTCGCCAAGCGGCTATTGGAGGCGATCGGCGATCCCTATTTGCTCGACGACCATTCCGTCGTCATCGGCGCCAGCATCGGGATCGCAATGTCGCCCGGTGATGGCGAGGAGTCCGAAAAGCTCCTGAAGAACGCCGACATGGCGCTGTCGCGCGCCAAGAACGAGCAGCGCGGCACCTTCTCCTTCTTCGAGGCGGGGATGGACGCCCGCGCCCAGAGCCGCCGCAAGATCGAGCTCGACCTGCGCGACGCGATCCAGGGCGACGTGCTGCGGCCGTATTACCAGCCGCTGATCGACCTTGCGACCGGCCGCATCACCGGTCTCGAGGCGCTGGTGCGCTGGCCGCATCCCGAACGCGGCATGATCTCGCCGGCGGAATTCATCCCCGTCGCCGAGGAAACCGGCCTGATCAACGGCCTCGGCGGCCTGATGCTGCGCCGCGCCTGCATGGACGCGGCGCTGTGGCCCGACGATGTCCGCGTCGCGGTCAACCTGTCGCCGGCGCAGTTCCGCACCGGCAATCTATTGTCGGTCGTGATGGATGCGCTGAAGCAATCCGGCCTGCCGGCCCGCCGCCTGGAGCTCGAAATCACCGAAACCCTGCTGCTGGAAAAGAGCAGCGAGGTGCTGGCCACGCTGCATGCGCTGCGCGCGCTCGGCGTGCGCATCTCGATGGACGATTTCGGCACCGGCTATTCCAGCCTGAGCTATCTGCGGAGCTTTCCCTTCGACAAGATCAAGATCGACCAGTCGTTCGTGCGCGACCTCGGCTCCAATCGCGACGCGCAGGCGATCGTGCGTTCGATCATCAGCCTCGGCATCGGCCTCGGCGTCATCATCACCGCCGAAGGCGTCGAGACCGAAGCCGAGCTGAGCTGCCTGCGCACGGAAGGTTGTCACGAAGGCCAGGGTTTTCTGTTCTCCCGCGCGCGGCCCAATGTCGAGATCGTCGGACTGTTGCTGGCGCAGTGCGGCGTGGATGCGGCCGCCGCCGACAGCGAGGACGCGGCGCTGGTCGCATAGGCCTCTAAAGCGGGTGAGTTTTGAATCGGTCTTCCGCGTGTTCGGTCCACCTCTCCGCAACGGGGAGAGCTGGATTTGCGTAGCAAATCGGGTGGGATCGATAGCGTAAAGCACGATCGGAAGCAGCGGAAGCGGATTTCCGAAAAGCGATTTGTCGCGGACGGCCTTGCGCGGCTTCGAATTCTTGTGAACCCTGACGATACTCCCGTCGACATATCTTGGAGATAGGTTGCCCCGCATGACTAACGAGCTGGATGTGTCCCCAAGGCCTGCGCCGCGATACGCGCGCTTCTCGCGCCGGCTTCGCGCCATGCTGATCGACTGGATCCTCGCCCTCATTGTCCTGTACGGCGCGTTGTTGCTGGCGACGGCTGCGAGCAACGACGACTTTTCCCGCGGGCTTGGAATCCTGGTGGTGGTCACGCTCGTGCTGTACGAGCCGATCCTGGTGTCGCGCATGGGCAGCACGCTGGGGCACTACTTCACCAATCTGCGCGTCGTGGACGACCGCGATGGCGGCAATATCGGCTTTGCAAGGGCCTTCGCACGCTCCATCATCAAAACGGTGCTGGGGCTGTACTCCTTCGTGATCCTGGCGGCCACCCGCCGCAATCAGGCCTTGCACGATCTCCTGACGCGATCGACCGTGCAGATTCGCGATCCGGCGAAAGCCTCAGTCGGTCAATTCATTGCCGAGCGCACCGAATTTGCCGCCGCCGGCATGCCGTCGCCGTGGCGGCGCATCGCCGTGACGTGCTTCTATCTGCTGCTGATAGGGATCGCTTATGTTGGGATCGTCGGAAGTATCGTCGGGCACGGGGCGATCTCCCATGCCTGCATCGACCGTAATTTCTGCTCCGGCGGCGAAAGAATCTTGAGCCTCATGTTTGGCGCGGGGCTGCTCGGAATCTGCGCGGTTTGCATCGCTATGGGGTGGCGAGGCCGACTTGTCGGCGCGCGCGGGTCCCTGGCAGGGGATTCCGGCTAGACCCCTGACACGATCTGGATCTCAGTCGCGCCCCAGCCCCCGGGAGACCGGACTGCCGGCCAGGATCGCCTTGCCGACGTCTTCGTAATGGGTGTCGCGGGCCTGGATCTGCTGGGCGATGGCGTGCATGTCGCGGAAGCGGCGCTCGAACTTGTTGGCACGAAACACCGCGGTGGCGCCCGCCATGTGATAGGCGGTGTCGACCACGGTGGCCGATTGATGAATGGTCCAGGTCGCGGCGATGCGCAGCGCGATGCGATGCGCATCGGTGATCGGGTCGCCGCGTTCCAGGTCGCGCCAGACCTCGTCCGCCGTTGCGTAGAGGTAGGCGCGCGCCGCGCGCAGGGTCGCTTCGGTGCGGCCGATCAGGCCCTGGACCGCGTTGTTCTCGCGCATCGCCGACAGTCCCTGCGGCAGCTTGGTGCGGGAGAGCTCGATCGCGGCAT
>NZ_DATHOP010000132.1:0-3622 GCF_035484855.1 Bradyrhizobium sp.
CTTTTATCCGGCGAATTTATTCATGGTCTCGGCGAGCTTGATGTCGAGTTCGGTCACGCCGCCGGCGTCGTGCGTCGACAGCGTCACCTCGACGGTCTTATAGACATTGAACCATTCCGGATGATGGTCGAGCTTCTCGGCGACCAAAGCCGCGCGCGTCATGAAGCCGAAGGCCTCATTGAAATCGGCAAAGACGAACTTTTTGCTGATGGCGTCGCGGCCACTGACCTCGCTCCATCCCTTGAGCCGGCCGAGCGCGCTCTTGCGCGCCTCGCCGGAAAGTTTTTCCCTCATGTGCAATTCCCCTTGGTGAAGCGGAAACGGCCGGTCGAACGCACCGCCCTACCTAGCAAACGGCGCTTCACCACGCGAGGTTCCTCAAGTCTCGGCCAAGATGTGATCGGCAACACGGAGGCCGTCCGCCGGGACCTGATAAAGGGATGAATGCGCGACGGCACGGCCAGCCGGGACGCACCGGGCCGCGCCAAAGTCGGGCCATAAGTCGGACCGAAATTGGCGAGACCCGACATCGCCGGATTAACCAAAGCCCGGCATTGAACCCCCTCCGGATGGGGACGACATACGAACGACTAGGGCCAGACGCCAGGAGGCGTGTTAGGATTTGCTATGCTGCCCGGACCACATCGCCCGCCCGTGGCCCAGAGATTTTGGTTGTTCCGCCGCACCGAGGGGGCCGGCGGCCCGGCAGGGGTTGCGCCCGGCCCCGGGTCGACGAAAGCCATGAATTTCGGATCGCTGGAACATATGGTGCGAGGCCGGGTGCGGATGTTCCTGCGCAACACCGTGCTGGTCACCATTGTCGGCACCATCGTCCTCGGCGCGGTCGTCTGGGCCGGCGTTTACTACACGGCGGAGCGCGATCGCCTGCGGATCGCCGCAGGCCCTCTCGACACCCGTTTCGTTGGCGTGCTGTCGGACCAGATCGCGAGCGAGCACCGCGACCTGCACCTCGAGCTCGTTGCGACGAACAGTACGCAGGGCGCCGCGCAGGCCATGACCAAGGGTCAGGCCGACCTTGCCATCCTGCCGAGCGATCTCGACGACACACTCAATTGGCCGGTCGTCGCCATTCTGCGGCAGAACGTCATCGCGCTGGTCGTTCCGGCAGCTGCGGCGGCGGCGAAGCCGAAGCCGGAAGAAACCGCTGCAGCCACGAAGCCCGCCAAGAGCGGCAAAGAGGGCAAGAGCAAGGGCGGCAAAACCGCGAAAGCGGCAAAGGGCAAATCCGGCAAGGCCGCGAAGACCGCAAAGAGCGACGACAGTGACGATAGCGACGACAGCGATTCGTCAAGCGACAGCAAGTTCGGCAAAGTCTCAGATCTTGCCGGCAAGCGCGTCGGCATCGTCACCAGCAACGAGGCGACCAGAGGCCTGCTCGAACTCGTGCTGAGCCATTACGGCGTTCCGCTCGCCAAAGTGACGATATCCGAGATCGATCTGAAAGACGTCGCCAATGCCGTCAAAGCCAATAAGATCGATGCGCTGCTGGTTGCCGGCCCGGCAACCGGCGCGGCGATTTCCGAGGTCGTTGCGGCGGCCACGCAGAACGGCGTCGCGCCGAATTTCATCGAGATCGATCAGGCCGATGGCATCGCCAAGCGCGATCCTGCTTTCGCTTCGGACACTATCGATGCCGGCACTTTTGGCGGTTCGCCGCCGTCGCCGAGCGATGACCTCAAGACGCTCAGCTTCGCCGAATATCTGGTGGCGCGCCGATCCGTCAGTTCGTCGACCATCGCCACCTTGTCGAAGGTGATCTACACATCGCGGCAGGCGATCGCGGCCGCGATGCCGCGGGAGGCCAAGATCGAGGCGCCGGCGACCGATAAGGATGCCGATATCGTCACCCATCCCGGCGCGCTCGCATATCTCACTGACAGCACGCAGACATTCTGGGACAGATACGGCGACGACATCTTCTACGGCATGCTGATCTTCCCGGTTTTCGGCTCGGCCATCGCCGGCGTCGCGAGTTATTTGCGCAGCGACACCCGCACCCGGCGGCTGCGTCTGTTGCAGAAGGTTCTGGATATGGTGCGCAAGGCGCATACAGCGCAGAACCTCGAAGCGCTGGAGCAGTTGCAACTGGACGCCGACAATCTGGTCATCGCCATCGTTCATCAAAGCGAGCACGAGGAATTCGACGAGACCGTGCGCATGTCGTTCTCGTTCGCGCTCGACCAGCTCCGCTTCGCCATCGCCGCGCGGCGGACCGCGATTCTCGACCGTGGCGGCGCGGGCGCGGGCGAAGCCGCGCCCGCCATCGCGCTCGGTGGTTCCGGCCCGGCGGCGGGTTCCAAAATCGCCGCGGCATAAATTCCTTAAGGCCCGCATTTATTAAAGGCCCCGGTCGCCGACGGGACGCCGTTACCTTAACGGACAGCCCCATTGTGCTGTGCACAAACTTCGATTGCTTCCGGCGCAAAAAGCCCTATATACAGCGCACAAACGCGGGCCCCTGGCGATCCTTGCTTGTGATCCTCGGGGGCCCGCCTTTGATTCCCGGATAGCTTTTATGAACCTGCGCAATATCGCCATCATCGCCCATGTCGACCACGGCAAAACCACCCTGGTCGACCGCCTGCTGCAGCAATCAGGCTCGTTTCGCGACAATCAGCGCGTCGTCGAGCGGGCGATGGATTCCAACGACCTCGAACGCGAACGCGGCATCACCATCCTCGCCAAGGCCACCTCGCTGGTCTGGAAGGACACCCGGATCAATATCGTCGACACCCCCGGCCACGCCGATTTCGGCGGTGAGGTCGAGCGCATCCTCAACATGGTGGATGGCGCGCTGGTCCTGGTCGACGCCGCCGAGGGGCCGCTGCCGCAGACAAAATTCGTCGTCTCCAAGGCGCTCAAGATGGGGCTCAAGCCCATCGTGGTGATCAACAAGGTGGACCGCTCCGATGCGCGCGCCACCGAGGTCGCCAATGCCGTGTTCGACCTGTTCGCGGCGCTCGACGCCACTGACGAGCAGCTCGATTTTCCGATCCTGTACGGCTCCGCCAAGCAGGGCTGGATGGCCATGTCCGAGGACGGCCCCAAGGACCAGGGCATGGCGCCCCTGTTCGACCTCGTGCTGCGCCACGTGCCGCCGCCCACGGTCGAGGACGGTCCGTTCCGCATGCTCGGAACCATTCTCGAATCCAATCCCTATCTCGGCCGCATCGTCACCGGCCGCATCACCTCCGGTTCGGTGAAGCCGAACCAGCAGGTCAAGGTCATCGACCGCAACGGCGAACTGATCGAGGAAGGCCGCGTCACCAAAGTGCTGGCCTTCCGCGGCCTCGAACGGGCGCCGATCGAGGAAGGCTTTGCCGGCGACATCGTCGCCATTGCCGGCCTGCCGGAAGCTTTCGTCTCGCACACGCTGTGCGCGCCGGAAGTCGCCGAGCCGCTGCCGGCGCAGCCGATCGATCCGCCGACTCTGACCATGACGTTCCGCATCAACGATTCGCCGCTCGCCGGAACCGAAGGCGACAAGGTGCAGAGCCGCGTCATCCGCGACCGGCTGCTGCGCGAAGCCGAAGGCAATGTGACGCTGCGGATTTCCGAATCGAACGAAAAGGATTCCATGGAAGTCGCCGGCCGCGGCGAA
>NZ_DATHOP010000133.1:0-11157 GCF_035484855.1 Bradyrhizobium sp.
CAATGCCGATGTCACGGCAAGTCGCCTCCAACTCGTCACTCATGCCGGTTGGACCACAGATGAAGACATGATCGACACTCACTGCCGGCACCAGCGAGCGAAGCAACACCCTCACCTTCTCGCCGTCGAGCCGGCCATGCAGGATCGGGATGTCCTGCTCCTCGCCGGAGATGACATGGAATATCGAGAGCCGCTGAATGAACCTGTCCTTCAGTTCTTCCAGCGCCTCGCGGAACAGCATGCCCGATGTCGAGCGGTTGCCGTAGAACAGGAAGAACCGGCTATGGGGCTCGCGCGCCAGCACGCCCTTCACGAGGGAAAGGATCGGCGTGATGCCGGAGCCGGCGGCAAAGCCGACATAGACCCTTGCTTCGCCCGGTGCGGGTGCGACGCCAAAACGGCCGGTCGGCGTCATGACGTCGAGTTCGTCACCTGGCTTCAGCTCGTCGGCGGCCCAGCTCGAAAACGCCCCGCCATCGACCTTCTTCACCGCGATGCGCAATTCGCCGTCATCGGGGCCGGAGCAGATCGAATAGGAGCGGCGTACTTCTTCGCCATCCATGGTGGTGCGCAGCGTCAGGTACTGGCCCGGGGCAAAGCTGTAATCGTTGGCGAGTTCGTCCGGAATCGCAAAGGTCAGCGATATCGCGTCAGCGGCTTCGCGGCGCAGATCGTTGACGGCGAGGCGATGGAAGCGCGGGGTTTGGGACATCGGCAATTCTCAGACTCTCAATTCCACCGTCATTGCGAGGAGCCCTTGCGACGAAGCAATCCATCTTTCTTGTTGCGGCATGGATTGCTTCGCTTCGCTCGCAATGACGATTGAAGCATCAATGGCATTTGAAATAATCAAACGGTTCGCGGCAGCTCTTGCAGCGCCACAGCGCCTTGCAGGAGGTCGAGCCGAATTCGGACAGCACTTCGGTATCGTCGGAGCTGCATTGCGGGCACTTGACCTGCTCGACGCCGAACAGCGCGCGGCGGGAGCCAGCGGCCTGCGGCGGCGCGATGCCGTATTCGGCGAGCTTGCGGCGGCCATCCTCGCTCATCCAGTCGGTGGTCCAGGCCGGCGACAGCACGGTCCTCACTTTCGAGTTGCGAAATCCCTCGCGCTCCAGCGCGAGCTCGATCTCCAGCGTGATCATGTTCATCGCCGGGCAGCCGGAATAGGTCGGCGTGATCGCGACCTCGATCCGGCCGTCATGGACCGCGACGTCGCGCAGCACGCCGAGATCGGCAATCGTCAACACCGGAATTTCCGGATCGACCACGGTCGCCGCAACATCCCAGGCGCGCTGCCGCAATTCGGCGTCGCTGATTTCAGCTGTTACCATGTGGCCCCCGGAAAAGTCCGCTGCATCGACTGCAGCTCGCTGAGCAAGTGGCCGAGATGTTCGCTGTGCCGGCCGCTGCGGCCGCCCTGCTGCATCCAGCCGCTCTTCGGCAGCGAAAGCGTTGCTTCGTTCACAACCGAGGTAACCGTCTTGAGCCATTGCGGGCGCAGGCTCGCGGGATCGATGGCGGTGCCGGCATCGATCAACGCGCGCTCGCTGTCGTCAACTTCGAACATCTCGCCGATGAAGGACCAGAGATCGTCGATGGCGGTTTGCGCACGCGCGTGGCTTTCGTCGGTGCCGTCGCCGAGGCGGACCATCCATTCCGACGAATGCCTGACATGATAGACGCTTTCCTTCTCGGATTTTGCCGCGATCGCGGCAAGCGTTGGATCGCCTGACTTCATCATCGCGCGCCAATAGAGGTCGGCGAACGCCGAGTAGAAGAATTGCCGCACCATGGTGCGCGCGAAATCGCCGTTCGGCTGTTCCAGCAGCAGCAGGTTGCGGTACTGGCGAACGTCGCGCAGATAGGCGAACTTGTCCTCGTCGTTGCCCTTGCCTTCGACCTTGGCGGCATACGAATAGAGTTCGCGCGCCTGTCCCAGCAGATCGAGGCCCATATTGGCGAGCGCCATGTCCTCTTCCATGGCGGGCGCATGGCCGCACCATTCCGACAGCCGATGCCCGAGGATCAGCGCATCGTCGGCGCGGCGCAGCACGTAAAGCACCAGCGGCGTTTCGGAGACGGTGATGGATGCGACGGCCATGTTCTTCAACCTGCTTGCGCCAACTCTATCGTCGTCATTGCGAGGAGCGCTTGCGACGAAGCAATCCATTCTTTCATGATGCTGCGCGATGGATTGCTTCGCTTGCGCTCGCAATGACGAATGTGGGCAGCTACATTCGTCAGAAATCACATATGCCCGACTTCGTCGGGCACGTCGTAAAACGTCGGATGCCGGTAGATCTTGGATTCCGCCGGCTCGAACATCATGCCCTTCTCGGCAGGGTCGGAGGCGGTGATCGCGCTCGACGGCACCACCCAGATCGACAGGCCCTCGCCGCGGCGGGTGTAGATGTCGCGTGCGGCTTGCAGCGCCAGCGTCGCGTCGGAGGCGTGCAGCGAGCCGACATGCTTGTGCGCCAAGCCATTGCGGCTGCGGATGAAGACTTCCCAAAGCGGGGTGTTCGGCGTGGCCATGACGGTCTCCCTCGACTCTATTCGGCAGCTTGCGCGGTTTGCCGGTGCCTGCGTTTTTCCGCATAGGCCTGCGCCGCCTCGCGCACCCAGGCGCCTTCGTCATGCGCCTTGCGCCTCGCCGCCAGCCGGTCGCGGTTGCAGGGACCGTTGCCTGCGAGCACCTGCCTGAATTCGTCCCAATCGATGGCGCTGTATTGCCAATGCCCGTCGGAATCCTGCTTCATGCCGGGATCGGGGATCGTCAAACCGAGGTATTGCGCCTGCGGCACCGTCGCGTCGACGAATTTCTGGCGCAGCTCGTCATTGGAGAAACGCTTGATCTTCCACTTCGTCGAGATGTCGCCGTGCTGGCTCGCGGCATCGGGAGGCCCGAACATCATCAGCACCGGCCACCACCAGCGGTTCAGCGCGTCCTGCGCCATCGCCTTCTGCTCCTCAGAGCCGCGCGACAGCGTCACCATGATCTCGTAGCCCTGGCGCTGATGGAAGGATTCCTCCTTGCAGACGCGGATCATCGCCCGCGCATAGGGGCCGTAGGAACAACGGCACAGCGGGATCTGGTTCATGATCGCGGCGCCATCGACCAGCCAGCCGATCACGCCGATATCCGCCCAGGTCAGCGTCGGGTAATTGAAGATCGAGGAATATTTGGCCTTGCCTGACAGCATCAGGTCGACCAGCTCTTCGCGCGAGGTGCCGAGCGTCTCGGCGGCGGCGTAGAGATAAAGCCCGTGGCCGCATTCGTCCTGCACCTTGGCGAGCAGCGCAGCCTTGCGGCGCAGCGACGGCGCGCGGGTGATCCAGTTGCCCTCGGGCAGCATGCCGACGATCTCGGAATGGGCGTGCTGCGAAATCTGCCGCGTCAGCGTCTTGCGATAGGCGGCGGGCATCCAGTCGTTCGGCTCGATGCGGTCCTCGGCATCGATCCGCGCCTGGAACGCCGCGGCATGCGCAGCGTCCTCGATGCGGTCTTCGGCTTCCGACGTATTGAGCGCCTGGGTGTACATGCGCCGGCCTCCCGGATTGTTGCGAGCTAATATATAACAAAAATTTCAATATGCAATATATTTCTGTAACATATTAATCGCCGAAGCGATGGGCCAGTCCGGTGGCGGCGGGCAACCGGCCGTTTTCATTCAACCCGTTGTGATCAAGCCATTTTTCGGCTTGCGGCAACACCGCGCGATAGATCTCGCCGCAGAGTTTCCGCGCCGCCCGGCCCGGCCAATCCACAGGCAGTAGCGCGGTGGGCAGCAACGGATCGCGCAGCACCACCCGCCGGTAATGATGGATCAGCAATATCCGCGCCGTGAAGGCGTCGGCATCGGACAGTTGTGCGCGCCGGCCGATCCAGCCGCGCAAGGGCTCGAAGGTTTTCATGAATTTCAGGTAGGCGTCCGCCGTGCGATCGAGCGGCCAGCTCTCGCTGAGCAGCCGCCGGCCGCTGTCGTCCTCGGCGGACACTTCCAGCCGGATCGCGGATGCAGCTTCCTCCGGAATCGGAACGCCCGAGGGCGCGACCCAGACGCCGGGCAAGGGACTGCCGAAGCCGGCATTCTTCAGCGCCTCGCGCGAGGCGTCGCGGTCCTCGCCATTGCCGATCAGCAGCAGTTCAAAACGCCCGGTCCAACCGGAGGCTTGCGGATCGTAGATGTGTTTGGTCGCAGCGTCAAAAGTTTGCCGGCCCTTCTTCACCAGCCGGTAGAAGCTGTTGCGGCCGACCTTCTCGCGCTCGAGCCAGCCATCGGCCGCAAGCCGCGACATCGCCGTGCGCACCACGCCGGCCTCGATGTCCAGCGCCTTGAAGAATTCCAATAGGGTACCAAGCCAGACCGATCCGCCGCGCGGCACGATCGCATCGCCAAACACGGTGATGACGATGGAGCCGGTGCGCGAGGGTTCGCGCTTGAGCTGTTCGATGATGCGGGCAAGCGGATGGGCCATCGCCAACGCATAGCGCGTTTTTTGGGGAAGCAACAACATTGGCGAAAGCAGGCCGCTCGTATCGTCATTGCGAGGAGCGAAGCGACAAAGCAATCCATTGGTCAACAAAGCAAGCTGGATTGCTTCGCTACGCTCGCAATGACGCCTTTGGGCGCCGCTCTCACCTGTTCGGATCGGGATACACGATGCTGCGCCAGCCGCTGCGGTCGAACGGGGCCCACTGCCCTTCGGCCTGCGCGAGGCGGTCGGCGACCGCGTAGACCACGGCGGGGTGATGGCCCATGCCGCAATGACTGCTTTCGACCTCGATGTTTTCGGAGCGGGCCGACGGCTTTTCCATGCAGCCCTGCCAGGCGCAGATGCCGTCGGTGCGGCTGAAGATCGCGGTGGTCGGCACCGGCGGCGTTTCCGCCAGCGATCCGCCGAAGCGGCCGTCGTTTTCGTCGGCGCGGCGGCCGCTCGCCATCTCATAAACGCGCCAGGCGTTGGTCGCCTTCGGGCTGCCTGCGAACGGGCTGCCGAGCGTGATCACCGAGCGCACCCGATCCGGCATCATCTTTGCGAGCTGCCTTGCGTACAGGCCGCCGAGGCTCCAGCCGACCAGGCTGATCTTGCGGCCGTGCGTGTCGCTGAGTTCACGCACCAGATCGACCATCGCGCGCTGCACGCCATCGCGCAGGCCGAGATTGCGGCCCTGCCGCCAGCCGCTGACCGCATAGCCGCGGTTCTTCAAGAAGCTGCGCAGCGGTCGCGTCGAGGTGTCCGACGCCACCAGCCCGGGCAATACCAGCACCGGATGTCCGTCGCCCTTCGGCGCCAGGCTGAGCAACGGCAGCGCGCCCAGAAATGCGCCGAGTTCCTGGATCGCGCGTCCCTCCAGAAACATCAGCGTTCTGGACGGCGGGCGCAGCCTCTCGGCAGTCGCGGACATGCTGTTTCCTCTTCGGGGCCGAAGACGGCCCGATCGATCAATGGGAAGACGCTGGACCCACGCAATCGTTCCGCAACGCAACAATCCCTTAAATCAAGTTGGGGTCCCTGATTCCCTATTCAAGCGGTTGACTTCAGATGAGACAATAGCTGTCCACATCTAAAGCGGCCTGAGCCATCCCTGAAGCTGCGCGCGCGACCGTCATCAGATTTCGTGTCCCGGAGGCGGTGCAGCGTTCTTTACGATGCACCGTAGAGCCGGGACCCACAAATCTTGGCGATGCCATGGACACCGGATCAGCAGCGCACCACGCCGCGAAGCGGCGGCGCGCTGCGCAGCATCCGGGGAACGTGTGCCGACAAAAAGAAGGCCCGCCTAAGCGGGCCTTCGAAACGGGGCAGTCGTTCGCTTTGAACCGCGATCAGGCGGTCTTGGTATAGACCTTGGAAAAGTTGTCCTGGGCGGTCTTGGCGCCCTCGGTGACGAGCTTGCCGAGATATTCGGTCGAGGCCTTGGCCCGCGACACGAACAGTTCGCCGCGCGCGCGCAGCATGTCCGACTGGATCTGCACCGCCTCGTTGAGCGACTTGGCGGACGCCAGCCTGTCGATGCCGGCGAAGAACGCTTCGGCGTCCTGATAGAGCGCCTGCTGGACGTTGCGGCTGATCTTGGCGGCTTCAGTGACCGAGCCGGCAACGGCGGTCTCGATCGCATCGGTGGCCTTCTCGGACCCGGCGTAGAGATCGGCGGCGCGCTCCTTGGCGGTGCCGGCGGTCTTCTTCACGAATTCACGGGCGGCTTCGGGAACTTCCATGTTCTGGAGGTTCTTGAGCGCGTCGGTGACGGGCGCGAAAGCTTCCTTGACGGTGTTCAGCACGGAATTGGTTTCGGTTTCGGTGGTCATGGGGTCTCTCCATCCTCGGGTTGAGCTATGGGCTCACCCCGTCCGCTCTGGGCCCGGGGCAACCTCTATATGGCACAGCTGATGGTGCATCGCAACATCAATGGTGCGATGCGATATCACGAATTCGTGATCGGCTGAGGAATTAGGCGGGTCGGCTCAATGATCGGGCTTCAGGGCTGGACGGCCTCCCCCATCCCATAGGCTTCCATCTGGGCCCGGACCTGCGCCACATTGTGCCCGAGCACGACGATATCGTGCTTTTGCCCGGCGGAATCGCGGACATGATCGCGAAACAGCGCCTCGGCCTTGAAGCCGAGGCCTTCGAAAATCGCGATCGCGCCGGTCTGGTCCACTGTCATCTGGACGAGCAATTTTTCCAGTCCCACGCTCAAGGCAAGGGCAAAGGTTTCCTGCGACAGCGCCCGGCCGACGCCCTGGCCGCGCACCTCAGGCGAAACCACGTTGCGGATTTCGCCGACATGCGGCGACCAGGAGTGCGGATCGCGCACGATGGTGCCGCAGCCGACCACCCTGCCCGACTTCACCGCCAGCAGGCTCGTGATCGAGCCGCGCTCGATCTCCTTGATCCAGGCCGCCAGCACCTTCGGCTCGCTGATGTTGCGCGGCAGGAACAGCAAATCGTGCACCGGGAGTTTTTGCGCGAATTCCAGCACCAGCGCCTCGTCGGCCGGCGCCATCATCCTGAACTCGACCTCGCCGGCGTCGGTCGCGACGCGGAGCGGATAGGTGCGTATGTCGGTGCTCATGTCGATCTCTCGCCCAGCCATGAATCGAGTTTCGGCCACAGCCGTTTTATCGCGTTGGCGCCGGCGACCAGGCTGACATGGCCGCCCTTCAGCATCACCTCTTCCTTATCCGTCGAGCCGATCTTCTTGATCAGCGGCTTGGCGGCGTCATAGGGCACGATGTGATCGTGCTCGGCGACCGCGTGCAGCATCGGCACGGTGATTTTGGAAATGTCAGCCTTGCGCCCGCCGACCGACATGGTGTCGTTGTAGAGCTTGTTGTCCCACATCAGGTCCTTGGTGATGGCGCGAAAATACTCGCCCGCCAGCGGCAGCGTATCGGTGGCCCAGCGGTCGAACATGCGGTACGACTTGACGTATTCGTCATTCCAGATGTTTTCCCACAGCTGTACCTGGCTCGCGGCGCGCGACGCCGGCCGCAGCATCTCGAACGAGGACAGGATCATCTCGGGCGGCACGTTGCCGACGCTGTCGACCAGGCGATCGACGTCGAAATAGCGCCGGTCGGAGAAATTCTGGAACAGCTTCATTTCGCGGAAATCGACCGGAGTGGTGAAGCAGATCAGGTTCTTCATCGGCCCGTCGGCGAAGATCGAGCCGTAGAGCAAGGACAGCACGCCGCCAAAGCAATAGCCGATGATGGTGATGTCGGTCTCGCCGGAATCCTGTTGCACGCGGCGGACGCAATCCGGAATGAAGTCGAGGACGTAGTCCTCCATCGCCAGCGATTTCTCTTCCGGCCGCGGCGCGGCCCAGTCCAGCATGTAGACGTCGTAGCCGCGCTTGAGGAGGAACTCGATGAAGCTCTGGCCGGGCACCATGTCGAGGATGTAGCCGCGGTTGGTGGTGGCCATCACGATCAGGATCGGCACCCGGTAGATCTCGTCGGCGACGGGGCGGTAGTGATAGAGATTCATGGTGCCGCGGACGCTCAAGATGTCCTTCGGCGTCGAACCGAGCGAGGGACCAGACGAGGCGATATATTCGACGCCCTTGATGCTGCGCTGGATCGCGCGCTGCACTTCGGACTGAATCCGGTCCGGGATCGATCTCAGATCCAGGCCGGCCGCGGCATTCATTTTTGCTCTCCGCCCGCGGGTGGCGGTTTTTTGGTGCGCGGCGGCCTCGGCGGGGACGCAAATCCGCCTTGCGACGCGCCGGACTGACCCTGGATTTGGTGCAGCATCGCCTTGATCTCGCCGAGTTGCCCTTCGATCGCCTGCAGCCGCTCGGCCATGCCGACCATCTGCACCCGGCTCGGCAGGTTCATGCTGACGAGATATTTCTCCATCATCTCGCCGAGCTGTTTTTGCGCGCCCGCCGAGACCCCGCCGACCTGGTTGACGACCCTGGAGAATTCCGGCGATTCCATCGCCTTGGTGGCGAAGGCGTTGAATCCCTTCTCCATCTCGCCCATCATGTTCTGCCAGATCGCAACCGGATCGTTGCTCTTGTCTGCCATGGGCGACCTCCGGGATGATCACGAGGGGATCAGAGCCCCGCCTGTCCTGACATTGATACCACACCGTTGCGACAGCACGGTCAACATCGCGGCTGCCGATTTCAGGCCTGGGGGAGCCTTCTGCACCGCGAAAAACCGTGTCATAGAGTGCTGGTCGCAATGCCATGTTCAGGGAATAACCGAAGTGAATGGATTGGCCCATCAGCCGGAGCGGATCGCCCGCGCCAACGGCGTCGAGCTTTGCTACGAGATTTTCGGCGACGCCGATGCCGAGCCGATGCTGCTGATCATGGGGCTCGGCGCCCAAATGGTGCTGTGGGATGACGATTTCTGCCGCCAGCTCGCCGGCCGCGGCTTTCGCGTCATCCGTTTCGACAATCGCGACATCGGCAGATCCTCAAGACTTTCCGGCGGCAAGCGCCTGACCCCGCTCGAACTGTTGAAACTGCGGTTCCTGAAAATTCCGGTGGCCGCGCCCTACAAGCTGGGTGACATGGCAGAGGACACGATTGGCTTGATGGATGCGCTCGGCATCAAATCCGCGCATCTGGTCGGCGCCTCCATGGGCGGCATGATCGCCCAGGAAATCGCGATCTCCTTTCCCGAGCGGGTGCGTTCCCTGACCTCGATCATGTCGACCACGGGTAATCCAAAAGTGCCTGGCCCTACCCGCGAGGCGGCGGCGATGCTGATGGCGCCGCCGCCTGCGACTCGCGACGAATATATCGCCCGCTTCGCGCAGACCTGGAAGCTGCTGCGGGTGGGAAGCTTTCCCGAAGACGAGGCGCGCGACCGCGCCCGCGCCGAGCGCTGTTTCGAGCGCGGCCTCAACCCGGCGGGCGTTGGACGGCAGCTGCGCGCGATTCTCGCCTCCGGCAGCCGCAAGCAGCGGCTGCGCGCGGTCAACGCGCCGACGCTGGTGATCCACGGCACCGTCGATCCGCTGGTGCGCCCCGAAGGCGGCAGGGACACCGCGGCCTCGATCCCGGGCGCCAAGCTGATGATGGTCGAAGGCATGGGGCACGCGCTGCCGATGCCGATGTGGCCGCAAGTCATCGACGCCATCGACAAGCATGCGCATGCGGCCTCGGCGAAGGCGATGCATTGACAACAGGGAGAATGTCATGAAACTGGAGGGCGGATGCTATTGCGGCCAGCTGCGCTACGTGGCCGAGGGTGAGCCGGCCTTGAAGGCGCAATGCCACTGCCGCGAATGCCAATATATCTCGGGCGGCGCGCCCAACATGTTCATGCTGATGCCGCCGGACGGGTTTTCCTACACCAAGGGAACGCCAAAGGCTTTCAAACGCAGCGATCTGGAAAACGCGGTGACGCGCGAATTCTGCGCCGAGTGCGGCACCCATCTGTTGACGCGGCGGCCGGGGCTGCCGGCGGTGGTGCTGAAGATCGGCACGCTCGACGATCCCACGCTGTTCGGCACTCCGCAGATGGCGATCTTCACCATCGACAAGCAGGCGTTTCATCAGATTCCGGAAGGATTGCCGAGTTTCGAGCGGTTGCCGAAACGGTAAGATTGCGTCATCCTGAGGTGCTCGCCTCTTCGGCGAGCCTCGAAGGATGACTGGCCGAGGTGCAAGCGGCCCATCCTTCGAGGCGCGCAAGAGCGCGCACCTCCCGAGTGAGCGCAGTCGCGCTCATCCGGGGATGACGGCAGCGTTTGCTGAATCAGCAAGTGCCCCGGATTTCGCTTCGCTCCATCCGGGCTACGTGCTGCATCATCCGCCCGCCCACACATCCAGCACATAGCGGTTCTTGGCGCCGAGATCGTCGATCCAGCGCTGGCCGGCCTCGGCGTCCGCGCCGGACCGCTCGCGGTAGATCGCAACCAGCGCCGCCTTGACGTCCGGCTCCATCTTGCCGCCGTCGCCGCAGACGTAAGTGATCGCGCCCTGCTCGATCAGGCTCCAGACCCGTTCTTTCTGCGCCGCGACCAGATGCTGCACATAGGTTTTCGGACCGTCGGCGCGCGAGAACGCGGTGTGCAGTTCTGCGATGCCGTCGGCGGCAAACGCCTTCAGTTCGTCCGCATAGATAAAATCCTGATCGGGATGGCGGCAGCCGAAGAACAGCATCGCGAGCCCGAGCGTCGCGCCGGCCGCTTTGCGCGCCGCGCGCTCCTGCAGGAAGCCGCGGAACGGCGCGAGCCCGGTGCCGGGGCCGATCATGATGATCGGCACGCTGGCGTCCTCGGGCAACCGGAAGCCGGCCTTGGTTTCGCGCACCGTGGCGTGGATGGTTTCGCCGATGCGGCGGCCGGCGAGGTAATTCGAACAGATGCCCTTGTAGATGCCGCGGCCGGAGCTCGCGGGACCTTCCACCACGCCGACGGTAACGCTGCAGCGCGACGGATCGACCGAGGCCGACGACGAAATCGAATAATAGCGCGGCGCCAGCAGCGAGAGCATTTCGAGATAAAGGTGAAACGGCAGTTCGCACGCCGGGTATTCCTCCAGCAAATCGAACACCGATTTGCGCTTGTCGAGCACTTCGCTTCGATAACGTTCGGCGGAAACCTCGTCGTCGCTGGCGAAAGCCGCAAGCTTGGGCTTGGTGACCGGACAACGCGTGTGCTTGGACAGGAGCTGGATTT